>JAKAEZ010000055.1 GCA_021819825.1 Planctomycetota bacterium
CTTGAGACCGGGGCCGGCTGTCCAACACATTCCATCGACATCGCTTGTCTCCTTTTGCTTGCGACGCCAACAGATTCTCATATCCTCACCCGCATTGGAAGACGGGGTTCATAGGACGGACACCTCCTTTCCACCAATCCGCAACAAATCTACAAAGGAATTCTCACGGTACTGCTGCGCCTGGTTTTCCTGCTCTACGCCGAAGATCGCGGCCTGATTTCATCCTCCCCGCTTTACAGCAACCATTATTCCGTCTGCGGCCTGTTTGACCGCTTACGGGCCGATTATGCCCTGTACCCGGATACCATGGAGCAGCGCTACGGTGCCTGGGCGCAACTGCTGGTGCTGTTTCGCCTCATCCATGGCGGCGTGAATGATCCGGAATTATCCATTCCCGCCCGCGAAGGCTACCTTTTTGATCCTGCGGCCTACCCGTTTCTTGGAGGCCGAACCGACCACGCGGACCATGATCCCTCGACACCCGCTGATCTGCCGCGCATTTCCGATCAGATCGTCTACCGCGTCCTGGAAAAACTCATGCTGCTGGATGGCCAGCGTTTGAGCTATCGCACGCTGGATGTCGAACAGATCGGCAGTGTCTATGAAACCATGATCGGCTTTGAGCTTATGCTCACTGATGGCCCCTCAATTATCCTGCGCCCGACCGGTGCCCACGGTGCTCCAACGGTACTGAATCTTGCCGCCACGCTTGGCATGGAAGCGTCCAGGCGTGCCGGCTGGATCAAACAGCAGACCGGCCACGACCTTACCGGCCAGGCGGCACAATCCGTCAAAGCCGCCGCCACGGTCGACCAACTTCTGGAGGCTCTGCAAAAGAAAATCGCCCGTGACATTACCCCGGCACCTGTACCGGCCGGCACCATGCTGCTAAGTCCCACCGATGAACGCCGCCGTTCCGGCTCGCACTACACGCCCCGCGCTCTGACCGAACCCATTGTCCGCAAAGCACTGGCTCCCATGCTTGCCGCTATGGGACAGAGGCCCACACCGGAAGATATTCTGGAATTGAAAATCTGTGATCCCGCCATGGGTTCCGGCGCGTTTCTGGTGGAAGCCTGCCGCCAGTTGGCTGATGAGGTGGTCAAAGCCTGGCATACCCATAACCGTCAGCCGATCATCCCCCCGGATGAAGATGAAATCCTCCACGCCCGCCGCATCGTCGCGCAGAGATGCCTGTACGGTGTTGACCGCAACCCCATGGCCGTTGATCTGGCCCGGCTGTCCCTCTGGCTGGCCACATTGGCCAAAAATCATCCGTTCACATTTCTGGACCATGTGCTGCGCTGTGGCGATTCCCTTGTCGGTCTGACCCGGCGGCAGATTACCGATGGCCATTGGCTGCCCACCAACCAGCGAATCTTCGGTCAGGAACATATTGATAGCTGCATTGGACAAGCCATCGCACTGCGAAAAGAAATTCTTGCCGCCGGAGATCATGTACCTCATCCCATCAAATCCGCCAAACTCGCGGAGGCGGATCAGACCACCAACGGCGTGCGGTTCTTTGGCGATGTCATTACCGCCGCCTTTTTCTCCGCGGAAAATGGCCGAAAGCGCCAGGCCGCCCGCGATGAGTATGTCAACCGCCTGGCTGCCTATCTCCGCACTGGTGACATGTCCCTGCGCCCGGGTGATGTTGTCGCCACCTTACGTGCGGGTGCCAATCCGGTGCTTCCCTTCCACTGGGAGGTGGAATTCCCCGAAGTGTTTGACCGTGAGAATGGCGGTTTTGATGTCATTGTCGGCAACCCACCCTTTGCCGGTAAAAATACCCTAATCGCCGGTAATCGCAGATTCTACCCGGATTTTCTTGCCGCCATTCATGAACAATCCAACGGCAACACCGATGTCTCCGCCCATTTTTTTCGCCGCGCTTTTAATTTGCTGCGCCTCGGAGGCACCATGGGCCTGATTGCCACCAACACCATCGCCCAGGGCGATACGCGTTCCACCGGCCTGCGTTATATTTGCACCCACGGCGGAAGCATCTATTGCGCCCGCCGCCGCTATAAATGGCCCGGTCAGGCCGCGGTGGTGGTCAGCATTGTGCATATATTCAAAAATCGCCCGGGGTTGCCGCCACCGTCCTGCGAACTTGATGGCCGCACGGTCGATCAGATTACCGCATTTTTATTTCACGCCGGCGGCCACGACGACCCGAATCGGCTCATGGCCAATGCCGGGAAAAGTTTTCAGGGCAGCATTCTTCTGGGCATGGGCTTCACCTTTGACGATACTGATACCAAAGGCATTGCCTCATCGCTCGCGGAAATGCACCGGCTGATCGCCAAAGACCCGCGCAACGCCGAACGCATTTTCCCTTACATCGGCGGGGAGGAAATCTGCACCAGCCCCACCCATGCCCATCACCGCTATACCATCGACTTTGGGGAAATGGCCCTCGAACAAGCCGCCGCCTGGCCGGATTTACTGGCGATTGTGGAAGCGAAAGTGAAGCCGGAGCGGATGCGACAGGATGCCGCGAAATATCCGAGGATGGTAAACGAGTGGTGGAAATATTGGTGTGCTCGCCCGGAACTCTATTCCACCATCACCGGCCTTAGCCGCGTGTTGGCAATTACGCGCGTGACACAGCATCTTGCCCCGACGTTCCTTCCCAACAACATGGTCTACGCTGATTCCACCGTCATCATCGCACTGGAACAGTTCAGTGCTCTGGCCATCCTGCAATCCCGTATTCACGAGATTTGGGCGAGGGTACTCGCTTCGTCTATGAAGGATGACATGCGCTACACTCCCACGGACTGCTTTGAAACCTTCCCCTTCCCGGCGAACTTCCTCGATAATCCTGATTTAGAGTACGCCGGAAAGACCTACTACGAATTTCGCGCGCAATTAATGATACGCAACAATCAGGGGCTGACGGAAACCTACAACCGCTTCCACAACCCCGCCGAATCCTCCGCCGATATTGTCACGCTGCGTGAACTGCATGAGCAATTGGATTGTGCGGTGCTGAAAGCCTACGGCTGGGCTGACATTCAACCTGTTTGCCAATTCATTCTCGATTATGAGGATGAGCCTGAAACCGAATCCAACGCAGGCCGAACCTCGAACAGAAAAAAGCCCTGGCGTTACCGCTGGCCCGACGAAACCCGCGACGAAATCCTCGCCCGCCTCCTGCAACTCAACCACCAACACCACAACACCCCCGCGCCAGCCACCCCTAAACCGGCCACCCCTAAGCCGGCCAGCCCGCTGGCCGCTCCCCCAACAACCACCCCCCGCACCCGCAGCCGCAAACGTCCACCGCAGGACACCCTATTCTCCGTCCCGCAACAGGAAACATAAAAATGAGCATCACCAAACTACCTCTCACCGTCGACACGCTGGCCTCGGAACCAGTGTTGGTAGCCGCATGGAAAAAAGCCGAGGCCTATATTCGCCAGCACAATTGGTATGCCGACGTTCTTGAATTAGACCGGACGAACGCCGACCTTGAGTGTGTCCTCCACAGTATCTCCGCTGAGATAAAGGCCACGAGAGCGCTAAAACCCAACGAACTTAGGCTGGTGCTGGCTCCGAAGTCCCAAAAATGGGAAATCGACGCCCAATCAAATTGGAGGCCGACGAAGGAACAGGGCGCAAACACAACGGAGGCCGCAGATAGACTAGAAGTCCTGAAGCGACTACGCCCACTGGCCCACGCGACAGTACGCGACCAAATCATCGCGATGGCTTTCGCCATACTCTTCGCGGATGCAATTGAGACAACATTGGGCGACCCACGCAGTGAATCGGCGAGGCCGGGGTCGTATACAACCGTGAGCTACGGAAATCGCCTTTTGTGTGGCCGTGAGGACCACGCATTGCGATTCCGCTGGGGATCGACCACTTCGTATCGTAAATATTTTCAGGACTATCAAACCTTCGTATCACGCCCGCGCACCGTCGTTGCCGAGAAGTTCAAAGAAAGCAAGAACTGGGCGATCATTCATGCGGACCTATCGCAATTCTACGACCGTGTCCGGCCAAAATTGCTCCACGAAAAGGTCGGCTCCATTGTCGGTGCGGAATGCGAGGCGGGGCTCATTGACCGATTCATGTCTTTTTTTGACTGGCGTTGGGACCCATCGGATCACGAGGCGGTCAGGGCATACGCAGACAGAGCAAGTCCCAAGATTCTCGACTTCGAGACAATTGCACTGCCGCAGGGATTGGTGGCAAGCGGCTTTTTTGCAAACGCAGTGCTGATTGATTTTGATAGGGCCGTTATTGCCGATCTCGGCATTCAATATTCCGATAGAAAATGGCAATTGGTTGATTATTGTCGATACGTGGATGATATGCGAATGGTCGTCAACGCTGGAGGGGGTGCGCCCGGCCAGAGTAAAAAGGGGGTGTCCGAAGCAGTGCTCACCGTATTTGAGCAATATCTTCACCAGCACGCCCCCGGACTTGAGCTAAATAAAGACAAAGCGCAGGTGGTACTTGGCAGGGAATCTGCGAATGGCGAGCGGCCATTGGCAGCGATGATGGAGCGGATTGCGCATAATACCTCCGGGGTGATGGATTTATTCTTGGCAGAGGAAACACTGGATACCCTTGATAACCTGCTGCCCCCCGTACCGGACGTCCCCATGAAGTTCGGTGACAAATTCCGCGACACTTTCCCGGAGGTCGCTCCGGATGTCCAAGACGCAACCGTTGCCCGATTTTCCGCGCACCGCTTCCGCAGGGTATTTCGCCAAAGCCGACCGATGAGCGAAGATCAGCCAGACGGAAAACACAACCTCAGCGATGGAATTTCACGCCAATACTTGGACCAGAAGGCGTCCCATTTTTCCCGGCGGCTGATCGAACGGTGGGTAGGCGACCCGTCTAACGTACGGCTTCTGAGAGTGGCCCTCGATCTACGCCCTGATCCCAAGGTGCTGAAGATGATCATAGGCCTTCTAAGCCAACACATGGGTAATGGCTCAAAACCGGCCAATGGGGCCGCAATTGTGGCGACTTACTGCGCAGCCGAGTTGCTACGAGCAGGTGCAACGGAGACCGGCAATGTGGCCGATCCAGATCAGCTCCCCGCCGATTGTGGGGTTAATCACATAACTGAATATCGAGACGCCCTGGCGGACTTCGCCCGGTCATGCAAAGCATCGGGAAACACTTGGTACTTGCGAAAGCAGGCTGATCTGTTTCTGCTGGTCATGGAGACCGTTGGCATCCAATCCGATAACCCCGTTCATGGGGAGGCATTCTACGCATCCCGCGACCCTGCACAAATGACACTGCTGCAGCGTCACTACCAATCGACGGATTCGGCCGCCATGGCTTTTCTACGGTTAATGCCTGCTCTCGCTCCCGAATTGGCTCGACATGTAGTACTAAAGGTGCTCAAGGCGGATCAGGATTTAGCGGAAGCAATCTGGAATAAGCTTCCTGATCCTCAACAGCAGCTTTGGCGTGCCGAGTTCATTGCACACGGTGCCTCTGGCCATTCGGAGTTTCCCAACCACAAAGACAAAACACAAAAGCCCACATCTTACAGCCTCATTTCCCTAGGCCGTTCCCCGCTGAACCCGTTCCAGCAGGAATACGCCGCGCTGTGTCTTGCTATAAAGCTGTTGAAGTCGCTGCGCAGTTCCACCGCCGCGATTTCGGCCGCCGAGGTTTTTGTGATCACGAAAGACTGGCGCAAGCTGAAGCCTGCCGAATTTCCCATTGAGAAGAAGGCATTCACAGTCAAAATTAGTCGGGGAGCCACGCCGGACGCCCGCTTCGTGGTACCGAATTGGGTGAACGCGGAACGACGGACAGGCTACCAACTCGGGCAGCTTTTGCGAGTCGCGTTGACAGGCCGCCCTGATTTTACGCTTCCAGCCCAGCGCCCAATGCGTACTACAAACCTCAGAATATATCGCCCATACAGATCCGCATGGCTGACACGCGGGTATGGACTTTTCAACGGAAGAAACGCCTTCGGACCGGCTTGGCTCCCAATATCATCCTGGCTTGGGTCATTACTGGCGCGCCTCCTGGAATGGCCCGGCTTCGACCGGCAGGACTCGGAGGTATTCCTGCCGGAGGGTTTTAACGATGGCGACCTCGCAAAGTTGATAAATCAACGGATCAAGAAATTGGAGAAAATGTATGGCCGCAGTTCAAGGACGCCATTTCTACCAGTAACGCTGCCCAGGGACCTCCCGAAAAATCAACGATCCGCTGCCGAGGTTGCTGAAAGTTTCTACGAGGTGCGCGTGGCAGTGGTGCAGACTGCATTTCCGAGCCATGCGAGCTTCAAAGCCAATGATTCGCAGTTGGCCGATCCCGCCACACGCCGGGAGCATCGACGACATCTCTCAGCGGTCCTTGGTGGCGTGCGGCGGATGTTGCAGGTACGCGGCACGCACCATCCAAATGGCAGTGGGCTTGAGTTACTGGTACTCCCCGAGCTTGCCGTTCATCCGGATGACGTGCAGACCATCTTGGTTCCATTCGCGCGGCAACACCGGTGCATGGTTTGCGCGGGGATCGTCTTCCATCCGCGCCGCCCGGGCGGCAAGCTCATCAACTCTGCGCAGTGGATTCTGCCTGTTCGCTCAGCCGCTGGCGGCCTGAACTTCCAATATATCGTGCAGGGAAAATACCACCTCACGCAGGAGGAGAAGAACCTAAAAGTCGCACCGTTCAGGCCCGCCCAATGGGTGTTCGAGCTCACCAACTCCAACGACCCAAAACGGAAATGGTCAATGACTGGATCAATCTGTTACGACGCAACGGACCTTTGTCTTGCGGCAGATCTCCGTGACAGAACAGACCTTTTTGTGGTACCGGCCCTCAATCGTGACGTCGGCACCTTTCATAACATGGTTGCTGCGCTACACTATCACATGTTTCAGCATGTGATAGTGGCGAACTCGGGTGGCTATCCCAACCTTCGCACTTTGGATGGTTTTTGGGGCTGAAAAAATATTTTAGTGGCCTTGGCGGTAGCGCCAAGCGGTATTTTTTTTGAAAACCCGTCCGGTACAGACCTACTTTTGCGGCCGGCTCTAT
>JAKAEZ010000056.1 GCA_021819825.1 Planctomycetota bacterium
ACGACGCAATCAACCATCCTTTCTCACCGCCTGAACCCGCGTGCAGCACGCAAGTCACTGGCTGAAAGACACTTTCCCATCATTGGGAAGTGAATACAAGTCCCACTTTTCATCAAGTGCTGTACCACTTTTAATCATGCGTACATACGCCAGGCGTCAAGAAATCGTGGCTTGGGGCGGGGCACCAGGCGGCCGTCGGCAGGATGCCAGGTGCCACACGGTTCCAGCGCTACCGGGGGAAGAATACCGGTGCGAAGCTGTTGATGCGCTCCGCTTGGAATAATTATTGAGGGCGATGGGGATCCACGCCTGGCACGGCCATCAGCTCCGCACGGGATCGCGGCGGTCGCCAACGCTTCGCGCGGCTACGGGCAATTGTTACCACGCGAAGTAAAAACCCTTGCCGTAGGAAACTTTCTCCATTGTGCGTACCCTGACCTGTGACATCGGCTGCCATACCACCGCGCCTTCGTTATACAGTTCGTGCACGCCATCCGGCAAATAGTTGTTATTGGATGTATCGACGTGGTTGGATGCCGGTGTGTAAGCGGAACCTTGGCCGTTTGGGGCCTGTCCCCATGTCGCTGATTTACCCATGTACGGCGGTGCCTTGTCGGGCGAAAGCCCCAGTGGGCTTATAAGCGCGACATCGGAAGCGAGAAGCTCGCCGGGATTGGATTGCGGATTTTCCGCTGGCATGTGGCCTGTTTGGGTATTGTAGAAAGTCCAGGAGCGGTAGTTGGGCAACCTCGGATGGGGACCAGCCGCAAGCTCACGTACACGCATATCGTAGGCCTTACTGTAACCCGTTGGAAAGTTGGAGCCCGGGGGCGACCTGCCTGTTCCACGGTCCACCCAGTAGCAGTACCCGCTGTAAAAGTCCCAACGGTCAAGCAGGCCCGTGCCGGGATCGTAAAAGTTCGGCTTTATCTGGTTCGCCTGGCTGATCACGCCTGGCTGCGTGGAAAAGAGCAGCGAAATACCATTCGCACTGGGCGTAAGGATACCGGGTCGAACATCGACCATCTGTTTATTGACCACACCAAAGCTTTCATTGTAAAGCAGGGAAAATCCCCATTGTGCAACAACGTTTCTCCTCGTACTGGTGCGGAATCCACCGAAGGGGAGCATATTATCGTTCGTCACGGGATAACCCCCGTACTCATTGAAATATTCCTGCATCGCGACGCCGATTTGCCGCAGGTTTGAAGCACAGCCGATTTGCAGCGCCAAATCCCGCGCCCGTACGATAGCCGGCAACAGCAACGCAATCAGCAGGCCAATAATGGCGGTAACGACCAGCAATTCTGTGACGGTAAACGCCGGCGGCCGCGGCGACCTCAGTGGCCAAGGAGCAACGATCAATGAACCGGATGGCAGCGCCAGTCTTAACATTGGATGAACGCCTATGTTACTAATCTGCGGCTCACCATCCAGATTCGCGCGATGTCCGATTTTCATTGTTCGTTCCTCAATGCGAGCGGCTCATCAGGCCTATTTTTGCTCATTGCTCATTGCCCATTTGGCCATTGTACCGCGTCAGTACCACCTGCAGTTTCACGATGATACGCCGCTATGTTCATCCATTGTGGGTTCATAGCCGAACGGCCAGTGGCTACGCGATGTACAATTCCATCACGCAATTCCACAACAATGGGCGTTGTGGCGAACCACTGGTGACCGGCGTCCAGCGTTGCGTGCAGGGGGAGGTCGGAATGAAAAAGCCCTCGCGTGGAAATACCGGCACCGGATGGCACACGGATGAACGCAACATGGGCACGTTTTCCAGGAAGCGTTTCCCGTTGTGCCAACTGCTCGTAAACCGGGATCGTCTGCTGGCATTCACCACAACCGGCATGATACAACACGATGATCCAATTGCCGGTTGCAAATTGCTGGCCCAATGGCCTGTTGCCGCGCTGGCTCACAATATGCGCCAGCACCGGAAGCCGATGGCGCAGCCATTTGTGCGGTTCCAAGATCACCAACTTTCCGCTGTCAGCCGTCGCCAGTCCGTTGGCTGCAACCGCCAATTTGGGGCGCAACATCGCCGACGCGATCCCGGCGGCCAAGCCAATTCCCAACGCTGCCACAACGGGCCATTTTCGGCTTGCCCAACGGCTTGGAGCCACAGCAGATTTGCCGCAGGCTTGGCCAGAAAAACCAGTGCCAGAACGGCTGCGACATCCAAAACCACCGTAAACCACGGGTTCACCTTCACCTGCCCAAAGCAGCCGCAATCGGTTTTGCCGGCAAGAGCTTCGTAGAACGTGTAACACGCAAACACACTGAAACAGCCAATGGCAACCCGCCGCGCGGCTTCTGGCAGCGCTCCGCTGATAAGCCACAGACCGAGGAATAATTCGCTTCCGATCGAGGCCAGATCAAACCATGGAACGCGTTGCCGGTCGGGATGGTGAATGAATTCTATAACTTTCAGCAGTGCGGCAATAGACAAGGTCACCCCGACGGCCGGCGGTATAATGGTTACCATGAGGCTTTTCCGGAAGTCATGGCGCACAATGAACCATCCTGCGCCAATATCCATCGGGGCTTTTTCCATGTTGTTCATTTTTCATCCGCCCCAATCTTGCTTTGCGGAACGACTGCGAGATACGCCACGCGAAGCGCATAATTCCGGCCGGCGTAGCCGACCGATATGGTCATTTGCCCCGTGGCGTCTCCGGAACTTTTTCCGGCAGTGTAAAAGGTAGTGACTACCGGTCTTTCTGGCGTGCCGGTGACGCGATCGGAAAACCCACGTGGATTAGAATATATAACGCCTAGGACCTTGATCGGCAGCTTTTCCGCGGCATTCGCCGGGAGGATCGAAATCCGAGATGTCGTTTGTGCTCCGCTTCGCACAGGCCCCAAAAGCACAGCGTAAGTGGAGAGGCATAATGGTCCCCGAGCATCCACCTCGACGGGCAGGGACATCTGATAGTTTTGCGCCGTGTCATTGTTCCAAAATGTGAAGATTATATGACTGACTATCTGGCCGAGGAACTTGACTGGCTTATACGAAACGTATAGAAACCAGTGGCCTTCCCCAACGCGCCGCAGCTTGGCCTGCGATCCCCGATCATCCGACCGGCAAGTGAGGTGATTCCACTGCATCGGTAAAATGCGGCGCGAGATCGCCAAAGGTCGAAGTGCGATTGGTTGTTGCCCCATATCGACGACTCCAAGCCTCAAGGGGATGGCATTCCTGGGTATATGGAGCGGGTAGGCGGCTCGAACGCTAAGACTATAACACCATGCAACCAGCCGTCCGTTTATCTGCCCACGGAGAATCGCTCCGAGTTCTTGGCCAACCTGATATGGGGAAGGATTCACGGATAGTCGCAAGCGGGTTGCTTGTCCGGGGTAAAGCACTGTCTTGCCAAGCTCACCGCGCGTGCAGATGCATGTCGGTTGAAATTTCGTAAAGCGAAGCACCCCGCCCCATTGATTTCTGATGACAAATGTATGGGTTACCACTCTCCCCGGCAAAGCAGGGGGAAACTGGTATTCAATATTCTCAACGATCGCCGTCCCAGGCTGCGCGCCATGGATCGCTTTTCGAGTAAACAATTTTGCCAGCACTAAGACGGTGACTGTAGTAATCGCGACACCAACGAGCCATTTCGCAAGATCGTTCCGCCTTTTCATATTCATCGACATTTTCCGATACTCAAAGATCGCTTAAGAAGTTCAGTCTGGTCTCGACAAATCGCATCCGAGAATAATGCTGTAGCTTCCACGATTGAGATCTAGACCTACCGGTGCCGGATACGCTTGTAGAGAAAAAATATCAACGCTCCGCCACCGATCACAATGGCTGCACAAGCTAGCCCGAACGTGGGCCACCATGATGCCATTGGCTCCCAAATGGCCGCAGACGGCGGTCGGAGGCCGCCGCGCGCGTAAACCTCTCGCCCCCGCGTTTTCCCGGTTGTAATGGTAAAAATCCGCTGGGCAAGTCTGAAATCAACAGAGAAATCACCATCAGGCAACCGCTTATTAAAGACGCATTTTTGCACATCCGTGCGCGAATCGACACAAACTTGGCCCTGCTGGGTATAACCGCGTAACCGTCCGGATTTCATCCAATAGAATGGGTGACCATTAATTATTGTTTTCGCATACGACAAAATGTCGTAGCGCCAAATCGGGCCGCCGCCCTTGCGATAAACTGATTCCACACGAATGGGAAGGTAGGCCACGTCCCGTCCGAAGAATATTTTGAAGAGAAACGGTCGTTTATTCATCGTCCCATTGGCCGGAACTTCCGCAACGGCGCTGTAGCCCGGAGGGACGTATTGCTCCCAATGGGCAACCGCAATAATGCGATTTTCCGTCTTTCGGCTGCGCGCTTGCCAGAGCATTATTGCGTAGGAAAACCGTTGATCACTGGTAGTATCGAGGAAACTAACGGGGTAGAAAAATGGATTCGGTGAAAGCACCGGGCAACTCCGCATGTCCTTGGTGCGAAAGTAAAGGTTACCATCTGCCCGGTCGAAAAAATCATATTGGTGACCGTTATAAGTAATGATATAACTTCCTCCAGCAACAAAACCGGGCGATGGTACGGTCTTAACGTAATATTTCCGCCCCTCCGCCTTGTAATGCCAACGAAGGGTGCCGATGCTCGTTCTTCCGGGCCTCGGCACCGGCAGCAAAGAAACGTACTCTTTCTCTTCAGCTAGAGCCTTCATGTCAACTGTCTTGATCAGCCGATACTGTCCAAACAGGTTAGCCAGGCGGCCATTAAGGTCCGAGCCATATAGCCGCCCAGCCTGACCCGTATCCATAACCATCACGGCACCGACGGCAAAAAGTAGGGAGGATTTACAGAAACATGGAAAGGTAATCATTGTTTTCACCCAATTTCATATCTAATTCATTGCATGGTACACCCAGGCGTTTCCCAATGGCACGATTGGAGGCTCTGCTGACTACACAGCCGGACCATCTACCGAGCGCATCCTGCCAAGCATTAAGCCGCCCCACAACAGGCATGAAAGCGTTCCACGTAGCGTTTAGTCTGAAAAGCATGTAGCAGCCGCCGAGAGTGTCGCGTCCCGAGTCAGCACTCGGCCACACTAGCCGATGCCGCTGTCAGCCGTTTCGCACGCCGAACACATGCCGCGAACATGTCATAATTGGCCCAAATCATGGGGATCCGGGCGTGGTGCATCCTATATTGGCTACAAAGCCGCCGCAATATCCCCCGTCCCACACGCCATTTACCAAGCTGTCACCACACCCCGCTGCTCCGGCGTTGTACCCGGAGTAAATCATAGGTAGGGACGCCGCGTCCTGTCCCCCATACTGATCTAGGATTTGACATGTTGATGTCGAGATAGAAGGACATTGGTTATTAGCGCTGTAGCACGCGGGACTAGGGATTTCCCCGCGCACCACCACGATTCCTCCGATCCCTACCGCTAGCATTGTGGCGAGGCCCTTAGCCGCATTCAGCACGGCTCTTCTACCCGTCAGGTTGATTCGACTACCAATTGTCTTGAACATGGGGATACTCCTTGATAGAAACCAACTATTTCACGGATTTCAGAGCATCCGAAATCCGAAATGATCTCAATTCGCCGCCATCTTGCGGCGCGAACCTTTTAGCCCTTTTACAAAGTTCCGAATAGTGACGGCTTCCAAACCACGGTAATAAAAATGCATGCGGCCCCACCTCAATCCCTTTTCAATTGCCCGCGAGGTCAGTATTCCGCGCGACCTCTCGGCTGCCTCCCAGCGGCGAAACAGGTCCAAGTGGAAATAGGATTTTTCGGCTATTTGCGCCGCTTCGGAATATTTTGGTATGGAGCCGCAGCGCGCCATGCACCAACGCAGAATCGAGAGATAGGCGAACCGCTGATTGGCCGCCCATACGGCGGGGTCGCGGTGCTCCAGCAAATTCATAACATGCAATATTCGCCGGGTGAGGGCAAGCCCAACGCCCCCTGTCTTCCCACCGGGCGGATCATCGAACAATTTTCCGGTTGCGCATGCGGCAACCAATTGGTTCCGAAATTCACGCCGCTGCGTCTCTCGCTCCTGCCAAGCCCGGTGGCCGAAGTAATAGGGTGCCGGGTGTTGCGAAAGCGGGTCCAACATCGCCGCCTGGAGGATTGTATTAATGGAGTAATTTTCCGCCACGCGAATAGCCAGTTTCATCGGCCCACGCACCAGGAACCGTTTCCAGTCCCCGCCCCAGAAATTGACCACCCGGCTTTGGGCCGTTCCATGCATTCTCGCCAGCGACGCGGTGTCGAGTGAGAAGACCGTGCCAGAATGGTGGGATGCGGCCAAAGGAAGCATCGACACGACATAGTCGCGATCGCGATTCTTCCAACATACCATATTAAAATCCTTGCGCCTTTGGATCGAATAATGATAATTATCCAAAGATGAATAATTTTATAAACCATGTCCGGTAAAAAGTCAAGGCTCGCGGATTTGTTACAGCGACCGTTTTGCCGGTCGCGGCACGCCGTCAGATCGATTGCAGACGAAACCGGCCGGGCGTTTGGCCGCGATATCTTTTAAAGAACCGGTTCAGATGCGACTCGGCATCGAAGCCGGTGAGTTCGGCGATGCGCGTCAACGGATAGCGGGT
>JAKAEZ010000027.1 GCA_021819825.1 Planctomycetota bacterium
TTTGACGGTGGCTCGGTGCAGAATCTGCTGGTCGGCAGTAAAGCGGCCGTCAGTGGAACCAACATCATCAATTTGTCTGATTTAAGCAACGGAAAGACGGCCGTGCCCACGGGAACCTACACGCTGATTGCCGATGCCGCCGGTGGTTTGACCGGAACCTTCGAATTTAGCAACGGCTCTGACACCGGCACGCTCACGGTTGGCAGCAATACCTACACCGGTACGCTGAATAACTCAGACACCGCTGAAACCTTGACCGTCAGCGCAGTACCTGAACCGACCGCTGTGGCGCTGCTGGCGCTGGGCGGCTTGGGCTTGCTGATTCTCCGGCGCAAACCTGCCGCCTGATGTGGTGATACTGGATAAGAAGAGGGCGGTCCCCAATGGCTCTGCCCTTTTTTATTTTGTTTGAAATGCAGACGATTCATACGCCGATTGTATGGCACGAAATGGGGCGCTTTTGTGTGATAAACCTAAATGCACGCTTACGCCTGGTAGCGCTGTGGCCATGCAAGGTCATGATGGAGAAAAGCCGCTATCCATGCAGGAAAGCGGCATAAATCAAGGTGTATGAACCGACTGGAGACGAGGGGAATCGAACCCCCATCTGCGCATTGCGAACGCGCCGTCCTCCCATTGAACGACGTCCCCCGGTACAGTTACTAAATTAACGGATGCGGGGGGTTTAAGCAACTGTACCGCCAGCGGTCGTTAGGTGACAGGTGACACTGGGTTAACTTGAGTAATAAGTAAATGCAGAGTTGAGAGTTGGAAGATTCTGGAAACTCAGCGCTTCGCTAAATTCCCGGTTTGCGAATCCAATTTCCCGATTCTAGATTTCAGGTTCTAGATTCCTGGTTCTTGGCCGCTGGCGGCCAGATAGTCTGTGAGAATTTGGGCAGCGGCGATGGCGTCGATGCGACGGCGTTTTTGCAGGCGGGTGTATTGGCCTGCAATCCGCGATTCAGCGGCGAAGGTGCTTAGACGTTCATCTACACTGATAATGCGTTTGCCGGTGGCGGTTTCGAGCAGGGCGATGAGCTTTTGCGTAAGCCGGACGCGAGGGCCGGCGGAGCCGTCCATGTTAAGGGGCAGGCCGCAGATAAGAATATCGATTTGTTCTTGTTCAACAATGCGCTTGATGGCTGCGACGAGTTGGGTTTCCGTAAGATTTTCCAGTAATGCAAACGGCGTGGCCAGACGCGTATCGGTATCGGCGATGGCTAAGCCGGTGCGTTTATCTCCGAAGTCGATTGCCATGATTCGTTGCGACATAGTTGTACCTGTTGGAAATTAGAACTTGGAACCTGGAATTTGGCATCAGGGCTTTTGCCTGCACGTAAACATGCGGCCAATAGGCGAGATGCCTGCGTTATACGTCGGGATACGGACTCCTTTCATCCTAAAAAAGGTACCTGACACCTTTTTTCTGTAGTCCTCGGCGTTCACGTATACTTTTCTGGGTATTGCTGCTGGATCTGGGCAACCAGTTGTTTAATTTGCTCGGTTTTACTGGAGGGGCAGATCAAGGTGGCGGCGGGGGTGTGGACGATTACCATGTCCTTCAGACCGATGGTTGCAATGAGATGGTCATTTTCGGATATTGCCAGTACTTCCGAGGAATTTAGGGACGCGAGTTTGCATCCGATGGCGCGGTTGTCGGAGGCATCGGGGGATATGGTGGCGGCTACGGAATTCCAGTTGCCTACATCCAGCCAATTTACCGGCATGGGGACCATGGCAACATGTGTGGATTTCTCCATGACGGCATAATCAATGCTGATCTTGGGCAACGTGGGATATATTTCCGCCAGGATACGTTTAAAATCTTTGGTTCCCCAGGCGGCGGCGATTTTCATCACGCCGTCATAGGATTGGGGCAAATGCGTTTGCAGTTGCTTTAATATGGTTTGCGTTTTCCAAACAAACATGCCGCTGTTCCAGAAATAGTTGCCGGATTGCACATATTGCCGGGCCACAGCTTCCACGGGCTTTTCCTTAAAGGCGGTGACTTTATACGTCCCGGCACCCAGTTCGGTGCCGCGCTCCACATAGCCATAACCTGTTGCGGCGTGTGTGGGTTTAATGCCGAAGGTCACCAGATATTCCGGGTAGTGATCGACCATGTCAAAGGCGGTGCGTAGAGCATTCTGAAAAACATCCAACGGTTCAATAATATGATCCGCCGTAAGAATGGCCATGGCCGAGTCGGGCTTCACTTGGGCCAGCACGGCGGCTGAAAGGGCGACGGCATTGGCGGTATCGCGGCCCATGGGTTCACCGATGACCTGGTTTTCCGGCAACATTGCCAAGTCCGCCAGCACTTGGTCGCAATAACTTGCGGACGTGCACACATACACGCCGGCGGGTTCAATGAGACCGCGCAGTCGGCCAACGGCGATGGACAAAAGGGATTTCCCGCCAATAAATCGCAACAATTGCTTGGGACGCAGCCGTGTGGACATCGGCCAAAGCCGCGTCCCCGAACCACCCGCCATAATTACCGCAAAACGCATTCGGGTCCTTTCCTTGTTCTAACACCATCGTACCGCAGGCATCTTGCCTGCACGTAAACATGCCACGCGTACCGGCGACGCTAGGCGACTCTCCCGCCAAAAAAGGTACCTGACACCTTTTTTGTTGCTGCATTTCACCGCCGGCAGAGTCGGCGGTTTTGTGGAGTAGCGGAGCACCGTCGCCGTGCCGGGCGGTCTTGTAACCTCCCGTCGCCGCTCTCTGTTATAATCGATTTTGGACGGGGGATAAATCGGGCGGATAAATGGGAATTGATGATGATGAAGTATTTTCGACGTTTTGCGGCGGTGGGCGCGGCCTGGGTATTAGCGGCGACGGCGGGAGGCGCAATCGCGGCTGCCAAGCCGGCAGCTCCGGTCGCGGATAACTCTGTTGTGTTAGCCAGCCCTGAAATCAACGCACAAAAACATGAATTTACGATACCCGCGGCTTTTTGGAATGAACATCTCACGGATTGGCTGGATGTGGCATTATGCGGACGACCCAGTAATTTTCTACATGAAACAGTGCTAAGTGTCCAAACCACGCGGCATATTTTTAAAACTGCGTTTCGCGGCATCGGCTATCATTCCGCCACAAAGTGGTCGCCCGACCTTAGCGATTTTGCTTTTATTCGGGGGCAGCCGGTGCTGATACTGGTGAAGTTTCATCTCCACGGAAAGCAGCAAACATTTCTTCTGGATGAATTAATTGAATTTCGCGCGTGGCATGTTTCAGTCGGCCCATTCGGCTGGCTGTATCTTGGCACGCGTAATCCGTATGGTGTGGCGGCAGTACCGCAGCCACGGGCGGGGCAGCGCGTTGATCCGGCGGCTATTCTGGCGGACGATCCGCAGGCGGCGATGCAGTTTCGCGGCATTCAACATGCCTCGCAGGCGTTGCTGGATTTTCCACTGTGTTTTGATAACTGGATTTATCCTAATATCCGTTATCACCGCAATGTCGCGGAGCTTTCCATGAAGGTTTTCAACAGCAATGGAAAAATTCCCGTGCAATTGGTTGTTCGCCGCGTTTCGGAGGTGCAATATCTGCAGGCGGCGGAAAAATATTGGCACGATCCGGCATTTGCCGCCTATATTAAGCGGCAGTTGCCGGTGGCAAAATATGTGGATGCGGCACGGCGGAAATTGTGGCAGAGGATTCACACGAAACACCTTTCCTGGACGAATTGGCACGTAGAGCGCTGTGTGGCCCGGTTGCGGTACGGATACGCGCAGCTTCAGGCGGCATGGGTGGCGTGGGATGTGGCCCATGCGCGATTCCGTGCCGCCAATAATTTGTCAAAATTACAGGTAGCGGCGCAGGCAAGATTATTTTTGTCACATCTGCGGCAGGTTGCGAAAAGTGATCATCAGCAATGGCTGGCGACACAGGCATTTGACCAATTACAGCAACTTAAAAAATCGCCCACAAAAACGAATGATTCCGCTATTCGGCGTTTGCAAGCGGCGGAACTGGCCGACAGGTCGCGGGCGCTTCTGTATTCGAATAGGCAGGAATTGGACTTCTGGCAGCTTAAAAAGCAGCGGCTCAAACCCAATGATCCGCGAAAAATCTGGATACGCGATGTCAAGAGTCAATATGCCCTGGCCCAGGCTCAAAAGGCAATGGGGGAGGCAGGCTTGGCATATGCGGCAGCGATGAAGACCGGCGGAGCGGAGCAGGCACAGCACCAGTATCTTGCGGCCATTTTGCAGGTATCTCTGGCCAAGGAAAAGGTGGCGCTGGTCAATGTGGATTTCCACATTACCAATGACCAGGGTTTTGTCAGTGTCCGGCATATGACGGCGTTAAAATCGCAAAAAACCGCGATTATTAAGCAAATTAACCAGATTATCGAGCAGTTAAAGAAGCTGAAAGGTTAGTTTAGCTCTGCGGGGCGTTGGAATCTGGAATTTGGAACCTCGCATCATGTGAAACAATTCGCCATTCCTTTCCCTTTCTAATGCTAACTTTTACCTAACCTTTTGCCCGCGACTTCCGGGGGTTGCTATTTGGGGGGGATTTGGTGCATAATGCATCCGGCGGAGGCTGGTCCGAGGTTGAAAAGGACTGGCTTCTATGTTTCAGGGTTATGAGATTGGCGGGCTTTTCGACGAAATGTTCGAGAAGCCCGATTGTCCAAGGCCGCACTACGACGCACTGTATTCCCGGGTCCATGACCTGGGAATGACGGCTTTGCAGCACCGTAGTCGCATGGCGGATATATGTTTTCGCAATCAAGGTATCACCTTTACGGTGTATAAAGATACCTTGGGCGTGGAAAAAATATTCCCGTTTGATTTAATTCCCCGCATTATCCCCGACCGGGAATGGGCCCACTTAGAACGCGGGCTTATCCAACGCATCACCGCTTTAAACCTCTTCTGCCACGATATTTACCACAAGCAGGATATTCTGCGCGAAAAGATCATTGACGCCGAATTAATTTACGGTGCCAAAATGTTCCGCCGCGAAATGATTGGTGTGAATATTCCGCGAGATATTTACATCACGATCTGCGGGACGGATTTAATCCGCGATGCCCAGGGAAATTATCTGGTATTGGAAGATAACTGTCGCACGCCCAGCGGTGTGAGTTACGTGCTGGAAAACCGGGCAATTATGAAGCGGGTGTTCCCGGCATTGTTTCAAACGGCGCGCGTCCGCCCGATTGAAGATTACCCGCATAATTTACTGCGGTGTCTAAAACACCTGGCCCCGCCGGAAGTGGATGATCCCTGCATTGTTGTGCTCACGCCCGGTGTATTTAATTCCGCGTATTTTGAGCACAGCTTTCTGGCGCGGCAGATGGGGGTGGAACTGGTGGAGGGCCGAGATCTGCTGGTGGAAGACAATTACATTTACATGCGCACCACCGCGGGCCTGCGGCGCGTGGATGTTATCTACCGCAGGGTGGATGATGATTTTCTTGATCCACTGTGCTTCCGGCCGGATTCCATGCTGGGCGTGGCGGGGCTGATGAATGTGTACCGCCTGGGGCATGTCGCCCTGGCAAATTCGGTTGGAACTGGTGTCGCTGATGACAAAGCTATCTATCCATTTGTTTCGGATATGATTCGGTTTTATCTGGCGGAAGAGCCGATACTGCCAAGCGTGCCCACCTATATTTGCAGTCGTCCGGATGATCGCAAATATGTGCTGGAGCATCTGGATCAACTGGTGGTCAAAGCGACCAATGAGGCCGGCGGGTATGGCATGTTAATGGGCCATCAGGCCACTCCGGAGGAGCGCGACGAGTTCGCGTGCAAGATTCGCGATAACCCGAGAAATTTTATTGCTCAGCCGGTGGTGCAGTTAAGCCAGCAGCCCAGTTTGGTGGATGGGGCGCTGCGGGGCCGGCGGATTGATCTTCGCCCATACATTCTCTATGGGGAAAAAATCGCCGTCATGCCCGGTGGGCTGACGCGCGTGGCATTGCGCGAAGGTTCACTGGTGGTGAACAGTTCGCAGGGCGGTGGCAGCAAAGATACCTGGGTTCTTGAATCGGAGCATAAACGATGAGTCGCGCGGCATTACTAACTTCTTCGGAGTCGGCTAAACGTTTACCGCGAGCCCTTCTGGCCCGGGTAGCGGACGCCAGTTATTGGATGAGCCGGTACATTGAACGCGCTGAACATATTGCGCGCATACTGATGGTCAGTGTGGATTCATTAACCGGAGCCGAGGAGATGGATCCCGATCTTTCGCATCAGGCCGTGGTGGATGTGCTGAAAATTACATGGCAGGAACATATGTTGCCGGAACTTGTAAAGCCGGAGCATACGCCCCTTCAGGCATTGATGGAGGTGGCAAAATATATGGCTCTGGATGCGTCCAACCCCATCAGCCTGATGAGTTGCCTGACCAAAGCGCGGGAGAACGCCCGATCCATCCGCGAAAGTATTTCCAATGAAATGTGGGAACAGCTAAATACGCTGTACTGGTCGCTGAAAGCGGATGACGCGGTGGCGCGTTTTGATGATTCGCCGCAGGAATTCTTCCGACAGATGCTCATAGGTTCTTTACTGTTGCAGGGGTTGGCGGATCAAACCATTGACCATGGACAAGCGTGGTTGTTTATTCAGCTTGCTAAATATCTTGAGCGGGCGGATATGACCTGCCGAATCCTGCTGGCCAAGTATCAGACCTTGCAACGTCTGGATGCTGTGGCCTCACTGGATTCGGCGGCGCGGGTGATTCAATGGATGGCGATTTTGCGATCCTGCTGTTCTATTGAAGCATTTCGCCGCGCCAATGTCGGTGAAATTGATCCGGGGCTGGTAGCGGGATTTATTCTTTTTGAGCCAACCTTCCCGCGCAGTGTTCATTTCTGTGTTCAGCATGCCCTGGAAGCGGTGGATCGGATTCGTTCCGTTCTGGCGGCGGACGCCGGACGCGACGCGCAACGCCGACTGGGTCGCTTATTTGCGGAGCTGCAATATTCCCGAGCAGCCACTACGCAGGACAAAGGGTTGCTGGCGTTTCTGGAACAGATACGCAACTCCGCGGCCGATGCTTCCATTGCGGTACAGGAACAATGGCTGATGCGCACCGGTGAGGAGGCGTCACGTTTGGAACTGGTGATGGGATAATCGATGGGTTTCCCCGGCCGGCGGGTCGCTGACATTACAACAGCGACTGGGATGCCGTGGAAGTGGTGTTTTGGAGTTTTATTGCATGCTCGTTCAGGTTACGCATATTACCGAACTGGATTATTCCGCGTTGATCAGTGAAACTGTCATGGAATTGCGCATGGCCCCGCGGCAGGAAAGATTGCAGCATCGTTTGTCATTTGTTCTGGGCATCGGCCCGGCTTCGGAAGTCCACAGCTACTTTGACTGGCTGGGCAATACCGTTCATACTTTTGCGATTAACCAACTGCACCGGAGTGTTAAAATTTCCGCGGTCAGTGTGGTGCAAACCTATGACCGTGCCCGACAGCCGATGCAGCCTGCGGATATGTGGCCGCCCAGTGTGCCCACGGATCACAGTCTTTTTGATATGTTGCGACTCGACGCGCCGGTGATGGATTGTCCGGCGTTAACAGAACTTGCCCAGCAGATTAAACCCAGCGGTCGGGAATCGCTGGCGCGTGTGGCCTTGAATATCATGGATAAAATCCATGCGGAATTTGTGTATGAAAAAGGTATCACGAGTGCTTCAAGCACCATTGCGGAAGTGTTGGAGCACCGGCGCGGCGTTTGCCAGGATTTTACCCATTTGATGATCGGCCTGGCGCGAAAGCTGCACATCCCGGCGCGGTATGTCAGCGGTTTTATTCACGCCGGAAATCAACAATTTCGGGGTGCCGCGGAAACGCATGCTTGGTGTGAACTTTATTTTCCCAGCAGCGGCTGGATGGGCTACGACCCGACCAACAACTGTGAAGTAAAAGAGAACTTTGTGAAAATGGCCGTGGGGCGGCATTACATGGATGTCCCACCGCATAAAGGGGTTTACCGCGGCAACGCAACGGAAACCATGAAAGTTGAGGTGCATACGATGGATTTACCCGAGATTTCCGGCAACCTTGTGGGAGAAAAAACTTCGTCGTTGAACGTTCCGATTTTCGGCAGCACGGGCCGTGGGGGCGTTGTGCCATGGATTCTGGAAGAGCAGGTTCAACAACAGCAACAACAACAGCAATAGCCGGATCAGCACGGACCTGCTGCCACAACAGAACATTACGATCCAACAATGTTGATAAGCGGCAGGCGAAAATGTTAATCAATAAAGTCGTCTCGGAGTTTCAAACGTATGGCCATACTTGTCGCCCTGAATCATGTCACACATTATCGCTATGATCGACCGGTTACGTTATCGCCGCAAGTGGTGCGTTTGCGCCCGGCCCCGCACACGCGCACGCCGATTCACAGTTATTCGCTGCGCGTGTTGCCGGCAAAACATTTTGTCAATTGGCAGCAGGACCCGTATGCCAACTATCAGGCGCGGCTGGTATTTTCTGAACTTACCCGGGAATTCCGTGTGGAAGTGGACCTGGTCGCGGAAATGACCGTGATCAATCCCTTTGATTTTTTCCTTGAACCCGATGCGGAAATGTATCCCTTCACCTATGACCCGACTGTGCAACGCGAGTTGATGCCCTACCTGGAAACTACAGAGCCTGGGCCGTTGCTGAAAGACCTGTTGAAATCCTGCCAACGCAAAGATTTACGGACTCAGGACTTTCTGGTGGAAATGAATAAAAAAATCAATCACCTGCTTAAATATCTCATCCGATTGGAACCCGGCGTACAAAGCGTGGAGGAGACGCTGGCGCTGCGGACCGGATCATGCCGCGATTTCGCCTGGCTGCTGGTGAATCTATTTCGACATTGCGGCCTGGCGGCCCGCTTTGTTTCCGGATATCTGATCCAATTAACAGCCGATGTTAAATCACTGGATGGACCCTCCGGCGCGGAAACAGATTTCACCGATCTGCATGCGTGGGTGGAAGTATTTCTCCCGGGCGCAGGATGGGTCGGCCTGGACGCCACCAGCGGCTTATTTACCGGTGAAGGGCATATTCCGCTGGCTTGCACGGCCGATCCATCATCGGCAGCGCCGATTTCCGGAGCGGTGGATGAATGTGAGGCAGAGTTTGAATTCAGTATGTCCGTGCGGCGCGTGCGGGAAGATCCGCGCGTGACCAAACCGTATACGGAAGAACAATGGGAAGGCATTGAATCAATGGGGCATGCCGTGGACGCCTTCCTGGAACAGCACGATGTGCGTTTGACCATGGGCGGAGAGCCGACGTTTGTGGGTATTGATCAGGTCGATGCGCCGGAATGGAACACCACGGCGCAGGGGGCGCACAAGCGCCAGTTGGCCGGGGAATTAATCAAGCGGCTGCATCGCAGGTTTGGTCAGGGCGGCCTGTTGCACTATGGCATAGGCAAGTGGTATCCGGGGGAATCGCTGCCACGTTGGGCGTTGGCCTGTTACTGGCGTAAAGATGGCCGGCCGATATGGAATGATCCGAAGCTGATCGCGGATGTTGTCGATCAACATCATCATACCGAGGTTACCGCGCAAAGCTTTTTGCGGAATCTGACGGATCGACTGCAAGGCGATGTCACTATTTCCCATGCCTTGGCGGGTTATGAGGATGTCTGGTATTACCTGTGGAAAGAACGGCGCTTGCCGGTCAATGTTGATCCGCTTAACAATAATCTCAAAAATCCCGAAGATCGCTTGCGCTTGGCGAAAATATTTGAACAGGGGCTGGATAAGATCGTTGGATACGCCCTCCCGCTGCGGCCCATCGGTGCTCCGGGGGAGGGAATCTGGCAGACCGGTGCCTGGTTCCTGCGGACGCAGCGGCTTTATTTAATTCCCGGTGATTCCCCCATGGGATTGCGGCTTGCGTTGGATTCGCTTCCATGGGTTGCCGAGAGCCAGCATCCGCAGATTTATCCGCGCGATCCCATGCAGGATTTGCCTGAATTACCCGTTGTGCATGATGGTCAGCAATATCGGCGTGGAGCGCCGGAACCGGAACATCAGGTGAAGTTGCGTGAACAGCAATGGAAGTATGCCGAAGAGGGTCGTTCCTTAGCCTTGGCGCAATACCGTGCGCGCTTATCAGAAAATCCGTCCCGGGAACCGGAACTCGGGCAGTCAGCACCGTATGTGGTGCGCACGGCCATTTGTGTGGAGCCGCGAAATGGCACGCTTCACGTGTTCATGCCCCCTATGCGCTATATTGAGGATTATCTCGAACTGCTGGCGCGAATCGAAGAAACGGCGGCGGAACTCAAAACCCCCGTGATTATCGAAGGCTATACGCCCCCGGATGATCCACGCGTGGCGCACATAAAAGTAACCCCGGACCCGGGCGTTATTGAAGTCAATGTTCACGCCGTGAAAACCTGGCAAGAGGCCGTCACCGTTACGACGGGGCTTTATGAAGATGCTCATTTCTCCCGGCTGGGAACAGAGAAATTCATGCTGGATGGGCGGCACACGGGTACCGGCGGCGGGAATCATATTGTCATCGGCGGGGCCACGCCTGGCGATTCGCCGTTTTTACGTCGCCCCGATTTGCTTAAGAGCTTGGTGGCGTATTGGCACAATCATCCGGCGCTATCGTATTTGTTCTCCGGCCTGTTCATCGGTCCCACCAGTCAGGCTCCCCGAGCTGATGAAGGCCGGCCGGAAATGGTTTATGAACTGGAAATTGCGTTAAACGAACTGGAGCGGCGACAGGGCACCAAGGCGGCACCGTGGCTGGTGGATCGAATATTCAGGAATTTATTAATTGATTTAACCGGCAACACGCACCGGGCGGAATTCTGCATTGACAAGCTTTATTCCCCGGATTCCTCCAGCGGACGTCTGGGGTTGGTGGAGTTCCGCGGTTTTGAAATGCCTCCGCATGCCCGGATGTCTCTGGCACAGCAGTTGCTGTTGCGCACGCTGATTGCCCGATTCTGGAAAACGCCCTACGACACGCCGCTGGTGCGATGGGGCACGGAACTCCACGATCGATTCATGCTGCCGCATTATATCGCGGATGATTTTAAGGACGTGCTGCAAGACACCTCCGCTTCAGGTTTTGCGCTTGAATATGATTGGTTTGCCCCGCACTTTGAGTTTCGCTTTCCCCTGCTGGGGGAAATAGAATCTCCGGCGGCCGGCGGCATGAAGCTGGAATTCCGTCAGGCCATTGAACCGTGGAATGTTCTGGGGGAAGAGCCTGCCGGCGGAGGCACGGTGCGCTACGTGGATTCATCCGTGGAGCGCCTGCAAATTAAAGCGACGGGTATGATCAATACGCGGCATATCATTGCGGTCAATGGCGTGGAGTTGCCGCTGAACGCAACGGGGCGTAATGGAGAATTTATTGCCGCAGTGCGCTACAGGGCCTGGCAGCCCGGGGCGTGCCTGCATCCGACCATTGAGGTTCACACCCCGTTGGCTTTCGATGTGGTGGATACCTGGAATGACCAGGCCGTTGCAGGCTGTACTTACTATGTATCCCACCCCGGAGGAAGATCGTTTGATCAGTTTCCGGTTAACGCGTTTGAAGCGGAATCGCGGCGGATGGCGCGTTTTGTCAAATTCGGTCATTCACCCGGCATCCTTCGCCCGCGCAAGGTTGAACGCTCAATGGAGTTTCCATGCACCCTGGACTTACGCCGATGTTAGTTGCGGAAATGGTCTGGAATAATCTGGACAATCATGTATAGTTGAAAGGTGTATGGCTCTTCAAGAACAACAGGCTGTGCTGCCCCCCCATTTTGTGAACACCGGATTGTATACCTCGTACAATCCATCACTGGGCCGCTATGATGAAATGCTTGATGGGCAAGGGGCCGTGCGGCCGCACTGGCAGATGTTTTTGAATCTGCTCGATGATCTGGGGCCTGAAAAGCTGCACCATCGCTGGGAAACCGCCCGGCAGCTCATTCATGACAATGGTGTGACTTACAACGTGTACGGCGATCCGGCCGGCATGGACCGCCCTTGGCATCTGGATGCACTTCCGGTTGTATTTTCCGCTGCGCAATGGGCGGAGCTGGAAGCGGGCATTGCTCAGCGTGCCCGATTGCTTGACGCCATCTTGGATGATCTTTACGGTCCGCAGCACCTGCTTACTGAGAAGATTATTCCACCCGAAATGCTCTTTGGCCAAGATTCTTTCCTGCGGCCCCTGCACGGGGTGGTCGTTCCCGGCGCGCGGCGTCTGCATACTTACGCGGCCGATGTGGGACGGGGTGCCGACGGACGATTTGTCGTACTTACCGACCGAACCCAGGCACCCTCCGGCGCAGGCTATGCTTTGGAGAACCGCATGGTAATCTCCCGGGCGCTGCCCGATGTGTTTCGGGATTGCCGGGTCAGCCGTCTGGCCACTTTTTTTCGTCGGCTGCGTGAAACGCTTGAGTCTCTCTCGAATCGAGAAGATCCGCGCATCGTGCTGTTGACGCCGGGGCCTTATAACGAAACGTATTTTGAACATGCCTACCTGGCTCGGTACCTGGGTTACACCCTGGTGGAAGGCGCGGATCTGGTCGTACGCGATAATTACGTTTATTTGAAAATGCTCGGTGGATTAAAGCGCGTGGACGTGATTTTCCGACGGCAAGATGATGATTTTTGTGATCCTCTCGAATTGCGCGCCGATTCCGCTCTGGGGGTTGCCGGGCTGGTGCAGGCGCTATATTGCGGAAATGTGGCCGTGGCCAATGCCTTGGGGTCAGGATTAGCGGAGAACCCCGCATTGATGATGTTTCTGCCCGCGATTTGCCGTCGCTTATTCAGCGAGGATTTACTGCTGCCTTCTGTGGATTCGTTCTGGTGTGGTAACGCGGAGGCACGCAAGTATGTGCTGGATAATCTTCCACAAATGGTCATTAAGCGAGCTTTTAGCTCCCTGCAGGATAAGCCGGTTTTCGCGGGGAAATTAAGCCACAATGAACTGGAATTATTGCGCAACAAGATTATTGCCGCGCCAACGCTTTTCGTCGGCGAGCATTGCGTTGCGTTATCGACAGCGCCGGCGCTGGTGGAAAACCAGGTGCAGCCGCGCCATATGGTTTTGCGGCTCCACGCAACGTCCGTTGATGACGGATATTGTATTATGCCGGGGGGGCTGGCCAGATTTTCCGGATCAGCCGATTCCATGATTGTGTCCATGCAGCGGGGGGGCGGATCAAAAGATGCGTGGGTTCTCTCGGAGGGTCCGGTAGATTCTTTCAGCTTTCTGCAGCCGGCGGGTCAGCCGGTGGTATTTTCCCGTGCTCTGGGTGATTTGCCCAGCCGTGTTGCCGATAATCTGTTTTGGTTGGGGCGTTATGAGGAACGGGCGCAGGCCAACGCCCGCCTGGCGCGCGGAATTGGTATGCGCCTGATGGATCAGACTTTTGACGCATACGCCGAACTGCCTCTCCTGATTTCCGCCTTAGCCAAACAGACCATGTATACCCAACCGCCCGACCGGGAATTTTCGCCGGAAGCTCGACTGATTGAAATCCTTATGCGTAATAAGCATCCCAACGGCTTTCCGGCCACGCTGCAATCCATTTATCGTATTGCCGCTCTGGTGCGGGATCGCATGTCGCTGGATATCTGGCGGATCATCAACCGTCTGGACGAGGATTTTCCAAGGGCCGATGCCTTCGAGCCGGCATTGTTGGACCTCTTGCCCGCTCTAGATCGGCTGATTATTACGTTTGCGGCTTTTGACGGGCTGACCATGGAATCCATGACCCGCAGTTATGCCTGGCGGTTTTTAGATATTGGGCGGCGTATTGAGCGCGTGCTGGCTACGCTGACGCTGCTTTCCGAAACGCTGGTACCTGTGGTAAACCGTGAGGGGCCGCTGTTGGAATCGGTTCTGGAAATTGCCGATTCCATTATCACGTATCGTCGCCGCTATACGACCAACCTCCAAGTTCCTCCGGTGTTGGATATGCTTTTAGCCGATGAAAGCAATCCACGCTCCGCGGTGTTTCAACTCATGCGTTTACAGGAACATCTGGCCAGTCTAAACCCTGAGGGCGGCGGGGCGGGCTTGTCCGCGTCGGAACGCATTATCTTGCGATTGCTTACCGATATTCGCCTGGCCGATCTTAACATTTTGGGCCGCGGTGCCGATGGGGAGGATAATTGTCGACGCGGACCGCTTGATCGTCTGTTGAAAATATGGATGGACGAAGTGCGCATGCTGTCAGATGTCATCACCCGGGCGTATCTGGTGCATGTTTCTGAGTCCCGGCAATTGGGGTTTCAACTTGCGGCACCGATGCCCGACGCGGCGTCTTCGTAGTGGCTTGTATTTGGACGCGCACCGTGAGTGCGGAAAATGACCTATGCCGGTATATAAAGTAAAACATATCACACGCTACCGTTATCAACAGCCGGTTACCGTTTGTCATCACATTGCGCACCTGCTGCCGCGCGAGGCTCCGCACCATAGTTGGAATTTTTCCGATCTGGAAATTTCACCTCCGGCGGTGCGTGCGGACCGTTTAGACTATTTCGGCAATCGACAGACGTTTTTCAGCATCCAGGAGCCACACCGCGAATTGCTGGTGACTTCGCGCGGGGAAGTTGAAATAACCTCTCCCGCAAACGGACTGCTGTTTTCCAATCAGCCATGGGAGCAGGCCAGAGATAGTCTGTTTACCAATCCTATTGCGGACTTCGGGCGGGTGGTGCAATTTACCTTTGAATCTCCAAAAATCACACACACCAGCGAAGCGTTGTCGTATGCCGCCGAATCTTTCCCGCCTAATCGGCCGATTGTCGAAGCATTGGAAGACCTGATGCACCGCATTTATAAGGATTTTCAGTTTGATTCTGCGGCCACGACCGTCAGCACGAGCGTAGCGGACATCTTCCTTCTCCGCAGGGGCGTATGCCAGGATTTTGCCCACTTGGGTATTGCGTGTCTGCGATCTATGGGATTTGCGGCACGTTATGTATCGGGTTATCTACTGACGCTGCCTCCGCCCGGCAGGCCGCGACTGGTGGGTGTGGATGCCTCCCATGCCTGGTTTAGCGTTTACGTGCCTGAACTGGGCTGGCTGGATTTTGATCCGACCAATGATATGATCCCCACTGATCGCCACATAACCATTGCGTATGGTCGTGATTTTTCTGATGTGTCACCCCTGCGCGGCATGATTCTGGGAGGGGGCAAGCATACAATGTATGTATCCGTTGATGTGGCTCCGGAATAAGAAGGACATAACCATGTGCGGACGCTTTACACTGGCCAATCCCACGGCCGCATTTAATGCGATGCCATGGCTAACCAACGTGCCAAAAAGTCATCCGCGGTATAATATTGCCCCCGGACAACGTGCGCTGATAATCTGTGATCATTCCGGGCCGGCGGTTCGCCTGGCGCACTGGGGATTTACCCGAAAGCGCGGGAGCCCGACGCGGGACTTGCTGATTAACGCACGTTCGGAAAAAGTGCTGGAAACGCCCAGTTTCTCTGAATCCTTTCGGCAGCGACGCTGTGTGATCCCCGCTGATGGATTTTATGAGTGGCGAAAAACTGCAAACGCTTCGATCCCGCACCTTTTTCAACTGACATCCGGCGCGCCATTTTGTCTGGCCGGGCTGTATGACCGCGTTGGTGAGGAATTGAATTTTGTCATTCTTACCACCGCGGCCAATGCGCTGGTCAAGCCGGTGCATGCGCGTATGCCGGTTATGCTTCCTGTCCGGGAGGCCATGGCTTATATCTCCGCACCGCCGGAGACTGCGGAAACCCGTCGTTTTTTCCAGCCTTTTGCATCTGAACAGATGCGGTCACACCGCGTGAGCACTATGGTAAATCGAATCGAAAACGATAGTCCCGCGTGTATCCAGTCGTATGCTCCGCCTTCAGGGGCACAGGGGGCCTTGTTTTCGTAGCGTGCTTTATTAAGCATCCACGATCCTTATTTGCCGTGCAATCGACTCCAAGCATGGTCGTTGGGTATAATACGGTAGGCAGTATAAGGAAGGCAGTTTATGTCAAAAAAGACCAAACCAATGGATTTCACGCGCCGCAAATGCAAAGCTTGCGAAGGCGGGGTTAAGCCGTACAGTGAAGCTCAGATCCATAAACTGCTAAAATCGCTTCCGGACTGGGAATTTAGTAACGGTTCGCTGGTTCGAGCGTTTGAATTTATGAATTTCTACCAGACCATGGCGTTTGTCAATACGGTGGCTTGGTTGGCGAATATGGAGAATCATCATCCGGATATGGAAGTCGGGTACAGCCGATGTGTGCTACGGTACAACACGCATGCCATAGGCGGAATTTCGGAAAATGACTTCATCTGTGCCGCTAAAATAAACGCGATGCTGGCCCTGTAATACCGATTCTCATGGGAAGGAAGTTATGCCTGAAGGATCTGTAAAAAAGCGGAAAGTGCTGCTTCTTTCCGCGTCGGCCGGTACCGGGCATGTGCGGGCCGCCGATGCCTTGCTGCGAATATGTCAACAGCATCCTGGCGTGGGAGAAGTGCAGCACTGGGATATGCTCAAATATACCACGCGGCTGTTTCGGCACATTTATTCCCAAACATATCTCGATTTAATTAACAAAGCGCCACGCATGTTGGGATGGATATACGATACGTTCGACACGCCGTGGCGAAATGAAAAAATGCGATTGGCGTTTGAGAAGTTTAACGCGCGCCCGTTTCTCAAAGCCACCATGGCATTTCAACCGGACCATATTATCTGCACCCATTTTACGCCCGCGAGTCTTTTAGGCTGGTTGTATGAAACAGGTAGAAGCCCTGTGAAGCCTGCCATTGTCGTGACCGATTATGACTGCCATGCCATGTGGCTGAATCGCACCTACCAGCAGTACTTTGTGCTTCTGGATGAAACGCGGGAGTTTCTGGTGCAAATGGGAATTGATCCCCGCCGCATCAGTATGTCCGGTATTCCGATTGATCCGGTGTTTATGGAACCTAAATCCCGCGCGGCGGCATGCCATAAACTTAACCTCGCTGAAAATATTTTTACCATCCTGGTTTCCGCCGGCGGTTATGGTGTCGGCCCGGTGGAGGCGCTGCTGGCGGAGCTGCTTAAAATCAAGCGCCCGGTACAACTGGTGGTGATCGCCGGAAGAAGTGAGGAATTAAAACATCACCTTGATCAGATTGCCGGCCGACAGAATCGCAATGCCTCGGCAACGGTTATTCCGGTTGGCTTTACTTCCTTGATGGATGAATACATGGCGGCGGCTGATCTCCTGCTGGGCAAACCCGGCGGCCTGACCACCAGCGAGGCCATGGCGCGGAACTTGCCCCTGTGCATTGTGAACCCCATTCCCGGTCAGGAGGAACGCAACTCGGCGCATCTTCTGGAATGCGGTGTGGCCATTCGCAGTAACAATTTGCCGACGCTGGCCTGGAAAATTCAAAAACTTATGGACGATCCGCAACGCCTGGAGACTATGCGGGCAAATACGCGGCAGTTGGCCCGCCCGCAAGCCGCCCAAAGCATCGTCGATACCGTTATGAATCTTCCGCTGGATGTGGAGGACAGGCCCGGGCGCGGACTCTTTTTGTCGGGCCGAATGGCCAGATCTCGCCTGTTGCGGAAACGTCGTATCAGCAGGCTTGATGCCGCCAGTGCTTCCTGATTGGGCTTGATGTTGTATACGGATGAACTCGACTATACGCTTCCACCGGAATTAATTGCCCGCCATCCGGTCTACCCGCGTGATCACAGCCGGCTGCTGGTGTATCGGCGCGGTTCCGATGCGATTGATCATTGCCTTTTTTCTGATCTTCCGCATCTGCTGTCGCCTGGGGACCTTTTAATCGCCAACGACACGCGTGTGCTGCCGGCGAAACTCTCTCTGACAAAGCAATCAGGCGGGCGCATCACGGGCTTATTTATCGCCGAGATTTCGGCGGGAATCTGGCGCGTTCTCCTGCGGACGCGGGGCCGCGCTGCGGCAGGCATGCGGCTTACCGCACGGTCTGAAAAACGGGCCGATGTGCTTTGCTTAAAACTGCTGGAACGCGAAGCCGAAAAAGGCCAATGGATTGTAGAAGTAACTGATCCCAGACCGGCTCCTGAGGTTTTGGCTATATTCGGCGATGTCCCATTGCCGCCTTATATTGAAAAGGCACGCGAACTTAAACAGCAATCCGTTGCAGGGTGCCATCCCGGCGCATCGGCGGTACCTCCACCGCGCGGGGCGACGGTCGAAAATATTTCTGATGCGCAAAATGGTGGCAGGCAAGATGCGTGCACTACCGGCGACGCGGATGGCGACAATTCCTCCGATGCGCAAAACTATCAGACCATCTACGCCAGCGCCGCCGGTGCTTTGGCGGCGCCCACCGCCGGTCTGCATTTTACGCCCGAAGTGTTTGTAAACCTGCAACAGCGGAATATTCAGCGTGCTTTTATAACGCTGCATGTCGGCTTGGGGACGTTTTTACCAGTGAAAGCCGCTAGCCTGGATCAGCATCCGATGCACCAGGAAACATTTATGATTCCCCGGACTACTGTTGAAAAAATTCGCGAGCAAAAAGCGCGATCTGGTCGGGTGGTGCTGGTCGGTACCACCACCGTTCGGACGTTGGAAACAATGGCCGGCGTCATTCTTGATACCTCAAGGCCGCCGGAAGACTTTGCCGGTTCCACAAGTTTGCTTATTAAACCCGGATTCACTTTTCAGCTCACCGATGCGCTGATTACCAATTTTCATTTGCCCCGGAGCACGCTTCTGGCTTTGGTAGGGGCGTTAACGGGAATGGATCGTTTGAAAGAAATTTATCAGCAGGCAATCGCGCGCCGTTACCGTTTCTATAGCTACGGCGACGCCATGCTGATTTTACCCTGATGATGGCCGGCACAAAATTCACGGTCGCGGAACATGCCCATCGCCGTTGCCACAAGTGCATGATCAGCTTCGTTTTGATCGATATTCCGCATACACCACATACGGTTCTACAGACGCTGCCAGAATTTGGGCCGGTTTATCAACAGCGCGCAGGCATAATGCGATGACGTTTTTGCCGCCGGGCCGGGTGTTAAGCCAGCATTCCGGAAGGTAATATTCCCGCTGTCCGCCGCCTTGCCAGAATCGGCCATATTCGTGTCCATTGACATAAATAAAGCCGGTGCCGGTAGCCTGAATTTTCAGGCACCAGGGCAACCAGATACCCGAATTCACCGGGGGCAAAACAAATTCTAAGCGGTGCCATGAAAGCAAGGCCGCTTTGGCATCATCGTTCGGGTGTCCCGTCAGGTCCTGCTGTTGCCAAGCCGAATCATCAAAATCAGGTTTATGCCATCCTAATTCAACGCCGGTCGGATGGGGCGAAAATTCCAATGAACCCACCATGGTGGATAATTCCGATAAGGCCATCGTTGAACTAAGTTTCACACCGCCAAGGCCTCCGGAGCCGCCAATATTTTGTACCAGCACCGCCAGGGTATTGTTTCCCACATGCAGAAGCTTTTCGGCGTTAAAGCTCCACGCCCGGTCCCAGTTATTGGTAGTACCGAGAAGTTGGCCGTTGACAAATATCCAGCCATTGTCATCTATTCGGCTAAAGTGCAGCACTGTTTTATGTTCTGTCAGATCTTCCTGGGTTATAGGCAACGTGGTGCGGAATATCGCGCTGGAGTTCGGCAACTCAATCTGCGTAGCGCTAAGTGCATCGCTAGTTGTAAGTTCCTTCCAGCCGGAGGTCGAGACATTGGCACCAATAAAAGGTGCATGCTTCGGATTGTGGGGTTGCTGCACCTCTTTCATTCGCCACGGATTTATAAGTTTTCCGGCAATGTTACCGGGCACCAGGGAAATATCATAGATTCCGTAGAGCGCTTCCATGCCCATTCCGCCGTTGGGGTGGCCCCGGTTTTCGTACACCAACGTGGCGTTATGCTGACCTGTTTCCATCAGCTTTCTTGACGTGTACAGCGCCGACGCGCCGGAGCCAGGCTTGGTATAAAGTATTTCGCCATTGACTCTGGCGGTAGCACCGTCGGAGTTGTTCAACGTGGCGGCCAGCGCAACGGCCGAAATCTTCGGCGGCAGGACATGAAGATTTAACTTTGCGCGGTAATAGCTGAAACCCGATACATATACGCCCAACTCCGCCAATGATTGATTCCGCTTGATTGCCCGCCAATGAGTTGGTTCGGGATCAATGGCGGATTTAACGGACTCAATGGTCACACCCGACGGCAGATCCGTTGGACGATTCTGATCTTCCTGCGGTTCCGGCAGCCATTTCCCATCATCAGCTGAGGTGACGCCCGCTGGCAGGAAGAGAATCTTGGACCCGAAGGGTTCCAGTTCATATTGAAATTCAACAGTGCCCAATCCAGCAATGGCCGCATGCGCTTTACCGCTGCGCCGGTGCCCATGCTGATCCGTGCGAATAAACAAATAGATGCTGCCATCCGGTGCTTTGCGCGCCGCCAGATGGACATCAGAAAATCCGGTTTTGGCCTTCACCGCAACGGCTTGCGATTCAGCCAGTGCCGGACCATGCTCCTTAAGCATGGCCGCGATCGCTTTAACGCGCAGGTACTTTGTTCCTACACCGCCGTTTTCTCTGATGGGGGCGCTGTAATCATAGGATGTGGCAATCCCGGCAGCGGGTCTTCCACCAAAATTAGTGCCGCCGAAGAGCATATAATAATTAACCATGGTCACACCGTTCTGAATGCAGAAGAGTGTGAGGTTGTTGATCTGCGGTGGAATGAGATCAGAGCGATAATGGTCCACATGCGTGCGCAAGGGTGGAACATCGCCGACGCCGCTAAACCAGCCGCCTTGCAGTTCCGCCGTCATTAGCGGGGCATCGCCTTGATGTTTCCGCATCCATTCAATGGAACCAAGAACCCCATCGACACCCCATCCCGGATAGAAATCCATGGTATCAAAGACCCGCCTGAGCAGTGGATTTTCAGCACCCACCACGCATTTGCCCCAATTGATAAACAGCGGCACTTCTATCCCGTTTTTTAATGCGCCCGTGACCAGAGATTCAACATAAGTCTGTTTAACCGATTTCGAGAAAGGCGGGAAGTCGTATTCGTTTTCGACTTGAAAAATCATCACGCCCGGTTCGCCGGGGCCTTTGCGGGTAATCTGATGTTTGGCGATGACCGGGCAGACAGCATTGTACCAGTGGCGGCTCCATGCCATAAAAATGGGGTCATCGCTGCGCAACCATTCGCCTTGGTAATCCCGTGGCTTTTTGGTCATCAACCATTGCGGGAAGCCGCCGGTATCCCATTCGGCGCAAATATAGGGTCCGGGGCGAATGCTGACGTACAGCCCGAATTCCTGCGTGGCCATGGTCAGCCAATCATCCAGGTCGGTGAGGTCAATTTTGGAATAATCGTCCAGACCGGAGGGCATTTGGATTTCGTGCATATTCCACGCGACGTAGGTCTGCACACAGTTAAATCCGGCTTCTTTAATTTTTGCGAATCGTTCGTGCCACAGGGGTTTGGCGCAGCGGTAATAATGGAAGCAACCGCTATACATAAAAAAGGGTTTGTCGTCCAAAATCAGAGAGTGCTGGTCATAGCGGATGCGATGGGGTTGAAAAAACTGCCGAGGCGGAAACCTCTCGGTAGCGGCTGACGCGGTGAAATTTCCGCCGTTTAAGGCCGCCGCCGCTGAGACAACCGCCCCCAATTTAACAAAGTCTCGACGATCCAATTGAGGTGTTTTCTTTTCCATAACACGATGCCTTTCACTATATCGGTTCTTCGCCTGTGGCGGCGGATTACCTTTGCGTGGCGTACCAGCCTTCACTATACAAGCGGTTATTAATTTAGCAATGTCACTACTCAATAATATGTTTCACTTTTTGCCCTCCGTTATGCTATACTGTTCCTTGGTTCTTACGACCTGCTGGTTTGGTAATAAAGTTGTTTTTACCAGGTTGCGGCGGGTTAATAGCATGAGGCATTACATGGCAGCAAACACGAAGCTTCTCCGGCGCGAATTGCGCGATGGACGAACAGTGCATTTTCAATGGTATTACTCTACGGTTTTCGCGATTCTCCACGTGCTGACCCTGGTGGCCTTTGTTCCGATGTTTATTCATGTGTCATCCATTGTGGTATTTTTTATCATGGCGTGGATTGCCGGTGGATTAGGCGTCACCTTGGGGTATCACCGTCTGTTGACCCACCGCAGTTTTGTTACTTATAAACCTATCGAATATATTCTCACCATCTTTGCCTGCCTGTCCTGGCAGGGCGGTCCGATTCAGTGGGTTGGCACGCATCGTCTGCATCACAGGGAATCGGATGAACCGGGTGATCCGCATTCGCCACGCGATGGTTTTTCCTGGTCGCACATGTTGTGGATTATTCATTCTTCGCGTATTGGTGACGATCCCGCCAAGCTTACCAAGGATATTCAGCGCGATCCGGTATTATGCTTTCTGGATCGATATTGGTATGTACCGCAATTTTTTCTGGCGGCGATCTTATTTGCTCTCGGCTGGTTGTGGCTGGGAAATCCCATGGGAGGCGTCTCCTGGTTCCTCTGGGGAGTATGCGTCCGAGTGGTGGTGATGTATCACGCAACATGGTTTGTAAATTCCGCCGCTCATACTTGGGGCTACCGCAATTTTGAGACTGCCGATGACTCGCGCAACAACTGGTGGGTCGCTTTAATGTCCTTTGGAGAGGGTTGGCACAACAACCATCACGCCCAGCAGCGCTCGGCGGCCCACGGGATGCGCTGGTATGAAATTGATATCACCTATGTCACGATTCTTTTGATGCGGGCTTGCGGCTTGGCTTGGAAAGTAGTTAAGCCCCAGCGGCCTGGTTCATCGTAAAAGCGAACGTGATTTTCATGTTCTACGCGATATCAGGTGGAATATCTGACGGACACGCCCTTGGCCCGTCCTATAATTATTTTGTATAAATTCTGCATCAGGCTTTCCGGTACGGCAAGGCCCATCGGTTATAATCGACCTCTGTGAATGGAGGTTTCGAGTGACCGCAAATCCCTACCATATTGGCGACCGCGTATACGCCCCGTGGCAGAATGAGCGGCTGTTTCCCGCGCGGGTAACCTTCCTTTCCAATGGTACTGCCTATTTCACGTATGTAGATGGTGAGACTGGCCGGATGCCCGCACGGCGGCTGCAACCGTCGAATAAAATCGTGGTCATTGAATCCGTTTCTCGAAAGCCAACGGAAAAGCATTGGTCGGAAGGGCGGTTGTTGGGGGAATTTCTCCGCATGATCGGAGCCAAGCCTTTATATTCGTTCATTCGCACCAAATTGGAACTTGGCCATTTTTTAAAGCTGGCACGCATGTCCAGCAGTCGGCATATTCATTTTTCCATGCACGGCCTTAAACGCAAGCTGGTTTTGCAATTGGAAGATGTCGATATTGATGAACTTATAACATTGGCCGGCGACTTAACGGGAAAAATCATCTTTTCTTCCAGTTGCCTGACAGGAAATGAGGCTTTTGCTGAAGCTTTCGTACGCGGTACGGGCGCGGCCGCTTTTATCAGTCCGCGGCGTGAAATACGCTGGGCTGATGCGGCGCTGGTGAGCCAATTATTTTATAAAAAAATGCTATGCGACGGTGTCAGCCCGTATGTGGCATTCCGGTTTGTCCGCAAAATGTACCCGCGCCACGCCGATCTTCAGTTCTTCAAGGGGCAATAGGCCATTTAGTGTTTGTACGCGTACGGGGATTCCGGATAATCCTTTTTCAATCGCGCCAGGAGAAGTTCGGAGCGAGTGGTCTTCCCTGCGCTCTTGTAGGCTTCACTGGCACGAAACAGCAGCTTTGCGGCATAAAATGATTTTGGCTCACTATTGACATACTGCACGGCAATCTGTGCGGCGTTAAGAAAGCGATCCTGCGCCATCATCAACTTGATGCGCAGCAACCGCGTATAGCCTTTGATAATCGCCCGTGGGAACTGCAGTTCCCATTGGTCCAGCAAATGATCGGCCGTACGGTAATGATGGCTGTCAATATAACTTTCCACATTACGCGCCAGCACGCCCTGCTGGATTTCTTGCGCGCTATAAGCCATGCTTGTCAGATCACCGGCCTGTTTTACATATTTGGTTGCTGCCGCACCATTTCCGTTGGCAATCGAGGCATAGGCCAAAGCCGTATAAATATCGTGCGCGGCCGGCTTAGGTAAAGGGTCGTGATCGGCCTTCCAATTTTGCAGGCTCTGGAGCACCTGTGGTGCCGTGCCGGAATAATTGCACGCGGTGACAGCGTAATGCAGCAGCAGATGGGCCTGCGTCATAGAGTCTATATGCTTTCGCGATGCCAATAAATAAATATTCCCCGCCTGCCGAAAGTTGCCTTTTCGCAGTTCCCGGCGAACCAGCATATCCGCGGTATTTACCACGGACTGCGGATTTTGTGCGTCGGTTGAAATCGCCCAGGCCAGCCCCCATGCCCGCAGGCCCTGCAGATTTCTGTAATGGTGATAAAACATTACGCCGCGGTAAAGTTGCCTCCCGGAAAGTGTTTTCAGATTATAGTTATCAATAATATCCGCCACCACGCCTGCTGGATCCACCGGCGGATAGGGAAATTTGGAGAACATCTCGGTGCGTACCAATATCCGCCGCTTTGCGACAAACGTGTTGCCCGCCTGCGTTACCGATATGCCAACGGTGTAAACACCGGGCGCTAAAAACTCATGATCCACCTGCAGGCCATGTGCGGTTTGCCCGTCGGAAAAGGTCCAGGTGACTCTTGGCGAAAATGTCGCAGGCACCCGGGCGGAAAAGGTGTAACGCTGAAGATAATTATCGGGTGGAACAAATAATTGTGACTGCGGTTTAATGGAGAAATCCGCCGCATAACCGCCGCCGACTTTTTCCAGCGGCCCGACCGCCGCCTGATTTGCCGGCGCGAACGCTGCCGGTGGAATCGGCGCGTATTGCGCCGAGCCGGGCGGCTTCCAATCCACGGATATTCCCGCCAGCCACCACAAGTGCAATTCCCCTACGGTCATGGGGTACCAGCCCGGTTTAAGATAAATGGTGCGCTTAAAACGAACTCGGCCCATCATGCCGCCTGGCCGGGTTTTGGTCAGCAGATTGTTCCCATTAAGATTCAAAAACCCCACATCCGAAACATCAAAGGCAAACGTGTAGTTTCCGGCACTGGTGATATGCAGGTTTGCCCGGTAAAGCATCATATCCTGCCGATTCCAACCGGTGGGGTCGTAACCCATGAACATTTCGGGGACGAACATAGAGGAAAAACATGTGGTGCGATGGAAAAGCCGCCGCATTTGTCGCCAATTTCGCCGTGGGCCTTGCACCAGCGGATATACCCGTAAAAATATTCCGCGGTCGATTTTCAGTACCGGAGGCGCTATTCCGGGATGCTTGTTGCCCCACCAGACATAATATTCCCCCGCCGCCGGCTCCTGAAAAGCCAGACGCACCAGATCATCTTTCTTCGATACGCGCAAGATGCGCATGGGCAATATCGTTCCCGTGTCTGTCGTTACGCGCAAATCCCGTCCATCCGGTAGTCGAGCGCTATTGGTGTAGAACTGCGCCCAGGCCAGATTTTTTCCCGGCGCTGACGTGGGAAATAAATTCGCGCGTAATGAACGCCGGTAGGCCCATCCCGAACCCAGCGTAGCACCGCGCGAAATTCCCGGTGCGATACATAACGCCACGATAAGAGCCATCCGGATTTGCTTATAGTTCAAATTCAGGCCTTGCCTTTCTGTTGCCAGCGCGGAAATTTCATCGCCTTGAATCATCGGCAACCTCCTGATGCCAAACGAATCAGCGGGGCAAATAATTCAGTCCTGCGGCGTATAGCTTATCGCACCGCTGCGGCAATATCATCCATGACATCCTGCTGGGTGTAAATATCCCGCAAAATTGCCGGCACTGCCGGATGCTTCGGCGATAAAATGGCCAGATAGGGTATCGCGCGACCGCCAAGTTTCAGCCATAACGCTTTGGGAATGGGTTGGTCAATATCCGCGCTGAATAATACCGCATGAGCTTGTTTGAATTTCTGCCGCACGGCGTGCGCATCCAGTACCGTCGCTTTAACAAAGCGGCAGTTAATGCACCAGGGCGCGGTAAAATCCACCACCACCGGATGGCCTGATTTTAATGCGGTGTTCATCGCTTTCCAGTTGAATTCCTGCCACTGATTTACCGCAAATGTTGCCGTATGGCCCGCCGGGGCATTGGCAATCCTTGCGTTTTTGGTCGCATGAATTCCACCCGCCCAAATCAGGTACGCTCCACCGGCCAGAGCACCGCCGAATACAAAACCCAGGCGAATACCCCAGATTTTCGCCGCCGACATATTAATATCCGGAATTTTTCCCCACCCCCAGCAGACAATCGCCAGAATCATCGCCAGCATAAAACCGGCGGTAATTTGCGAACGGTTTTCCGTGCTTAACAATAGATAAACCGCCACCGCCACCATCACCAGTCCCAACGCTTCTTTTACAATTTCCGACCACCGCCCGGCACGCGGTACGTGACTAAGCCATGATGGAAATGCCGCCAGCAGCACATACGGCCACGCCATGCCTACGCCGATGAGCACAAAAAATAGCACGATGATGCCCGTCGGCTGCACCAAGGCCCATGTCAGCATGACACCCAGAAATGGAGCGCTGCAGGGCGTTGCCAGAAGCGTGGCTAACAGGCCCATGCCAAACGCTCCGGCTAATCCGCCCCGGTTGCTTTCAACGGCGTATAACGCGTTGGGCGCTTGAATGGTCCATACCCCCAGCATGGATAGCGCCAGGGCCAGAACGATTAACGCTATGGCGATTAAAAATGCGGGGTGCTGATACTGCATGCCATACGTCAGTGTTTGTCCGCTGGCCGCCCGGTACGCACCCATGACGATGGCAAGAATTAGAAACAGAGAAATAATCCCCGCTGAAAATACCAGGGCATGAATGATTGCCATTTTCCTTGAGCCATGCGCCTGCTGCACCATGGCCAGAACCTTCAACGGGATTACCGGAAGGACACACGGCATGACATTAAGAATTAATCCGCCAAGCAAGGCGAATAATATCAATCGCCACAGCGGCTCATGGATCGTTTTAATTTGATAATGCAATGCGTTGATTGCCGCAAGGGTAGCCTGCGAACTGGATTGTGACGGTGCGACCGCTTTTGCCCCGGCCGGTGGGTTATGGCTTTGGCCGACATGCTGGGATTTAGCGGAACCGCTCACGCCGCCTGATGGCAGTTGCCCACCGGATATCGTAACGACAGTTGAAAGTTTCAGAGTTTGCGGGGGCAGGCAGGACTGGGCATTGCACGCCTGAAATGTAAATGCCGCGTTGATAGTGTGGCGTCCATTTGTTGCCTGGGTGGAAGCCATGAAGGGAACATGGATGACAAATTGCCCCTCATATACTAAGAGTTTGCCAAAGCTGGTGATTTGCGCTGAAGCCGGAATTGTCCGGGCTTTAGGAAAACGAACCTTGCCAAAATGAAATCCCTGAACCGGCGAAATGGTAACTGCCGCCGGCACAAGAAATTTATCCAGGGGATGGTGGCTTTGCAGGTGGTAGCCTGGTTTGACCGTGCAGGAAATGGTCAAAATGCATTTTCCTGGCACCGGCAGCACGCCGGGTGTTGCCTGAATCGCTGCCTTGACAATGCGCGGTGATAGAAAGGCCAACCCCGCCACCTGCGCCCGCGCGGGTATTGCACCAAGTATAAAAAACAGTGACGCAATTACTGTGAGCGCCACAATTGCTGGCGGCGGGGCGGATTTCCCGGAAGAACGGCGCATGATTTACCTTTGTTAAAACACGGTATATTCCGCTTGGGGAACCAGTCCGTGTACGAAAACTTCAGATCGCCTTAATTGGGATCCACCTTTGCTTGGTCCTTCGACTTTTCCGGCATTTCACCTACGATAAAACTCAACGTCGTAATACTGAAGTCCGCCGGCTCACCACGAATAAGCCACAGCAACGGCGCACCGGATATTTTGGCGGCTAAATCCAACACTTCCACCGGCGGTACGCGACCTTTTTCATAATAATTATAGGTGGACGGGGATAGACCCAGTAAAAAGGCAAAGCGTGACTGTCCGCGCCGGCCGCAGACCTGGGTGCGAACTTGTTTGAGTCTTTCACAGATCAACGCATAATTTCCGCTTAGACCTGTTTGAGGCATCAGCACATTCATGGCTAACTCCTTTTTTTATCGTCCGCTTCGATTGTGCGGAATAACTTTGCCCCGACCGCATTCCCGGCAATTGCCGGAGCTGGCCGGATTGTTCAAACACATAGATAACGGTCCCATCCGTACGCGTGGCCCGGGCGAAGCCCAAAATCATCGCGTTGCTTTGTTATCCCAAGTTCTTCCGTGAACGCGGAACCTTTCGGCCGAATGCCGAAGTGAGATCTGCCCCAACCGCCTGGACGTCCATTGGGTCTTACGGCTAACTGTGAACTAACTTTATCAGTCGATCCGTATGTTCCTGTACCCATTTTACTTTCCTCTCAATCATTTTCAAGAATCCGAATCCCTCAATACGGCCAAACGATCCCGTGGCAGCAATGTGGAACGCGCTTTCGGCGACCATCGCCTCGACCATCAGCCAAGGCACCGCCTGTAATTCCGCCACACTAATCATATCCACTGAATCATACCCGTACATAAATTTTTGAAAACGGGCCTCATCAACGTGATCGGGCCAAGTTGCGGGATCATCGCCTCCGCCAATAATTGAAAATTGCAGCACGCCATTGGCCAAGTCCACAATCCGCTGCTGCATGCGGGCGGAATCATAATCAATGACCGCTACCACCTTTTGATTTCTAAAGAGCATATTTCCCGGATGCCAGTCACAATGCACAATTTGCAGCGGCCAGTCCATCAGGCCGATTTCATTGACTTTGGCCGCCGCCTCCACATACGCTTTATGCAATATTTCCAAGGTATCTGTTACCACCGCTGTGCCGCCATACGATTGCTTGTTACGGCTCATGGTGTCGGGAATCTGATCGATGCTGCTGCCAATATGCTTAGAATTGTGATAACTCCCCGTGGGCGGCTCATATTCCGGCGTGTAATTGCGCAGAAGCTTGTGATAAAGTGCCAGAATGCGTCCGGAATCCTGCGTGGCCTCCGGCGAATTGTCATATCCAGTTCCGCGAATATATTCAAAAAGTTCATATATTGCGCCGGAAAGCTGCAACATCGAATTATTATCACGCTTGGTGCCGATCAAATGGGGCAGCGGGAACTGCTTTTCCGCGAGGTACAATTGAATTGCATGACAAAATGCCACCTTAAACGGGTCATCTTTGCCGCGCGCCCGGCGTTTGAGCAGGTAATCTCCCTTTTCCGAGCGAATCAGTAATTTCGGAGCTTTACGGGACCCGCGGGCGTACTCTTTCAGGGTGGTAATAACGCCAATATCGTAGTGGCTCAGCACCACGGCGAGTTCTTCAATTCCAAATTTTTCTCGTTCGCTCATGAATTTCACCGCAAAAGCAACACGCGGTTTCTCAAATATGATACTAGTCATACCTATCTATATGTCAAATGGCGGCCTATAAAAACGAGCCGCTTGCGCTGTTAAGTTCATATTGAATTGAAGCATATAGGATTGAGTGCGGAAAACAGCGTTACCCCAGATTCTGCGGAGGGCACTGGCCTTGGCATTGCGGCAAGGCCCTTCGGAGAAAA
>JAKAEZ010000028.1 GCA_021819825.1 Planctomycetota bacterium
AAGCGGCTCAGGCACCGCATCAGGAGGGACCAAGCCACTAAGTGGACCATGAGTTTATGGTACAGACTTTTCCCCCTGGTTGAGCGCCAGGGCCTTTTTTAGTGCCGAAGTGCGAAGGTTGGGTTAGAAATCCCTGCCTAACAAAATGCAGAATCAAGCTCCACCGCGGCACGTGGACTGACAGTGGAACCGGTTCGCGTGAACTAAATTTACGGTATACAAGCAAAGATAAGGATAAAAAAGAAGAATTTGTGCTACGTCAAATTATTCTCGATACAAATGCTGAGTGTGAGACGGCAATATATACCGAATCAAATCCGCCCGATGGACTGTACCAAACACAGTCGGTATGGTGGCGCCAGTGGTCCAGGCACCCCCGATACTTCACACTGCGCTATACCGCTGTCGTCGATACCCGTGCCTACACGGTCGTCACGGTCACATAGACCGGGCTCCTCGAACATACTCTTCCGCATATTCCGCAATGCGGCAATACAGGTTCACCAGCCGCATTTGCTCCACCGTCTGGCATCGCGTCATCATAATTCTTGGTGAACCGACCACGATGGCCAGACATTTAGCCCGTGATATCGCCACATTCAGGCGGTTACGGTGCAGCAGAAACTCCGCGCCCCGCGGCGCATCTTCCAGGGACGAACAGCACATGGACACGATGACCACCGGGGCTTCTTGGCCCTGGAAGCGATCCACACTGCCTATACGGGCGGAGGAGCCAAGCTGTTTTTTAAGCCGTTGCACCTGCATGTTGTACGGCGCGACAAATAGGATGTCGTCCTGTAACCTCAGCTGCCGCCTTTGGCCATCATCGTCAAACTGGGCCGACAGTAGCTCGCCGACAATCGCGGCAATGACTTCGACCTCTTCATCGCTGCACTGGGTGTTGCCTTCATGTTCAACGGGCACATAAAGCAAACCCGTCCCTCGCGCGAGTTGTTTCGCGTCGGCCGCGGGCAAAATGCGGCGCCTCGACGTGCCGGGATGCGCTTCCAACCGGCCTTCGTATACGGCGTCTGAAATAAACCGGCATACCTCCGGGTGCAGACGCCGCGTAACGTTGAGAAATACCCCGAATTCCGGCGGTATCGTCTGCCGGCCGTTGAGCAGGTATTCCAGGCCCGACTGGCCGCTTTCGCCCGGATGTGTCCCCTGAATCGGCTGGGATAACTGCATTTGATCACCCACCAGCACCAGATTTTTGCTGGCCAGACCGACCCCAACCACGTTCGCCAGGCAGAACTGCCCGGCCTCATCTATGAACAGATAATCCAACGACTTGGCCAGTTCCGGCCGCACGAACACCCAGGCCGTGCCGCCGACAACCACACCGCCGCCGGCCAATTCCGCCACCGCCGCGGCGGGTTCGATCCGCTGGATATGCCCGGCTTGTATGAGCGGATCATCGCTATCTCCGCCCACCTTCACCAGCCGTGCGGCAACGCGGCGGGACGCACACGCTGCATGAACGGCTTTGAGAGCGTTGAGTATGGCCTTATGGCTGGTGGCGGTAATGCCAATTCGTTTACCCTGCTGCAGAAGCTGGGCGACGACATGTCCGATGGCATAAGTCTTACCAGTGCCGGGTGGTCCCTGAACGCAGAGCGTTGTCCCATCCAGACGCTGAACCACTTCGGTCAATTGCGGAATCAGTTCCCGCTTTGGGTCGATGAGTGCTCCACCATTGTGCCCCATGATCCGAGGTGGTCGCCGGTACAACAAATCCTCGACAGCCCTTGACGTTGTTTGCCCACCCCACCAGGCCGTAACAAAGCGATAAACAGCGTCCGCAATCTTGGCGCCGGACACGTACTCATCCGGGATCAGATTCAGGTGTGGCGGTGGCGCGCCGTTCTTCGGGCCGATTTTGATGGCTATCCTGCCACGGTCCGCGTTAAAAGATGTAACTTCAGTCCGTGTTTCAAGATCGTGAGCAAAAAAGCAGCGGCTGCCTTCATCAACTTTTGTGTCCTGATCGGGATCGAACGCGAATTCATAGACATGCGATCTGGCCACCGGTGTCGGCGGTGCTGGGGTGCGCTCCATCCCCGCCAGGCAGTCAATATCATCGTACAGTTCCTGTTCGGTCATTTCGTGGCGGTCGAACATGCGCCAAAACACGGGCTTGGCCTCGCGCCAGTGAAATTCCAGAAGCCAGGCCAATGCTTCCGCCACACGTTTGCGTTCTGGGTCCGGGATGTCACCGACGGTGATGCTATTGAGCATTTCACGGCACAGGGTTGCCGACGGGTGCTCCGAACCTGTGCCTGTGCCCGTGTCGTCCTCACGCTTTTTCGGAGTCTCCGGCGGGACGTAGGCAACTTCGGCTTCTTGTTGAAGCGATCGCAGCCAGTTGGCCAGGCCGACCAGAGACCGGCAGTCCACTTCGTTGTAGTCACGAATCTCTTTGAGAATGGCCGAGGATTGCCAGTCTTGGGATTGGCCGCTGTCGAGCCAATGTTGATAGGCGACCACGGAGCCGGATGCAGTGACCACCTCCCCCTGGCGCTGAGGCATATAGAGACACTCTATATCCTTCAGCGAATAGCCGGTACTGCCGATCACCACGCCCTGACGCACTACCGTGTACAGGTCCACAAACACCTGGTTGCGGAGCAGATCGTCCACTTCCTTCTCACGGCTGGCGTATTTGCCCATCAGGCGGCGCACCGCGGTAGTTTCATAGGCGGCATAGTGATAGATGTGCAGCGTCTTATCCCGCCGCCAGCGGGCATACGCCCAATCGATGAAATCCTCAAAGGCTTTCCGTTCCTGTATCTCATTGTGTGCCCACCAGTCCGTAAAGCTGGGTTTGCCATCACCCAGGTGGACGGCGCCAAACAAATATTCCAGCCCACCCTCGGCGAACGGGAAACCCTCCATATCGAAGAAAATGTCGTACGGTGATGGCGGCGGCAGCCGGGCCAGACCGCGTCGCGGATCATCTTCCCGTGGCCGGACGACCTCGACTACCGGCTGGGGCTTTCCCTTTGATGCCAATTGCAAAAGCGCTTGGCTTTTCAATCGCTGGAATGTCTCTGGCTGAATGCGCGAAACGGATTGCATTGTGCTATTCGCCAAGGCCGTCAGGGTCGTTATGCCCGCGGCCTGAAGCTTTTTGATCTGGGAAAACGTGATACGCGCCACGCGGCAGAGATGATCCTGGGCTTCCAATATCTGTGCCGCCACCTCGGACCACCGGCCATAGCCGCGATCATTGCCTGGATCAGGGGGCGCCTTTGGATCAAAGCGACTCTGAAAATCCAAGTATGCCCGCTTGAGGCGGCGGAAATAGAACACAAATTCGTCGGTAACAAACGGTTCTTCCCGCTTATCGCCCAGCACGAAGACGAAGCGTTCGGGACGCCGCTGCTGAATCGTTTCGAGCATATCGCAGTAGGCGCATAACTGAATGATGTAGGCCGGCTTGGCTGACAAGGCCAGTTTGGTGTCCCATGGCTCGTAGTGCCACGGACCCAAAACGGAATCTCCCGGCGTCTTTATGAGAAAGTCCGGATACCCGGCCAGGGAATCAATAGCCAGATATCCTTGATAAACCCTGCTGCGACCGGCTTTCATTTCGGCGATGGTTCGTTGAGCGGCAGCGTCATCGTGAGGAATCTCGACGAGGTTATCATCTTGACCTTTGATTTCCTGCACATACCGCGCCTCGTGCGCCGAACCGCGCTTTGCCGCCAGTTCCTGGTCTTCGGTCGGCGCGTCGGGTGTAAGCGCAGCAAGGGTCAGTCCGTCCCAGGGAAGCGTAAAGGTTTCGGGAAGTTGGTCGCGTATTAAATACAGCCGATCCATCCATGATCCGAATTCCCCCTCGAGAAATGCCACGAGATCATGTGGGGAATGAACAAGATTACCGGCTGTGATCTGCATGGCGAAATTTGGCCTTTTGTTGATTCCATGCGGCGGCTATGCGTGCAGGTTCGTTGCGGTTGGGCGGGGCCATAATCCACCACTTGCCATGGTGCGCCCCGAGATTTGCCGCCTTAAGGGCTCGCAGAACATGTCTATCTCCCGCGTCGAGCATTCGTCGGATATGTTTTGCTGGGCCGAAGTCCGCCTGCCGACAGTAATACATCCAACCGGTAACTTCGGATCGCTTATGTGCGAGGAATTCCAGTGAATCGGGGCTTGCCACTTTTGCTCCCCGTAAGTATGACTCCGCAAGTTCCGTGGCCTTTTTCGCTTGTTCAGCGGGGATCCGAACTCCGTGGCGGCTGTTGACCACGAGATTATGCACGTGCTGCTCGTGATGCCGAGGCTGAAAACCGGTCTTTAGAAGCTTTCGACGGTTGATTGTGAGATCAAGCCCCTCGATCTGCTTCCGCATTACGCCGCCTGGCCATTCGGCTCTTGCCCGCGAGTCCAGAGAAATGACCATGTCGTCGTAGGTTCTCGAATAGGCGGCGTCCACTTGGCCACACGCAGCCGCGATGGCCCGGTCGGTATCAAAGAAGAAAAGATTCATCGCATCGGAGCTTACCGGGGATCCCTGGGCGAGGCGCCCGCGTACTGAACAGAGGAGCGATAGCAGCAGGGCGGTATCTGCACGGAATCCAAGCTTAAGTAGGCGACTTTTCAGTGCGGCTTGGGAAATCGACGGGTACGCGTTGTGGACATCGCGGGTAACGACGTATCGGCGGCCAAGATGCTCACGTGCGCTCGTAAAACACGAACGCCCCTTGGCGCCGCCATGCACAGAATTGTGAGCGCAAAGGTTTTTCTGTATGAACCGATGGAGTTTGCGTAGCAGACGCTTCGTCTCTGACTTCGGCGAATCGATCTCTCTTTCTTTCCCTCGAACGCGTTTACGCCGAGTTGGCCAAAATGCGCGATCCATATTTCGTGCGAGGGTCCAGACGTCTGGGATGCCAAGCCCCATCGTGCGGGCGATTTCGTCAACGGTCAGTGCTCTTGGATGCATGCGCTTTTGCTCCCAATGCGATCTTCGACCGGAGGTCATCCTCCACTGCAATCAGCTTTTTGATCGCGGTGATAAGAGACTGGCTTGCCTGGTCGCCGCTACGCAAATTTCCGCCCGGCGGCTGCGACAACAGGATGAGAGTCTCCGGAGGAATGCCGAGACCTTCAGCTAGTTTTCGCAAAACTACGAGCGACGGTTGCCGTTCCCCATTTTCGACGAGGCTCAGGAACGGTACGCTGACGCCGCCCCGCTCGGCGAGCATAGCGAGTCTCATTCCCTTCGCTTCGCGGACTATCCTAATGGCCTTGCCTAGTTCCAACACGGCGGCCTCCTAAATGACGATCTATGAGAACACGTGCTGCCAACACGCACTGATATCAGGACACGAGGAGCGAATCGACCTCTGACCGGAGTTGATCGAACAGCCGTTCGAGTCTCCCCGCGAGGTCCGTTGCGTCCGCCGCGGTCAAAGTCTGGCCGTATCGGGCAATCTGCTCGATACAGATGGCCAGAGCTACCGCGTCGTCCATTGCGACTGAGGATTCGGTGGCTCTTCTGCTGATCCTTTCAGATCGCAAAAGCTTGCGAATTCGAATAGCGCTGCTTTCGGCAGCGCGAAAGAACTCGCGTGGCCTCCGAAAACTCACCGACTGTGCCTGGTAACGCTGCATATAACAGCCTCCGTTAGGCATATCAGGAAGAGCGTTGCTTCCTGTCAGTCGCCGATCAGCCGGGGACACCCCCGGTTCCCAGATCGGGAGCCCTCGGATGAGAGGGTTCCGCGTCCCGGAACGTCCGGGCAACCCGCCACGCGGCATGACGCCGGGGCTAGGTGAACGTGGGAGGCTCAACACAGTCGGTATTCTGTTGTCAACGAGCGGGTAATGCGGACATCACCCGCTCCACGTGAGTCATAGGATAGCACAATAATGGCCAAGAGTCAACAGCAGTTAAAAAGTTTACTTAAGAGGCCGTGAAAGAGGGGCTGGCGTGGTCCGGTGTGATGGAACGCCGCAGCCGTCCGCGGATTCCGATGGCGGCGGGGTTCGGCTGGTCTAGTGCTTGCGTGGTGGCCGCGCCAGGGCTTTTCACAGGCCATGTCAATATCTTACCGCGTGCTGATGCGAACCAAAGATGGCTAAATGCTCCTTGGTCCCAATCGCGAATCTGAGGCGAAGTCAGCCATCATCTCTCAGGAATGGGACACTGGATCCTCTCCTTGCACCCAGTCTTTAAGAGATATGTAACAATCACGCCCCTGATTCACCCACAATATAGGCTTGTGAAAACCATCTGGCACAGCGCGATCGATCCAAGGGTACAACTCCAGATATTCTTGCCCTGGAATATCCTTTCCGTGCTCAGTTAATGGAACAATCGCTACTCGACTCTTCATTCCATCAAATAAGCCAAGCTCCCACGGCATCCAGATCGACTGGGAAGCGGTGGATGTAACCGCGAATAGCAGAGTGCGGCATCGTGACATGTCTTTCTTAAGCATTGCGGCCGTCACCCGAGTGACATGCTGTCTGCTCAACTCGGAATATTCTCGCCAATCGACGAACACCGTCAGGTTCATGTCCTCCAACATTCGCATAAGGCCAACCAGTTCCACTTTATCTGCATACCGATGGGACAGGAAAATGTCACGAACGCCTGCGCCTGCTGACGCGACCTTCACGTTCTCTGCAATCAGATTCTCTGCGCTCTTCGCCGAGAAGTTGTAAATGGAATTTCGTGCGTATGCACCTACTTCGGTCCGAGTCAAAAACGCCATGACCAATTCCTAAAGTGACTTGAATCCTCACCTGCACGCAGTTACGGGACATCCCGGCCGGGCCGCCCCCGTGAATCACGGAAGACAAGAGGCATGTGATTCGTCGCTCATTTTCGCTCCTTTCTAAGATTTGGCAACCACAACCCCCAGAATGGCAATAATTTCAAGGGGTCGCAGGGCGAGTTGCATGACGCACATATTGTGCAGATAATTTTACGTACCAGTCGTTCAGAGTGTGCCAACACCCGTACCGATGGCGTATCTTTATTGAATGAGGCTGCCACCAAAAGGAAGAATTAGAATGGCCCGTCGCGTATTTTTCAGCTTTCATTATTCCAACGATATCTGGCGTGCCAATCAAGTGCGTAACTGTAATGTCGTTGCTGGTTCCGATATCGCGGGTTTCTTTGACCATTCGGAGTATGAAGACGCCAAAAAGAAGGGCCGCGAGGCGATCAAACGGATGATCTTGAATAATCTGGATGGTACCAGTGTGACGGTGGTGTTGATCGGTAAGGAAACGGCCAACCGTCCTTGGGTGAGATTTGAGATTGAGGAATCGATTAAGAGGAAGAATGGCCTGCTTGGCATTTATATCCACCATTTGAAGGATCAGAAGGGAGACTCGGCAATTTTTTCTGGCAGCAAACCAGCGGTGCCATGGGGTATTGAGTTCCCGGCTTATGACTGGGACAGGGATATTGATCGCTTTCGGAAGGAAATCGAAGCGGCGGGCAAGCGTTCTGATGCGTTGAGAAACCCGCCAAAATCCTTTTGGTCGCGGTAAACTTAAATGCCGGTCAGACGGCAGTGACATGTTTTAAGATTCTGAACACGGCGTCGAGCAGTTCTTCGTTTGTTTTGTTTTTATCACCAAGAATTTGAAAGAACGTTTTCACGCCGCCCTTCGGGAAGTAGCGATCAAGGTTCGATGTTACTTCTTTCCATAGGTTTCTCGCCATATGGCCAGTTGCGCCGATCGGAATCGGATACTGCCCGAGCGCACACGCAATATCAAACTCCTCGATCATTCCGTTTGCACCAACCACCTTGTTGCTGCGTCGATCGAGTTTATTGCCAGCCACAAAAATACAGGCTCCAGTTCGCTGAAGCATCTCCCGTCGATACTTTGTCCAGAAATCCTTGCGAGATGTTCCCGTCGGTAGGGTTTGTGGAAAGGGTCTCAAAAACAACCGCGAGTCAAGGTCGGTCACGGGATTGTGCAAAAGGTTCTCAAGTGCCCCTAAGGTTACGTGCTCTCCAATTCCCAATCCGAAACCGGAAGTCAGATTATAACCTTCGTTGGCAATGCGTTTGCCAATCTGACGGGCGAGATTTTCGAGTCGGTCTTTTCCCAACGGGCTGTAGTCATGAGCGCTTCCCGACACAAAGATGTCACGCTGGTGGCTGCGCCGACCCAACTCCTGCAGAATTGGCGTTAATTCAGCGTACTCATTGATCATGACAGCTTGGATGCCATACCTGCTGAGATCACTTAAACGGAGCGCTAGCCGCTTACGTTCATATTCATATGCTGCTCTGGCGCTACCAACCAGTCGGTCAGGCTTTTTCGGCCACGACATGATGCAATAATGGGGTCGGCAGTCCTTATTCACCAAAGCCCTGATTCTTGCGAGAATGTAGTCAATGTTCGGATCCGAGAAGCTAAACCCCAAAAAGAGGAACGTCCTGGACAGTAAGTCACCTTTGAGCTTGATTGAAAAAGCACCGCGAGAAGCTTCGAATGTTTCATAATCCTCTTTTGTCAGAATAGCACCCGACGGGTCTGACACATCGCCGTGCATTTTATATATCGTGACCCCGTGCCCGATATGAGATATGGCCAAACTTTTCTGAGAAGTCTTCACGTCCACCTGCCGGTGCGCGGCCTCGAAGGCCTCCTCTAGCAGTCGGTCATAATTGGTCGTCCACACTGTATCGAGCGGAAGATTCGCAATAATTTGGTGGTTCTCTGACGTCTTTGCTTTCTTGGCGAACTCATCAACAATAAGCTGGTTCAGTTCACCACGTTGTCCACCACGTTTGTTGACGTGATATTGTGCCAAGGAAATTAGGTCGCTTTCCCGGTCGATATCTAAGTCAAGGTCCTTCGTGATCCCGCGCAGCAGTTCGCGCCAATTCACAAATCCTGATGCGCAAGACAAACCGGCCCCGACGAAAATCGCGGCAGTGTCGTCGCACAGCGCCGCACCAAATTTGTCGTACAACACATCAACCGCGATCGTGCCCATAGGCAACTCCTAAATATTCGCCCCCACCATGCAACCCGATGCTCCGGTTATTGCCATTTGGCTGACCACGGTCAGCCAATCACAACTCAACGCCAAGCAGTAGGCTCTCTGTTGGGATCCGTGCAAGTTCTGCACGAACCACCTCCGACGGAACGTCTGTTTCCAGTGGCCTCGTGGTGGTGGTCACAATAATTTGGAACGGTGGCGTCGCTGAGGCTTTATGCCAAGCGGCGAGCCGACGCACGAGTCGATTAAAAATGCCAACCTCCATGTCCGCTTCGCGCGGACTGTCAAGAATCATCAATCGGGGGTGGTAGCCATAGCCATCAATCGCCGATTGAATTGCTGCAAGATCGAGGCTCAGAACCAGTGCGGACGTAGAAGTTGCCTCGCCGGGAGCGCCGCTTGCGCCGGCTATGTTCAGGCGGACGGCTTTTGCTTCGAACGAGAGTGCGAACTTGCGTTTTCCGCCGATTAGTTCTCGACATAACGCGGCAAATCGCATGGGCAACCACTCGCGGGACGCCGCAAGCGCGTCACGCAGATCGCTTTGCCGTGCCAGCGACTGGTTGATCTGTGCCGAAAGATCGTCGTGTTCCTTCCCGGCCTGCACCAGGCGCGTGGTTCGGCCCAAATGACGTTCCACCCGCTGCCCCATCGCCGCGTGCAATGCGATTGGGCCATCAATGCCTTCGGTGAGTGAAGACAGGTCAAATTCCGCTCGCTTTAATGCGCTTCGGGCCTTATCAAAATCGCTGACGAGTGACGAACGTCCACCTTGCAATTCGGCAAGCCGTTTCTTCTGTGTCTCCAATTCCTTCTTCATCTCCAGCAGGTCTTCCTGATCGGGCGTAGGCACCTGTTGCTGGGCGATCTTCAGTTTGGCCGGACAATTGTCCGTCTGCCTGTCGCAGAGCGCGGCAAACCGTTCGTAGACGGAAAGGGGCCGTTCTTCACGCTTCCTGATGTGGGCTTCAACGCTGGCGATTTGCTCTGCCACCGTCTTTTCTTGAGCATCGGCATGAGCAAGCGCCTTTACCGCCATCTCATAGTGGGTCCGACGCAACTCGATGTCCAGCCTCCGGATCTCACTGGCTCGCAGGTCTCGCATGGACTGGGTTTTGTTGCGGATCAGTTCAAGTCCCAACTCGGAGATGCCCATATCCGCCGACTTGAGCAGGTCTTGCAGATCGCTCTTCAGTGCCGTTTCCTCGGCCTCGATCTGCCTCTCCAACCGCAACTTTTCCTGGGCCAGTTCCTGACGCTTTGCTAGCAACCCGTCATGCTCCTCGAACAGCACCTTCTCCCGCGCATCCATAAGGCCACTCATCGACCGCAGCACTGTGGAAGCATCCTCGATGTGCAGCGCCGGAGTGCCGGAATCGGCGTCGGCGTGTCGCCAGACCAGCGGATGTGAGTATCGACACTTTTGGTCGCGTGCGATCCAGGCAAGGACGTCCAACCATTGAATGGGGCGGCGCTCGCTCGTCAGCAGAGGGGCGGATACCTGCTCCAGGACCGCGTCACTCACTCGCTGCACAAACACCGAAAACTCATCCCCGTCGGATTCGGCCGTCAGCAGATCCCGCCATCCTGTCGCTTGGCGGGCCCGAGCGACGAAGCTCGATGGTGCCCCCAGCGGACGCATGACGGCCCAACCCTCACCGGCCAGGCGGAACTCCCCGGCAACGATGCTGTCGGGCAGCGCTCGACGAATCGCGGTGCGGGTGCGCCCGTCGATGTATCTCGCTTCGCCGAGAAGATACCGGATCAAACGGGTCAGCAATGTTTTGCCAACATCGTGCCCCAGGGCTTCAACGGAATCAGCCTCCGGCTGCCTGGTCACAATCAGGTTTAACCCCAGGCCAAAGGGGATTTCGCGGATGAGGTCCACCTCTGGCTCGAGCTGGCGAAGAATGACCAACCGGCGCACCCACACTGGCGGCTCAGTGCTTGCGGCAATGGGTGGAGGGTCAGGGAACAATGTATTCGACATCATCGACCTCCACTGGCCAGGCACGCTTCATCGCTTCGCCCTCCTTGAACAGCGCGACTGCCTCTTTAGCCAAGGTGGCGTGCTGGGGCTTGGTGATTGCGATGGCGAGGTCGGTTCGCCGCACCATCCCCGCATCCGAGATTGTGGCATATCCCATAGTCACGGCGGTCTGCCAAAGCACCTTGAAAGGATTGCCCGGTTGGGAAACGACAGTGGTTGTCGAAGCATTGCCTTGCTCGTACAAATCGCGGGCGTGTCGGTTTACGGCGAGGATGAACATCCGTTCGGCGGCGACCTGTTGTATCCGCGTCGGCTTGAGCTCATCCAGAATCGCCGCCAATAACTCTACAGCCTCCAGCATTGGAACGGGTGTGACTGTTGCGAACAATGCCGGTGCTGTTGCGACTGTCCGTTTCTCCTCACGTTTGGGCTTGGCGACCACTGGCCCGCCAGCGGCCCCAGTGGCAGCGACGCTAGTTTCGATATGCGCCGGTAAGGCCCCCGACGGGATGACTTGGCGCATAAGAGAATCAATGTACTTCGCGGGGTCATCGGCCTGGAAGAGGATGCCCAGCGCTTCAGTCTCAGCTTTCGACATCAGATTGCCGCGGCCTTTGGACCACCCAAGGCTTGCAAAGGGCGTATTCGATAGAATAAACGCGTGCAGGATTAGCCCCGTGTTCTGTGCGTCGATAATCCGTTGCAGGCGGGGGATGTCGCGCGTGGCGAACTGAATCTTCGGGTCCGCCGGGTCGAAATGCAGCAGGCCCTTGGGGTCGACGAAGGCCAGGTGTTGGCATTGGCCATCCTGTACCCACAGTAGGAAATCGGGGAAGAAATTGGACGCCTGGAAAAATCCGAGCCCCGTCACTGCCTGGTTGCGCAGCAGATAAATCTCTCGTCCGGCGTTGGTGCCACACCACCCAGCTAGGTCTTGCACGAACTGCGCCTCGTGTTGATCCAGAGGGACCGGGCTGATTTTGATCTGGGCGTTCTTTCCGACGTAAAGGAGCGGTTGGTACAAGTGCCCAGCGAGTGGAACCGTGCGCCACCGGCCACCCCATTGGCTCCACGCGGCCAGGGGATTGGTTTCCAAGGCCGATTTAAGGTCCGCCACGAACTGGCCGATCTGTTCAATCTCCGCTGCAGACCCGACCAAATCCGTTGTTTCAATAGTGTAGTCCTGTCCTTCCAGATCGTCCGCGCCGACATCGGCAACCTCGATGTATGGCGCTTCCCACCGCCCTCGCACAAATCGATAGAACCGCTCGGCATAAGCGTTGATCAACTGCTGCGCCATACGTTGCCACTGAAAACGGTTTTCATAGTGGTCGGGGCGCATATCATCATTCGTCGCCGACAATTCGTACCATCCACCGGTTTGAAGTAAGTCTGCAATGGCACTGCGATCCGCGTGCAGTCGGTCCAGGCCGCGGGCTGCCTTGAACGCCTCCAAACCAAAGAGCAAATCATCCATGTCCAGCAATGCGACATGGAACGCCGTAAACTGCTGCAGCGGAGATTCTCCCGCCTCGCCGACGGCGGCGGTGATCTGCCGATCGGCGCCGGCAATGCCTCGAATCCGCGGCAGCCAGTTCAACCGTGTGCGGTGGCTGCGCAACCATGCATCGTCGGACGTGGTGGAGTGCGGTGGGCGAAGACGCACCAGCGGCCCAAGACGGCGAAATGCTTGGCCCCGTTCCACCTTCTCTCCATCGATTTCCTCTTTCAACTGGAGCGTCTTGAGCTTTCGCTGCGGCAAAGTCTTCACGACCGGCAAGTCCCAGACCTGCTTTTCCATAGCCTCCGGCACCTCGCTGAAAATCCAGTCCCGGAAAGTGTTCATATAGTTGGCCTTGATGCCGAACACCTGGAGCACTTCCACCTGCCGAAGGTTTTTGGGCGGCGAGGGCTTTTGCGTCAGCACCGACGAACGGCGCAGGCTCATCTGACACCCGCGTAGTCGCACGCCGCGCCCGAAAAGCTGAATGATCTGCGTCCCCTCGTTCCTCCCCATCCGCATCAGGCCGATAGACGAGACGCGCCAGGAGTTCCACCCCTCTGTGAACTTGCGTGATCCCACCAACAGGTTGATGGGGCTGTCATCCCGGCTGATTCCCTTGAACAGCGACTCACGGTTCAGGTCGTCCTCCAGCCGCACAACCCCGTGCTCGGCACACGCCTCAGCCACGGCCAACGGGTCGCCGACGTTCACCACCCCAAAGGCCTCAGCTTCGCCCACCTTCACAGCCAACTCACCAGCAGCACCCTTGAGCAATTGCACTGCCAGTGTCCCGCCGCCGGGAGAATGAAACACGTCCCGTAGAATGCCCACGTACAGGTCCCGCGCCAGCATCACCTTGTCCCCGCTGGTGTCGATGTGCGGCAGGCGGTGTACCAGCAGGTCACGATCGTTGTGGTCCTTGAACCCTTCTTCCAACAGGCTTTGGATCAGTGCCACCGAAGCCGGCGGGTTCGTCAGGAACCCTTTGAAGAATAGCAACACCTCCACCACATCCGAGATAGATGCTCTATCGTCGATGTTCTCAGCCCTGCCCACCACGGTGTGCCCCACGAATACCCATAACGGCTTATCTATTAGGAACGGCTTGATCGCCACACCGCCGTCCATCCAGACCCGAATCTGCTGATAAAACAGGAGCAATGCCGCCGTCAGGTAGCGTTTCTGTTTGTCGTCATCCTCCAGGTTCAGGATGGTGAAATCCTTGCCATATCCGTCACGGTAAAAACTGCGGTAGGCGTAGTCGAACAGAACGCACTTTGCATAGCGATTGCGCATCGGCTCGTCGTTGCCGATCGCTTCTTTAAACGTGGCCGAGTATTCGATGCAGAATCCGCCCTTGGCCAGTTGATCGCGGCGGACCATCCATTTGCCTTCCTCACCCCGGCCGGCGCCGCGATGCCCTTCGTCCACCAGCACTAGGTTGCATCCCTCGAACGCCTCCGTCGCTACGGTCGTCTTGCCATGGTCCTCTTGGAATTTGTGGATCGACAGGATTTTGATCGCGTTCTTAGTCAGCCCAACAAACAGACCATCAATGCCTTGTTCGCCCACCGTCACCACGTTGAATCCGGATTGCGCGAACTCTATTGCATGCTGGTTGCTTAGGCCGTCATTCGGTGTCACCAAAATGATCTGGTCAAGCCTGGGCCATTTGCCCACATTGAAGGCCATTTTATGATAGTGACGGAACTGCCGCACGTTTACGTGCATCAGCAGTGTCTTGCCACTGCCGGTGGCGCACCAGAAGGCCAGGCGGGCCAGTTGTTCACAGGCATCGCCATCGGTTGGAAATGGATTGACGCGATCCACCTCCGGTGCTTGGGCATTGTGCTGTCGTATCTGCTCGTTGATTTCTTCCCGCAAATTCTCCGGATTCTCAAAGTAGCGGTCCATGAACAATTCCGTCAGCAGCAGCGCCAGGTACTGGTGGTATTTCCAGTCGATCTTCGGTTGGCCGTGGTGCATCCGGCTGGCGTTGATCGCCTGCGTGTGCTCCAGGATGTTCTGTTCGTAGCTGGCCAGTCGATCCTTTGGAAGAGTGCCCGTTGCTGTTGGCAGAGCGTTGGCGATGGCTTCGTAGAACCGATGATTACCCGTCTGCTCGGCGATCCCTTCGGGGCTATCCGGTGAAAGTTGGAAGCGATTGCGGAAATCGCCTAAATCCCTTACTCCCAGCTTCGAGAGCGCCCATTGGAACAGCACGGTCTGACGATGGAAGTCCGGTCTGTCCACCCGTCGACCGGTGCGGCGAAGGCGGGGTGTAGCTGTGGCAGCGGCAGATCGCTTAGTCATTTTTCCCCCCGTTCTTCTTGCCCTTTGGCTTCTTGATGGGTGTGGTCGGCGGCTGTGCCTTCTCCAGCCGTTTCACCTCTTTGGCTGCCTCGTCAAAATGCCGATCAATCGGTTCGGGAAGCGCCGTCTGTGCCTGCCCGAACATTTCAAACTCGGCATTGGCCTTGGCCAGGGCATCGTCATGGGAAATACGGCCGGCGTGCGTCAGGATGTCCCGGTCGCTTATCCGCAGGAAGTCATCCAACTTCTTGATCCAGTCGGTCATGGTCATGGGTCTGCGGGTCGTGGCCTGCAACTCGGCGAAGTCCAGGTATGCCGACACGATCAGGTTAAGCTGCTGAATCTCTGCTTCGGTCAGGTAGTTCTTGGCGATGCCCACGTCTGACTTGCGGGGTCGCTCGCCCATCCAGGTGGTCAAGCCCATATGCGGCTTGGTCGCGTCGGCCCGAGAATGAATCACCTCAGCCGCAGTCTGCCCGTGGATGGCCCAGTGCATCTTGTTCTGGACGGTTTGGAAGAATAACTGCGAGGCTTCGGCCCGCGGGTCGTAGTCGATGCTGGTTGCGTAGATGTCGAGCACCTTCCGCCAGAAAACCCGCTCGGAAGAGCGAATGTCGCGAATCCGGGCCAGCAACTCTTCAAAGTACACGCCGCCGCCCCGCTTGAGCCGGTCGTCGTCCATCGCGAAACCCTTGATGATATATTCTCGCAGCCGCTGGGTAGCCCAGATACGAAACTGCGTGCCGCGAAGGGATTTAACGCGATAGCCGACCGAGATAATCACGTCCAGATTGAAATATTCGACATCACGGGTGACAGCCCTGCCGCCCTCAGATTGAACTGTTGCAAAATTTGCAACAGTTGCCTGGCGCGCCAGTTCGCCTTCTTCAAATACGTTGCCTATGTGCCGGGAAATGACAGACTTATCGCGCCCGAACAGCTCGGCCATCTGATTCAGCGATAGCCAGACGGTCTCGCCTTTGACCCGGACCTCGATACGGCTCTGGCCGTCCTGCGTCTGGTACAACAGGAAGTCGTCCGGCCCGGCTGGAGTGATCTTGTCGCTCATGCCGCACCCCCATCCATGTCGGCGAACATCCGGTCCTTGAACGTCTGCTCGATGGGTAAAACGGTGCGAATTTCGGCCGTCGGTTGCGGCAACGTGACCGGGCCGTTGACGTAGATCAGGTGATAATCCCGGTGCTCGCTGCGCTGCTTGGTATCTTCACGGTGCCGATCCACCCAGGCGTCAAGGGCGGCGGCGTCCTGTTCGGCATCGCCGCCGAGTTTCCGCCATATCACCAGCACCCGCGTGCCGTCCAGCAGTTCCCCTTCCACACGCTGGAAGACAAACGCCCCATCCTTCTCCCGTCGCAGTCGCCCAGTCACCTTCAGCCGGCCAAGGTTATCCGCATGTTTGGCCCGTTCAAATTCGGCCGTGTAACGCTCAATAGGTCCGTATGCCTTGATTTTCAGCCCCAGCAGGTAATTGAACGTTTCCACCAGGTCCACCCGATGCGGTCGAATCTCCGCCTCCCCGGCCGGTTGGGCGTTGATGGAATAGCCCCATGGGTCGCGGAATACCTCCAAGTACAACAGGCTTGGCCCCAACTCCAAGTCCAGCGAGTAGGTGATGAGCGCGTCCTTCGTAGCCGGATCCGCATGGGCCAGCAAGTCCCCCGTTGGCGCAGGGAGGTTGTGCAGGGCATCCTCGTAGCTCTCCAGGGCGAAATACTTCACCAATGCGCTGGTCCCCTTGCCGTGGACTTGAGCCTTGCCGTCCTTCCATTTCCGTGAGTAGAGCACCTTGGCAATGCGGGGCTTCAGGACACTGTGAAAATACGCGCCCATTTCCACAAGGATGAACTTCCGATTGCTCTCGCCATCCTCCTCACGATTGAGGTTGATCACCGCATGTCCAGTCGTTCCGGAGCCTGCAAAGTAGTCGATAACCAACGCGTTGGACTGTTTGTGTATCATACTGTCGATTGCGCGTTTAACAGTGTTCACCGACTTTGGATATGAAAACGTAGAGGCGTCCCCAAATAAGGATTGGATGAGGTTTGTACCCCATGAAACCGCGCTATACTCTGCCCCTTGCCATATACTTGGGAGCAGCTCCCTCCGCTCCGCATCCGTATATAGGCGCTGAATTACAAAATCTTCTGTGCAGCGAAGGCGCCCTTCTTCCAGTGCTTGAGGAGCCGATTCATAGGACAAAGACCAGACCCGCTCTGGGCTTTCTTGGTCTCCCACTGCTCGCTCGCCTAATGGGTAGATTCTTACCCACCCTCCATCGGCGGGCTCCGTCGGATATTGTTCGCCAAGAGCCGGCGGTGGTTCGAACCCCTTGATCTCATGCGTAGAAGGATCAACGAGAACCGCATAGAAACTATTGGGCCGGCCGTATCGAAAGTTATTACTGCCAGTGCCGCTACGTCGAAAACCGCGTACCCGCTCGGCGGATTCAAGAACATCGCCTCGCAGAATATCCTCCCCGACGGGCACAGCGAATAGTGCATATTCATGAGTACGCGAGACATTGGACCGGCCGGTGCCCGAACCGGGATAATGTTCGACAATGCACTTATGCAATTCGTGCCGTGTCAATATCGTCCGGGTAATCTGGCAGAGGTAATCTAACTCACAGTCATCAATCGCCTGGCAGATAGGTGCGACATCATTGGTCAATGCTCTTGCAGCGTTGAGGCGATCAGCGATAAGGCAGTCCCACGATGATTCCTTGTAGCCGTTCTTGTACATGATGGGAATCGCGTCAGTGTTGTATGGCGGATCGGTGTATATGCACGCAATGCGTCCACGGTAGCTCTCATGAAGTAACTTAAGCGCTTGTAGATTTTCAGAATGAACAAGCAGTCCAGTCATTGCTTCGTCTAGCGTCCCGCTGTCGGCCCGTACATCTTCTGCAGTGAGCAAGTCCGTCCGAAACACCGAAAAGGCTCCTTCAAAGAACCGCGTATCCACCACCAACTTGTCATTAGCATCGAGATATTCCCGCATCCCCCATTTCGGCCCGCTGAGGAGCATTGGGTTGCCATCGGCGGGCTTGAAACCAAGCGACTCCCACTCCGTCCACTGCTTGGGGTTGGCCGCCACAATGTCGCGTAGGTTGGCGGGAATACGGTCTACTGTCACCAGCCAGTTGGTCTCCAGCACCAACTTCTTTTTCAGCCACATCTTCTTCTGGAAGTTTTCGATGGCCGCCAGAAAGTTGATGACCGGCAGAGCGACAGCTCGGATGGCCTTAATTTTCGCCTGCACCCTGGCTAGATGGTCGGCCGGAAGCGATTCAAGATCATCCAGTCGCACGACTTCGTTCTTGATATAGAAATCCAGCTCGCGCTTAAGAAATCCACCAAGGTCCTTGTGGATAAAGTAATCAAAGGTGTTGCGGACGGTGAAATCGTCCAGGTGTTTGCCCAAAACTGTGCGCAGGGGCTTACTTTCTGTGGCCGCCGCCGTAGTTACCAGCGGTTTCCATATTTCCGGCATGGCCGCCAGGGCGCGCTGCTCGGCATCGGCGCAGAACTGTTCGCGCTCATCACCTTTGGTGCGGCCGGTGGCCTTGTCATGGTTCCCACCAAAGATGCGCGTCGCTTCAATTACCGCCAATTTTTCGACCTCGGTGGGCATGCGAAACTGGAAGCGGAGAATCAGTTCGCTACCGTCGGCTTCAATTGGATTTTCCGCATCGAGTATGTATCGGCGTTTGGCATCATCGGGTTCTTTGTTGTTGTTGGTTTCCTGCGTGGCCTGAATTAATTTGAAATGTACCGTTTTATTGCCGATTTTGAAACGGTAATCCTTGTGCCATTCGCCGCTTTTAATGTAATACTGGTCCTTGTTGGCCCAGTAAAGCGTGACTTCTTCGCCGTTATAGGGAATCGCGTAGGTGTCGCCTTTGTAGCGACGCTTGGAAATAAAATCCCCCTCATCGTAATACCGCGAAAAGAATGTCAGCAAATGGTTGTAAATGTCCGCTTCCAGTTCGGTAACCGATGCGCCGGCGGCGGCAGCCAATTTAGCTTTAAGTTCTTTGACTTTGGGCAGCGAGTCGGGGGCGGCCCCGAGTTCCTGCGCGTGCTGGATGGCTTCTGTAAGTTCAGCCTGCACTTGTTCGGCTGCGCCGGCGCCGTGTGCGGCAAGCGTTTGGCGGACCACATCTTTGAGTTGCCGGTCAAGGAAATCGGTGACTTCTTTGTTTTTGGCCGCCATGATGCGGTAGATGCCAAAATCCAAATCGGATTTGTCGAGTTCGAATAACTCACGGAGCTTGGCTTTCAGGTCTGAAAACTTACTTTCGGTGACAGTTACGGACATTGATTCGTAATCCTCTGAGAAATCAGACCACATCAAAACGAATATAAAAAAGCGTCTCTCGCTTGTGCCGTTGCTGGCATCGGTCCTGAAATTGGCGGATTAACTTTTCCCGCTCCTGCTCGACTTTATCCTCGACTTCATCAATGTTGCGTCTGGCGGCACGGCGCTGGGATTCGAGCTTGTTAATCTGTTCCAGTAATACCTGTTGTGCCTGGACAGTTTCCGCCAAATCAGCTTGGCGGCGCGCCGCACGTAATTGTCGTCGTAGAGCATCCAGTTCCTGCTCGGCGGCGGTAATCTTGTCGTCCGCCCATTGGTCGATCTGTTGGCGTACCTGCCGCAACCGGGCATTGCCGGCTTCGCTGGCGCGCGCCAACGTAGCCCGCGACAAATGTTCGGCATCGTCCGCCAGACGGCGGGCGACAGCATCAGGTAAGGTACATGGACCGAGACTCTTGCCAGCCATGTCCAGCAGGCGCTGACTCTCTTCCTGGTCCAGATTCAGGCCCGCGTCCGTGACCGCGGTGAGCAGGAGGAATTCCTCCCGACTATCGCTGTCGAGCGTAAGTTTGTCCAACCGCAGCCAGCCAGCTTGCCCGGTCAGCGGTTGGAGCAGGCTGATTTTACGTGGGTGACAGGAAACGTCAAAGCGAACCGTCTCAACCGCGAGTTGTTGTGTTTTGGCCTTCTCCAGCAACCACTGGCCTAACGGGCTGGAAAGTCGCAGTAGTTGTGCTTCCGTAGCCGCATAATCCACTTCGCTACGAGCTGCGGAAATCAGACGATAGTGCCCGGGGGGCACCTGGGGGGCCGGGGACTTTGGCAGATCGAGGGACAGGCTCTGATCATCGAACTGTGCATTGCCATCCAGCCCCCAATGAATCAACTTCCAGAACCGCTCGCCAACCCGGTCCAAGGCAATCTGCGCATCATGGCCGCGCAGCCGCAAACGCTCATGCACATCTGCATCGAAGTGCTCGAAGAGTTGCTGACGAGCCTGCGTCATCTTCTGAGCAATCGTGGTTTCCAATTCGCGCTGCAGAACATCAAACGCGGTCTCGATTTCTTCGTCTGTGCGGCAAGTCTTGAGGATGGCCAGCACGCGCTTCTCAAAGTCTACCCCTTCCTCAATCACGCCTAGAACTTCATCGCTGGCCCCGAACAGACCGTCGAAAAGACTGAATTTCTGCTGGAGCAGTTCCTGAACGCGGCGGTCGGCCACATTGTCCTGTGACAGGAAATTCACCACGACTACATCGTGCTGCTGACCATAGCGATGGCAACGTCCGATGCGCTGCTCAATGCGCTGTGGATTCCACGGCAGATCATAATTGACCACTAATGAGCAGAACTGAAGATTCACACCTTCGGCGGCGGCTTCAGTGGCGAGGAGGATGTCGGCATGCTCGCGAAATTCTTCAATCAGCGCCGAGCGGATGTCCACGGCCTTGGAACCCGTGATTTTGTCCGTACCAGTGTGACGGCGCAAGAATCGTTCGTATGCCTCCTGGGCTCTGGGATGGGTGTTGGAGCCGTTGAAGATCACGACCTTCCCTGCGTATCCGTTGGCCTCCAGGTAACCGGCCAAGAACGCCTGCGTCTTGCGGCTTTCGGTGAATATTAACGCTTTGCGGGCCGCGCCAAGGGAACCCATGCGCTCGAAGCCCGCCTCCAGCGCTTTGAGCAACGCCCGAGATTTGCTGTCGTTGCCAATCTTATCGGCCCGGGCGATGAGCGAGTCGATCTCAGCCAGCTCCGCGGCAAGCAATCGTCCCTGTGCCAGGGGCGTCGTCTGACCATACTTCTCGTCTCCAACTTCGATTTGCTCCATCAGATCGTCCAGGTCCAGATCGTCGTCTGCTCCCAGTTCGTCAAGCAGAGCATCATCATCGCCGACGGGCAAACCGTCACGCAGTGCGATTAGTCGCTGGCGCATCGTGCGCAGCGTGCTGGCCAGCGCCTGGGGGGACGATGCCAGCGTCTTAAAGAGAATCATTTCGATGAGTTGCCGTTGTCGCTGCGGGAAGGCGAAGCTAATCTCACGTGTCATGAAGCTCATGACGTCCTGGTGCAGCGATTTTTCCTCATCGGTCTGCGCGAAGGGATGCGTCATGGCGTGACGCTCCCGGTAGTTCACATAAGGACAATCCCTGCGCAGTGTGCGCTTACAGAATTCCACCAGGCGCGCACGCAAGCCGGCCAGATCACCACCAGCGTTGCAGTAGCGGCTCTGGAAGGCTCCTCGGTCACCGAACAGATGGTCGTCAATCAGCCACCCCAGCCCGTAAAGTTCCAGCAGACTATTTTGCAGGGGTGTGGCCGTCAGCAACAGTTTGGGCCGTGGTTCAAATGCCCACCGCACCGCCTGGCCACCTTTGCGGCTGGGCTGGTAGGCGTTGCGCAGCTTATGAGCCTCGTCCAGCACCACCAAATCGAAGGGTATAGCACGCAGGTCGTCTTTCATGCGAGCGGCAAAACCATAGGAAATGACCACGATCTTGCCGCAGTCAAAGGGGTTGGGATGTCCTTCTTCTCGTTGTATGGTACGCCAGACTTTGCGATCAATAACGATAGCGGGGAGGTTGAATTTCTCCGAAAGTTCCGCCTGCCATTGTTTGCGGATGTGCGCCGGTGTGACAACCAGCAACTTGCGTCGCCGCTCGGCCCATTTCTGGCAGAGCACCAGCCCGGCTTCGATGGTTTTACCCAAACCTACTTCGTCGGCGAGGATGACTCCCTTTTGTAACGGGTTGGAAATAGCAAATAGAGCCGCTTCAATCTGGTGTGGATTGAGGTCCACTTTGGAATCAAATAGTGTAGTGCTGAGACGGTCGAATTCCCCTAATGTGCCCAGACGCGTCAGTTCATGGGCGTAATAGCAGGCTTGAAATGCGGAGATCCCCATCAACAAGACTCCTTCTTTCCGCGAAGCCATTGATCAATCGTTTCCCGATGGAACCGCCTGTGTCTGCCGACTTTCTGCCCCGGCACTTTGCCCTCGGCGCACAGCTTGTAGAGCGTGGATGTCGAGAGTTTCAAATACACCGCCAGGTCGTCGATGGTCATCACCTGGTCTTGCATCTGCTTGGCCATTTGTATGCCTTCCGTAACCGGATGAAAGGACGAAGCTCCACCACTGCATCGGTGGGGCAAAACACAACTATTTCACGGTTATTTGCCGTTGGTGTCAACTGCCAGCGGCAATGCCAGCGGCAATTATTTGGCGTCCCTTGGTGGTAAGCCGGTATTTCTGCCTGCTGCTACGCGGCTTGTTGGGGATGGTCATTTCGATTAAGCCGCCGTCCAGCAATGGGTTCAAGACTTGGTGCCTGAACTTGGTGCGATCTGACCGTCCGGCAACGGCCATGAGTTCAACTAAAGTTCTGTCAGAATGGCACTTTCGCATGATTTCGACTTGGTGCCGACTTAGTGCCGACTTGGTGCCGACTTGGGCCTCGACCGAAGCCCCGGCCTGCGGCGAGCCGCCAAACATGGCTTTTGCCAAATCCGACGCCATGTCCACTTCCTTGTCCAGTTCTGGAATGAAAAACTCAAAGGCTTTTCCGCCCCGGTCATTTTTGTATTGGGGCACCGGGTGGCCGAGCTTCCGCCAAGCTTCTCGCATCATGCGCAGGCCCGTGCCCGCCTGCTCACACATGGCAATTCGCCGCATGGCCATGGCGATGGACGGGTTGCGCACTTCCTTTTCGCCCGGTTCCCACAGGCGGCTATCATCGCCGAACACATCGCCCGGATTCCAGAACTGGATTCCATTACGGAAAAACTTGATGACCGCCTTGCGAGAATGATCGCCGTAGTCCTGATGGATCAGCAGATTTACCGCCGCCTCGCGGAAGACCCGGAAGCCAGGCGGATCATCCCGCCGGCCAAGCGTCACCGGATCGATGTCCCGGAACGGTTTGGGCATAAAGAAGCGATATTTGCTAACCAGTTGCTCCCATGCCTGGATGATGTTGTCTTCGCAGACGATCCGGTCGATCCAGCGTGTCTCCGGCAAGGCGTCGCCCGTGGAATAGCCGAGGAACTGTACGTCCAGCGTCGGACGGGGAATAAGCTGGTGAATCGCCAGGGGCGAGCCAAAGAGCATGATCGCCGCGCGGGTTGGCAGAAATCGCCGGCCCTGCTTAATCAGAAAGCCCCAGTGGTACAGAAAATCCCGATCCGGCTGCTTGGCGTCGAAGCCGGTATTGGCCTGATGAAAACGGCTGCGATACCAGGCCAGACTGCTGGCATCAAGAGCTTGGTTGAGCGGCACCCGTTCAAATGGCTGGCCATCCCAACGGTCAACGGCGGCGTCGCGCAACATTCGCTCAATGTCCTGCATTTGCGCCCGGTAGTCGCCGCCGCCTTTGCGCAGGAATGTGCGGCGAATGTCGCCGTCAAGATAGACCGGCTTGCGTGTCCGCTGATTTTCGGCGATTTGAAAGACCAGCACTATTCTGCCGGCAATATGCAGTTTCTGCTCGGCAATCTCGACATCGTGGTTGATCTTGGCGTCCGCGTGCAGAACGGAGAGAAAATCATTCTGGACTTTCTCAGGGTTTTCAATGCCGGTGACTTCATAGGCCTGGCCACGCTGGGCGACACCGAAAACCAATCGCCCGCCGTGGGTATTGGCGAACGCGGACACCGTTTCAAAGGCGGATTTCGGGACGTCCGTGCGAGCTTCTTTGAACTCGATGTCCTTCCATTCGCCCGCGTTGAGCAGCTTTTTTAGTTCCGACACATTCATAATCCGCCATTCTGTCCTCCTATCGCCAACTGTCAATGCCGAGACGGTGCTGCCACCGCCCGGCATCAGGACGCCGGATATTCGCTATTGCTTGGGAACAGCCACTCCGCTCCGCTGATATTGTCGTCCGCACAAAACCATCCCACATAATAAGTTCACCTCAATAATCGTGCTAATCTGCATTGCAACCCGCTATTACCACCGGGCAAGACCGGCTGTTTTCTCCATCACTTGCATTCGGTGTTTGTTAGGTTATAATGGTATGGGTGATGACATTAAAGTTGTTGATGTTGTCGGGCCGCACGCGTCATCACCGCGGCCTGACGGTTCCTTTTCAGGAGAAATCCATGAATCCACTTTACCGTGTTCGGCGTTACGTCAGCTCTCTGGCCGCTTCGGCGGTGCTGCTGGGCTATGCCAGCCTCTCGGAGGCGTCTACCTTCGGCGGCAGCGGCGGAGCGCCACTGCCCTGGGAAACCCCACTCGCGCGTATCCTGGCCAGCTTCACCGGGCCGGTGGCCAAGGCACTGTGCATTTTGTCCATTGTCATGCTGGGGTTCGGCTTTGCCTTTTCCGAAGGTGCCGGCCTGCGGCGAATCCTTGGCGTGTTGTTGGGCGTATCGATCGCCGTAACCGCCACCAGTTTCGGTGTGAGCTTCTTTGGCTTTGACGGCGGAGCGGGCTTCTGATGACTCCTTCAACGGACAAGATCGAAGGCTTTGAAGTGCCGGTGCACTTGTCCCTGACCCAGCCGGTCTTGTTGGGCGGCGTGCCCAGAGCCTTTGGAATTCTCAACGGCACGACCGCCTTGGTGCTGGGCATGGGCCTGCATGTCTGGTGGCTGGGGTTTCCGCTGGGAATCGTGCTGCATGGCGCGGCTTTGGTTTTGACCCGGCATGACCCGGACTGGTTTGAGATTTTCCGGTCGCATGTCAAAGAGCCGACGTGGCTGGAAAGCTGAAGGACGGTGACCAGCGAATAGCCTCCAGAAACAAGAAATTCTTTAGATATCGAGGCTGGCAGAGCCGGTCGGTTCATTGGTCATTACATTATTGAGTGAAGCGTCTATGTGGAATCTAAGCGAATATCAAAAACATGCCCGGCGATTAAGCGACTACCTGCCTTGGGCCGCTTTGATTGGGCCTGGAGTGGTGCTGAACAAGGATGGGAGCTTTCAGCGTACGATCCGCTTCCGCGGACCGGACACGGACAGCTCTGTACCGCACGAACTCATGGCGATCAGAGCCCGATTGAACAATGTGCTCAAACGCCTGGGTTCCGGCTGGTGCGTCCATGTCGAGGCGGCGCGCAGGGATGCCCAATCGTACATGCGAAATTGGGAAAGCTCCTTTCCCAATTCTGTTGCCGAGACCATTGATCGCGAACGCCGGGAGGCGTTTACGTACCAGGGAAACCACTTTGAATCCACGTACTATCTGACGCTGACGTACCTGCCACCGGAAGAGCAGGTGCGGTCACTGACCAGCGCCCTGATCGAACGGCCGGTAGATAAAGCCGGCGTTTCGTACCGTGCTTCGTACGAGACGTTCCTGGGCCAGGTCACCCAGATGGTCAATCTACTGGCCAGTTTTATGCCGGAAGTCACGCCGCTGGATGATGACGAGACCTTGAGTTATCTGCACGACTGCGTATCGGACCGGCTACTGAAGATCAAAACGCCAAAGCAACCGTTCTATCTGGATGAAATGCTCACCGATGCGCCCCTGGCCGGGGGCTTGAGTCCCAGGCTGGGCCGGAACTATTTAAAAACACTCTCCATACGCACCTACATCGGCCAGACATTGCCGTGTCTACTGGATGGCTTAAATGAATTGCCGCTGGCCTATCGCTGGGTGGCGCGTTATCTGCCCATGGACAAGGTGCAGGCGACCGGCCACCTGGGTAAACTCCGCCGCCAGTGGTTTTCCAAACGCAAGGGGATGGTGACACTGCTGAAGGAAGCGGTCATGAAGCAGGAAAGCCGATTGGAGGATTCGGATTCACTTAATAAGGCGGCCGATGTCGATGCGGCTTTGCAGGAACTGGGCGGTGATTACGTATCCATCGGGCATTTTACGCTGACGGTGACCGTCTGGGATGAAAGTGAATCTGGTGCCATTGATAAAGCCCGCGCCGTGCAGCAGGTGGTCGACAGCCAGGGAATTGTCTCGCAGATCGAAAGTTTCAACGCCATGCAGGCGTGGCTGGGGAGCCTGCCCGGCCACGGCTATGCAGATGTACGGAGGCCATTGATTTCATCATTAAATGTCTGTGACCTGATGCCGGCCAGCAGCGTCTGGTCCGGGCCGGATTGGTGCAAGCATCTCAATGGCCCACCGCTGTTGCAGACACGCACTGCGGGTTCCACACCATTCCGATTGTCGATCTATCAGGGTGATGTGGGCCACACCCTGATTGTCGGTCCGACGGGGGCGGGTAAATCGACGCTGCTGAATTTATTGGCCTGCCAGTTTCTGCGTTACCCCAACGCCCGGGTATTTATCTTTGACAAAGGTGCAAGCTCGCGCGCCATGACCCATGCCATGGGCGGTACGTTTTATCCTATCGGCAGTCAGAATGTCAGCGATAGCCATGCTGGCAATTCCAACAAGAACGGCGAGCCTGAACGTCAAAGCGGCCCGGAGTCACCAACCACAGCCGAACAGGCCATTTGCTTTCAGCCGCTGGGCCATATTGATAATGAAGCGGAACTTTCCTGGGCGCAGGATTGGCTCCTGGATTTGCTGGGGCGTGAGGGGTTGCCGGCTACACCCGGACTCAAGCAGGAACTCTGGTCGGCATTGAACAATTTAAAATCCCTGCCGGAGAGGCAACGCACGATGACAACCTTGCGGAACCTGGTGCAGGACGCCGGTGTTCGGCAGGTATTGGAGAGCTTTACGCTTTCCGGCCCGTATGGCCATCTTCTGGATGCCGATCACGAAACCCTCTCCGAAGGTTTTTGGCAGGTCTTTGAGACCGAGCACCTGATGCATTCGCCGCGGGTGCTTCTGCCGGTGCTGACGTACCTGTTCCATAAACTCGAAGGGCGCTTCAGCCAGGGTTTTCCGTCACTGCTGATTTTGGATGAAGCCTGGATGTACCTGACCGATTCGGCCTTTGCCGCCCGCATACGCGAATGGCTCAAGGTGCTCCGGAAAAAAAACGTCGCGGTGATCTTTGCCACCCAGTCCCTGGCGGACATTGCCGATAGCGCCATCGCCCCGGCGGTCATCGAAAGCTGCCTGACGCGGATCTTTCTGCCCAATGCGGCAGCTTTGGAGGAAAGTTCTAAAAAGGTTTACCAGTCCTTTGGCCTCAATACCCGGCAATTGCAAATACTCCAAAGCGCCATGCCCAAGCGGGACTATTACCTCCAGTGCCGGCAGGGATCGCGATTGTTCCAACTGGATTTTGGCGCAATCGCCATGGCCTTCTGCGCCGCCGGTTCGCCGGAAGACCAGGCACGCATATCACGCATTCTGGCCCGGCATGGCGCCGAAGATTTCGGCAAGGCCTGGCTGGAAGAACTGGGGCTGGTCGATGCCGGCCATGCCGCCGTATTGGCAGACGTGACCATCAACCACAGCAATACAGATTCTGAAAGGAATAATCATGGACAAGAACATTTGCAACAACGTGAATCCACAACGCTCCAAATGGCGTAAGGCGGCGATGGCCGGCGCCCTGACGGCCGGCCTGCTGACTGCCGCGCCGGCCATGGCGTGCTTTTTCGGCGGCGTGGTTTTCGATCCGAGCAACTTTGTCGAGCACATTTTCGAGATTTCCACGGGTTTGCAGAGAATCGCCCACATGGAAAGCCAATTGCAGAACCAGGAGCGCATGCTCGCCGGCCTGGGAACGAATAGCTGGCCGGGCATGGCCCAATCCATGCAGGGCGTCACGCTGGTGCTCCAGAATGGGGGGCGTTTTGCCTCATCCGATCCGGCCGGCCAGATGGCGGCCAATGAGCCGCTTTCCTTTGGCGACGGGACACAGAATCCCAACACTGACCAGATGAATACCCTGCGCGCCGCGTGGGATCAGGATAACCGGGCGGGTATTTTTCAGAACCGCCAGCTTGAGAACCAGGTTGTCGCCGGTGTGCTGGCGGATTCGGCGCAGACAAGAGAGATTGTTGTCGCATCCGGCCATGTCCCCGGCCTGACTGCGGCGATCCAGGCCCACAACCAGCTTTTAGCCGGTTTAAGTGCGCAGCTTGGTCGGATCATTGCGCTCAAAGCCGCCAATGATCGTCTGAACACACAATTGATGACCCAAGATCAGTCCCGCCGGGCATACCACGCCGCGGTAAGCCAATGGGTAATGCACGACTGGAGCAGTCCGGCCAATACCCAGCCGGTGCAGGACCCGTTTGGCAACTAAAAGAAAGATCAATCTGAATTTTGGAGAACAATCATGATTCGGCAATTTCTAAACCCAACACAAAAACCTCGGACGCCATGCAAATCATCACAATTCGTTCGGCGCATGGTGATGGGAATATTGGTGGCCGGCCCCGTACTTATGGCGGCGCCACGGACCTCGTGGGGTTTTGGCATCGTCTTTGACCCGGCCATTTATGCCAAGAACATCCAGCAGGTGGCCCAGGCCTACCAGGAAATCTCTATTCTCCAGCAGCAATTGCA
>JAKAEZ010000029.1 GCA_021819825.1 Planctomycetota bacterium
ACACGAAGACGATCCCGATCCCGCTGACTTGTCATCAGTAATTCCTCTTGGCACATAACATCCTCTTTTTCTAAAAGAGGACATTTTAACTTTGGCCAAACAGGACATTACAACTTTGGTATGACAGCGCATTGGCAAAAAAACAGCTCGTCAGCCCAGGCCCTGATGATCAAAAAAAATGATACGATCCGCCGTTCACAAAAGCCTTCAGCAAAAGCGCCAGTTCCACCGCATGATAATCGCCCCACAGGCTGCTTTCGCCGCACGGTATTTTTCGGCCGGGAGGAATGTAATCCCAGCCATTGGGGCGATGATACACCGAATGTAAAATGATTCCCTGATGATCCGGCGATGTGCTTAAATACGGTTCAGAAAATAGCGTTTTAGCAATACGAAACCCGTCGGTGAAATAGTCCATTCCGCTGCCCGTCCGGCTGCGCTGCAAATAACAACCCAGACGGATAAATCCCTGTCCGGCAATAGCGGCGGCGCTGGAATCAATGGGTTCATGATCATTAAACGGATCCGATGGCGTATTGCGATACGTTACCGGGTGCGGCAAATGCGGCGCGCCGGAATCCCAATACACCATGCCGTCACCGAAGCTGTTCAGGCGATACCATCGGGCCGTTGCCAGTGCGGCTTTCAGATACGTATCCATGACCATATTTTTAAGTTCAGAACCGGAATATCCCTTGAAGTACCGCGTTAAGACGCTCCAATGCACATTGTCGAGCGTTAAAAGAAATTCCAGTTGCTCAGCAAATCCCAGAAGCAGCCAAGCCAGTCCGCGCGTCCATGTGGTAAAAGGGCTAAACCCCTGCTGGCTGCTCGGGCAGCGAAATTGTCCATCATTGATATTAAATATGGACTCATGGGCCACCCGGCCCGGCTGGGTATCATAAAAATCCCGGCCGGTGCCGTAGAAGATATTGTATTTCGCGGTCGTTAAACCGTGATGAATGCTGCGTGCCAGAAGGTTAATGGGACGGTCATTTTCCCCATATAATTCATGATTCAACTGCCACGCAACCACCAGCGCCCGCAAGGAGCGAATGGTATCGCTGAAAAGGGAATGCGGACCGTTAAATGAATAAATGAATCCGGCATCGCGGCACGTGGGATTTTTTTCCGGGTCAGATGGGATCGCGGTCCAGCGGGCCGCCTGCACCGCCCCACTGGCCTTCAAAGCCATTTCCATAAAATTCAGGTAGTGCCGATCAAAGCGGATTTTTTTCCCCAGCATCAACCTGCGCAGGTTGCCGTAGGTTGAAATATTGTTAAAGCCATGATCATGCACGCCGATGTTGGATACGTGCCGCGCCATGTGTTTTTCAATGTGCTGCTGTGCGGCTTTCAGCAGTGCTTCATCGCCGATGCCGTCAAAGACCAGCAGGGGAATCCCCAGCAGAAATCCCTCGGTCCACAGCGTCCAGTTGCGGGCTTGATATTTTCCTTGAACGGTAAAAACCGGCGCGCCTTTTTCCGGGTCCCATGCGGCCAGTGTCGCGGAAGATTTTTGCCCCGCCAAGGCGAAGAATTTATCCAGCTCGGAGGAATCCAGCGTCAGCCGCCCGGAAGTCATCGTATCCATGAAGTTCCCGTGCAATTACCCTTGAAAATAAATGGCTTTCTTGATGGCGTCGGCAACGCGCTCCACCCCAGGCAGCACATGTTGCAGCAAGGGCTTGCTGTACGGCATAGGGACATCCATGGCCGCCACGCGTATCACGGAATTATCCAGATAATCAAAAGAATTTTCCTGCAACTGTGCCGCAATTTCCGCCCCCACCCCGCACTGCGGATATCCCTCTTCCACCGTTACACAATAGCCCGTCTTCTGCACCGATGCCATAATCGCCGGCATATCCAGAGGCCGCAAAGTACGTGGATCAATCACTTCAACTTCAATTCCGTGCTCTTTGTGTAGCTTGTCCGCCGCCGCCAACGCGGTCAGGCAGCAATGTCCCCACGCTACCACTGTACAATCTGATCCTTCGCGTTTGATATCCGCTTTACCGAAGGGCAAAAGATATTCCTTTTCCGGTACTTCTCCACGCAAACCATACATGGATTCATTTTCCAGGAAAATAACCGGATCATCATCGCGAATGGCTGTTTTCAAAAGGCCCTTGGCATCATACGCGGTTGTGGGGCAAACCACTTTCAGACCCGGAACATGGGTGTAAAGCGCATCGACGGTCCATGAATGTGTAGCCCCAAGCTGCTGCCCAGGCCCGGAAATACCACGAAACACAATCGGAACTTTTAACTGCCCGCCGGACATGTGTCTTATTTTGGGGGCGTTATTGACCACCTGATCAAATGCCACCAGTGAAAACGAAAAGGTCATAAATTCAATAATCGGTCGCATGCCGACCATCGCGGCACCCACGCCCAGCCCGGCGAAACCGGATTCAGAAATCGGCGCGTCCACCACGCGCATCGGGCCGAATTTCGCCAGCATACCCTGCGACACTTTATATGCACCATCATACTCGGCAACTTCCTCGCCGATAAGAAATACATCCGGATCACGCTGCATTTCTTCACACATGGCCTGATTGAGCGCCTCACGCATTTGAATTTCGGGCATAGCTTGTATTCCTTCGTGTTTTTCTGGTGCATTATATTCAATGGTCGCCGGCACGTATCAATTACTGGGCCATCAAGTGCCAAGGCGGAAAGACCGTGTCCTTACGCTTTATAATCCCCAAACGTATTGGCATAAATATCCGACCATACATCCGCCGTATCCGGATAGGCATCGGCATCGGCCTGTTCATGGGCGGCTTCCACCTGGGCATGAATTTCATCACTGATCTGAGTTACTTTTTTATCGTCGAGAATGTGTGAGTCTTTGAGTTGTTTTTCCAACCGACCAATGGGGTCATGTTCCTGATATTGCGCCACTTCTTCTTTGGTGCGGTACTTCTGTGGATCGGACATGCTATGGCCGCGATAGCGATAGGTTTTTACATCCAGAAAAATGGATCCGTTCCCCTTGCGGCAATATTCCGCCGCCGCCATAGTCATGCGGTACATCGCTACACAATCCATACCGTCAACATCTTTACCCGGAATACCATAGGCATCGCCGGTACGCAGCTTCAAGTCCGTCACAGCCGAGGCCCGATGCAGATGCGTGCCCATGCCGTAACCGTTATTTTCCACCATAAAAATAATGGGCAGCTTGAACAGACCCGCCAAATTCAGGGCCTCATGGAAAGATCCCTGATTCATCGCCCCGTCACCAAAATAGCACAATACCACGCGGTCTTCTTTGCGGTACTTGGCCGCCCAACCCAGACCCGTCGCCAGCGGAATATGGGCACCGACAATCGCGTGACCGCCAAAGAAATTCTTCTTGGCATCGAAAAAGTGCATCGAGCCGCCCTTGCCATGGGAGCAGCCGGTCTTTTTACCATATAACTCCGCAAACAAGGGATGAATGTCCATCCCCCGCGCAATAGCATGACCATGGTCGCGGTAGGCGGTTATGACATAATCTGTGGGCCGCACCGCCGCGATGCTGCCAACCGCGACTGCTTCCTGCCCAACATACAAATGGCAGAAGCCCCCGATTTTTTGCTGTTGGTATGACTGTGCACAACGCATTTCAAACGCCCGGATCAGCACCATCTGGCGGTACCAATCCATCATTTGGGAAGGGGAGGGATCAATTTTCTGCTGTGGCTCAACCAAAGTTGTCACTGACACACCTTTTCCATTTAAAGTCAAAACATGCCCTCCAAACGAAAAGCACTGAAAATCGGTGCTGTCCGTGGAAAAATAACGCCTGCACAAACCTCGCATCCGCGTTGGGGCCTTCTGCCTTCCAAGGCAATAGTCCAACTCAACTCCATCATTTTAGTGAATACGGGCGATTCCGCCAAGCGATTTATCCGCGAATCATGATTTTTCTCTTCCGCGATAAATACATCGGCTCGTACACGTTTCATGGACGGTTATCTGCACCAACTGTGGCAGGCGTTCCTTCAAACGTATCCATATCCACCGCGCCAACTGTTCGCTGGTGGGATTTTCCAGTCCCGGAATGTCGTTAAGATAATGGTGATCTAACTGATCCATCAGCGGGGCAAAAGCCTGCTGCATGTCGGCAAAGTCCATTAACCACCCCGTTTCCGGACTTACCGGACCCACCACATGGACCTCAATGCGGAACGAATGCCCATGCAGACGCGCACATTTATGGTTCGCCGGAACTCGTGGCAGCCGATGCGCCGCTTCAAACCGAAATTCCTTTACCAGGTCAATTTCAAAACTCTGTGACTCTTTCTTTTTCATCATCAGAGTTTACCTGAAAATTCCGGCAGGCCAAGCGCTATGCTCAATGACCAATGATCAACTTGTCCGTGGTCTGGTCCTTGATCATTGCCACTCACCGCATAGTTCACTTAAAAGTGTCAGAACTACCGCACTGCCCGGCGTGCCGGATATTTCTTCCAGCAGGTTGCGTTGTCGGGGCGTCCAAACCAACGGTGATTGTGGGGAGCAGTTCCATACGCCAAGGGCTTTGAGAATTGCTTCATGCAGTTCCTCAATACCGGTGCCGGTTAAGGCGCTCATGCAGACCGTTGCGTTGCGGTCACGTGTGGTGAAATGTTTGTCATGGAGGCCCAGATCGGTTTTGTTGAGGGCGTAAATTGCGCGGGAAGGACCGTTTAAATCCAGACCGGCGGGGACAGATTCATCACGTTGCGTGCCGTCGATGACCCATACAGTAATATCAGCGTGGAGCGTCTGCTGGTGCGAACGCAAAATGGATTCGCGCTCCAGCGGATCGTCTGTGCAGCGCATACCGGCGGTGTCCACGACAACCGCGTTTAATGATACATCTCCGGCGGTGATACGAATCATTACGTCCACCCAGTCACGGGTGGTGCCGGCAAGGTCGCTGGTGATACTTGCCGATCGGCCCGCAAGGGTGTTGATCAGCGTGGATTTTCCAGCATTGGGCCGACCAATCAGGGCGATCCGCGGCGGAGTTCTAAAGTGCCGAAAAAAAGTGGATTTTTCCAAAATCCAACGGGCCTGCGACTGCACGCGCCACAACGCATCAATATGAGATGAATTTTTCAAGCGGGCCGCGCTCCGGCCGGCCCATGCCCCGAGACCCTGTATATGCTGACTGGCCAGCAGGCGCACCGCGAAAGAATTATCCAGACCTGGCAGTGCCGTCAGCACTTCATTTAGGATGGCCGGTGCCGGGGATGCCGTTTGACCGTCCTGCAAAGGTTGGTGATTCGGCAGGTTTTCAAACCCATCCCGCACCGTTGCCCCAGCCGCATCCAACGCGCTCAAAATCTGCTCCACCACCGCCACGCCACCATGGGCATGAATCTCAAAGTGATATTCCTCACGGCATACCACTAAAGCATCATCAATTTCCCGGCCCTGAAACCGTAGCGTCGCGCGGGTCAGGCTATTCACCGCCAAGTCTTTCGCGCGCATGCATAACTGCATAACGCACGGCCTTGCCGCCAATCCGATAACCGCGATTACGGCAATGGCCCCAGCCCCCGCCGGAGTAATCCGCACGGCGTACAGTCCTGAACCGGAAGCGGCCATCCCCGCAGCATCGGCCGTCATCTGATTTTGCAATTGCCCTACCATCATAAATTGTCCATTCCGAAAGCCTGTCCCCATAAACGCCGCGCTGCCACGACGCACTTCAGGGCCGCATCTCGCATTTTCTGAAAGCGAAGCGATTCCAATTCTAACTCCTAACTCCCAACTCCTAACGGCTGTCCACTACGCCACCGGCAGCACCTGTCGGAGGCGGGCAATCACTTGCGGGATCACATGGAGAGTCTGGTCAATTTCCGCTTCCGTGGTAAATTCTGAGAGTGAAAATCGCACCGAGCCATGGGCGATTTTTTCCGCGATCCCCATTGCCTTGAGAACGTGCGACGGTTCCAATGAGCCGCTGGAACAGGCCGCTCCGGCACTGGCGCAGATTTCATGCTGGTTCAGAAGTATCAAAATGGCTTCGGCCTCCAGGGATGAAAAGCCGATGTTGGTGGTATTGCACGTGCGGCACATCGGATCACCATTGACAAAACTTTCGGGCACATCTCGGAGAATTCCCGCTTCCAGCTTATCGCGCAGGCTTGCAATGCGTTGAACATTTCCGCCATCCGCCAGTCGGCCCGCGGCCCTTGCCGCCGCGGCCCCCATCCCCACAATGCCCGCAACATTTTCCGTGCCGCCCCGCCGATCGCGTTCCTGGGGCCCACCCCGAATAAACGGAGAAAATGCCACACCCCGCCGCACCGCCAAAGCTCCCACACCTTTTGGGCCATGAAATTTATGAGCGCTGATTGAAAGTAAATCCACGCCGCGGCTGGAGAATTGCAAAGGGATTTTTCCGGCAGCCTGCACCGCATCGACGTGAAATATCACGCGACGTTCCCGTGCCAGAGCTGCGACCGTGTCAATATCACAAGTAACGCCGGTTTCATTATTCGCCCAGATCAAGCTTAAAAGCGCCACGTCCGGGTCCGCCAGCGCGGTTCGCAAAGCGGGCATATCCAATCGCCCCAACGCATCAACACCGATTTCAATAATGCGATAGCCCTTTTTCGCCAGATGTGCCAGCGGCTCACGCACAGCGCTATGCTCCACGGTAGATGTAATAATTGTTTTTTTGCCGGCACTCCCGGCCATCACGCCCATAATTGCCGCATTATCTGATTCCGTACCGCCGCTGGTAAATAAGATTTCCGCAGGCCGACATCCAATAAACTCCGCGACCTGATAACGGGCTTCTTCCACGGCATGGCGCGCTTCCTGCCCGGCCTGATGCACGCTGGAAGGATTGCCGTACACTTTTTCAAGATACGGCATCATAGCGCGGAGAACTTCCGGGGCTATTTGGGTCGTCGCATTGTTATCCAGATAGATCATAGGCATTATTATATCGCACTTACGGTAGTTGTTCACAGGGGTTCTGCTATTATCAGAGCCATGAACAATGACCCCAGATTATTGGCAGCACAAATTCTTTCCACCTGGACGCAAATACATGATCCGCCGCGGATTGAATCGCGGGATTCACCGGAATGGCAGGCACTGGCGGCACGGGATCGGGCCTTGGCATTTGATCTGATCTGTGGCGTCATTCGCCGCCGCCTGACGCTGGATGCCATGATTCACGCTGTTTCCAAAACACCGCTGGACAATATTGAGCCCGATGTCATGGCGGTTCTGCGAATGGGGGCTTATCAACTTGTGATAGCTCAGGGCATCGCCGATCATGCGGCCATTGATACCAGCGTGGAAGTCGTGCGGCGGCTTGGAGCTGTCCGAGCGGCGGGGTTTGTCAACGCGGTTTTGCGCAACATCCAGCGGCTCGGTGGCGCGGTGGAACCTCTGGCGGCATCCGACGTTCACGCCTTTCCGCTGGACAGTCGGCGGCAAGTGAAATTAAACCGGGCCATTTTTCCTGATCCACAGCGGCAACTTATTGACCACTTGGCCGTAACCACCAGCCACCCGCGCGAACTGGTGTCAGCAATGATGCAATGGATTGGTGAGAAACACATTCGCAATGTATTAATATCAGATAACATTCCGCCGACGGTAACACTGCGGTGTGATCAAAAGGGCTATATCCCTCCGCCGGACGCCGGGCTGTCACCGCACAAGGCACCGGATTTTTTCGTAGCCGCCGCCGGCTGGAATGCCGTCATCGAATCGCTGATTGCCCGGGGCAAACTCTCTCCGCAGGATCCCACCGCCGCACGGGCGGCAAGGACTTTGGCAGCGGTATTGCAGGCCGAAACCAACAGTTCTTCCGAGCCATTAAGGATTTTAGATTTATGCGCGGGGCTGGGAACCAAGACCATCCAACTGGCGCGGGCGATGCCGCACGCCCTGATTATCGCAACAGATATTGCGGATGAAAAATTAGCCGCTATAGAACGCCGCGCCGCCGAAGTCGGCGTAACAAATATCCGCACAATCGATATGCTGACATTTCGCGCGCACAAGCCGCCCTTATTTGATGCCGTGCTGGTGGATGCCCCCTGCTCAAATACCGGTGTGATCGCCCGGCGACTGCAAGTGCGGTGGCGCTGGCCGCTGTTTGATCTGACTGCCGTGCGGGAGTTGCAAACCAGGCTCATGGACGATGCGGCGGAACACCTCAAACCCACGGGGCTTCTGGTATACAGCACGTGCAGTATTGATCCGGATGAAAACACCGTCGCTGTGAATGATTTTCTGCGTGCGCGGCCCGGGGAACAATGGCGTAATATACGACGGGAATTCCAACTTCCCGCGGCGGGAATTCCGGAAGAAAGGTGCGACGGCGGATTTGTCACTGTTTTCAAGCGGCAGTGAGCCTGCTAAACTTTCGCATACGATATAAGATGTTACGGTAAGACTCTATTTTGGAATCCAATATGACCCATCAACCCCTCAAAATCGCAATTTGTGGATCATCAGGCCGCATGGGGACTCGAATTTCCGCCTTGGCCATGGAATCGCCGGAGATTTTCAAGACCGTCGCCCATATTGATCGCGTTACGGCGAATCCCGCGGAAAAAACACCGGCAGTCGTAGCCGATTTACCGCCGGGCGTGGATGTGCTGATTGATTTTTCCGCCCCGGTGGCTACCCGTTTGATGATCGCATCCTGTGTGAAATACAAAACGGCCATGGTCATCGGCACCACCGGCTTGACAGCGGCCGACCATGCCCTGATTGACCAAGCCGCAAAAACTATTCCAATTTTGCAGGCTACCAACACCAGCCTGGGGATAAATGTGTTACTGGCGATTGTCGCCAAGACCGCACAGCAGCTTGGCCCGGCGTATGACATTGAAATTGTCGAAGCGCACCACAATCAGAAAAAAGATGCTCCTTCCGGAACGGCACTTTCACTGGCTCAAGCCATTTGCCAGGCCACAGGCCGAGATATTGATCAGGCGATGGTACACGGCCGCCATGGCGGAGATACACCGCGGAAAGCCGGGGATATTGGCATGCACGCCGTGCGCATGGGGGATGTTATTGGAGAGCATACCGTTTATTTCGCCACCGCCGGTGAACGCGTGGAAGTGAAACACACCGCCAGTACGCGTGACACATTTGCGCGCGGTGCCTTGCGGGCCGCCGCCTTCATGGCGGGAAAACCGCCGGGCCGCTATAGCATGAACGATGTGCTGGGTGTGCCTGGGCCAACGGGGAGTTAGGCCATCGGTTAGGTTATAGGCTACAGTTACAGGAGACAGGACGATGACGCAGGAGGTTTTAAAGCGCTGCGCTGCAGTTTTGCCAGACTGCCCGTTACCAAGTACGGAATTCCAGATTCCAGGTTCTAGATTCCAGTGTTTTCATCGTGCCAAAATGTTATCGCACCTTGTAACCCAAACCCAACAGGTTTACACTCCAACCTAGGGAAATGTGGTAGGCCGATGGAACGGTTACGAAATTAGTCGGGCAAGGATGGTTGTTCGGGGTTTTGCTTAGGAGGTAACGCCATGGAAAGTGTTTTGGAACCGCGTAATTTCGCCAATCTCAGCTCGGTTGCGGGCCTTAGTCGCACCACCCTGGATGAACATCATCAACTCTATTGCGGTTATGTGCGAAAAGCCAATGCACTTTCCGATCGTCTTGTCGCCATTCAGAATACGCCCCACTTGGCCAACTCGGTGGATATTGTCAATATCAAGGGCGATCTGTGCTTTGCCCTGGCGGCGGTGCGCAATCATGAAATGTATTTTGATATTTTGGGTGACCAAAAAACTTCAATTCCACCCCTATTAAAACAGCGCATCAGCCTTAACTTTGGCTCCATGGAAAATTATATTGAAGATCTCCGCCGTACCGCGCTGGGAACCCGGGGCTGGACTTGGACCGTCATGGATCACGTAACCGGGCGGCTATGGAACTTGTCCGGGCAGCACAATGGCCTTTTCCCATTCTGGGACGCGCAGCCCATATTAACATTGGATTTATGCGATCACGCTTATTTTTATGACTTCGGCCACCATCGCGCGGATTATATAGAGTGCCTGATTAACAATTTGAACTGGGAAAAGCCCGCGCAGTACCTGACAAGCGGGGAGAAACTACAACATTCCGGATCAGTGTTGGTACGCGCATAGGCTGCCGAGCCTTTTACATCCCGCACCAGGGCGTCCCAATCGGGAGGTGCCATTAGCTCAATGCGGAAGCGCTGAGCTGGATGCTCAATGCGGCTGAATTTGATGGTGCGGTTCTCTTTCGTTGCGATTCCACGCCAGCGGTCGAGTTGGCCAGCCTGGGGCCTGCCCGGAATGTTCCTATGGGCATATCACGGATTGGTGCGATGAAACGCTGTAACGATGCGGCGTTTAATTTCCAACAGCTCAGCATCGGGCTTTACGAGTTGGCTGCCGCTAACAGCGACGGGGGCGCGTAGCGGGACCCAGCTTTTGCATCCGGCATATTGTGGATCCAAAGATAGTTTAAGCGGCTGTGGCAACTTCCAGGCCCGCACCACAATGATATACAACGGATAATCCGGACGATAATTAAATCGCATGTCAATCAGGGGCTTATCCCATAAATGCAAATCGTCCATTAAATCAAATGCCCAGCGGTTCGGTACGCGGGCGATAAAAAATACTTCCGCCCATCCGCGGATAGTAATTTCCTCAGGTTCGCGGTCCACCGTTTTTATCTGGTCTCGCCAGGCCGCTTTTACCGAGTCCGGTTTCTGATGCAGGACAGTGGGGAACAGGAGGAATTTGGAATGCTCGAGTTCAAATTCCCCGGCCGCTTCATATATCCCACCCTTGCGCAACAATATCGCCTGTTGGCCGGCCAGCACGGCATCACATACAATCGACCATTCTTTCAATGCCATATTCAAAGATGATTCCATCACCGATTCCCCTTGGTTTTCTATTATTCCGCCCCGGCCGACACGGGTTCAATGTGACTGGCAATTTCCGCAACCTGGGGCAGACGCATACGAATGCGCTTTTCGAGTTCCGTCACCTTGCCATGGGCATTGGCCACGGTAATATCCGCCCCGAATTCCACGTGAAAACTTAAGTACACACGATCGTTGATGGTATGGGCGTGTACCGCATGAACCGCTAATTCCATGGCCTCCGCCAAACTTCGCACAATAGCCGCCAAGCTTGGTTCGGCGTCGCCGGGTTCTACATGCACCGTAATATCTATGCTGGGGTGTTCGTTGGAAGCCGCCAGTTCCACCGATGTCGCAATTCTATGACCTTCTTCCAATGTAGCCGTGGGATTCACACGAATGGTGGTATCCACAAAACGACGATTGCCGCCCTGCCGCACGCGGATGCGCGGCACATCCATGACTCCGGGCACGCGCCGGATAATTTCCTGCAGTTGCGTATCAACGCCTTCGGGCGCTCGATCCACCAGCACATCCACCGAATGCAGCGCCAGACGTATCGCAGATCCAATCATCAAGATTGCCACGGTTACGGCACCCACATTATCCATCCATGCGAGCCGACCATGGCTCAAAAGAGACAACAGTAACGCTATAAGTACGACGGCGGCACTGATGAGATCCATACGGAAATGCACGCTGCTGGCGCGGAGCGCTTCGCTGCCAAACTTTTTGGCGGTTCTGACCAGTTGAAGCGTGCGCCAGATATCTACGCCAATGGCTGCACATAATACCGCGATGGCAATGATGGTTGGCCCCGTCGGCAAAGTATGCGGATGGCGGAAATCCAGAATCGCCCGCCACAGAATCCAGAAGGACGTCAACGCCAGAATAATACTCTCCGCAAAAGCCGAGAGATTTTCCACTTTGCCATGACCATAATTATGCGTTTGATCCGCGGGGCGATCGCTAATATGCACTGCGACCAGTGTGATAATGGTAGCCAGCACATCTACCGCGTTATGCAAAGCGTCCGAAAGAATGGCCAGGCTGCCCGTTAACAGCGCCATCAGCAGCTTTAATATCGTCATCACCAAACTGGCCATCAGCGATATCCACGCCGTATGCTGCTTATCTCTGGATATTTGATGATCCGCCACGATAGCACTTCCCCGAACCCGCAGTCCGTAATTTTACGAGCTATCCCGGCTGCCACGAGCTTTGCCACCGGTGCTTGCGCTACAGTATACAAAAATTCGGGGACCAGCATTATTTTTTAGGGAAATTGGGTCCTTTACGACCCGGTCCAGCAAGGTATTTTTCCGCTGTCCGTGCGGCCTGCTCGGCCTTGCGGCGCTTCAGGGCTTTGTATTCCTCCGCGGTCAGTTCGCCGCGTTCATACATCGCTTCAATTTGTTTAAGTGAAAACCCAAAGCCCGTCATCTCCGCCGGGGGGTTGGCCACCCGTCTGCGCACGGCCCGGATCACCATCCAGCCGATAATAACCGCCGCAACCAGCACCGCCCCCCACTCGAAAATGCCAATCAGGTTTTTGTTCAAATCACCGACCTCATGCATACATTCGATGAATCACCATAACATAATTATATACGTTATCGGCTCGCAAGTAAGTTTGGCATTCCATAAACTGCGCAATAAAACATTGACACAACGCCCTGGGCGCGTATGATAAAAGATGTTATAAAGGCAATCTGCCCGGCAGGAAGGATCCTTTTCCGCGCAGTTATGGAGGCCGGCATGCTTCAAGATGCGGCAAGATTGAAAATTACCCGTGACGGTGAAATCGTTCTGGTGGAATTTACCCACCGGAAAATACTGGATGAGGCAAATATTGCCGAAATCGGGGATCAGCTTGTGGCATTGGTCGAAAATGAGCACCGCCCCAAGGTCATCATTTCGTTCGCCGGAGTCGATCATCTTTCGTCGGCGGCTTTGGGAACGCTTATTACGGTGAACAACAAAGTTCGCAATCATGACGGACAATTGCGGCTCTGTAATATTCATCCGCAGATATTTGAAGTTTTTGTTATCACAAAACTTAATAAACTCTTTCGCATTTATCCGACAATAAAGGAAGCGAAAGAAAGCTTTGAGCCTCAAAGCAAACAGAGCGCCGTATAACGCGGGCTTGAGGCAGGCTTTTCCGGTGTGTAGCCGGCGTGCGAAAGTTAGGTCAGTCTGTCGAGCAAGAGGGTATGGATGCCCGTGAAACGCATGGATTGGTAAACACTTGCAAGCATAACTCAGGACGGGCGTCACTATGGGACGAATGCGACTGGAAAAAACAACGGCCGCCCGCCGGCCGGTTGATCCATCCTCCACTTCCCACGGATTGTGGTGTCGGCTGGAAATTCCCAGCGACCCCAAGCGAGTGGAAGAAGTTGAAGAAACTATATTATCCCAGTGCCAAAGATATTCATTTACCGATCGCGATTTATTTGCCCTTAAACTTGCCATTGATGAAGCTTTTGCCAATGCGGTGAAACACGGCAACCGGTGCGATTGCGATAAGCATGTCCGCATTAAATATCGTGTAACGCCGCGCCGGGCGGATGTGGTAGTGGAAGATGACGGCCCCGGATTTAATCCAGCCAGCCTGCCCGATCCGACCTCGGACCAGCATATTGAATGCACACATGGTCGAGGGATTCTGCTGATGCGGGCCTTTATGAATAACGTCGTTTTCAGCCCCTCCGGAAATTCTGTTACGCTGACCAAATTTAACGACTCGATCCGTAACAAGACCGAACACAGCATCGCCTTTGGGTGACCGGGTTGACAACCCTGTATATGGCAGCCCCTCCGCATTTAAGGTTCAAGGCCCCGACGCTCATGAATTGCCCAAACTGCGATAAGAACCCGGGGATAGCCTAAACCCGGGGCTTAAGCTTCCAGCCCGCAGATTCCAAGCTCTTACGCTTGAATGCTTCCCCTTGCACGTATCGCTCTGTCACGTGAGTTCCCGGTTACGGAACAGTGCTACGGCAATGCTCAGTGCCGCCCCGATGTACATAAGCCCATATGCTGAGGCCATGCTGACATAACCGACTACTTGGCCGATGGTGGGTGCATCGGCCCCCTGGTAATGTCCGGGCATGGAAATAGGACGGTAGATCAGGGCCTGATTAATGTCAAAATTTGTCAGATACGGCAGAAAATAGCTGCCGCCATCCACCAGCGCCTGCCACGGTTCCCCCAGATGCAGCAGCGGCGCAAACCTTGTCAGGTTGGCTCCGATATACAAAACGACAATAACGGTCATATTCAAAGCCAGGCTGTAACGGGTGGCGATGGCGGTGCTGATGGCGGCCAGCGTGGCCAATTCCATAAATTGCAACACGAATGCCGGAATTAACGCGATAATGGCCATGTCGTTGGCCCAATACAGCGCTTGCTGACCGGCGTAAGATGCCACGGACAAGTCAATGCGTTGGTCGGAGAAATACCGAATCCACGCACAGGCCGCTACGGCAATGGTACAGATGGCCATCGTGACAAACATCAGACAGGCAATGCCGAGATACTTCCCGATGATGACCTGCCAGCGAGCCACCGGTTTACTCATCAGGGTCAGCATGGTCCGGTTTTCAATTTCTTCATCAATAACTTTGGCCGTGGCAAATACCATAATGATTAAAATAAACATCAGCACAAACGACATGGCCACATCACGGTACATCTTGGTATCTTCACCAAAGGTATTAAACGGCACAAATGCGGTAATCACAATGGCCGCGATACACATCGCAAAGACAATTAACGTGAAGGGTTGGTACAGCGCCTCATGATAAGTTACCTGCGTAATGGCGCCGATCCGGCTTAAGTTAATAAGCGGCAAAATGATATATTCCACCAGCCCCCAAATTCCCGCCGCAGCGGTAATGGATCCGCAAAGCAGAAGAAAAAATCGCAGATTATTGGCGTTGGTGGCGGTAAGGTTGGCATAACTGGATGCCACGCCGCCGTTGCCTTTTCCGGCATGACCGGCGTAGTTCACCGCGGTTTCAGCCGCAGTAACTTCATGGGAATGCCAGACCGCTAACACGAGCGTCAACGCAATTAAAATGGCCATTACAATAAGGTATACTTTGGTAAGCTTTGTCACACAATCCTCTTTTAATCTGCCGGTGAAGTCCGGATATTATCCCGGATATTACCATATTATTCGCACGCCTGGGAGCAACCCCTGGGGCGGCTGCGTTTGCAGGGTTATCGACGTGATAAACCCGGCGAACCGCTGTTCAATATCTTGCAGCACTTTTTCAATCTGCTCGGGCGCTGCTTCCAGAATCAATTCCACTGATCCATCGGGCAAATTACGCACCGTTCCGCTTATCTTATACGCACCCGCCAGCGCCACGGTTGTACGCCGGAAGCCTACGCCCTGCACGCGACCGGAAAACAACGCGACTTTGCGTATTTTGTGCGCAGACACGCTCATAGCCGGTATTTTACCAGCACATGGAATTTTTCGCCTGTTAATATCCGCTACGGGTCACGGAGGAGCCATTCCCCCTTCGGATTTGTCCGGGCGTTTGCCCAAGCGTGCGCTGAAACACTACAGCCAGATGCGTTGGGTTGGAAAACCCGGCGGCATAAGCAATGCGTTTAATAGGCAGACGGGTGTTACGGAGCATAAGTTGAGCGCGCGCAACGCGGCAGGAGGTGAGTTCCTCTAAAACGGTTCTCCCGACGGCTTTACGAAAACTCCGTTCAAGCGTTCGGGTGCTTACGCCGAGTTGCCCGGCGATTACTTTTACCGATAAGTCGCGATGGCTGTGATTCCAGATAATTTCCATCGCGCGTTGCAAGACCGGTCCGGCGGAGTTGGCTGGCCGCGCAGAGTAGTGTCTAAACCCATCTATTGGCCTCCCGTTTGGGGTAGCGGCCAACATTCCCGCGATTAACGCCAACGATGAAAGCGAAGCGGACCCGGGATCTTGCGGCGACTTAACGGCGCGTTGAACGATTTGCTCCAGCGTTCGGACAGGTAAGGTATTGGTTGCCTGCGAATAAACGGCGGAAGCGGAAGTCAACAGTCCGGCCTGCTGCCAAAAATGCGGCACCTGACCGTTAAACGACAGCCAATATACCGTCCAGCCGGTATGAGATTTCGGTCGATAGCGATGCCATACATCCGGCAGAATAATTAAGGCCGCCCCCGCCTGCACATGAACCGCCCCGGTTTCAAGCGATTCAAATTCACCATGACCCGCACTTAAAAAAACCAATTGGTATTCCGGCAGCACACGGCCGGTTTTCCAGGAGAATTGATACATTTCCGGATGGTCGGGCAATGGGTAACTTGCCCGCGGAGCGATACGTTCAACGCCTGCGCCGGTAAGATAAAATCCCGTTGCAATCGCGGTGTGGTTGACCGGAAAATAACCGAACGACGTGTCGCTTTTCATATATTTACTTCTCCGACAACCCAGTATAATTTAGAATTATAACATATTTTTTATTATTAACCGCACCACATCGGCGTCGTGAATTCGATAGTGAATAATCTTGCGGCGCTTTAAAATTAAGCCGTACAATTTGGGTCAGTTTTGCAAGTTGCCTTGAGGAGCTTTTATGCGACATGTTCGATATCTCCGACGCGATAGGCCCCTGTGGGTCGCAATGATTTTATTGTCGCTCCTGGCCGGGGCACATTACGCAGCGGCTAAGCCGGCAAGCGTATTGGCGACGTGGTCCAAGGTCATTGGCACCTCCCCGACCACCCCTACCTTGCAGGTGGTGGTAAATCCCATGCTCCGGCCCGGATCCCCCATCAGTCATCGGGCCTTTCAAGCGTTGCGTCGGCTAAAGGCGAATTTTGTGCGCTTTGTACCGTGGCTCCCCTACCCCCAGTTGGCTGTGGCTGAACTCAAGCCGCCCGCGGATGGCAAGACTTACTGGAATTTTAAACTTATTGACCCCATGGTCCAGGATTTTATGCGTGCCACCGCCGGCCATCCGGTGATTATGAATTTCAGCACGATACCCGAATGGATGTTTCAAACCCCTAAGCCCGTCACTTGGCCGGCAAACCCTAACCAGGTGGTCTGGAATTACGAGCAGGGCACAAAGCTGCGCGTCAGCCTCAAAACCCTCGCCAATTATTACGCCCGACTGGTGAGCTGGTATACCCGAGGTGGATTCCGCGATGAATATGGCCATTGGCATAAATCGCCATATCATTATCACTTTGCCTGGTGGGAAGTGCTTAATGAGGTGGATTTTGAACATCACATGAATGTTCAAGAATACACCCGCTGGTATGACGCCATTACCGCCGCGATTCATAAAGTTTCACCCCAAACCAAATTTGTGGGTCTGGCGTTGGCCTCAACGTCAGTCGGAATTTGGAAGCCCGCTGATCTGGCCTGGTTTCGCTACTTTCTCAATCCCCGCAATCACGCTCCCGGCACACCTTTAAATATGATCTCCTATCATTTTTATGCCAGCCCGGCACCCACCAATAAACCCGCCACGTGGCCGCACATTTTCTTTGCGCAAGCCAATGAATTTCTCGGTGAGGTGCGGCAGATTCAGGTCATTCGAAAAAAACTTTCACCGCAAACCCAAACGGATGTTGACGAAATGGGGTCTATTCTGCCTTTTGACACCGCACCGAAACTGGTGCGGCCCATACCGAATATGTACTGGAACCTAAGCGGTGCCATGTACGCCTATCTATTCGCTCATTTGGCGCGCCAGGGCATTCAAATTGCCGGTGAAAGCCAGCTCATTGGTTATCCCAGTCAGTTCCCCAGCGTCTCGATGGTCAACTGGACCACAGGCGTACCCAATGCGCGGTTTCGTGTGCTGCAATTGTTGCGTGATAACTTCGGCCCCGGTGATAAAATCATCGCCACGCGCGCCAGCGCACCGGGTATTTTTGCCCAAGCCTTTATAACCCCCATCGGCGTGCGGAAAATTCTACTGGTCAACGAACGCAATTCCCCGGTTGTGCTAAAGATTCCCCATGCGAAAGCGTCGATGCTGCAATGGGTGGATCAGCACACCGCCCAGCACCCGCCGGCGCGGCGGACGCTGGCCCACAATCGCCTGCATCTGGGAGGCTTGGGCGTCGCGGTAATAACGCTGGCGGGGAAACGATGAATTCCGGAACAACGCGTGCAATTTTTATAATTTGAGCGTTGTCCAATGCCCCGCGGCACCCAAGGAGAATACAACCATGAATTCATTAAGCCGTCGGGAGTTTATCGGTAAAATCGGGCTTTCCGCAGCCGGTGTACTGATGCTGCGATCAGACATTTCGGCATCGCCAGTGGCCAAAACAGACGACCGCATGAGGTCCGCATCGCACAGGGAAATCGCCGGCAAATTCGTGTCGCCACCGTTTGAATGCGGGCCATGGGTTTATTGGTTCTGGCTGGATGTGAACGTCACACATGCCGGGATTACCGCTGATCTGGAGGCAATGAAGGCGGTGGGAATTGCCGGCGTACTGATTATGGATGTGGATCAGGGTACGCCGGCAAGCTTCAATGGGGCCAAATTTGGTGATGCGAAATGCTATGAACTTTTTAAGTTTGCGTGTTCCGAAGCCCATCGCCTAGGGATACACATCAACATGACCAATGACGCCGGCTGGTGCGGCAGCGGCGGACCGTGGGTGACCCCCGAACTATCCATGCAGCGCGTGGTGTGGACAAGCACGGCCTTCACCGGCGGTAAAGCGATTGATACAATGTTGCCACAACCGCCGGCGAATCTGAATTTTTACCGCGATATTGCCGTACTGGCCTTTCCAGCACCCACCAAAGCTTACGCCCTTCCAAACCTCAATAACCAGACTGACGTGACGGCACAAGACAACATTCCCGCGCCGGCAAAATGGCCGACACTTCAGTCCGATCAAATAGTTGCTGAAAATTCGGTGCGGGATATTTCGGCCCACATGGACGACACAAAGTCGGGCCGATACGAATGCGTCTTTACTTCCGGCAAACATTCCACGATCAACGCCTTAGATATTCCAAAATCCCTTCCCATTGCCGGACCATGGCGCGTACAGTTTCCCCCTGGCTGGGGTGCTCCGGCTGAAATAAAGTTGGATAAGCTGATCGCCTGGAATAAGCATCCCGATGCCGGTGTACGTTATTTTTCAGGAACCGCCGAGTATCAGACGGAATTCGAGATTCCAGTGGGACTGATTGCTGCGGATCGGCGCATATATCTTGATTTGGGTGAAGTTGCCGTCATGGCCCGGCTCGTGCTGAACAACCATACTATGGGTATTCAGTGGAAGTCACCGTTTACGCTTGATGTTACCGCAAATCTTAAACCGGGGCTCAATAGTCTTCGTATACAGGTTACCAATTTGTGGATCAACCGACTGATTGGCGACCAGCTATTGCCGGAAGATTGTGACCGCGCCCCCGCCGGTAATTTGTTGAAATGGCCGCAGTGGCTGCTGGATGGCAAGCCCAGTCCCACCGGCCGCTTCACCTTCACCACCTGGCAACTATGGAACAAAAATGACACCTTGGCAGAATCCGGATTGGTCGGACCGGTGAAATTGCAGATTGCTATTGTTAAGGATATTAAATTATAAATGAACACCTCGGCACCATTGGCGAATAAAACGCGTTCCCTTAAAGTCGGGCTTTTTGGCATCGGGCTGGATACGTATTGGCCGCAGTTCACTGGCCTGAAACAACGCCTGGATGGCTATCTCACGGTCGTGGAGAATCGGCTTAAGCGACCGGAAGTAACGGTCGTTAACCTTGGCCTGATTGATACGCCTGAAAAGGCCCTCAACGCCGGGCATGATTTCCGCACGGCCGATGTTGATCTAATATTTTTATTTGTCAGTACGTATGCCCTGTCTTCCACGGTCCTGCCCGTGGTACGCCGCGCGAAAGTGCCGGTGATTATTCTTAATATCTCCCCGGCTCCGGCCATGGATTACGCCAAATTCAACGCCATGGGCGATCGCACCGCCATGACCGGGGAATGGCTGGCATGGTGCCAGGCCTGCCCAGTACCCGAGATCGCCAATGTGTTTAGCCGCAGCCGGATTCCCTTTCATCAGATTACCGGTGTTTTGGACGGCGATCCGGAAGTCTGGCAACAGGCGGATCATTGGATTTCAGCGGCCATTGTGGCCCATGCCATGGAACATAACCGCCTGGGCGTGATGGGGCATTATTACGGCGGAATGTTGGATATTTACACAGATCTGACCAAGCAATGCGCGGTATTCGGCGGCCATATCGAAATACTGGAAGTGGATGAACTTGCGGCTCTGCGGACGAAAGCCACCGCTCAAGACATCGCCCGCCGCGTCGCATATTTTCATGAAGTTTTTGACATACGCAACGACTGCCCGAAGCAGGAACTGGAACATGCGGCACGCACCAGTGTGGCGTTGGATCAACTGGTGGAAAATCATCAATTGGGATCTCTGGCTTATTACTACATGGGTTCCGGCAACCCCGCCAATGAAGATACCATGAGCTCCATTATTCTCGGTACGTCACTATTAACCGCGCGCGGTATTCCCGTGGCCGGCGAAATGGAAATAAAAAACGCCCAGGCTATGAAAATTATGGACGCCTTCGGAGCGGGCGGTTCATTTACTGAATATTACGCCATCGATTTTAATGACGATGTTGTCCTGATGGGCCATGACGGCCCGGCCCACGTCGCTATGGCGCAGGGCAAAACCCGCGTCCGCCCCTTAGGCGTATATCACGGCAAAGTTGGCAAAGGGTTGTCGGTGGAAATGTCCGTCAGGCACGGCCCGGTCACGCTGTTATCCGTCGTTGAAACCGGCGATGGAACGCTCAAACTCCTGACAGCGCAAGGCGAATCGGTGCCCGGCCCCATCCTGGAGATTGGCAACACCAACAGCCGCTACCGCTTTCCCATCAGTGCCCGCGCGTTTGTGGAAACCTGGAACGCCCAAGGCCCCGCCCACCATTGCGCGGTAGGAAGCGGCCATATCGCTGAAAATATCAATAAGCTTGGCAGCCTACTGGGCATTTCCACGGTTCGCGTCTGCTGATGGCCTGTCAGATTTGAAAATTCAAATCTCACTATTTTGATCGCCTCCAACCAAGATAGTCATAAACTTGCGACGGCACGGGTGCAACAACTTACAGCGCCGACGTATCGGGGATAGCAATTCCACCGTGCAATTTGACATTATCATCCGCACACGCCACTATACTACAATCTTTTGATCGGGAAACTGCAATAGCCTGGCGAAATCGCCGTGTCATATTGAAAATGGCGGGGAAGGCAACCGCAAATCATGGGGTGATCCGCGGTGCCGCCCAATGAGCTTGGTGCCAGTACTATTTTCAGTCGGGGAGGTTTTTATGCGGCAACCCCTATACGCGGGGCTGATTGTGACCACGGCGGTCCTTTGCGGCATTGTGCTGTTTGTGGTTCTCCTGACTGTCATGGAGCGCAGCACAGTAATTTTGCCCAGCGCGGCAACTGTGACACTGTCCGGCCCACCGAGAAACTCATCCGCCCCGCCCATGCCCCAAACCACCAGGGCTCCACTGGCCGATGAACTTTCCACGCCTCCCGAAATCACTTATCTGCAAAGCCTGCCAACTCCGCAACCCGGCGTACAGGCACCGATGACAATTTCCGCCATCAATCATGTGCGGGTGCCTTCATCGTGGATAACAGCACTCACTATAGATCAACGCGGACGATGGTGGATCGGCACCGAAGGCCAGGGGGTTATATGTTACGATCCGTCCAAGCCACGCGGGCATCGCCGACGGCAGTTTAATAAAAAGAATTTTGCACCCAATAATGTCTATGCACTGGCGTGTGATGGCATGGGCCGAATTTGGGCGGGCAGTTTACGGCACGGCGTGTGCGTTTACAACGGCAAACAATGGCGGGATTATGATCTGATTGCCGGTCAGGGATATGGCCATGACAGCGGCATCGGTAATGGCCTGATGAATGCCGGACAACCTGAATCGCACGGGCCGGCTGTAATAACTCCTGATACACCCACAACCAGCCGCGCCGGGCCGCTGGGGCAACGGGTCTTTGCCATCGCTGTTTCCCCTATTGACGGCAATGTCTGGATCGCGGGAACCAAAGGGCTGGCACGCTATCACACGCATAAAAATACATGGCAATATTACACCCGGGCTAATGGCTTACCGGCCAATGAACTTTCCTGCCTGGCGTTTGCGCCCGATGGCACACTTTTTGTCGGTATGCAATGCGACGGTCTGGCGGTCGGCTCGCCGAAGGATCATTACGCAACTTGGACGCATATTGCCGGCCCTCTCACGCCGCCAACCAAGGCTTGGGGTGTCGGGCTACCGGATGATCGCGTCAATGCCTTGGCCGTGGTGCCGCGCGGTTTCCGTCATGGCCATCCGACTTACCGAGTTTACGCGGGAACCGAATCCGGTATGGCCTATGGCGAAGATAATGGCCAGATCTGGCAGTTTATTCGGGGACGAAATTATATTCTCAAAGTCCAAGGATTGTGGCGCGTTCCCACCCACTGGAAGCCCTCATCTGCCGCGGTTAAACAGAATTTGCTCTTAACGGATTACATTACCTCTTTGGCCGTGGATGCCGATGGAAATATCTGGATTGGCCACCGAACCGGCGGCTTTGAGATATTAAATCAGCATAATGTCCGGATATTTCCCGCCGTGGATTCATCCGGCAACTCAACAGGCCATGATTTTATCGCTTCGATGGCCCCCCTGCCCAGTGGCGGAATGCTGGTAGGCGGTTATGAATCCGGGTTGTTTGAAGTTAAAATACGGCTTCCCGCCGGTGCGGTAGCTGCAGTTAAACCGTCTCCAAAGCCACAGCTTGCGCCTCCGTTGCCTGCCGGCGCGCAGTCTGTAACTTCGGCTGTGCTTAAAACCCTCATCGCTTCTGTAAAAGCCGGCCAAGGGCGTGCGGTCATAGCCGCGAGCCTGGGTTCGGACTGGCGCACGGAGGGCGACTGGTTGGGGCATTATGGTGTGGCCTATGCCATACTTTGCGATGGCGGCCCGAACTTTCAAACCGGCCAGGATATTTTTATCGGCGGTATGGGCTACGCCCGGATTGAACAGCAGGCATCACCGCACATGCTGCAATCCGGGGATATGCGCTACTATGTTGCGTGGGATCATTCCACATTGCGCCGCACACTTTATGATCCGGATATGGGTCAGCGCGTGGAAGGTGAATGGAATGATGATGGCCAGGATTATCCGCGATTCTTCCAAGGCCCGGACATGTGGCTGGCGGTGACCATTCCCAAGGGCTTGTACCGCCTGTCCTTTTATTTCCATAATAAGGACGGCGAAAGCGGCTTCAATATGGTGCGGGACTATACGGTTCAGGTGTTTCCACAAGGCCTGCCCCCGGCCGTTGCGTGGCAAGCGGACAAGCCCCTGGCGCAAAGCCGAATCAAACAGTTTTGGGGCGGCATGTACACCACCTTTTTATTAAAAGGCCCCGGCGTTTATCCGGTGCGTCTGGCGCGCAATGGCAGCCTGAATATGGCGGTTCAAGGAATGTTTCTTGATCCACTTGCCGGGCCGAAAGGTGATAATAGTTACACCAAATTGGATGGCCTGCCTTTAAGCGATTACAGACCGCCTTCTGTAAAACGTGACGGTGCAGTCTCGGCCAGTGCCGCCTATCATCTCTGGCAATTACTTGATCAGCGCCATTCTTACAGCAAAAAAGACATCGCCATGCAATGGCCGGATCGCATCATGGCCTACCGCTATGCCCAGGCACACAACTTTCCGCAAACCCTCCTGGCTCGCTGGCGATGGAAGCTATGCATTTGGCTGCCGTCAGATCGGAAAGCATTCGATGCCATCATGCGGTCGACTCCGCCACCGATAGGGGCTTACCAGCAGGGGCCGCCCTGATGACTCTACCACATTGCCCATACCAAGCCCACGCCCAGCATAAGGATGAAACTTCGCCATGGCACAGCAAATAATCAATTATTCACCTGTTAAGACATTACCGATCAGGTATCACCTGATGCTGGCTGTAATGTTTTTGACCATCAGCATGTTGCCACCCCACCGTGCAAGTGCTTCCTTTTTCCCACCGCGGGGCAATGCCGGGAAGTTTATCAACTTTGACGGCCGCGGCTTTATCATCAACGGCAAAAGGGTTTTTCTGGCTTCCGGCTCCCTGCATTATCAGCGCGTGCCGCGAGCATTATGGAAAAATCGGCTGTTAAAAATGAAACGCGATGGTTTTAATTGTGTACAAACGTACATTTTTTGGAGTTATCAGGAGCCGCGAAAGGGGCAATTCAAATTTCATGGCCGGAGAAACCTGGCGGCCTATCTGCATCTGGTTAAAAAAATGGGATTCTATGCCATATTGCGCGTCGGGCCGTACAGCAACGGTGAATGGAACAGCGGCGGCCTGCCGATTTGGTTGAAGTTTATCCCCGGGTTGGCCATCCGAGAGGGTGATGCGCCATTCCTGCATGCCGTGGGCGGATATTTTGACAAACTGTTACCGATTGTCGCAGCCAATCAGATCAGCCATGGCGGCCCGGTAATTATGGTGCAGCTGGAAAATGAAGATAGCGCGGGGTGGGGCGCGGTTTTACCTAATCATTATTACCAGTATCTTTATCACAAAGCCATTTCCCTGGGCATCACCGTGCCCATGTTTTTCAGCGGCCAACACCACGGAGCCAGCCCCGCAGGCGTCGGGCCGTGGCCTTCGCTGGATCGCACCAGCCCATGGTATACGACGGAAATGTGGTGCGGATGGTATACCGATTATCGCCATCGTGCCCCAGGGCGGCACGTATTGACCTATCAGGCTCCATGGCATGTTATTGGCTATGGCGGCAACGGGTACGACGTATACATGGCCGTGGGCGGTACGACTCCATCGCATTTTTATGACAATATTAATAAAGCCAGCTATGATTTTGCCGCGCCCATCGGGCAAGCCGGTGATCTGCGCGCCTTATATTACCATTATAAATTCACCAACGATTTCGCCCGCTCATTTCAAGAAATTCTGGAAACCAGCATCAATGTTGGGGTTCATATTTCAGGCATTCCCTGGGGCATACGCACCTTCAGCCGGGTCAGCCCGCATGGGCGCATCGATTTTTTTCAAAATTTGTCTCCACGCACGGTCACTTGCACCCCTCCCGGCGGCTGTCCGATTTCCATTCCACCACAACATCTGTTCCCCATGGTCAGCAAGTTTATATTAAACCGTTACTTTATTCTCCAGCACGGATGTGCACGGATTTTGCGGATCGTCCATCAGGGAAACGTTACCAGCCTGATTACCTACGGGCCTCCCAATTCAGCGATACTTCTTCGCTTTAATCAACAAACTTCAGCCCCGACAACCGCGTCACCCGGATTTAAAGAAGCGGGAATCTTTACCCATCAATATTCTCTCCATACCAATATCCCCGCACATGGGATTAAAATTTATACCCTGACTGTTCGTCGGCGAAGTTTGCGAATTTTTGTGGTGCGCCGCGGTTTGGCCCGTCGTACCTGGTTTCTCCACGATGCGGGCAAACGCGTGATCATTTTTGGCCCACGTTACGTCGGCACGCTGACACGCCAAAGAAATACTCTGCGTTTGCAGACGACCGAACCGCTTAACGCGACAATATCTACAGCAAAGTTATACACTGCATCCACTACGCCGCTGATCTTCACTGCCCCGACCAATACCACCGTGCCTGTGCATCTGCGCGCACCACTACTGGAACATTGGCAAATACGCTTGGCCGATACGCCCGCCCGCGCAAGCTTCAACGCCGAGAATTGGCTGCCTGTCACTGATCCTCTGCCCATGGGCGCTGATGATTATCCCGGTTCGTATGAATGGTACCGCACGCAAATTACCGTTCCCGCCGCCGGAGCCTATGAGCTGAAAATCAAATTCGTCAAAGACTGGGGTGAAGTATTTGCCAATGGCCGATTGCAAACGGATATTTCCGGTCATATTGCCAATATTAAATTGAAAGCGGGTGTTAACACGCTGGCGATTCTGACGATATGTGATGGTCGGCGCAAGCACTGGACCTACTCCGGGCCGTTTGCTCTTATTGCCCAGAAAGGCCTCTGGGGTCCCGTACGGCTGATGCACTTTACGACACAATTTGAATCTATTAAGCTCGGCGGCATCACCGGCTGGTCTTACCGCCGAGTCACCACCCCGCCCATCAATGCCATGATGCAGGTCATGGAAGATCGCGGCAACATGGCAAAATTTAAGCCCTTACCCAAAGCGCCGGGCTTAATTCCTTCGGGATCGGGGGCGATTTGGTTTCGTGTCGCATTGCCCGCAATTACCGCCGATCATCTGGTGCTGCGCTGGAAAAATCTTCCACGCGGTTCAGTGGTCGTCTTTAATTCCGCACGCCTCGCCGTCATCCGGGCGAAAACCCGGTCTGGGCGTCAGGCCGCGCAATTCTGGCATCACCAATCCGGCAATGTTTTAAGCGTGCTGGTTCCCGCGCACGGCAAGCCCTTGAAGGCATTTCCCACATTGGGCTTTGAGCACTATCAATACAAATCAGCCATTAAGGATAAGGGGTTGATCACCTCCTGGCGCATGCATGGCGGGCGCGTGGACACGGGGTCGCACTGGCACACGTTTACCCAAGTTCCTGATGCCCCCTGCTACTACCGTAGCACGTTCACACTGCCCCACTACAGCCACGGTGAACATCCAGTGATGCGGGCGGCCTGGGGCTATTGCGGTGGCGGTTATATGTGGCTTAACGGCCATAATCTTGGCCGCTACCCCGATCCGGTGATGACTAAAGGGCTATATATTCCTTCCTGCTACTTGAAACCAGGAACTAATACACTGACGGTCTTTGACGAATCCGGCCGATCGCCGTTGCGCGTAAAGCTGGTGCTGGAAAACGCTGCCGCACGGCGTGATATCGCCATGACATGCGTCACGGGCAAGTAAATGCCGCTCCTTGTAGAGCTACTTGTAGACCACTGGATGACCAATCCGGTGGTTGATGCGGTGGCTGATCAAGTGCCGCGAACCGACCTGAGAGTTATTACAACCGTGCTCTATGAGGCGATGCTCACCCAAGAGGCCAAAGATCCCGCCGTCGCAATACGACCATTACGCTGGCAGGTTCTCAGGTGGGTTTTGGCCGCACGGCCCGTTTGAGCGGAAATATTGCCACGAATTTCGGGTGATTTGTCAGCCGTGACGAATCACTTTTTCTTCGCACCTTAGGGCCGATCCAATAGCCCGGCCCGCCTGCCGAAATGACAGGGCGACAGGAGGGCGGGGGATATTTGTTTATATTTTTTTCTCGCACCACTTG
>JAKAEZ010000030.1 GCA_021819825.1 Planctomycetota bacterium
TATCCGACCTATGGATTCGAGGCAAGCATGCTCTCCCAGAAGATTTGGGCACCGTTCATGTCGCCAAAGGACTTGATGCAAGACCCATTCCACGGCAATCCAACGCCTGTTTATTACTTCCCGGACGAATTCAACGGCAATGGATCATCGACGGTCAAGAGTAATCCAATATTGTATTACTCGGTCTGTGGGAAGTCGGGCAATACGTTCAGCGATACACCCGGCATGGCAACATTTTGCGGCCTTGATAATTCGTCGTGGGTGGACAATCTGGGAACAACCAATGAGCCGGTCGATCCGGCATCGCGATACGTTCAGGGAGTCGATCTTGTTGATGTGCCGGTTCTAAACGTGCCGAAATGCCGCCATTTTCTGCTGGTGAGCGCCGGCCCAGATGGGCAATTCTTTAACTCAAAGCAGGGTGATCCGTCACAGGACAACATTTACGTTGGGGAATAGATCATTTTGCCGGCGCTGGCAACATGATCACCCACACGCCTGCCGCAGCAGCTTTTCCGCCATTGCTTTGGCCGCAACATCCGTCGGATCAAACCGCATAGCCTTGACCGCCATGCGCACCCAAACCGGAGCATTGTCAGCTACATTGGGATTGCGTTTCAGATTATCCACAAGGCCAAGAGCCAACTGTTCGATTTTCTCTAATACTTGGTCTTTGGTCATGCCGTTGAGACGGTTCGCCATAGCCTTACAGGAGCATCCGGCGGCTTCGGTTATGCCGTAACCGGCGAGGATGGCGTGGAGCTTGGTGCCGATTTCGGAAACTGCCTTTATAAAAACAGGCTTAGACCTCTTCCTATTGGCGCTCGCCGTTAGATTCTCTATGATAATTTTTTCATGCCACATCCGGTCGGTGTTGAGTTGGCATCGCACACATGCCCGGTGGCTCGGATTTCCCCCATACAGTCGCAGCGAGCAGACGGAATAGTCCCGCGTTGTGAATTGTGCATTTTCGCACGGCATCAGGAAAGCTCCAGCGTGAGCGGATAGGTAGGGCTGTAGTTTGGGTTAAAGCACTGAAGAACCCCTGAAAATGAATTCGACTGAAGGAAATAAAAAGGTTCCGAGGTGGGCGCAACTGCGGTATATTGCATAAGATACGGAACATAGTAAAAGGCATCCACAGTCGGCTGGCACACATTTTCGGTGCCCGGAGGGGCGGCTGCCATAGTGCCCAGCAATCCCGCGTCTGGATACGGATACGCCCCGTAGGCTATCCCGCACAAAGGAGCACCGCAGGCCGACGGTGCTGCGTTTGAAAAAGACTGACTCCCCACGTATAGCGTCGTAGGGGGAGGCGTATTGGGTATATTTGTGAAGTTCCCCCCGAACGAGACGACCCCTCCGGCAGCGACCGCGACAGCACCAACCCCTAGGCTGGAGTCACCGACAAAGGACGAGATAAGGCTTCCCTCCGTGAGTAAGTTGTCATATGACCCAGAAGGGTTTCCATCCGGAACTTTGCTCAAAAATAAGTAAAAAAGGTTGGTCACGTCCGTGATTCTGAACCAATACTGGCCGCTGGAAGACTGAACTAGCGACGGGAACCCAATATTTTTGTAGTAAACGGCACTGCTGTAATTTACGTCGTAGGCCCAAGAAAATAAAACTGGGCCACTATACCCCGTAGGGAAGGACCAAACACAATCGTATGCCTGCAGGGAGTGATGCGTAAATGTGGCTGAACCGTCGGCCCCAGTGGCCGTAGCTGTACTCAGCACCGACATGCCGCCTTGGTCAAGAGAAATGATGTCCCCTAGGGGCGTACATATTGTGCCGCACGGATTCAGCAGCACCGCGCCCGTCGCCGGATCACGCAGCAGCTTGCCAGAGGTCGGATCAAGTAATCGTTCGCCGCACATATCAGCACGCAGCCCCGCCGGTCAGGCACAAAGCCGGCTCGGTTTCGCCAGCATCCCACAGGAGCACGGTATTCGGCCCGCTTGACGGAGGCACGCCATAGAACGCCGTGCCGTAGCTGTAAGACGTATTGGCCACGCTCGACGCCTGCCGTGCGCGAGACCCAAGACCCCTCGGCTTGGTGGGCTGAATATTGGAGGCCAGCGGTGTAGTCAGCCCCGGATCGCTCACGGCGTAGACCGTATACGCCCACGACGCCGCCGCGGTTGCCGTCCCGTCTGCGCCCGGGCTGGATCCATAGGTCAGCAGGACGGGGAAGGTGCCTTCTTTTACAAATATCTGCTGCCGCCCAAACGGGTCAACGCGGGATATGCAGCCGTGGTAGGACGCGGCGTGATAGCTGTCCAAGCAGTACCAAGCGGGCCGTTCGCCGGGTATCGGGCAACCACGGTAATAGATGATGGTCTGCAAGCAACCAATCTGCTGCCGCCATACGATTTTGTCCAACGCGCCAACCAACTTGGCGGGCATGAACCATTGATTGTAAACGTCGCGGCGTAATCCGACTTTCCATCGGGTTGAGAATGCGGTAGCGAGCGTCGATGGCGTTCCGGGCGTTGTATATGATCCGCCACTCGTGCTTGGAGGATACGCCATACTGGTGCCCTGCATTATCATCTGGCCGTAACCCGATGATGATGTTGAGCTTGACGTGCCGGTATAAGCGTAAGCCCCCGTGCCGCCTTGACTGACTTGCTTGCTTCCCGTGCCGCCGCCCCATATCGGATAGTTGATTGATACTTGCGGTGGCTGCATGGATGGCAACGTGACTGTGGCGATAGTCTGTACCGACGCGGGCGTACCGGCATTGTATTGATAACCGCCAGAACTACTGCTGCTGCTCACGCCTTCCGTCGAATATGTTCCAGAGCCGGTCTTTATTAACCCGTTAAGCGTACTGCCGCCGTTGCCGATGATGTCGGTTGTGAACGCATTGGTTGTCGGGTCAAACAGTACGGCGGTCGAATAGGTGAACAAAAGCGAGTCCACGGCACGCGCGGCCGGGGCATTCTGAAGATATAACGCTTCTGGTTTATCTGACGCTACCGACGTTGGAAGCGTAAGCGTGCTTGGCACAGGGAAGTTGGCTGACACCGGAAGGCCCGGAGTCGCCGCCATATCGCCGAGAATCTTATTGACCGCCTCTTGGAGCGTGTAGGCCGTGGTCGTATTGGTACTGGTATTGGCAATATATGTCGGTTGCGTTGCGCCCTGTACCGGGGCATTAAGCAGCCGGTTTGATATGGCGTAATTCAGGAAGAACCGCCCATCCACCAGTTGAACACACCACAATGATGCGTTGGGGTCGATGGGATAGGCTTCCTTCATGTATATGGTCTTGAACACAACCGAGTCCGCACCGGGCTGGGCGAACGTAAGATTGTGCGGAATGAGGGAGTCAATATCGAAGAACGCTTGGTTGAAAGTTGCCGCGTCCATGATGAACCAGCCAGAGCTATAGAATCCAAGTCCAACTGGGCATTCCAAACTGTTGCAATCATCGGGATTTATAGACCACCGGCGAAGATATGCTTCCAATTCAACGGTCATCACCGACAGGTTATAGCTGCCCCATGTCATTGATACCGTGGTTGAACTGGATGGCGTTGTCATTCATTCCTCAATTAACTGCTGGCGTACTGCCACCGCTTGACGGTATAGCTCCCGCGGAAAGCGTCGGGATGCTTCCATCTGGAGCCGCCAACGATATTGGCACTGGCAACGATGCACTTTGCGCCGCCGTCAACTGGCCCAAATTATACAGCGATGTAAACAGCGGCGGCAACAAAAGCGTGTAGACATACTTCACTGGAAACAAGTGCGTATCGTTGATGCGGGACAATATGGGGGTACATGGAATGGCTCTGGTTCGCGTTATCGTCGCATCCCATTTTTTGCCATCCCATCCTTTTGCCGACGCACCACCCGTCGATGAGTTCCAATAAGAAGCGTCAAAACCGGATACGACATTGAAGTAGTTTGCGGGCAATGGAACTGTTGGAGCTGCGCCTATACCTACCATATAGCCCGCCCAATGAACTTTTGCCGCTTCCGTACCGACAACGCTGGCAATGGTGCCCGAACCATTGGTGAACGGGGCGAGAATAACCGCGTTCTCCAGTATAAACTTTTCGTTCTGAAACAATATTTGTGGCTGTGACGTTGTGCCGGTTGACGATGAAAGTCCCCCACCGCCGGGGTTCGATATTCCTTGCGACTGTCCCGGATCATAAAGCTGTGCCAGCGTATTACTCTGCTGGGCGTTGTAGGCCGTTCCATAAAGGCCTGCCGTTCCCCATGGCATTGCATAGTTGTATGTCGGATTGGTATTAGGCGGCGCTACCCATGGGCCACTGTTCACCAACGCACTTTGCGAATACAAATACGAGCCATTATAGATGCCAACGATATTCATAACGTAGATATTTTCTTCCACGTCCTGAACGCCAAAATCAAGGCTTTCAACATAGGTTGATACCGATTGGTTGCTGTAAAGATAATTGATAATTAACTTCTGGGCGATGGTAATAAAGCCGCCGAAATTGTTATTCTGCGCCATGCTCGCATTGGTTGCGCCCACCAGAGCACCACCCGATGCCGCAGTCTGGTACGGTATCTTGAACGCACAGGATATGAACTTGAGCATATTGCCGGGCTGATGGTATCCACCATCATGCAGCATGATCGAGCATTTCCACGATGACGCGGGCGACGGTGGCACGAATTGAACTTGGCGGTCTGTGATCGACCATACGAGCGTTATGCCATCTTCCATGGGCGTAAAGCTGTAGCTGCGTTTGCAATACGGCGGTGGACGCAAGATGGAGTTTTGCAGGAACGGGTTGGCGTTGAGTACCGCGAGTCTATAAATATCGGGACTGTTGTATGATTGCGTCCACTTTCCGAACCTCCCGCCAATCCTAAGCTCGCCCGATATGGTTCGGGTAACGGAACCGGCTTCATCAATGTCATAAGTAGCGCGTGCAAAGTTATCGACAATATCCGTACCAAGCTGCCCGCTTCCATGGTTCGAAATGTCAACGCCGCCGTTCAATCCTATTTGATTGGATGTAACGGCGTTCGGAAGTCCAAGTTGCGCCGCTGAGACCGCCAACTGATTTTGCGGCGACGTAACGCACGATATTGTAAATACCACTTCCGCACCGAGCGGCATATTACGCACCAGTTGAACGGACGGTATCGGCCCGTACAGCATGTCGGTATAGGTTGGAAACGCAATAGGTGCACCCGCCGCAGATTGTGGCTGGAACACGCATATTGAAACGCCATTTTCCTGAAGGTTAAACAGGCCGCCGCGACTGGTAAGGGCCGCTTGGATGTTGAGCCACTGCTGTGTCTTATCGGCATTGCTTTCCCAGAGAATCCATGCACGAATACGATAGGTGTAAACCATGTACATACGTGTTCTGCCGGACGGCGACGGAACTTCACGCATCCCGAAGTCCACCGTTTTGGCGTAAACCATATTGACGCCATTGTAGATCGCGGTCATTTCAGAAACAGAAGGTGCAACTGGTCTACTTGGCATAATCACCGACTCGCTTTCGTTTCCCAATGTGGCGATTTCATGACTTCTTCTTTGATGCTAAGGTGCGACATCTCCTGTTCATTGAGCCACTTTTCCAGATCATCATGCAACTTGTAAACGCGGCTTTGCTTGTTGCTCATTCGGTCATGCAATATTTTTAAGTTATCCTTCACCGTCTTTTTCAAATCAATATCGTTTATAATATCCTGATTGTTGCCCTGAACGTGCGTGTGGCCGGGTGCGTAAACTGGATGCTTTTTCTTATCATAATCGCCAAAATCTTTGTATGGATGATGCCATTTTGCGGTGGAGTTGAGAATGGCGTCAACCGTGCCGCCAGCATGTGCAATATTTTTCTCGGCAATATCCAAGTTAAAATGCTTGTAGAAATCTTTCGATTGCCCACGAAATTCATGGCCTGTCATAACAGCCAATGCGGTGTTAGGATTTTTTAACGTGTTAAAATAAGAATCATAACTTCCGGCAACAGAGTTCGTGGATGAAGATGTCTCAAAGCCTCCCGTGGTGAATGACGGATCGCTTAAAAGTTTATGGAAGTTTTGGGCCATGGTCGGGTGAAGAACTTTTTTGTTTACAGAATTTTCATAATTGAAATACTCTCCCAATGGGCCCAAGAATAGCAAATCAGCCGCTGTAGCACCGGCCCCCTTGACTCCAAAAAACTTATTTATACCATGGACGGCACCAGACATCATGTTGTAAAATCCGCCATGCTTGGACGCCTCTATGTCGGCGGCAATGCCTGTACCATATTTTGCTCTGGTAACATTCTCCTGCATCAATTGATAATAAGCCGATTGAGCTTGCGATATACCAATAGTGCCCATGGCCGAAATTTGAGTGCCGGTTCGGATTGAACTATAAGTGGCGCTAATCGCGGGCCATTCTGCCCACACGCCTGCCGCTGCCATCGCCGCCACTGGTACTGCGAAGCCTCCGAGAGCACTCATTACTCCAGACAAAACTCCCCCGCCCACCGCTTCGTCCGCTGCCGCACCGGCCACAACATCGCCAACGGTTCCCGCGACGCTACTTCCCCCCGACGCACCACCACTTACCGTATAACGTCCACCGCCAAGAGCGCCCGATAGTTTTTTAAGATGATTCGATACCGCCCCCGCCGCGACATTGCTGGCCTGCTGATTCAGTACCGTAACTATAGATTGATCTTCCCCGCCTCCTGCCGCACCGTCCACCACGGAGCCACTGCCTCCCCCACCACTTCCGTATCCGCCCGGACCCGGATGGGCTTCCATTCCGCCGAGCTTGGAAGCTAAAGATTCTCGATACTGGCCCAATATTCCGATTGCCCGTTCGCGGCCCGCACGATTGGACAAATTGGACATCATGGATGCCGCTGAAAAGGCCGCACCCAACGGATTGCCCGAAAGCACATCCATGAGTGTATTCTTGAACGGAAGGCCCATGCCCGCGTTGGCTTCAAGATTCGCTTGCGACATTGTGCTTTCATGCAACTGTCGCTCGCGTTGACGCATAGTGCTGGAGAAGTTGGATTCCTGCGACTTCTGAAGATTGACGCGACTGGATTCCAGAATATCAGGGTGATAATTGTACGATTCAGTTTGGCCCTTGAACGCCACCGCATGAAAGTTCATGGATGGTTGTTGCCATTGTGACTCTCCGCCGAACGGAGTTGCCTGCGGCCCCCATGTCCAATTCGGCGGCCCACCTCCTGCACCACCCGCACCAGAGCCAACGCCTCCTCCGGGACTTGCCCATGGGCCACTGCTGGGCCATCGAGTCGTTGCCGCTGCATCAAAAGGGCCACCGGGCATACCGGCACGTCCGCCGCCCATGGAATGCGAGCCAATGCCAGACGTGTTCTTACCGATGTGGAATGAATCATTGACAACATCCGCGCCTTGATTCATCGCCGGGCCAACCGCACTGGTGCCCCTTGCATCCTCTGCCTTGACGCCCGGAAGCGTTGTGTTGAGGCTTCCGGTAACGCCGTGTCCGCCAGATGGAGTACCCGGCTGATCTGACGCACCCTTTCTTAGCCGATCTATTGACTCGTTGATTTTTTTCTCAAAATCACCCATGTCAACCACGATCTTAAATATCGGATCGCTAGGCATACTGCACGCTCCCGTCCGGTTGAACCGATGCGCCAACTATCGCCATATTCATGTTCGGGAATGTTTCAAACGTCTGCATTGAGAACTCGCATCGAATCTGAAATTCGACAGCGTATTCATCGGCGTTACCAAACACTGGCTCAACGGGCGAAACAAGCGTGTTGATAAGTGGAACCTGTGAATATTGAGAAATCCACATATTCAACATCAAGCGTACCTGTGCCGCCATGGTACGCAAACAAAAAGTAGCTTGAATGTATTCAGCCGGAGCGTCCGATGCTATGGTGTTGCGGATCGCAACCCCCATTGTCCATTCCTGCATCTGGTGATCGCCTTCTTCGCCGAATCGCGTCTGGCCAGTGGCATCGTATATCATCACATACGGGCCGCCGCTTAACTGCGTGATGCGGCGCGGAGAATCAATGATAACCACGTTTTGCGGAGCCACCGCCTTGCCGTCAAGCGGGTTAATCATTTGGATAAGCAAGCCCGTTGGAGATACCGGACTTAACGGAGAATTGTATGATCCATCTGCAAATTTTTGATACGGCCCGGTACCGAGCAGCATGTTCCGAACGTCGGTAAGCTGCAGGTATACCTGATCTAAGACTGCGTAAAAGCCACCAGATGACATTACCGTTCTCCTTATGTCGCCAGAGAATCAGCAATGGTGGGCGAAGTAGATGATGGCAGGTACCCATTGTAGTTGGTTCCCAGATACGTCTGGAAAATACCCGCGTTGTTGTTGGTCGTGGTAACGGTAAATATGTCGCCAACCCGGAAGTCTGTGGTGCCGCGTGCAACTGAAACATTCCAGTTCCCAAAATTGGTGGCCGCGATAACCGACATGGCATCCACATAGATTATCGCGGTAGAACCTTGCGTTGAACTCTGTGCCCACCGTATCCGCAGCACGGGAGGCGGGAATATGTTTTCAAGGTACGCCAAGGCGTCATGGATCGTAAAGGCCGCAGTAATGGTTGACGGGTCGGCGTTCCATATCGACATAGCGGTTGACGCGGTAACATCCTCAATATCAATCGTGAGCGTTGATCCGGTAGTGAGATTCTGGGCACTTAGATACCCCATCAATGCCCACATGTTTGTTCGGTTCATATTCAACAAGCTTTGACTTATCACCACGTCCCCACCACTGTTGGGCGTCAAGGCCAGTGATCCGCCGCCGGTCGCAACGGCATAATAATTCAAACTCTGCGTAACGCTGCTGCCGGGCGTGTAAGCCGCAACGGTTGGTGCGGACGCGGGCGGCGCTAATCCAGTACCGTTGGTTGTGGGCGCGAACCGACCCGCACTGTATTGCGTGGTGGAAATATAGCTCGCGGTAATGCCGGTCTTTTGAAGTGATCCGGCAACTGTTGAGCTTTCCGAAAGGTAAAAGTTCATCGATACCGCACCGGTCGGCAGGCTTCCAAGTTGCCATGTTGCGGCCTGCCCGGCGATCAATGTCACGTTGCCAACTGGCGAAGGCGTGGTTTCTTGTCCAGAAGAATTAACGTATGTGAAACTGCCATACCAAGTCCCAGCCCCCAGTGATTCGATTGTCCAGCCCGTGAATCCACTGGTGGAATAGCTGTCGAATGATCCGTTGGACAAGATGTTGCCCGCTGACTGATCGGCGGTATTCAGTCCATTAGTAAGCGAACCGGAACCGGGCGTCTGGGTCGAGAACTGCTGTGCGGTCGGAAAGCCGGTAATCGACCATGCCTCCCCCCCTGAAACGCCACCTGAAATACCGTCCGCTGTGCATTGAATCTGGACAGTCTCATTGAGCAGCCGTTCGTCACTTATGCCCGTCTGGTTATTCAACGCGCTTACCAGAAGCGTTCCGTTGCCCTTGTTGGATGCGCCGGTCGTGAACGCTATGGTGCTGGTGTTGCGATTGATCGTCTGGCTGTTGGCCACCATATTGAGATACAGGTACGGGATAATGGCGTTGGCCTGTTGCGACGGTGAGTTCACGTCCCCTTGGATCGAAGCCCACAGATTTGCCCCGAACACCTGAAGCAACTGTGATTCCCAGCCCGATACCTGCTGTGCCCATCCGACAACCGACGGGCTAAGGCCGCTGACCAATGTTGGATTGGATGAAAAACCAGCCTGAATATCGGAGGCCGCACCGGACGATCCGAGAAGGCTTGATGATTGGTAGGTGGCAAACAGATTGTTCCATTTGACCAGTTTACCGAGCGACGTAAAGAAATTTATGTAGTTCATGTGTTCAGCGCTCCAAGCCCTTCAAGAACCGCAGCCTGACGAATTGGATCGTTGGCAAAAACACTTTCAGCCAACGCTGTCATCGCCCCTGTATCGCCCGCTCCGGCCTTAATTGCCGCAGCCTTGAACCATGCCTTCATGGATTCAATTTCCGGGATACAGTCTAAGAACGCGGATCGCTGGACGTCACTCATCGCCTGTGCTTCCACAAGCGGAATGTGAAAAAACGCCATTAAGAAGGCTGTATCCCGGATTCTTTTTTTTCCAGAATATTTTCATCATAGGCCTTATTGACCTCCTTCCAGATGCGATAGGCGTCTTGGATCGTAACCAACTGATCGCCAACCGTTTCCCGCATCAGGTCGCGAAACGCAATGTCGTTTTTACTTGCCTCCGGGTGCGCCTGCCACTTGAGCATAACGTCAGTACGGAACTCCGCCACGTCCTTGATAATTATCGGCGGACGCTTATCGGGGAACCGAAACTCCAACTCGGTGCGGGAAACTTGTATTTCGACAATCACTTAGGAACTCCTTGAAAAGCCAAGGGCATCATAACGCGATTATGTATCCAAGTAAACCGAACCAGTGGCATCGGGGAAGCAATGGAATCGGATTGGCCCTTTACGCAAACGGCTGGCCAGCGCGACATTGAATGATCCGCGAATAATGGCATTGTGATACGTTCGAGTAAGAGGCTTTGTGTTGGGAAGCGAGGCCGTGTTAAGAAGCGTAAGGACCAGCGGCCCACCCAAGAACGTCAATGGGACACCGACGTTCGCATTACCCTTGAACGCATACGGGATTGCAGGCGGCGCACCCGGCGTCCCTTGCGCAGTACCCGGTGTTGCCATCTGGGCGTAGAGCGCTCCGATGATCTTGGCGTACTCAATATATGTCAGCACCACCTCAACCTCTTGTCCAAGCTGGATTCCGTCAACTGGGGCATCGCCGTTCGGGTCACTGCGAATGAGTTCATCGTGAAACATTTCAATGTGGTCGTATCCGGCCCACGTCGATCCAATGTCAACTGCGTTCCATGTGGCGCTGTAGGCACCTGCAATTGGTGTAATGTATGTACCGGCCATAAAGATTATCCTTTCTCAAATGCGTTTAACAATCGGTTCCAATTACGGCCCGGTATACCGAACCGGCGGGATGGATAATTGCGTTCTTCGGGGTTAATGAACCCATTGGATTCATTTTCTTCAACATTCCAAATACGAAACGGCTCATCCGAATGGACGGTTCCGCCTTCATGCAGGATTCTTGCGCCGGGGTGGCGCACTTCCAGTATCGCTTTTTTGCTTGTTGCTTTAGCTTTCATGGATGGGATTAAATGCGTTCCAGTTGGACACAAGATGTTATCCGTGCTTCCATCTTCGTATCGTGGCCATATCGCGGCAAAACGGACGCCGTTGCCGTCTACGCCATCGAGAATATTTTCTTCCGCACACTGACGCATCTGTTTTGCCACAGACAGAGAACGTCGTTCCATGGATTCCCGAAGTGCTTTGCGGTCCACTTTCAAAGTTAAGGTTATTGTTCCGGTCATCATGGCTCCAATACTACTGCCCTATTCCGCCATAACTGCCATCGCCCGAACCGGTGTACGTGCCGTTTCCAAGGTAATCAGAACCGGACGTGCCGGGTGGTCGCACAACGAACTCATTCCGCGTCATCCATGGCAGATATTCGGTGTCGGGAGCGCCGGTCATATTGTCGCTACTGACGAGTGCCGGGTGAGCCGTTGCCAATCGCGTCACATTGGGTATGCCAGCCTGATATTTGCCAACAGATTCAAGCCATTTTTCCGCACCGGCCACCATGTGAGCCAGTGCCGGGAACTCCGCCAAGCGGCGTCCTAGCAATGGAACCAGTGCGGTCAACGCTACATATCGCGTACATACCAATGGCGCGGCACCGGTCGTTGAATCAACGATTGGAAAGGCGTACCATCCCGCGAGATTAGATTCCATCCACGACGCCTGAAGGTCAAGGATTAACTGCTGACGGGTTTCAGACTGGTTTATACCATCCCCGTCGTTGGCCACCGGCGTCAAAACGCGACGATCAATGAACGCATTGAGTTGATCCAGCGTGCAGTAAGAGTTCGCCATGACGCCATCCTTGATTCCTTATACGGTTCCGCCTGATGGAATTACGCGATAGATCAGAGGTGCCCATGGGAAGAACAAACTGGCCAACTGCGTGCCCGCGACCGTCACCTGCTTGGTCTTCATAACCTGTGCATCGGACTGTGTGGACAAGAACTGGAAGTTCGTCTGGACAAGGCTTAGTGCCATGGAGGTCGCAACCGCAGGCGACAAGCCCGCGTCCTTGACCAGTCGATCAATTTGCTCGACCGGATTGTAATTTCCGGGGAATGTCTGATTCTGGGAAAGCGGATTGAACAACTGCATGTAGGCCGCGCCGGTTGTCCAGCCCGTGACCATCACATAATACTCCAACTGCGGAGTCGTGGTGCCTGGGTAAACGGGTGCTGTCACGCGGGCACCGGGGTTAATCATCGTACCGTTCGGGCCTTGGTTAATCTGCGGGCAGGACGAAGCCAGTCCGTTGATGATTAGATTCTTGTGGTATTCAGGCCCAATGTTAGTCGTCAGATCGACGAAGCCTTCAGTGCGAAGCGCCAGGTTCATCGCAAATCCAATTTGGGAAGGCGCGATAACCACGAGGTTCTTGGCCGGATTCAAAGTCGGGAACAGCGGCGCACCGTTGGTGTTCATGGCCGTCTGGGCCGCAGCCGTAACGGCCTGCAAGTCAGCCCAGTAGCTTTGCGCGGTTGCGATGATTCCGTTGCTGTTCATGGTTGCTTGGGTGCCGGGGCCGGAACCCCGTATGATATTGCTAAACGTGGAGCTACTTCCAAACGTCGGATGGCTGTCCGAGAAGATCGGCAAGCCGTCGGCGGTGGTCGTGTACGTATTTCCGTCAAACGGAGACTTGATATTCTGGCTGCCTGCGTTGCGGCCATTGAGCAAGCTGTAGTACAGCAGGTATTCGGGATTCCATACGGTAGACAATCCGAACTGGGATGCAATCCCAGCGATGGTGCCCGCCGTTTGGTCAGCCCACAGGTCGAAGATCGAAATGTCGGTACTGTTGACCCACACCTGGTTAGGCACGGTCATCTTGAATGACTGCACGGCATTCGTTGGCACCGTTCCGGTGAACGCGGTCATGTAAGGGGCCGCACCAAGGAATGAATAAGGTTCATTCCCAGTGAAGGATGGCGCCATACGGCATACGGACGGCCACGTTAAATCACCGACAACCGGCATACAAGTATTGGCCAGCAGGGTATTAGTATGCGCCACCTGCGCCGGAGTAAAGCCTTGAAAATACATACAAAGTCCTTTCTATTTCAGAAGTTATTAGAACGCACCGACAAATCGAATCGTCACAGTCGATAATGTTGAGTTAATGCCAACAACGACGCCCGCATTGATCGAGTTGGTTGTGGTTCCAGATACAGTGGGGACATCGCCGTCCGCATTAGACCAGAACACAGTCTGGCCAAGCACGGGCGCTGTACCAGTTGTGGTAAAATCTCCAAACTGCGCACCACCCAAGCCGCCCTGTATCGGTTGATATTGCAGGTTGGAGGTAGTGCCGTTACCCGTAACGCTGTTGGGGCCGAGCGGAATGTTGACGGTAAATCCGATGAATTTAAGGCCAGCGGTATCCGAAACATTTTGAATAGTTCCGGCGGCGTTCGCGGCTATGGGAGAATTCCCATAAAACACTTCACCTGATAAGCCAACCACGGAAATCGGGCCAACCCACCCGACCGGCGCGGCCGCTTGACCCATTGTTTGAGTAGCCATAGAAAACTCCTTAGTTCAGTTAATTACCGACGCACAATGCAGCGGCCAATTTGCGTTCTTTATCGCCCGCGAGTCCGCCAGCATTGGCGGACGCGGCAGTGCGAACTTTGTTCCAATTTTTGTCCATGTATTCAGCCGCACCCTTGGACGCGGTTGCCCCAGTGATAGAAGGGGTCGCCGTGGCGATGGTGCGGCCATAGGCTGATCCAGCCATGTTGAATGAATCAGCTTCCTGCGTAATCTGTGCGGAAAATTCCTCAACGGTTTTTCGCAGGTTGTCCACAGCACTTTCGTTTTCGGCCACGGATTCATACAGGCTAAGCATGGTGCCGAACGAACGGTGCCCCATGCCGATTTTGTCGATCATGAAAGCCTTGAACGCCTCGGACTTCTTGCCAAGGTCTTCCTTGCGGCCCTTGTTTTCAATGAGCGAGAGCCGATCCGCCACGTTTGAAATCTTGTCGGCCAGCGGCTTGATTGCCGCCTGCATGGCCAGGCTGAAGCCTTCCATCGACGCGGGCGGATCATCGTGACGCTCGCCGGTAGCACTTCGCGGATCGCCATGTTTGGCGTTCACCGATGGAGTGCCCTTGCTTTCGATTATCGGATTGGCTTTAGTGGGGATGTCGTCGCCTGCAGCGAGTTCAGTTTTGCCTTCCGAGCTTACGGACGCCTTGAGGCAGTGTTCGCAATCCTTGTGTTCATGTTCATGACCCTTGTGGTCACGTTCATGCTCTTCCAGCGAGAATGAGTGAACAAAAGGTTTCCCATCTCCGGTTTTGCCGGACTCGGCGTGAATTGATGCCACAAGAGAAGCGATCTTTTCGTCCGCTCTCGCATCGCCATTTTTGGACGCATCGAGAGCCAGTCGCAAAGCATCTTTTAATTCATTGGTGATAGCCATAGTAGCTCCTTGGTTATGTGAAATCGAAAAACAGACATAATCGTTTTGTGCGGAAAAAATATGAGCGGCGGGCAGCGATCCGATAGCTTGGACTTCCGAGCCTAGCAACGCCACTTCGGCGATCCGGTCAAGAGAAGGGTCTTCAACGTCCGGTAAGATGGTTACGCTCAAGCCTTCAAATTCGCCGCGTGCCCAAGCGTTTTTTGTTTCGCGGTTCAATTCCAGAACATTCAGGCCAACCATGCCGTCTGGGTGAATGCGAAATGCGGCGGTTGATGCAGCCTTGGCGGTCTGGGGGGCGCCGACCTTGTGGCCAACGTTAAGGGGGGGGCGTTGGCCACCATTTTCGATGTGGCGATTGGTATTCTCGACCGCACGACGTACACGATTTTCATCGTATCGAGCCGTTTTTCCGTTCCGCGTCACTTCAACAGGGCAGAATGCAAGAAGATTTTCAATGGTAAAAGTTCCATCCGGCTGTTCAACGGCCCGGCGAATCTGGACGGTTTTCCGACGATCCGGCCCCATTTGCTTCCAGCCGCTATCAGATTTGTAGTACCCAGCGAGATTTAGGTGTCGGAACGCCATGGATTCCGCGTCCCCACCCGACAGGCCTCGCGATTGCGCGTAAGACATCCCTTCGCGCAGTATCTTGTCTACTGCGTCTGGAAGGGGTTCTGCGTTCGCGACGTTCGCCATAGGTACCTCTATGAGATTCCTATGAAAGCCTTCAAATTGTTTTTGGTGTACCGTTATGGATGCGGAATGTGATTGTTTTTTCAAGCTATGTGATAATTATTTTAATTTATCGTGTACCGTTTGACACAAATTATCACTTTGCGATATATTGAATACATGGTAAGAACTTTTTCGCTAAGAAACGATCCGCAGGACAGGCAGCATAACAATGCTGAAATGCACTCGGATCGAATTCGCGGTATTACCCGGCGTGTTTTGACCTACGAAAAAGCCAGACGCCAAAGGTGCTTGGAGGCCGTGGCGTTCCGCAAGTTCAACAAACTCACGCAGGAGGATCGGATTGATCTTTCTCAAGCCCATTAACCCCATAGCGATTAACGCGGCCTTGTTTGCGGGCTTTCATATTGCAAATAAACGTATGCAAATTTCCGTTCATATAGACTCACTTCGCGAGTTGACGTGGTGCGGATGGGTAATGGATGAGTTTTTCGGCGGATACCATACATCTAAGTTTGGAGATTCCTACATACAAATGCGATCCAAGTGGCGAGTACCGGCCTCAACCAGTATAGATGCACATATACAGAGAATTGCATGTATAGGTTTTGCCCACGCCCGCGCCCTTCTCCGCATACAGAAATCAAGCGATTTTATCGTGACATTCTCCGCCGGCCCAGATTTTCAATTATGGTCATGGCCATACGAATTGCATTCCATGCGGAAACGCAACAATGGGCGTGACACGATCACACGATGGGAAAGTGCGGCCCGGCAGGGATCACTGGACTTTGTATCGGAAGCCAGCCGCATTGGATACAGTCACCCACGATTGAAAAGAGGCGACTATGTTCATGGATGAAAAAGAGATCGACTATGATGATTCAGCCATGGAACGTGGCGACGTGATTATAAGCTGTGCGGTATCGGGTTGCCGAAATGAGATTGTTTTCAAAGACCAGTTGATCCTTGGTACTGCAAAAGACCGGCCCGACCTCATGGCCGCAGAACTGGCTCGCGGTTCTGGATGGCATGTGCGGCTACGGGGAGATCGAGACCCGCTGGTTATATGTAAAAGCTGTTACGATGCAGTACAGAGACGCCCCCCATACAAGCCGAGAACCCTGAAGTGCCCCGCGTGCGGGGGCGATAAGATTAAGTATCAAAATCACGACGCGATGGATGAAAGCGATGGGGAGTTAATCCACGATTGGATTACCGCGACCTGCCGTGGGTGCGGCTGGTCAAAACGCTATCGAACCGCACAACAATCACGATTGACTTCGCGACTATACGATCTGTTGTCTTTTCTGTTCACTTTTACACAAGGAGTATTCCATGGAGCCGGCAATGCAATTAAACGAGGGCGGCACCGAATCGCCAAGCAAGCCAGACGTTATCGGGACGCCTGTATCCGTTTACGAGATAAAATCCTACACAGACGGCGTGAACGTAATACAGGTTTTGATTGGCTCAACGGAAATGTTATTCAAGGGCCAAGTTGGAATGAACGTCCCGGGGAAAATAGTCCAAACAGCCAGCGGCCCCCGCCAACTGCCGCCGGAAACGAAAACGTTTGTATTCGACCTGATGAGAATGCCGAGGCCGTTGGGACATGTCGTTGGCCCGACCAATATGACGCTTCAAGACCTGTTCAGACGGTACATGAAAATTGCGGAATCGGAATATAAAAAATCTTCCCTGTTAGCGAGCATTTGATATGCACAATAAGCATCTACGCGAGCGAAAGTCATTGATAAGAGACTTGGTCAAGGAAACCGGATTGAGCAAATACTACCTTTGCAAACTGGCTATGGAAAAAGTTCGGTTATATCCGTATATCCGATCCAAAAATGGCGAAGTGCAATGGGGAAGCATTATTGATCCCCGTGGTCGCGTCCACGTTATCAGCGAGAAGTTGCGACCACGGCTCGTGCGGTGGATGTTGTATTGTTCGGGCGAACGTAATCCAAATATGGTGTTTTGACAATGGAACCAATCAAAGAGATTGAAGAATACATCAAAAGCCCGGCGGTTCTAGAACGCTACATTCGCACCGTGGTCGAGAATCCATTCATACCCAAAATGGATGGCAAGTTCCCGTCCGCAAAACAACGCCTGCTGCTGATGATGCCTCACCGAGAAATCTACTATGCGGGCGACGCCGGGGGCGGCAAGACCGCTGGATTGCTCGCTGCCGCATTACAACACGTCGATCACCCACGGTACGTTGGCGTTATATTCGGCAAAACATTGGCGGCAATGGAAAAGTCTGACCGAATCATCCAGCAATCCCACCAATGGCTCGATGGAACCAAAGCCAAGTGGAATGCGAAATATCATCGGTGGCACTTCCCGTCCGGGGCGAGAATCAGCTTTGAGCCGATCAACTCCATGAAGGCCGTGGAAGATGTCGTGGGAACCGGCATGAGCTTCGCCGGGATCGAGGAAGTGCATTACACCCCGTCACAGCGATACACGTTCCTTAACCGATCCTTGCGTGGCGTGCCTGGTATCCCCAGACGCTTGTTTTCCAACTCCAACCCCGGCGGCCCGTTCCAGAAGTTTTACGTTGAACGCTTCATTGAAAAGCCCGGACCCGATCAGTTATGGATAGAATCCATCACCGAGGATAACCCCGGCATTGATACCCAAGAGTATCGAACCATGGCCGAATCGTCACTTGATCCGGTAACACGCGCCCGGCAGTTTCACCGAAACTTCTGGATACAGGATGCGGGCAACCTGTTTCGCATGGCCGATTCGTTTGAACGTATCAGTACATGGGATCGGTCACGAATCGTTGAATCGGTTCGAGGATGGGATATTGCCGCGACCGCACCGACATACGAGAATCCTAACCCCGATTATGCCGCCGGGGTGCTTATCCATCGAATCGGCCCCGCCGAGTACGTGGTGGTCAATATGGTGGCACTACAGGGCACCCCCAAGGACTTGGAAGATGAGATGAAGCGGTGCGCGGAACGCGACGGGTACGAAACAAGAATCAATATCGAACACCAGCCTGCTGCGGCTGGCAAGATCATGGACGCCCATTTCCTTGATAATGTTTTGCCCGATTATGACCTGACGTTCTCGCCCACCAGTGGAACCAAATTAGACCGGTGGAGACCCGTTGCGGCTGCAGTCGAAAGGGGATGGGTACGATTCAGCACTGACCCCAGCCTGCATCCCCTGCTGGATCAAATGCAGGTGGTAAACGGAAGCAAGGCCGAAAAGAACGACTTCGTGGACGCCTTGGCCACGGCGTTTAATGCCATGAACGCCCCGGACGTGGGCTTGGATGAATTGCCCCCCCTCCCGTTGGAATATCAAAATGACTACCCGTTTGGAGAACCTGGCACGCCATTTACCGGATTCCCGGACGGGGCAAATAATGACGAGGATTGGCAATGAGTGACTTAAACCAAGTTCAGATTACCGCCCGGCTAACCGCCGAGCCGCGATACCTTGAGAAGCCGACCGATAAGGTTGTCAAAAAGATGACAATCTTGCTGACCGCCTGCAATTATCGGGCACGGGATTCAGAGACCGGCAGGCCGCGTGACTGTGCAACATATATAGATGTGAATTGTTATGGCGTGCTTGCGGAGTTCGCGCGTGACAATCTTCATACCGGCGACCCGGTATTTGTTACAGGACGATTGCGTACTTCCCGATGGGTTGGCAAGACCGGGCAACGGGAAAAAGTGGTAATGGATTGCGATCTGCTTGTCAAGCTGAATCACGTTAAGGTTGCCAAAGCGGAAGCAAAGATATAACATTTACAGAAGTATATGTGACAAGGAGATGTGTATGGACAATATGTGCGGTGGTTCCGGAGAAAACCTTAGCCAACGATTCTCCATGGATCGCAAACAACGTGACCGATATATAAAGCGTGAACCAAGCTCCGGCGCTCCAGGCAAGCCAGAGGTTATCGTGTCAAAACACACCGGCAAAGTGCTGGGGAGATTTGCCAATAAAAAAGCCGCCGAAAAAGGATGGGGTAAAACTATGAAGCGAATTCATTCTGGCGAACATTACTCTTAATGAGGTGATTTATGGTAGAAATCAAATTGTCGTCACCGCCGCTTGGATACGCGGAATACAACCCCAGTGTTTCGGTGTACGCCGGGCCGCAAACGGTAGGGACCGCTGCGGGAAATATCTTCCAACTGGACGTGTTTCACGCGCCCGCGTTTATCGGTATCACTTTTATAGTCGGGGCCGGTGGCGATCTGACCGATTTTGGAATTCTTGCGGCCGCGCGTACAGGCGGCACTTACGTGCCTTGGCTTTCAGGAAGACCATTGACGGCTCCCGCTGCCCCAACGCTTTCGCAGGTGGCTGGCGGCACGATTACAGCCGCAACTTACTTTGCAAAAACATGGCTCAACACACCGCTTGGAAGCACCACTCCATCGACCGAGTCCAGCCTGGCGGTATCGGCAGATTATCTGCTTGTTGCAGCTTCGCCCACAGGTGCGAATGGGGCCACCACATGGGGAATTGGCGTAAGTACGGCGACGGGAACCGAAACGATTCAGGCCAACAATATCCCCATCGGTACATCGTGGACAGAACCAACAGGCGGCCTGATCGCAGGTGCATCGCTGCCGCCGACCAATAACATAAATCAACTTGGCACGCCAAGCACACTCAATCCGTTGACGATTGCCAGCGGGGGAACGTTTGCTCTACCGGTGCCCGCGTCATCGAGTTTCTTGGTCGTACTTGATACACGGGCATTTGAAAGCCTTATCATCAACGCAACCGGCGGAACCGCGACAACGCTGGACTTTGAGACCAGTTATTATTCGATATTGCCGGTCAACCAGTAAGAGATCGTTATGGCCGATAATTTCATCGTTGTTTCTAACAATCCGTCGATGCCAACCTTTCAGGCAGTGGCCGCGTCCTACTTGAAAAAATTCCCCGCCACAGAGCTTGTCGAAAAAGCCATGAACACATTCTCCCGTGGATGCGATTCCGACGATGAAAAGACCGCAATTGCCAGTGCCAACCATCTTATGAACTGGGCACAAGTCCTTACCGCGATGTCCACCGAGTCCGATTTGGCGGCCATGGATCATTATGACGCGAACAGAAATCAAGAGATTTACGTCAAGGTTGCGGACGAAGTGAAGCAGGCGTTATACAATAATCAGATCGCTCACTCGCGGGCGCTAGACGAATCGAAAAAGAACCACAATCTTATCCGGCCCTCGGCCGGCCATATCGCGCCGGAATCTGACGCAGGAGAAGACCTTGGCTAAAACTTTTTCGTCAGGTTCTGTCCAGACCCGTTCTGAATCAAGGGCGGAATACCGATTCAGAAGTAGTCAGGGTACTACGCCCGGTGGCGTCAATGATCCCGGCGCTCCGTTATGGATGCCACAATTGGTTACGCCTGGTGGCCTGGATGCTGCGGGCGCACGGCAAGCGGTAATGACAACGGCCTATGACTTCTTCATTGACTACGTTCCCGATGGCGCCTATGACCTCAATCAGAACCCCAACGCGGATGCGGTGCTGTTTACGCACCCGCAAATTTCTTATTGCCGGAACTTGTTGAGTTTCAATGTTTCGCGTCAGCCTGAATCGTGGCATGTCGGAACCGATGACAGCGTGCCGCTTAGCGTGCGAAAAGAAATGGCCTACGTGGCGCAAAGCACTTGGGAATCCATTCCCAACATTATGCACCTGTACGATATTTGGATGCGTGCGGTCGTTGAAGGGGGAATCGGAACCGAATTTATATGGGAACGCGAGAACGACAAAACGTGGGTGCCCAAGCACTTTTTCCCGGTTCATAAAACGCAGTTTGTCAGAAATATCAACGGATACCTGTTTCTTGTAACCCGTGAAACAATCCCGTTTGGTGCGGGCGTAGCGGGCAACCCGTCCACAATGCCCGCCGACTGGCCAAAAGACGAAAAACTCATTCCGCTGAACGGCCTGCCCGGCAAGTGGCTCTACCATGTGTATCGTTACGATACCGGCCCGTACTATCGCACACCGGACTGGGGATTCATGTACTGGGGCCGTGGCGAGGGTAATTCGCTTTACCGCATTGTCACCGTGGACAATTCGGTTCTTGATTTGCGATTGAAGTTGCTTCAGACGTTCGCAATTCCCCCGCTGTTGCTCTATTACCCTGAACGTGCGGAATCTATACGCAGCTTCCAGAATATCCTTTCATCCATGCGGCGTCAGTCCGTTATACGACTGCCGCGTCGTGCCGACCGGCCTTATGACGGCCAGTACAAAGTCGAGGCGTTGAACCGCGAAATGGGAAGCTACGATGCCCTGGACAACTATTACCGGCTCTACACAACGCCCGCCATACGATCTATTATGACGCTTGATCCAAGCATGGGCGGGGACTCCATGAGTTATTCCGAACGGGCCGAGACCAACGAGACGGGCTTTGATTCAGCGATTGACTGGCACTGCCAGACGATGTGCAACACAATCAATTATCAGTTTGTGCCCGCGATGATACGTGCGCACGCCAAATGGCGAACGGCCCCGATGGGAGCAATGCCAAGGCTTCGCAAGGCCAGTGAACGGGCACGCCATAAGCTCAATTTGATCGAACTGTACGACAGGGGCGCATCGAACGTGCCGATCCCGCAAGAGGTGTTCTATCGCGCCATGGGCGTTACCCCGACCAAGGAATGCGAAAAGATAATGTCCGAACCGGTGTATCATCCCGAAAACGCGGTTGAAGCTCACCCGGTGGACGCGATCCACGATGAACAGGAACGCATTGACCATGCGGGGAGAGAGCCTAAGCCGAGGAATGAAGCCCGAGCCAAACGTGCGGGAGTAAACGATGTTGCCGACAAAAAACGCAAGTCGCGTGAACAAAAAGAATTCTCTCTCGCATCAGCACTCGCCGACTACTACGCGATACCACCAGCAGACCGAAACGTCCAAATTTGATATTCGCACACTGGCATGGTGGGAAAACAAAACATATCCGTGGCCCAATAAACTTCATTGGGATCCGTGGTCAATCATACCTCCGCTGAAACCCAGAACTGGCAAAGTTTGGAAAGGAAGCGGTTTTGGCGTCCAGATTATGAGCGAACGCAAGATATGGCGATGGAAGGTTTTACAGCCTTGCGACGGCCATCTTTTACTGTGTTGTACATATCGTATTCAAATTGTGGAGTCCTGCGAACTCGCAGCCTCTCAAATGATTGCGGCAATGGATTCGTGGCAGTTCCGTGAAACCTTTGATCTGGAAATGTGGTACTGGCTTTTCGGCCAGAGCATGACAAACCTTAAAGAATCTAACATTTCTCCATACGCGGGCATCAACTAAATGTGTTCGGCAACTCCCATGTTGTCTGTGGCGGAATGGTTTGGTAGATCAACGTATTGCCGTCACTAAAGCTGTACTGTGCGTTTTGATAAAGCGTCAGGTAGCCTTGGGTGCCCGGCACAAGAACAACCGTGGATGTCTGGCCAACAAACCAGTTGCCACTGCCCGGCGGTACGCGAGTCATGATCGCGGTGATGGTAACATTCCCAGTTTGGCCAGCGCCCTCTTGAATCATAATTCCAACATTGCATTCGGATGGATTGGATGGAATAGGCAAGGTATTCGGCGTCAAACTAAACACATACGGATTATTTCCCGCAACCGGTGCAGGAGTCAACGTACCGCTGATACCCGCAAAGTTACCAGCATAAACCGCATATGTATAGCTCCCCGGCGCACAAGCCATTCCGGATGCCACGCCAGAGCCATTGGTCACACCGGATGTCACAGCCGCACCCGATGCGTCGATAACCGATATAGTGGCGTTCGGAATGACAGGCGTGCCAGCCGCCGTAGACTTAACGGTGAATGACAATGCCGCGGAACCGCTTCCCCCGCCCCCGCCAGAAGTCGGATATGGCGTTGTCTGGCCAGTGTTGTTAAAGTCTTGGCTTGCCGCAAGTGTTACGCTGGTTGCAGAAGTCGGATAGTTTGTGGTCTGGCCAGTGTTGTTGAAGTTCTGCGATGCCGACAAAACTGCCGGCAACGGGGTTCCCGCAGCCAGAGCCGCTTGAATTTGCGTAGTTGTCGGCGGCACAGGAATAGCATTATTGAAAGTCACATTCCCATTAACATCAGTCGTCAACTTATTGGAGGGCGTGACAAGTATCGCCGCTGCCGCGGCAGTGGCGTTAGCCGATGCCGTGGGCGCGTTGATAAGGCTTTGTAACCAATTTCCAAAACTTGAAGCGACATTATAACTTGCCAGCAATGCGTTCCACACCGCTCCCGCGATGCTGGCCGCCGTGGTCTGGCTCAAGATCGTGGTTTGATTTGCGCTTGTGGCATAGCCGCTTGGAACCGTCGCTGGCAGTGTCGCATTGACGCCTGCCGCACTCGGCAACGGGATCACAAACATTCCCGGGGCCGCGGAGAAATCAATAGCCGTCGTGCCAAGCTGTCCGCGCGTGATCGTGAATGTGATGACGCCCGATGCGAATGAAAACGCCGTGGCCGCGACAATCTCGTAACCATATCCGGGATAAAACAGCATGAGCCACGGCGATGCGTCAAGGTAGTTTCCGTCGACCGCAACCGTTGTGGCCGTCGCGCTTATCGGGGCCTTAGCCAGTGGATGCCCCGGAACAGTCGCGAGGAAACCCTGATTGTCGATGACCGGAGATACTCCACCTACTTGCGCCGCATCTACAGTGAGACCCTCCAGCCCAAAAAACTGATCTTGCGGATTGACATCGACCAGTTGCCGTGTGAAAGTGATGACAGACGGGACTTGGCCGGTAACGCCGCTCACTTGTACTAAGACCTCTCTTGCACCGAACCAATCATAGGCCGTGGACGGCAAATCAAGCTGATAAAGCCCATTCTGTCTCTCAACCCAGCTTCCGGACGTGTAGACTCCAACTGTTCCGGCAACCAGCGTGACCGTGTTCCACGTGTACGAATTGTCAGTGGAATATTGCACAAGCAAACCTGACGTGTTGTACGCGATTCCCGTGATCGGAGCGCCTGCGGAATTGAGCAGCACAATCGGTTCGTGAATGCTTTGCGCCGCTCGCTGTACCCATTGTTCAGACATTTTAGCCTACCATTCTTGTAATTCCACGGGGTAAAATCAGGCCGCCACCACCGCCGCCTGTTCCAGCGCTCTGTGCCGCACCAATATCGCGGGAATCGTTGGTATAAGGAAGGCCCGTAAAGCCATTCGGCCACGCAGCGCCGCGGAGCAAAGCGCCTCCTCCCGCTGTGTCGTTAAGCGTAAAGTTGCCTCCTGCTGCATCTACAAATGGATCAGATGCTAAAACAGTGGTTGTTGCTGACGGATTATACGTTGAGTAATTTCCGGTGTCTGCCGACGTGTTGTTATAGCTAAATAATTGATTATTATCGAATAAATTTTGAGTACAATTGTAAAATCCGCTTCCTCCGTTCGTGCTGGCAATGCATGACCATAGTATGGAGCCACTGTACCCATTGGATATATAAAATCCATGCGAAGCGTTTTTGTAGGCCACGCAACCGATGATGTTGGTGCCACGAACACCACTTGCGAGATTAAATCCAATTCCTCCATTATTAATTGAAAAACATTCAAGAATTGACCAGTTCGTTTGGTATGCTTGATACGCGTAGAAACCGTCCGCACTGTTGTTTTGTGCCGTGCATCGGATAAGGTTTGGTGAACCACTCCCTATTAAGTATCCATACTTATTATTGGCCGAGCCGCACTCAATTATTGGGACATTATTTTGAATATTTACGCCATTTCCGTCCGTAGCTCCGTTGAATTCACAGTTAAAGAAAAGACAACGGTTTTGCCCTACATAGATACAATCAAATTGTTGATTCGCATTTATCGCTCCATTGGCGTTGAAAACAACATTTGATATGTTTGCTTGAACACCACCGCTGTCATTATTTTCCGTTACACCAAGTCCTGCAACTGGGGAGGTTCCGTCATACGTAATGGTAGCATTTCCTCCATCTCCTCGCGCGGTAGAATAACCGGTTAAATCACCATAGAATGACCCCAAAACCAGACATGCTGTTGAAAATGAACCGGAAATGTAGGATACATAGCTGCCACTGAAATTGATGGCAAGATTCGGTGACGAGATTGGTCCTCCCAGTACTCCTGTTCCAGAGGTCGAAGTTCCAGAAGACGCTACCGAAGCGCTCAAAGTGGCCACTCCGCCCGATACAGAAGTAATTTCGTAAAACCCTCCCCACCAACCAGATGGAGCCACGGTAGGCGGGTTTTGTCCTGTTGTTGGCCATGCTGCCGACATTGTTAAAATTCTGGAAGAGGTATTGGCATACAAAAAATAGTCTGTCGCTGTGCTGTTATTAGTAGGCCCCAGATAAACATTCCAACTCTGAACTCCTGCTGGCAAGTCCGGGAGCACCATAACAGGAATGTTTCCGGTATTAAAGTTTCCTATAGGAAAATTATTATTTAGTTGCCCAAGTCCCTCCACTCCATTAGAAACTGGAGTAATCCCGACTCCCCCGCCATTAAAGCTAAAACTTCCGCCGGTAGTTCCGCCGGCAGATGCAAAAATAACCACACCCGTTAATGTGGCGACAGTGGAGACTCCATATGGGGCGGCAATTTGAATAAAATTTCCCACATCTGCGGCAACAAAAGGTCTGCTGACTGAACTGACCTGATTCTGCGTTCCTGACACTAATTGTAGATCGGTATAAGCGATGGCCTGTGCACTGGCACCGTATGTATAGTCAACGGTGCCAGCAAATGTATTAAACAATCCTCCGTTGTTGTTTGAGGCAATTGGGGTATTATTAATTTCCAAATTAATCATGACTTACCCCACCGCTGTTGAAAAGGTCGAAATTATCTGCGATGCTGTCGGCACGGCAGATGCTGTTTTCGCCGACTGAATCGACGCTCGAACTGCGTTGAATCCATTGATCGCCAATCCCTGCGCTACGTTCTGCGCGTTTATCAAAGCCATTTGTGCTCTGGCCGCTGTTACATCGGCTGTCTGCACGTTGCCACCGCCGGGAACCCAGACATAGGTGTAAAGTGCCGCAGTAGCTTGTTCTTGCGTTAAGATGCCTGCCGATACAAATGCTGCGATCTGCGCTTGCACCAATGGAGACTGCGCGGATAAATCACCAGATTTAATCGCGTCATACGCGATCAACGCATAGCCCGCGATTGCGGAAGTGCCATTAGCCGCCGCCACCAATGCCTGCAAAATGGTAACAGCGCCAGCACCCCAGACGCCAGATAGATAGCCAATCGTCAGCGGCGTGCTCACAGGCACCGTTTGCGCGTTTAACGCTGTCGCAACCGCCGCATCGGACAGCGAAGCGTAAAGCGGTGTCTTTTGCGCCGCATCGATGGTTAAAAATGATGTTAATTGCTGCTGTAGGGATGTTAATGCCATAATTTACCTCACAAAGTCTGAACTGCTACCAGTGTTCCGCCAACCACATATTGAACCGATACCGGAGTACCAATGGTGGCAGTTCCAACGTAATTCCCGCTGTTTGCGGGCGTTTCTGTCATTGTAACCGAAGTTGTCAATGTTCCGCTTCCCACGGGATAGATATTCGCTGTGACCGTCTGCCCAGGTGCGGTTTGGCAAAACAAATTTCCGGTAGTAACCACTTGTAAGCCCGGATTCACCTCACGCGGGCCGATGTTCGGCGTCGCGAGATTACGCGGGTTCCAGTCGATGTCGTATTCGAGGGCAACGCCGTCGGGATAGGTCGCGCCTGC
>JAKAEZ010000057.1 GCA_021819825.1 Planctomycetota bacterium
TGGGCGCGGCAGGATTCGAACCTGCGTAGGCATAAGCCAACGGATTTACAGTCCGTCCCTTTTGGCCGCTCAGGCACACGCCCTTTTCGGGATCAGTAATATACCAAACTTTTTGATTTAGGCCAATTTCTCCCGCCCCATTCACCTTCTTGCCGCTGGCGTTTATACTCTGCGGCATGAAAAATGATCAATTGCTTATTACCAACGGCATCGTTCTGGACCCCAATCGCCAAAAGCCAGAACCCCTCGAAGTGCTCATTGCGGAGGGTAAAATTCAGGCCGTCGGCTCCGGCTTGAAAGCCACCGCTCCCCAAGCCACCATTCTCGATGCCAAGGGGGGATTTGTTACCCCCGGCCTCATTGACATTCATGTTCACCTCCGGGAACCGGGGCAGGAACATAAAGAAACCATCGCCTCGGGTTCCGCCGCCGCGGTCGCCGGTGGGTTTACCACCGTCTGCTGCATGCCCAATACCACGCCCGCCATCGACACCGATACCCAGATTGAATTCGTTCTCACTCAGGCCGCACGGACGGCCTTATGCCGGGTCTTGCCTTTTGGTGCCATCACCAAGGCCCGTGAGGGCAAAGAACTTGCCGAACTACGGCTCATGCATGAGGCCGGCGCGGTGGGCTTCAGCGATGACGGATGTGGCGTGGCGTCGGCGGCGGTGATGCTCAAAGCCCTGCAATATGTCAAAATGTTTGATGGCCTGATCAGCCAGCATTGCGAGGAGCCAACACTTTCCGGCGGTGCCATGAACGCCGGTACCACCGCCATACGATTGGGCCTCGGCGGCATACCGGCGGTGGCCGAAGAATTAATGATCGCCCGCGATCTGCAACTCAATGCAAGAATCAAGGCACGCTACCATGTTCAGCACATCAGCACCGCAGGATCCGTTGCCTTAATCCGCCGGGCCAAGCAGCACGGCCAAAATGTTACCGCGGAAGTTGCGCCGCACCATCTGCTGCTGACCGATACGGCCTGTGCCAACTATGACACGCATTTTAAAATGAACCCGCCATTGCGCTCCCAGGAAGATGTTCAAGCCTGCATTGAAGCGCTTGCCGACGGAACCATTGATTGCCTCGCGACCGATCATGCCCCGCATGCCCGCGAAGAAAAGGAACTGGAATTTGACCGTGCACCGTTCGGCATTCTGGGCTTGGAAACCGCCTTGGCTCTTTACGTTGAAGCTCTGGTAACGCCCGGGCACCTGTCCTGGCTTGATCTGATTCGGAAAATGACGGCCCAACCGGCCGCAATCGCCCGCCTCAAAGATCGTGGAACATTGGCCGTCGGATCATTGGGAGACATCACGATTATTCAGGCCAACGAAAAGTGGACGATTGATCCGGAAAAATCCTTCAGCAAAAGCCGCAACACCCCATTCGCAGGCCGCACGGTAACTGGCCGGGTAGCCTATACCATTCTCGGCGGGCGCATCGTATATGACAGCAATGGCGGAATCGCCAGTACTGGGAAATAATGTGCAGTATTTATCACTGGAAAACTGTTCTGCTGCCGGAAAGATACGCGCCAGTTTGCCGCAGGCTTTCTAAAGTGGCAACGTGCCCCGGAGGTTCCAGCCACGGTACTTGGGATTTACACTTCCGTGAGTTCCGACTCCACATTGGTGGTACGGGCAATCTCAATGAGTTTTCTGTATGTGACTCTGACGGGTTGGTCCGCATCGGCTCGCGTGGTCCATAACTTGGCCAGGAAAATATGAACCAGTTTGATTGGGCCGTCTTCAATTTCGATAATGAAGCCCGGAATCTTTTCCCGCATTTGTTCGCGGAACCTCGATATTCCTTTTATCAGCGAGCCAACAATTTGTCCGGTTTCCTGGCCGTAGCAGACCATCACAAGATCATCCAGACGCTCTGCTCGATACACTTCCGGGCTTGCGATAAATTCGGTGCAGTCGCCGTCAACATCGTAAAGGGCTGATGGCCTGAACGGTGGTGCCTTTGCGGCGAGCTCAAGCATGTAATCTCCAAACTCATTTTTGGACATTGCGGCCATAGAAGCCTCCGTCTGAACCGTTGACTACGATTCTCAGGCAGCCGACAATCCGCTTGGTCGGCTGTTGGTCCATCGTTCGCTGCCACAAAGTTTAACGCAACCTGGAGAATGTCGAAATAACGCCGTTGTCGCATTGGAGTTAGCATCGACCGAGCCGTTTGGACGCTCGGCGGGACACGGAGAGCAATTTGACATGTCGCTCGGAGACGGCGGTTATTTCCCGGTGTCCACGATTACCAGAAAATTTAGCTTACGATCACGGCGCTGATATGCGCTGTTTCTTCGTACGCGACAGGGGCGGACCTAAAAAGTGCCGCAAATCCCGACGACCCTGACCGGCGCATATCTGCGCCACCTCGCACTCCCAAATAATCCGCACGGCGTACCCCAACTTTCGAAGCTTTGAAAGATTTTGTTGATCGCGGGCCTTATTGCCTTCAAGCTTTCGCCGCCAGAATCGGCGGTGCGACCGTGGCAACCTTTGCCCGTTTCGGCAGTGGTGGCGATGCCAGAAGCAACCGTTGACAAAAACGACCTTTCTTCGCTTCGGGAACACAATATCCGGGTTTCCCGGCAATTCGGAATAATGCAGACGATACCGATACCCCATTCGGTGCAGGAGCCTGCGAACCGCAATCTCGGGCCTCGTATCGACGGCCCGCACTCGTGACATGACCCGACTGCGTTCGGCTGGAGTTAAATTATCAGCCATTGCCATTCCGCCGTTTTTCGACCATCATTATCATAATGTCGCCACGCGAAATAGATAATCTTCGCCGCCTTCTGTCTGAGTTGCTCGAGGCAATTCCGGCCCCTCCGTTCCCCCTTGATATCGCCGTGCCGCCGCGAGAAACACGAGAATTGATGGACGAGATTGGGCGGGCGATCGTCCGACTAGAACGTCTTCGCGAAAGCATTGATCCCATCCGCTTGCCGGATTTTATATTTGACCCATCCAATCCGAAATTTGTCGGGGAACTCGTGGGTAAGACCCTCGTTGAGCAGCCGTCGCAGCCGCTTGCGGCGCTTCACCGATTCTACGGATCCGGTGTCTATGCCATCTGCTACACGGGGAATTTTCCCCCATATCACCCCATCGTGGGACGAAAGACCCCAATTTATGTCGGCAAGGCCGATCCCCCGACACCGGAAGCTGGAAATGCCAAGGAGCAGGGGACGAAGCTCTGGGCGCGGCTCGCCGAACATACAAAGAGTATTCGGTCCGCCAAGAATTTGGATGTCAATGATTTTCAGTGTCGTTACCTGGTTGTCCAAAGCGGATGGCAAAGGTCCGCGGAAGATTACCTTATCCACCGGTTCAGCCAGATATGGAACCAGCCAACATGTTTTGGATTTGGCAAGCACGGTGACGCGCCAACCACTCGGGTCAATACACGGTCCCCTTGGGACACACTACACCCCGGCCGGCCTTGGGCCACCCGCGAAGGCAACAAGGTGAATCCCCTGACAACCAAACAGCTTATTGAAAGAATAGCCGAGCATTATCGTCTGCATCCGCCTGAAGCTTGAGCGCCGCCGCCGCCGCCCAGCGGTCTGAGAGCTTCGCTGCTGGCTCGAGCACTTCATATAGCCGCCGGCCAATAACCTCTCCGAGCAAGACCGGCACGGCATTCCCAAGCTGCCGCATGCTTTCAGTCCAAGATCCCTCCAGTCCCCAATCGTCCGGAAAGGTTTGGAGTCTGGCGCACTCACGAACCGTTAGATACCGGATGCCACCGTCATCCGTTCGCACGGTGTTTTCCCCCCCTGGGACTCCATGGTCCCCAGCCTTTAAAGCCTTGGCCGGCTCGTCCATTAGGCTCCCATCATGGCCCGGATACCTCTTCGCGCCCGGGTTCTGAAAATGGTTCTTGAACTTCCGACTGCTTTCCCCCGGATCCAAAGCCGGCAGGTCACCGATGGCGTCGCGCACCGTCCGCCACGGGTGCCCGAGCAACCCCGGCACCAGTGCGCCCAGTAAGCCAACGCGGCGGCGCGCCGACGGCGTAATTTCCGGGCGAGCTTGCCTCGAAATCCGGTGCCTCTCCCAATATTGGCCGGTAACCCATTTATCGTAGAGCAACGCGTCCTCGGTGTGTGTGGCGTGCGGAAAGGAAAACTCAACGCCAAGGTCGGAGCGAATGCCCACAATAAAAACCCGATGGCGATGTTGTGGAACGCCGTAGTCCGCAGCATCCACCATCCTAAAAACAACATTGTACCGCAGGCCGGAAAAGCGTCCCCGCGTTGAGTGCTTCTCCAATCTCGCCAGATGATCCGTCCACTCCTCATCGCCTCTTGGCGGAAGAGTTGGGTAGGTCAACTGCTTTATGATATACGAGTAGTAATTGGCAAAATTACGTCGCAGGAGCCCCCTGACATTTTCGAACACGAAGGCTTTTGGCGCGATCTCCCGCACCGCGCGGACGGCTTGGGGGAACATATTTCGATGGTCCGCCGCTCCCAGATGCTTTCCACCCAAGGAAAACGGCTGGCAAGGCGGGCCACCAACTACTACATCAGCAGTTCCCCTATGCAGGGAAAAATCGTATTTCCTCACATCGCGCTCAACGATTTCCCAATCCCGCGCGGGCACAACCCCGTCCGCTTTATTCCGGCGCAACGTGGCGCACGCGAATTGGTCAAAATCTATCACGGAATCGTGCGAAAACCCCGCGTGCGCGGTGCCTATCGCCAGACCACCCGCCCCAACAAATAACTCAACCGAACGCATTTGGCAACCCCCTGCAAATTTCCAATGCTATTAAACCCGTTCGTGTGTTGTTCGGCAAGTGGACCAAGGTATTATTTCCCAAGGGAATCGGGGTCCAGTGGATTGGTGTAATCGTGGTCGTTGAGGAAAAAGCAACGACTTGGCCAACCCGCGACCCCCTTCACTGCGGTTTTAGAACTCCCCAGGATCGTTGCGCGGATCGGGGGGGGCAGAATCGGAAATCCAGAAGTCGGAACAGATCGCGCTTCGCTGCGGGCTGTTGGTGATAGATAAGATAAAGAGGGGCGGCGCGGAGGCTCTGTGCTCCGCTTACAATTTCAGATCGCTGCGGCAACGTGGCCTGCTGTTTTCAGGCGAGCCACCCAGCGCACAGTGGGCGAAGCGTTTTGTGGGCCGCCGATTTTAATGCAATATGGGTTGGTAGATTCGCTGGCGGCAGCCTTACATGACACCTCGCGACACACGGTCACGGCTTTATGGAGGCGCGGTGGGCGTTGCCATTGCCACTGATCGCCCTTCACGGATAGGCTTGTTTTACAGGGGCATTTGCCGGAAAATTGGTTCAGGTCGTATCATGGAGTGGTTAAATGCCCGCGACCAAACCGGTTGCGGCTTATGTAATATTGGATTGCGGCGCGATGAATCTTGAGTTATGTGTACTGGCCAGCGGATCGGGCGGCAACGCCTCGCTATTGCGGGCCGGGCCAGAGGTCATGCTCATTGACGCCGGGATTGGTCCGCTGACCGCGGATCGCCGCAT
>JAKAEZ010000004.1 GCA_021819825.1 Planctomycetota bacterium
CCCCGCGGGGTTGGCCGCAAACGCCCCATCTGCGGCGTCGCAGCAGCTCAAGGGGTCTACGGACCCGGTTTTCGCCGCTGCTTCTTGCATCTGGGGCCTTTGCGGCCAATCAATCCTAATATTTAGGCGTGACAGAGCACTAGTCCCTGTTCCAGCCATAATTACGGGTTGAAGGATATCGATGAACGCACGTTGCGACGTCTTATTGAACTGATGCGCGACGACCTGCACGCTCCCATTGAATATGACCGCGCCCAGCAAACCTATAAATACACGAATCTCACCTTTGTTGTGCCCAATGTACAACTGGATGGCGGAAGCTTTTTGTACATCTGCGAAGCAGCAGGGAAACGGAACTGATAAAAGATTTTCCGATTCATACCGTAACAGCTTGGCTGGGTAACAGCCCTCGCATTGCCATGAAGCATTACCTGCAGGTCACGGAAGATGACTACGCCAAGGCCATCGGCATCTCCAATCAACCTGTGGTGCAAAATCCGGTGCAGCAAGCGCCTGAAATACCCCATAAGGAAGTGATTTGGCAACCGCCGGAAGAGGCAAATGCCTCCCATTGCGGGGATTTGCAGCCATATTCACATAATAACATATCTAAATATGCTCGGGACAGGAGCAGAACAACCATGCAAAATTTGAGGAATAATAGTGATTTTGCGCAAACTGGTGCAAAAAGCGGTGCAATTCATAAAAACCCCGATGATTTGGCGGCAATTCTTGTGGCAATCGCGGATTTACCGGCGGAACAAAAGCAGGCTTTGTCCAAGCTATTGGCAACGGTTACGGCGGCGGAAAAATTGCCGTAGCGGCTTAGACAAGGTGCTTCCAAAAAAAACGAAGCAGCAAAGCCGAAACAACTGCTGCTCTAAAAATCGCCAGACCTTCGCAACAGCGAAACAATATGGCCTTTTTTTATCCTGCGCGGGTGGGACTTGGCATCATGGGAGACTACTTAGATCGGAACAATCCTTAGCGGGGCCAGACTTGTACTCGCTGGAGCATCCATTTTACAGCTCAGCCGGGCCACGATGCGTTGTAAGCAAAGGTGTTTTTGCACAACCGCCGACGATGTCACCGTTTTGTCCGAGGACTTATTTTCACCAGCACAACGCCGTGCGGCGGGACCTCTGCGGAAAAGCTTCCGTCCGCCGTACCGATATTACTCTGACGCCAGAGGTCTCTGACGTTCTGCACACCGTTGATTTTCAACTCAGACCACGTCGCCGTAACAACGGTAGCTCGGGTGCCGAGGTTAAAAAGCCCAACTGCTTTAGAGCCACCGGATAAGGGCTTTACCCATACCTGCTGAATTCCCCGCCGCAGAACCGGAACGCCGGCAACGCCAAGTGGATCTTGATCCACGGCCAACACTTCAGGGTTGGAGAGGAGATTGAGTGTAAATGGTCCCATCCGATTCAAATTATTGCCAAGAATCAGTGGTGCGCCCATAAGTGAAAAACTGCTGACCTCAAGATATTGTTCATTAGGGGTTAGATGGCTGTAATGCTGCCGGCGACCCCATCCAACCCAGCCCAGCGTCATCATATCCGGATCGTTCCAATGTCCCGGACTTTGCAGGTGCGCCCATTTCGCTCCGGCCTGCCAGTGGCTTCGAAGGTTCGGCCAGTTATCTCGCGAGTCACCGGTAATGCGCCAAAGATTGGCGTAGGGAATCCATTTGGCGGCACCGGGATACGGCGCATTGTTGGATAAGCTAAAGACAATGTCACGGCCACAATGCAGTAGTGCATCGCACATCTGCTTTACTTGAGGGAAGCGGATGGGGTTCCAGTCATATTTGAGGTAATCAAATCCCCAAGCCGCCCATTGCCGGGCGTCACGCGATTCAAACTGGTATTTCCCCATGCCCCAGGGAAGAATGTCCTTATTTATAATGCCGTGTTTCGAAACCGTGGGGCGGTGCCACAGTCCTCGCTTATTGGTAGAGCTTTCGCCGATATGATTACCGTAACTGGTGGTCCAAGGAGTGGAGTAAATTCCAGCCTTCAGTCCCATGTGATGAATTTCCGAGCAAAGCGCTTTCATGTTCGGGAATCGCTTCATGTCCGGTTGTATCGCGTTGAGCGGTCCGGCGCGTTTGCCCTGCCAGGTATCATCAATACAAATATACGTCCATCCATAATTTATAAGGCCGGTGGCGACCATGGCCTTGGCCGCAGCCAGAACACGTTGCTGATTCACCGCACCGGCCCAGCAATTCCAACTGTTCCAACCCATCGGTGGTGTCAGCGCAATCGTGTTGCCCACAACTATCCGAAATTTTTCACTGGCCGAGCCAAGTGAATTCGTGGCATGCAGAATCACTGAATGTGCGCCCAAGGCGCTTCGGCCAAGTTTACCGGTGATACGCCCGGTAATAGAATTAAGCGTAAGTCCGGCCGGCAGGCCGGTCGCGGAAAAATGCATGGGCCGCGATCCAGTGGCGGGAATGGTAAACAGAAATGGCCGATCCGGCCGAACCCCGAACACCTTGGCTCCATTGATACGAGGCATCGGGCCTGCCGGCGGGGTGAGAATATATTTCTGATTTCCGGAAGGAACGCGCGGCCGATAAACCCCGGCGGCATGGTTAAACGGCGTGGCGATGGCCAGTGGCACTAACGCGCTGACAACGGCAGCCATAAGCCTGGTCTTGGAACGGAAGGCTTCAAGAATACTGAAGTTTGAAATAAAGTCATGATGATGTTGCACGATGTTCTCCAAATAAAATACACGTGTTCACTGGAATTCTTGCCATCCCAGGCGGTCAGTGTACCCATAGTACAGGCTGGCGTATGGGCAGATTTCGCAGGATTTCCGGCACGGTAGGATTCGCGTTCAGTGTTTTCCATAATCGGATATATTTCGGAATCTTGTACGCCAAACCGCCAAAAAGCAGCGACGGAGATCGCACTGGCCAATCGTTCCAGTATTCCACGTCATGCTGGTAAGGCCACTTTGCTTTATTCTTGATATATGGATACATAAATTTTAGAGCCAGCTTCATATTCCGCCCATCCGGTGTGGAATATTTCCAGAGATTATCGTTCGGCGTGGAGAGTATCCAGCAAACTGTGCACATGGCATCAAGATTAAAAAGTGAATAGCCGTAAGGTTTGGTGCGTGCGAGTTCCAATGGAAAGCTGCCATTGGCAGCCATCTGATCCGGAAGCAGCACCTTCTTAAATCGCATCCGACAAAAGTGCAGGAGTTTTTGATCGCCGATTAGTTTGGCGAATTCGGCGACCTGCATAACCCAGCATGTGCCGTGATTATTTTTGGCATTCATTTCAGTGATGCCCATGGGTGATGTTGTCAGCCAATGAAGATATTTTGCAAACCATGCATTGACCGCTTTTTTATCGGCACCGATCAGCAATTTGTGTCTTTCCAATATCTGCGCGCTACGGGCAACCTCCACGAGATGAACGGTATCAATAATGCCAAAGCTGCGTCCTTTGGCCCGCCCGTGCACGGCCTGTGAGTACTTCAAATTGGGGTTCATCAGCGTGGCTTTATCAACAAACCAGGCATTGATGTTCTGGATTGCCTTCTCCGCATAACGCTTGTCATGCGTTATCAGGTATGCCGCCGTCAGCGCCGCGGTATGAATACTGAAATGGATCATGGCTTCGCGATCCGCAACAAAGTTGGCCGGGTTGCTATAGCCGTCTCTCTTTATGTACGGTCCGGAAGGATCTTTCGGATTCGGCCACCAATAATCGCCTTGCGAATAATATTCGTGAGGATTCCGCGGGCCGTGCTTGTGATGAAAATCAGTAATGGTTATCGGTGGATCACTCAAATAGCGGTTGGCGGCCTTAAGCACACGCTGCGAATCCAGGCGACGAATGTTAAGCCCGCTCCGATCCGAACCCTTAAGAGTTGGCGGGCTGGCTGCGAGAATCATGGCCATGACAGAAATTCCTATTATTTCCAATTGTGATTTCAACGCCATCTTAACAACTCCTTGGTTTATGCCCAAATCTCTTAATTCCGACTTCAGCGTCCAGTTTGCTGACCGATTTCACCGCCCCCGACTGCCAGCTGATTCTCACTTCAGCGCCGGGCCGCCTGCGTTGGCATAAGTCGAAGAATCATCGCACTGGTATGGGGAAGTAAGACATGCCATACGCCTCGTGACTTTAATTCATTCAGCGATTGCCAGGAACCTTTCCATTGGCCATTGCGATTGAAAGATCCCCCGCCTAATTTCACGCCGGATTTAGCATTAGCGCGTCCACTGGATACCCGTAACGCCATTACCTGCGCCCGGACATATTGCGCTGCGGCATCCAGTGACACCTGTATATTCCGGGCCGTATCACCGTGAGTTTTGTTAATCATCGTCACATACATGCTGCCATCGCGGGCCGCTGCGCCGTATGCAGTCATATCGGTGGCTCGTCGCGTGAGGATGTGTACGGGAACAAATTCCCCATGAGCCGCAATATTAAACGCCTCCATCGCATACCCCAGCGGATGTACGCTGATACCATCTGGAACGGTCCAGAATACCGCATAGCGGCATCGCGTCAGTCGCGGTCCGGCGGCCACCCAGTTGCCGGTATGAAAATTCAGCCCATTGCATCCCACTTTTGCCCACCACCACATATAATCCAATCCCCATAAGGCCGAGGCGAACGTATCACTGACATTTTTCGCACCACCATTATAGAAACTATTGGTCTCCTCAAGGCGAAACGCCATGTGCGCTTTTTCCGCAATCAGACCAAACTCACTATTAAACTGCCGGTACTTCTCTTCCATTTGAGTGGACAGTAATTCCATCCGCCCCAGCGCCGGCGATTTGACCTTCCACGCACTGCCCCCCACATACGTATGCTGTGACAGCAGAATCACGTGCGGGTTATGACCAAAGGCTTTTAAAAAATCCACCGCCCATCGACCGTTACCCGTGCTGCTGGGGCCATCGAATTTGGCCTCCGGGGCCACCCTGAGAATCGCCTGGGTATATTTAGACCAAAGCCGCCGATATTTCCCGAACTGGCGGTCATACAAATTAGGCTCATTACCAATGGCAAAGCATAACAACTGCCGGGAATAATGCCGCATGATATAGCCGGCTATCTGCGCATTGCGGCGCACATGCACAGCCCCGCGCAGGCGCAGTGTATAGATAACTTTTACATGAGCTGCCTTGGCAAAACCAAAGAGGCTGTCAATATCAGCGTCGTCGGGAATTGCGACGCTCGCGAGATCAGCCGTATTTCCTCCGACACGCAGACACCGTATACCAAGAGTTTTAAACAATTGAATCAAGTCAACATTTGACGGCCGGAAAAAATGTTTCCCATTCCGTCCAGGCAAAAGCGTCTTCATCTCGAAGCTCAGGCCGCTGAAATCAGGAGAGATTCTAAACTTCGGCCGGCCGAGACGGAGGGTGGCATGCGCGAGTCCTTGGGCTGATACTGTTTGTAGTCGCGCGGTTAATAATATAATGGCCAGGACCGCCACGTACCAACCCTTAATTTTGTTATTGCAAATCATAACCATTCCTCCAAAGTCACTCGTTTTTTTGACCTTCCGAAGCAATATCGCGCGGGTTCCACCGCGGCTACCCGCCACCTGCGATCAAGCGAATCCGGCAACCAAAATTAGACCGCTTGACGATCTGTCGCATTAATTATAATATAGAAACTTGATTTTGCAATAGCTACAGGTGAAAAAGTTGCTACTTTGATTTGGAGCCTATGAAATCAGACCGGCTGGAGATTCAATTATGGTAAAACAATCTCGTATTCAGGTTCGCAATCGCGTCATCGGTATCTGCGTATGCGTTACCGTTGGCTCGTGGCATGCCGTTAATGTGCAAGCCCAGACTGCTCACTTTAAATCCGAATCACGAACATCTGTGACAGCAACACCTGTTTTTTCCCGGCCTGGAGCAATAATCCCAAAGTCCTTTCTCGGCATTTCAGTGGAATACGGAAATATTCGTACATTTTTCGCCAAAAACAGGCTGGCTACCACCGCCCGACTGCTTAAGCGTTTGGGCCAACTGCAAGGTCCGCCGGTGTTGCGTATCGGTGGCAATTCTGAAGATCGTACTGTATGGAATTTGCCCGCCTTACATCCGCGTCCCGCCGGAGACACTATTAACTTAACGAATAATATGGCCTTGATGTTGCGGGCTGCCGCGGACCAGACCGGTGGCAAACTGATTCTGGGCGTTAATTTTGGCCGCGGCACGCCTGCTATGGCCAAGCCATGGATTCGCGCTGCGATTAAGGACATTGGTATAAGTCACATCATGGCATTTGAGATCGGTAATGAACCGGACATTTACAACCACCATGGTACGCGGCACCACAGTTACAATGTGCGGGACTATTTTCAACAGTGGAATGCTTTCGCCAACGTGGTTCAACCGCTGCTGCCGCCACGACTGCTGGCAGGTCCCGCATTTTGCGCGTCCTGGCGAAAATACACACCGGAATTTATAAAGCAACAACATGGCCGTCTGGCAGTAGTGACCATGCACGAATATCCGCTGGGCGCGCCGATTAGAAATCGCCACTCTCCGCGCTACCCCAGCGTTACCAATTTACTGAAAAATTCATCGTCTGCCATATTCGCTAAATTGATCCGTCCTTCCGTACTTTTGGGTAAGCGTTATAACATCCCGGTACGTTTTGCCGAAATTAACTCGGCGTATGCCGGTGGCAAGGCTGGTGTTAGCAACGTGTTTGCGGCGTCACTTTGGAGCCTTGATACCATGTTTGAAATTGCTTCCAGCGGTTCGGCGGGAGTTAATTTTCATACCGGACCGCGCTATGGAGCGTTCTGGAGTTTCCAGCGCGATGGTATTCATGTCCTGCCGCTTTATTATGGCATGTTAATGTTCGCACAGGCCGCCCCAGCCGGCTCACAACTGATCCCGATTACCTTCCACACCAAAGACAATATCAAAATCTGGATGACACTGAACCGACATCGCATGGCGCACATTGTCCTGATTAACAAAGATCTACACCAGAATTTGATGGTGCATTTGAAATTACCCAACAGCAAAGGCGGACAACTGGAGCGCCTATTGGCACCGTCGATTTCATCGCAAAACCACATTGATATTGGCGGCCTGACTTTCGATGGCTCTGAAAATGGCATTCCACATGGGCATCAACATATAACGACCGTACGGTACCAAGGCGGCGAATTTACCGTAGCGCTAAGCCATGGCAGCGCCGCCTTGCTGACGGTCCAACTTAACCAATGACCACGATAATCGTATCGGCGGCGGGATCCGTCTTGCGGTTCTAGATCAGGAGAAATTACACCATGCAGAAGTACACAACACGGGCACAATGGGCTTGGATCACCACTGGGCTGGCTTGGGCACTTATGCCATGCCTCCCGCCCGCTTACGGCAAGCCAATTCCTAACAACAAGGTTATTCCGTTGTACCAATCTACCAATCCCTTTACCGCCGCCATTGAACCTACGCCGCCTTCGGCGGTGTTCAAAATGCCACAGAGCTACCTTTGGGATCCATCCATCATTCATGTGGGCAATACCTATTATCTGTTTAGCTCGCATTGGGCCGCATCCAGAGGCTTTGGCTATTGGGAACACAGCGACGTGATTGTCGCAACATCACCACAGTTGCTGGGGCCTTACACATACCAACGTGTGGTGCTTAAGGCTCGCCCCGGCAAATGGGACTCCCGCGGCATCGCCAATCCGAAGATTGTCAAAGTTGGGCACCAATATGTTCTCTATTATCTGGGCACGCCAAGATTTCAAACCGGCTTTGCAGTTTCCAATTCCATCAACGGGCCATGGAAGCGTTTTAACCGGCCCATTATCCCCACCAACAATCCCGCCTTATGGATTCACCGCAATGGCAGCGCGTATGCCGTAGGCAAGGTGAAAGTTCGACTGCGACCGCATGGTACCGTACACGATTTTCTTCAGGCATTTACCGCCAAGAATTGGCGCGGCCCCTATAAACCCTTTGGCGCGAAACCTGACGCCCTGCCGGGCCATTATGAACTTGAAGACCCGACCCTTTGGTATGCCAACGGCGAATATAATCTCATCTGCACCGATTGGAAATCCAAGGCCACGGGTATTTTTAAAGCGGGCACGTATTATGTCTCAAAGCATGGCCGACACTATCAACTTGTGTCACGAATTCCGGTATTCAACCGCTTCAAGCCGTTCCATTTTTCCGATGGATCAGAGGTGACATTTTCCCGTATCGAGCGCCCACAGGTAGTGCTGAACCAAAAGCGTCAAGTCACCGCATTGCTTACCGCAGTTCTGCCAAAGTCTGGATTATCGTATATCTTGATTCAACCCGTAAAGAACTTTTATCCCGGCGTGCGCATCCAAGCCGGCAGCAAGTAACTTGTCATACCGCATTATTGGAGAATTGCTTTTATGTTCTGTAAATTCAAGTTCGGCACCATCACCGCCATTAGTCTGACATTCATGGGTTTCGTGATTTTAGGCGGCTGCACCAGCAGTCACCCAAGGGCGATGAGGTCAAGCTCCGACCTCTTTTATAATGTCCATTCATTTGGCGCGGTCGGCAATGGGAAGCATATGGACAGCCCGGCGATTAACCGCGCGATCGCCGCATGTAACGCCCATGGCGGAGGAATTGTGGACGTACCGGCGGGCACGTATCTGTGCGGGAGTATTCATCTTAAAAGTAATATTAATCTGCACCTGGAGCCGGGGGCCGTCATTTTGGGCGCACCAATATCCCTGGGTGCCTATGACCCGGCAGAACCTTTTGCTGGAAAAGCTTATCAGGACGGCGGGCATACCTATTTTCATAACAGTTTGATTTGGGGTGAGCATCTTTCGGATGTCGCTATTACCGGCATGGGAACCATCGACGGCGCGGGACTGACGGCCGGAGCACACGGCTGGTCCAAGCACCATCGCAGGCAAGTCCTAAAAGGCATCGGCGTGGGTGACAAGGCCGTTGCGCTAAAACTCTGTTCCAATGTACTGATCCGGAACGTGACAATCGTCCATGGCGGACATTTTGGCATTCTCGTTACCGGTTGCAATTTACTGACGCTTAATAATATCACCATCGACACCAACCGTGATGGCGTGGACATTGATTGCTGCCGCAATACCGTTGTGTCCAATTGCCGCATCAACTCGCCCCACGATGACGGTCTATGCCTGAAAGCCACCGACGCGCTGCATGAACTGCGCCCCACGGAAAATGTTACCATCACCAATTGCGAACTTTCCGGCTTCAAGGAAGGGACGCTGCTGAATGGGAAAATGCTGCCGAGTCGACGCGAAAATGGCCGCATTAAGTTGGGTACGGAATCCGACGGAGGATTTAAGAACATCACGATTTCCAATTGCACCTTTCGCGACTGCATGGGGCTGGCGGTGGAAGAAGTGGATGGAGCGATGCTGGAAGACATCAATATATCCAACATCACCATGCGGAACGTCAAAGACTGCCCGATTTATATCGCCTTGGGAGATCGCGACCGCGCGCCTCCGCCGGTGGGTACCAGCCGTATTGCGCACGTTCTGATTTCCAATATTGTGGCCACCAACGTAGGTTCCAGAAGCGGCATTCAGATTACCGGTTTACCGCACCATGACGTCCGGGATATCTGTCTGGATAATATCCGATTGGTTTTCAATGGAGGCGGCACGAGGAAGGACGCCAAGCTTGATCCACGGGAACTCAATAACGGCTATCCCGGCCCCACGCATATTGGGGTCATGCCGTCGTATGGGGTGTTCGTCCGCCACGCGCGAAATATTCAACTATCCAACATTAAAGTTAGTTTCAAGAAAAAGGATTACCGTCCCGCCATGATCTGTAAGGATGTACACGGATTGCAGATCAATCATTTTGAGGCCCAGTTAGTGAAAGGGGTTACCGCCGCACATTTTGTACGTGTGACCGGTCTGCAGATTCGCAATTCACCGGTTCTCAAGGGCAGGCGTTAGAAGCTTATCCAGCACGGATCGGGGCACTCTGCGCGATTTATCGCGGGCCGTCATCGGAGACGACTTCCGCCAGTTCCTGATCAAACTGGGATATGTATAACACGCTGCCTGCCTGCAGTGATTTCCCGGCGCGCCGGGATGGCTTGTTGATGGCAGTAATGTAGTGAAAGTCCTGTGTGGTTAAATCCTTGATCTGCCCAACCGTATGAGATATGCCCGGAATATGAAATTTTGCCCGTTATAACTTCTGGTTGAGTCCCGGGACCAAATAAATCTCCAGTTGCAGGCCATGAGCGTGCAGCCATTTGGCCAAGCCCGACATGCCGTTTGGAAATAATTGGCGATTTGTTTCTGGCCGGCCACAATGGTCGAATCCATCTGTCCATCCATCGCCAATTTTTATATACCGGTGAGCGAACGATCGCAGTCACTCCGCCGTCGGTCATGCCTTCGCTTTGATGCGGGCCTCCGGGCGTTCTTCCACATAAAGCTGCAACCACTCCACTCCGAATCGGGCCGCAATGCCAGATTGGCCATTGGAAACTTGGTGTCCGGAACGACTGACTGCCCAATCCCGCATAATGTCAGTTATACGGCCAGCACCGCCGCCCACAGGCCGCGCAGATAACGTCCGACCAACGAGTGATTGATTGCTCAAGCTGCGTGACGTTATGTTCCTGCTTTCAATATTTTGCAATGTTCCTGCGATTCCGCCCGAACCTTTTCCGACCATACACGGGAGGATTAAGGACCAAAGCAATGATATCAAAACAAGCTGATGCGTAAATCCACCACCCAATACACAATAGTATATGCACGATATGGCCATGGGGGCGGATGCCGCCGTTTAATCGTCAATATCGGCGGCCGCCCCGACTTTAAGCATCACGGCGCTATGCACCGGAATTTCAGTTTGAAAACCTGTAGTCGATCCCAAACTCTTGCGCTTCCAGAGGTCGCGCACCGGCTGCGGGCCGCGTAACGGCCTGGTGTCGCGCGGCAGCACCGGTTCCAGCATCTCCCAGGATGCGATGGTCGCTGTCCGCGGCACCAGCCCCAGGTTAAATACGGCCACCGCCACCGTCCCATCCCACAGCGGTCTGGCCCAGACTTCGATGGATCCTCGCCTGTCCACACGTTGCGCCTGCGAGCCCAACTCGTCCTGATTCACCGCCAGCACTTCCGTATTGGTCATCAGCTTAATAGTAAAATTGTCCAGCTTTTCTAGATCGCAACCAAGCAAGAGCGGTGCCGCCTGCATGCACCAGAGCGTAATATGCGTGAGTTGTTCGTGAGGCGTTAGTTTCGTCCGATGCAGGGGACCATCCTCAAAATGGCCGTAGCCTACCACAAGCATATCCGGATCGTTCCAATGCCCCGGCCCGGCGAACGGAAACAGCATTCCGTTCCTGCTGAACCCATTGTTCGTCATAGCTCTCCACGAATCAGTGATATCACCGCTGATCCGATAGCTGTTGCCCCAGACTGGAGTCTCTCCGCCCCACGTCCAAACGTGCCCCATCCCGTATTGGCATAGGCTAAAAAATATATCTCGACCCACCCGATTCAAGGCTTCGCGCATAATGCGATACGGCTTTATGTACTCCCCTAAATCGGGATGCTTCGGAACTTTCCACGCATAACTGCACCAGTCATATTTCAGATAATCAACGCCCCATTTCGCGTAAGTTCTGGCGTCCTGCAATTCGTGGCCGAAACTACCAGTGTGGTTCCCGCAGGTTTTGGGCCCGGGCGAGGAATAAATGCCGAACCGCAGACCGTGACTATGCACATAGTCAGCCAACTGCTTCATATTGCCAAACCTAGCGGTCGTTCTTATTTCTCCGTCCGGACCGCGGCCGTTCTGCCACCCGTCGTCAATATTAATGTATGTGAAACCTTTGGAAGCTAGCCCGCTTTTAACCATGGCATCGGCAGCGGCGCGCGTCCGTCGAGCGTCATTGGCTATGCCATAAGCATTCCATGAATTCCAGCCCATAGGTGGCGTTCGTGCCAATTGGTGTTCTCCGGCGACAACCCGCAGCGTCCGATGTGCCGTACCAAGACTATTTGCCGCAGTTAAGCGAACGCTATAACTCCCCGCGGCTTGGATTTTTCCGGTAATCATGCCGGTACTATCCATGCGCAAACCGATTGGCAGGCCATCGGCAAAAATAGTCACCGGAGATCTGCCGGTATGCGGAACCTTAAAGAGAAAATCGCAGCCAGGCGTTGCGCCAATAATGCGTGGGCCATGAAACTCCGGCGTTTCGGGGTCTCCGTCTGCGATGTCAGGATATTCGTTTACGTCCGGGTTCGGCGGCAAGGCTTCGGGGCGGGCGATTGCCCCCGGGACCAATGTAATAACAGGATCAAGCCAATCGGCGTGGTCATAGCTAATTTTCCCGGCCGCCGGCACCACGAGCAGTGTCATTTCCCCCGCCCCCCGCAAATTTACGCTGATCCCGCGAGCCGGGTTGCCGCCCCGCATGATGGGAGTGCGAGCTCTCGTCTGGCCATCCACCAAAACTTCAAAAACAACAGCGCCCTGATTTGCGACTTCATCATCAAGGCCGACTTTGGCCGTGAATCGCACCGCCGCCGTTTTCAAATTGATACGAAAAATACTTTCCGCGTGAGTCCCGACTCCATGCTGGTAGCCTTGGCCGCCTACGATCAGTCTGCGACCCCCAACACTGCGGTTCCTGGTCGGAGTTCCCCACCCTTGGCTCATCAACGCCAAGTCCAGATTTTCAACGCAAAGAGTCTGACCACGCCGGGCGTCCCGGAAATCCATAGCCGAGGTGCCAAGCATGAGCGCGGCACCCGCAGTACGTTTAATGACCGCCCGACGGTTTTGGATTGTAATGCGCTGTTTATCCATACCTATTTTCCAATTGCATTTTTGATTCGTCCATTTAGCGCGGCGTAGTCAAACACTCCTGTGCCACACCTTCAGGGCACAGTCCCCGGCTCAGACGGCTTTCCCGCACCGCCCCCCAACGAGTCTGCTGCCTACCACCGCACTGAAGCGCACGGGAATTGCATCGCGCCGCAATGAGAACTGAAGATTTCCCCGTGCTGCCCAAAACCTGTCGGCCGGGCAGCACGGGGTGTTTGAGGGAGTCGAACCTTTGGATACGCATTCCGCTAGCGACACCAAGTTCCTCGTCGCCCAATTAAAAGCAGCCCCACTGCCGCAAAGCACATAAGGCCCAGCGAAGCGGGTTCCGGAACGATCGTCGTGCCAATTACCTCGAAGACTGAATTGTCGGTTCCAGCCGTACCAGTCGAACTGGCCGAGCTACCGTCGCTGCCGGTCCAAGTAAGGAAGCTGCCAGTCAGATTCGGATTTCCCCCACTGAAGAATCCCCCGTCCAACGTCGTAAGCTGCTGCTCGGCGGAGCCACCAGTGGTCACCAGTCCCACTCCCATGTAGTCGCTACTATCATCGTATACACCAAAAATGTAGTTGGTGTTGGCAGCCAACGTAAGAGGTGTACCCAGAGTAAACACGAGGTAGTCGCCGGTCGTCAACGTCGGCACTGTACCCGTATATTGATTGGTGAGGGTGTACGTATTACCGACTCCAACCGTACCGAGGTCCAGATGTGCGGTATCGCCTGAGGCATTGCCCTTATTGTAGTCGTAAATCGCAATCTGTGTGAGCGAGTAATCCGATGCCCCGGTGGTAAAGCTCTGGCCCGGAAACGCGCTGTAGTTGTTGGTGTAGTAATTTAGATTGGGGCTAGCCCAAGAGCTGTCCACTATCCCGCTTGAGGGCAGGTTCGAGGCGATCACGGTCCCACTCGGTGCCGTGGAAGTATCAGTTATGGTTGCGACCGTGTTATTTATAGTTGTAGCGTTTGCCATGCCCGCAGCCAATAGGCCAACTGCCAAACTAGCGCCTGTCATGATAGCGAAACGTGTGCTGATAATCATAGTATTTCTCCTCTTTTTTTCCTTCGGTCCACCATAAATCTAATGAAAAGACCGATTCTCACCGGCTAACCGGCCAGTCAATCGGGTCCACACACCAACGCGGAGGTGGACATTCAATTGGGATATCTACACTCATACCTCCTTTCATGGGTACCGTGGCCTTTAATGGCCGAGACCCGTTGCCGGGCCACTGTTCTTCCCCCAGTAAGCTGCTTCAGGGTAGTTGAGTCACGCCCGCAGGCGCTGGATTTTGCGTCACCCAGCCATCCGCCCAATTAAGCGACCAGAGTTGGCTTAATTTCACGCCTCCGGCATGGCCATCCAAAAAGGCCATATTGATATCATCGGGATGGCGTCTGATGCACCAGCGTTGCATGTCACCTTGGCCGGTCAACCCGTTCCAACCGTAATTTGTCGAAGCATTGATCGGGTATGTCCCGGTAATAAATGCGGTTGCCGGCGGCGTATCCGTCTCCTTGGGGCCTCCGTCAAGCCAAACGCAATCCCCGAAGAGCGGAATAGTCGCACCATTCACCGATATATTGCGGGACCAATAATTGGCGTCTGGCACGTTGCTGGCTGCGGCATACGGCTCATTATTGCCGTTTGTTTCCCCGTTTCCACCCGGGCCGTAGAGCCACGCGTTAAATCCATAGCTCGACTGAACGTATTCAAGCTGATTCTGGTAGAAAGTCGTGCCCGGTGCCCCGGACCCCACCGCACTGCCCCAGAACCATGTGGTACCAGGGCTGCCCAACACTTGGTTTGAGTTCACCGATGCTGGTACCCCCGGAATGATGTCGCAGGCGGGATCAACCAGAACGCTGCTCTGTGAATTAAAGGTCAATTGGGACACAGTATTTCCAGATTGCTTGGCAGAACCGGAAAAATAAGGTGCCAACGGCAAAACCCACGCTTCGTTGTAGTTGTACGCAGGGTGACTCCCGCCAAAAGCGGTTTCGTATTCGATAAACCCCTGTCCCAATGATCGCAGGTTACTTAAACACACCGCCGATTCTCCCGCAGCCATCGCTTCGGCTAGGGCGGGTAGTAATAAAGCTATCAGCAGTGCGATGATGGAAATAACCACGAGCAATTCAATGAGCGTGAAACCCGTTGGCTTCACTGAATGCAAACGGTGATTGGATTGATAGGGTTGCATAGGACACCTCCAAAAAGAAAAATCGGCTTAACCTAAAACTTGGGTCATGCCCGCGTAAAACAGGCCGCATAACGTAACTTCCACGATATTCTAAATCGTAACAGAGCCTGAATCTAGGGCAATTTCGCGCAAACCGTGTTAGTATCAGCGCAACGCCCGAAGGTACATTGCGGACCAGAGGGCCAATTTGCGGCAAGAATCTCCGGCGGCTCGAGAGCGCGTCTTAAACAAGCGAGATTTTAGCGCGTTTTTGATATTTATGCTGTGCTGGACACCATTGCCCTACGCCGCTATGGGCCTGTTTGATCAGGACCTGGCGGAAGTGGTCCCCGACGACGGCCCGCGGTACATCGTGCGGCGCTGCCCCATCCGAGCTGGTGAGATGAGCTAGTCACGCCAAAATAAGCTTGCGGATGACCGGCAAACCGATGTGCAATTGCATACCCCGGCCGCGGGCATCGGTGCAGAAGGTCATGGAAAAGGCCAAAGTCGTTCTGCCGAAAGCCCTTCCGCACCGTGGCGTCCAAGTAGCCACGAGGACCCAAAACCTATTGATATTGTTGAGCAGTATCGCTGAGCACACCAGCGGATTTTGCTGGAACATCCGCATTAAGATACACCACATGCTTCTTCGCAATGATCCTCCTTATGCAGAACCAAATTCCATCGCCAGCTTCCTTATCAGCACCACTCCCATTATCGGACTAAACCCATCGTTGCCTGTCATTTCAGACGGAATGAGGCACTAGTGCGGATGTGCGCAAAAGATATCAGTATCGGCGCAACTTCTGGGCAGTCAATCAGCGGGCAAATGGCCTGTTTGTGGCGCGGAACCGCCCCGGCGTCTGCCCCAGCCTTCGCCGAAATACCTGATGCATGTAATGTACGCCGGAAAAGCCCGATTTCTGGGCGACGGTAGAAATTTTTATATCTGAATTAATCAGCAGTTCGCGCGCCAGTGATAATCGCGATCTTTCAATTTCCTCATACGGGGATCGCCCCAATACCTTCTCAAAGCGCTTTTCAAGTGTGCGGCGCGAAACTAATCCGTGCCGCACCAGATCGGGCACGCCGATCGGCTTGGCGGCATGTGCACGAATAAACCGCAGGGCCCCAGCCACCACCGGGTCGTCCACCCCCACGGTATCCGTGGATTGCCGCGAGATTACGCCAACCGGCTCGATGAGCACGGTGGGGCCGGGATCAGCTCCGACCAAGAGACTGTTCATGGCCTTCGCCGCGTGAAATCCCATGAGTTCGGCGTTGAGCGAAAGGCTTGAAAGCGTCGGTGATGCGACATTGCAGATTAATTCATCGTTATCAACTCCGATGACCGCAACATGTTCCGGAACAAGTACTCCCACGCAGCGGCTTACCTCAATGACGATTCGGGCCAACAGATCATCCTGAGCCAAAAGGCCTACCGGTTTGGGCAAGCTTACGAGCCACGATCCCAATTGCTGCTCAAGCGTCATTTTTTTCCGGCTGCAGTACTCGAAATTATGAAACTCCATTCCCTGCGCGTGAACGTCATGAAAAAAACTGTTGCGCCGCTCATTGCCCCATTCGGTATTCAGACCGCAGAATGCGAAACGGCTAAATCCGCGGTTTCGGAGATATTCAAACGGCAGCCGCCCCACCACCGCAGGATCGTTCTTGACATAACATGGCCCCCGATATACGCCGTATCCCAAAGAGACGATCGGCACGTTTCGCGCCAGCACGTCGGACAAGGTTCTTTGCGAAGAAATTCGACCGATCACCGCGTCCACCCGCAGTAAATCAGAGGGTGGCATGCGGGGGTTTATATCACCCGGATGGATAAAAAAATTCCACGGTCCGTATGCTTTTGCGTAATTACTAATTCCACGTATGGCTGCGCGGCCAAATTCACGTGAAGTCTCAAGCAAAAGCGCAATTTGGGGAATTGTTCTCACAGGAAAATTGGTCAATGCTTTCCTTCGTGTATGTGGCGTTTTTGTCATTTTATAACTCCCTGACGCGATGCAATTAGTGTTCGGGCACCACATTGAGCAATCGCGATGCGTGAGAATTCAACACCGCGCTGAATTGCTGTTTTGCATTGCGCACCGCCTTGTGTTGCCAGATATCGACCACTTTTGCCGCGGCCTGAAAACCAAGTTCCCGCCAGCGAACTGTCACTCTGGCTGGCGTGCGACCAAGGTTAAACAAGGCGACCGTGTACGTTCCGTTTGCATTTTGCACGCGCCAAATCTGGTGCGGCGTAGATTGCGAGAGGGGAGTTGCCACACGCCCGGCCTGATCAATGGCGATGGCGGCGCGATTGGTAATGATTTTGTAATCATAACGCGTCAGATGGCGCAAATCAGAACCCAGATAAAGCGGCGCGCAATTGATGCACCACAGCGTCATGACCGTCTGACGTTCCGCACGTGTCAGGCCGTCACTGCGTCCATTTCCGATTTCCAGCGAATCTAAATCATTCCAACCGCCGGGACCGGCATATTTGGACCATTTGGGCGCGTCCGTAAAACGCTGACGGATATTTTTCCAGTCGGTTAGGTAGGGGCTGCCATAGGCCTCAACGTCATTGTCAATGCGCCACCCATTGGCGTATCTCCGCCAGAAGGTGGCGTATCGCAAGCTCAGGCTGTTGGACAATTCCAACCAGATTGGCCGACCAGTATTTCGCAGTGCCCTAGCCCAATGAACGATGTCGTCTCGATTATCCGTGCGACGAAAGCCTTTATATCCCCCGCCCGGACCCACGAAATCCATCTTGATAAAATCCACACCCCAGCGGCTGAATAGATTGGCGCAACTCTGAATGTATGCGGCCGCGCCGGGCTTCCTGTAGTCTATTTTCCGAAAGCCGCGCCCAAGTGTGTTGCCGCTTCCCGACGGGTAAGTGATTTCCCTCGCCACATAAGGGCTGTGCCAAATTTGACAGTTGGTGTGGTACTCGGCCGGGCTGATCCCGGGTACCAGATATATGCCGAGTTTCAATCCATGGGCATGGAGCCAAGCGGCCATTCCCGCCATGCCCTCCGGAAACCGCTTGAGGTTCGCCGCAGGTCGGCCATATCGGTCAAAACCTCCAACCCACCCGGCATCAATATTGATATATCGATATCCATACGGCAACAACCGTGCCGCCATTATGCGAGCTTGTGCCTTTATCTTCGCGGCGTTGGGCTTTCCGCGCAGAAAGCTCCAACTGCTCCAGCCCATATACGGCCGCTGGGCGGAATTAGCCTTCTTAAACTCTGCGCCAGCCATCCGTTCGCGCCGTGGCTGTCCTTTAGCACTGATTGCAGGCGTAAATAGCGCCAGCAGGGCCGGAATCGCACAGAAAAACACAATATACTTTCGCATGATACGTGAACTCCTGATTCACGTATCTTATCCCAGCGTGGAAAAACCGCAAACAAGTGGCACGTGACCGGGTTGGGGCACGCTTTTTACCAAAACCGTCCCGGCGAGACGGTCACTGGTGCAATCCAGAGCACCGTCGGTCCCATGAAGGAATTGAACCAGAAATTGGAATATTGGCCTTGGCCGCGCGCCGCGTTCCAAAGGCTGATGTAGTTATTATTGTGATACGCCAATCCGCCGAACAAATACGCTGGTGGCCGTTGCGGTTTGCTGTTCCAGTGCTGCACATCATGCCGGTAGGGCCATGTCGATTTATGCAGCATGTAGGGATACAGAAACGCCAAGCCCTTTTTCATGTTTCTGCCGTCCGGTGTCGAATATTTCCAGAGATTATCTGTCGGTGTCGAAAGCACCTGGCATACGCAACACATTGCGTTAAGATTAAACAGGGAATACCCAAACGGCTTGGTGCGGGCCAGTTCCCGCGGAAAGCTGCCATTGGCCGCCATCTGATGGGGCAGAAGTGTCCGCTTAAATCGCCGTCGGCACATCGCCAACACTTTCCGGTCGCCGATCAGCGCGGCATACGCGGCGGCCTGCAGCGTCCAGAATGTGCCATGGTTGTTCTTCGCATGCATTTCCGCCCGGCCATGGGCTGACGTAATCATCCAGGAGAGATATTCCGCGAACCATTTATTTACGGCCTTTTTATCGCTGCCGCGCAAGACCCCGCCGCGTTCCAGCATTTCCGCGCTGCGGGCCACAGGCACAAGGCGAACTGTATCGATAATGCCGATGCCGCGCCCGGAGTCAATGCCGGGAATCGCCTGGGAATATTGAAGATTCGGAGCCATCATCGTGGCGGGTGTGATAAACCATGCCCGCAGATTGGCAATTGCGGCGGTGGCATAACGCCGCTGATGGGTAAGCATCCACGCCGCAGTGAGCGTGGCGACATGCTCGCCGAAAGTTCCCAGCGCCTTTTTATGGGCGCGAAAATTATTCGGATTGGTGTAGCCATCCCGCCGGATGTAGGGCCCCTCTGGATTATCGGGATTCGGCCACCAGTAAGTTCCCTCCGAATAATATTCGTGAATACCGCCTGGATCGCGCGCCGAGGGATACGCTGTGATGGTGCGCGGCTTATCATGCAGATAGGCCTCCGCCGCCCGAATCACCTGCCGCCGGTCCAGCGGGACGTTTAGCACCGCGGCACGGCTGATTCCCGAAGCCCCGATCATGCTAATCAGCAAGGCACAGACATAACTTTTTCCAAACGTCATAGACATCCCTTAATAACTACTTTAACTCCATTGCCCAGGCAGCCCACAGAAAGGCCGCTTGTCCATGCGGGTCTCCGGTGTGGCGCGGACGGTTCAGATAATAGCGCTCATGCTCGGACTGGCTGGTACCCACACATACATCTTTCAGATTACCGCGTTTTCCCAGATATCCACATAACGCCATCCACGCCCTCTTCACAGGCGCGCGATAGGTTGTCGCGTTCAACCAGCCCTGATGCAGTCCTACCGCCATGGCTGTAATAAACATGCCGGTGCAGGATGTTTCCGGCCACGACTTAGGATCATTGAGCACCTGCCTCCATACACCTTGTCTGGTCTGACACGCCAGCAGGCCGGCCATCATTTTTTGATAGGCAGCCATAAGCACCGGTCGGCGTGAATCGGTAGCTGGCAGAAGGGTCAACACGCGCGAAAGTCCTACCGCCACCCAGCCATTACCGCGTCCCCATTCAATGGGAGCCTTGGGCCCGTGAATGAATCTTCCGCTGGGCTGCTGTAATTTGCGAACATACGCCGTTAATTCCAGCGTGGCCCGATCAAGATATTTTTTGTCATGGGTCACCATATACGCTTGAGTTTGCAGGCCGATGATCATGAACATGTCATCAATCCACCAGCGGGTCTGCCGCGTTAGACCATCTTGGCGCGGGTGCAGCCACTGGTTGTCGGCATAATGCAGGCCCAGCGCCAAACAACGTCTATCGCCGTCAAGATGATACATCTCCATGGGCAAGATACCGAAAACACTCCGATCGACGATATTCGGCACAGGCAGATAGTGCGGATTGGTATTCGTGAGAATAGGGGCGTAGCGGGCCAGAAGCGCGGCGACCAGCTTCTTATCATGCAGTTGAGCCGCCAGCCGCAGCGAACCATATCCCATGCAAACTTCGGGGTATCCGAAATGGCGCAGTCGGCGGCGCAACAAATTGTGAATCACGCGCACGCCCAGAATGCGCGGACTGGCAGTTGCGGGAAATAATCCCCACGGCCCAGCCGCGCTAAGCGACGATTCTCGCAGCCCCGCCGCCAGGAGAATGATCAATACCACAATCATTGAACGTCGATTCAACACAATTTTACCTCAACAAAAACACAATAGTTGTTTACTCACCGTATCCGGCCGGCATCGCGCGGGCTTTGACTGTGAATAAAAACGGTTTCCCCGGACACACGTCACAAACAATCCGCCCGCTAAAACGCGTAGCCGAGCCAGTCAGTGAACCGCCTTCCAGCCGCGCCTGGAAAGCATCAACATGGCAGTGCCCATGAAGACCATCGGCAACGAACCTGGGGCCGGAACGGGCACACCCGAATGGGTCCAAAACTCGATATTCTTAATGTAATCCTGCATTTCAGAGCTTCCCCCGGATTGCATATAAACACCATCTTTCATGTAGAAATCGGGCGCTTTGTTATCCTGTTGCGTCCATACCTGCTGGTTATTAACCCAGACGGTAATGGTATGGTTTACCAAGTCGTCGTTGACATTCAGATGAAACCAGTCGCCGGTCAGGCCCGAAGCCAATTCTTTTCCATCGTAATCATGCAGTGAGCCTCCATCGCTGCTGTACCAGAACAGCATAAACGTGGTTGCTCCATATTCGGATGAATAAGCGTCACCTGTGTGAATCTGGAATATACATACATTGCTGGTTCCCGATGGAACCAGCATGTCCGAGGCATATTGCACCTCACCCGAAGTATAATCCGGTGTGAACCGTTGCTCTGTGCGCGGCCGGGTGGTGTTACCTTTAGAAAACGGCTCGTCGGTGTTATATACCCAGAGGTGGTAGACGCCATCGGAATACGAATAGCGGTCGCTGGTCGGCAAATTGTAGGGGGATTGCACGTTGAAATTAACCGGCGCTAAGACCCAGCCGTCTACACCTGATATCGGATCGGCACCAGCAACTCGCGCGGCCAGCGGAAGCACGGTGGCCGTTGCCAATAACAATTTGTGAAAAGCCAATTCTGACATCACGCCTCTCCCGCATCCCCCGGTGCGTAGCCGGGGGATGCGGTACAAGGGAAGAGAACTCAACTTGCGATGGGATTAATCCAAGCGCCGCACCGCATGTGCTGTCCGTCGGCGCAACAGCAGCAGGCCCGCCGTGCCGGCCACGCCGAAAAGGGCCAGCGTGGCGGGTTCAGGCACGGGTGCGACAGCAGGTGTTATAATTACACCGTTAAGCTGCGCACCTTGGAATGTATTGAATTGACTTGAAGTGGAACTGTTGTTCCCAAGTTGTTCGTAGAATGTCTGCGTTGCGCCCGATGCGGTAAAGGTCCAGTCGATATAGGAACCAACAGAGGCAACCGTGCCGGTTGAGTCAAAAGCGTACTGCACAACCGGGCTGGCATACGCACCGCTGCCTGCATTACTGAAGGTTGAATTATTACTTATCTGGAACGTCCGACCGGAAAGGTTACTGCTTTGCCGGTTGTCAACCGCGAAGAACTGAACCTGGTAGCTCTGGCCCGCAGTGAGGTTATTAAAAGTGATCTGCCCCGGCGGATTTGTGGTGCCGCTGGTAGTCCCGTCTTCATAAACCCCGCCGGTGAGAATGGTATCCAGACTCGTATCACCGGTCGTAAATGTTGTCCCGTTATGATTGAAATACTGATTATATAGGTGCCCAAAATTGGTAAGCGTAAGATTTCCACCGGCACCGGTACCGTTACTGGCGGTCGAGCCTGTACCCGTAAGAAAGGGTGTGAAAGTAACACCGCCGACCGTCCCTCCGCTGGTTGAATCAAAATTGGTAGCATAATAACCGGAACCGACGGAAATCAAACTACCATCGTCGTTTATCCCGCTTCCGGAAGTCTGGGAAGTCAGCGATCCGGTGGAGATGGTGTCTGCGCCAGCCACGCCGATGGAGCTTAAGGCCAAGGCGACCGGTACTGCCATGCCGACGGCCAACATAAGTCTCATTGAATGCACTTGCATAAAATAACCTCCTTAAAAAGGACCCTGAATAAAGGGGTACAGCGTTAGATGAAAACATTCCATCTTAAATATTGCGCTGTACACCCTTGCGGTTTGAACACTCATTTTTTGGCCGATCAGTTGCCGGCCATCACGTCATAGTTCATGTTGAACCATGGCGGTTGGACCATCTGCTTGGGCTGGCCGTACATGCCGCCGTCAGCGCTGAAGCCACCTGGGGCCGGGAGATTCGATTGGGGCAACTTGGATCGGGCGTAGAGCGCCACATGACCATCAAGGAACGCAAGGTTGCTGTATCCGACGGTCAAATCAGTTTGGTTCCCAGCGCTAACGCTGGGCGGACGCTCATGGCGGCCGACCGGGCCGTTATCTACGTTATTGTCATTGGCCCACTCGGTGCCGTCGAAGAAGAACACATCGTGAGCCGGGTCGTGGAAAGTGCTCACAGGTGGAGGGGCTACGTCGGCAAAGCCCCTGTATCCGTGCATAAATGGATAGCTAATATAGCGCCAATCATCCCAGCCATTTTGGAAAACCCCTGGGTCTGGAGCGTTTGGGTTGCCGTCGTGGTTGGTTTTGGCAAAATATTCGCCATTAATCGTATAGGACGTGACGACGGGTACCTTCACGCCTTTGGATTGCCCCGGCACCGCTGCCCAATAGTAATACGCCTGGGCCCCGTAGACAGCGTTTTGCGCAACTGAGTTAAGATCGCCGGGATCATAAAATACCGTCGGGATGGACGGAATGTTATAGAAGCTGTTCGCGGAGCTTCCCTGCTCCACTGGAATAATGCCCGAGACAATTAAAATGGCCGGCCACAGCACCAGGTGGTTGGCGTTTAATCCACTATCGGGATAGAGATTTGGGGGTAGCGGCTGGCCCTTAAACTCCTGGGAATACTCCATGGCCGCGATGTCAATAGTTCGCAGATTCGCAGCACACACAATTGTATTGGCAAGGTCCTTCGCCTTTGCCAAAGCCGGGAGAAGCAGCGCGATTAAAAGGGCGATGATAGAAATGACCACCAGAAGTTCCACGAGCGTAAAGCCGGCCGCTGCATGAGGAGCTTTTTTGACTCCTGGCCGATACTGATTAGGGCGACCTGGAATTATGGACCCCGGATTTTTGAAAACCGCGTTCATAAAAGTACCTCCTTAAAAACACGGACACCAGATTCATGGCTAGCGACCCGGCGATTCTTCAGATTCGCTGATTCGGGCCGCCGTGGTTTTACACACACCACCGGTTCAATTGTCACACTCACTACCTAGCGCCAAATGGGCGACTGATTCGCGCCCGAATTATTTTTTTTCTTCGCGATCTTCGAGATCGGCTTTCAGCGGCTTACCATTTATTGAGGCCAATGCCTCGTTCCTGTTTGCCTTTTTCTCCTGCCGCCTTGGCTTAACACGCCTCAATTTTCTCCGGTTGACCGGACGCTTACTTATATATGACACTTGTATTATAATCAGATGTCGTATCAATGCAAGTCAAAAATCACTTTTTTTTAAAATTTTGCTTTTTGCCGCGTCCAACCTCCGGGTGGCCGATGCTAAAATAAGATTGAAATGCCAATAAAATGGCCATTAATTTAGATTTTTGAGATACTTAGTCAGCATGACACGTCGGCCAGGAAGTACATGAAATTCAGTGGTACCGAGCCGTCACCGCGTCCAAATGTTTGTCTGTATTTTGCATATTTTTAATATTATTACATATATTTTGCAAAAACAAGACAAATATAGCCACGCCGGCTGATGCCGGGCAGACTCTCCGACTAACCGCCACGCTCCCGGAGGAAGATCAACTAAACTCTCGGATATTGCCGGCGATAAATCGGGGAAGCAGGTTGCCGAAGAAGCGCATCACCTCGGTGCCAGAAGCGGAGAGTTGATATGGAATACCGCCAGCTTATTGATCATTGGAGTCGCGGCGGATTGTGTAATTTTCATACGAATTGCGGTAACCGTTGACATTGGAAATGGCTCAATACGCTTTTCCCCCACTGAATAGCCGCCGCAGAGCGGCTTCCAGGAGCCATTTTTCAGACCGTCTATGGTGTAGCGCTCAATGCGCTGGCCCCGGGCGATGTCCTCCTTGATCATCACACAGTTGATGGACTCCTGATGCGGCAGCTTTAATGTGATCGTGCCGCCACGGCCCGAAGTCTGGGCCAGACTTTTTCCAAACCATTTGCGGATTGTAGCGCCAAATTCCGCCAGCCTCCGGGCATCCGGGCCGGGGACTCTCCCCGCAGGATCAATGTTGGCGTTGATGATGAAATTAGCCCCATGCCCCACCGTTTGAAGATACATCTTCATGAGCGTTTTCAGCGGCAAAATATTTTTCACCGTATCGGATTTCCACATCCAGAAGTGATAGCGCAGCGGAACATTCCCCTCCACGGGAATATAGTATTTGCCGTGCGGACTGCCCGGACCGCGATCTTTCTGATCATCTGTGGTGTTAACCGTGCTCCAGTTCGGATAGGCCACGAATCCCTTTTCATTGCCGGACCAGCGGGCGATGCCGCCCGGAGCGCCAGCAGGACCATTAAAGCACACCGCGTTGGGTTCATATTTCTTCAACAGCCCGTTGAGCCGCGAACCCAGCGGATCCACGCCGCCGTCAAACCACATATAGGCCAACGGCCCGGCGTGTCTCCACAGACTTTTGTACATGCGTACATCCATATTAAGAAATGTCCGCACCGCGGCCGCGGACCCCACCGCGCGGCCGCGGTTGAAGTGGGCATGGCCCCGGTGCAAGTTCCACCAACTGTTGTTTCCCGCGCTGCAATATAGCCCCGGCGCTATTCCGTACCGCTTGCAGGAGGTGATAAACGCCTTCACCACATCACCATGTCCATGCCGCCAGGGCGATTGCTTTACGCCATAGGGATATAGATTGCTGGGCCACATCAGAAAACCGGAACTGTGCTTGGCGGTAAAAACCGCATATTTGGCCCCCAGTGCCCCGGCCACACGCAGCCACTGGTTGGTATCCAGGCGTTTAGGATTAAATAATTTCGGGCTGATGGACCCCAGCGGCGGCAGGGAGTAACCGCGCGGATGAATAGTCTGGTACGGTTTGTCAAAGACCTCAATATCAAAATGAAAAAAAACTCCCAATTCATCATTTTGCCACGCCACCTGCGCCGCGGTGGGAACCGGCAAGGACGCAAATATGCCGCCCCCCGTCATAAAAAATGCGCCAATGACTGAAATGCCCAATATAACCAGCGACATGGCCGTTGTGCGGAAACAACGACGAACACCTCTGACGGGGATGCTCATTTTCCATTTACCTCGCTGCCTATTTTCACGAATATCACACCGTGGCTGGGCACTTCTGCGGCAAAGGCACCATTGAACACGCCAAGATTTTTCTGTCGCCACAAGTCGCGCACCGCCTGCGGTCCCTCAATTCCCAGTTCCTTCCATGATGCCGTCACCACGGTCCGATGGCGGCCGATATTAAACAAGCCCACCGCTTTCGAGCCATCCGCCAGGGGTTTAACCCATACCTGCCGCGCGGCTTTGGCACCGCGCGGATTGACCGGCACGCCCTCAATTCCCAGCGGATCCTGATCGACGGCCAACACTTCGTCGTTGGTAATTAAATTGCGGGTGAACGCATTCATGCGGTTCAAATCACAGCCGATAATCAGCGGTGCCGCCATGATGCAAAATGCGCTTACTTGGGTATATTGCTCGTTGGGTGTCAAATCACTGGGGCGCAGGTGCCCCCACCCCACGACGCCGATAGTCATCATATCCGGATCATTCCAATGCCCCGGTCGGGCAAACTTAGCCCACTTGGGCTGCGTAAGCCAGTGCCCCTTGAGATTTTTCCAATTATCGCGCGAGTCTCCGGTGGTACGCCATAAATTGGCGTATGGAATCCACTTGGCGGCACCTTTGAACGGCGCATCGTTGGACAGACTGAATACGATATCGCGCCCGCTATGCAGCAGCGCCTGGTACATCGGATATACCTGCGCATAACGGATCGGATGCCAATCATATTTCATGTAGTCCACACCCCACGCCGCCCATTGTCGGGCGTCGGCCTCATCAAAACTATATTTACCCACCGCCCATGGGAGGATGTTTTTATTGACGTGGCCGCGTTTGGAAATGGTGGGTTTATGCCATGTGCCTTGCGGGTTCATCGCACTTCCGCCGGGATATTGGGCGTAGGATGTTACCCACGGCGTGGAATACAGACCAAATTTTAATCCCATGGCATGAATGCGCCGAATTAATCGTGGTAAATCCGCGAAGCGCGGGTTGGGTTCCATGGCATGGTCCGGCCCGGTACGTTTCCCCTGCCATCCGTCGTCAATACATATATAGGTCCAACCGTGATCCATCAATCTTTCACGAATCAAGTCGCGGGCCTGTTGCAAAATCAACGGCTCATTGAATTTGTTGGCGAACGCATTGTAGCAATTCCAGCCCATAGGAGGAGTTAATGCAATGGTGCTGCCGACAACAATTGTAAATTTCTGTGTTGCGCTGCCCCATGCGTTGCTAGCGCGTAATATGACATGATGCGTTCCGGCAGTCCGGAGAACTCCGGAAATGATGCCGGTCGCGTCATTGAGCTGAAGCCCTGCCGGGAGATTATCGGCGGCGAATTTCATGGGGCGTTTTCCCCGGGCATCAATAGTGAATAAAAATGGATGGCCTGGCCGCACGCCAAAAACCGATGGACTGTTAATGTGCGCAGCCGGGCCGGCCTTGGGAGTGAGGATATATGGCGTATGACGACCAGCGGGAAATGTCGGACGATAAATCTTGGTGCCTGCCGCGATAGCGTGTGACGCACCGGCCGCCAGCAGTAGTCCGCAGACACTGGCAACGACAGTAAGCTTGAGGTCAAGATTATTATTGGATCGCCGGAATTTAATATTTGACATACGGTTGGTAACCCCTGATTAATCTCTGCTTTGGTCAGAAACATACCGCCATACTGGAGCAATGTTTCAAAAACGCAAATGGTAATTGCTTTCCATGGTGCTGCGATTTTTTGTCAACACAATAAATGGCGACCTCGGAAACAATGTGGGTGCTGTTTGCCCGCTGCGAAGCGCTTGAAAGCCTATTCCTATCGACCGACCACGGTTACGACCTCCAACTGGCCTCCGCCGTCAAATTGCGTGCTTACTTCCTGCAACTAAGCAGCGTCAGGCCCAGTCGTGGCAAACCCAATTCGCCGCTGTTGCGGGACCGCTGATAATTTACGGCATTCTCATGTCACGGCAATCGCGTAACCCCTTGCGCTGCGAGTTGTGCCGGGGCCGGCATCTGCCACCCCCTAGCCCAATTCAATGACCAAAGGTGGTTAAGCTCAATGTGCTCGGCGTGCCCATCCATGAACGACATGTTGATCCCATTGCCGTGCCGGGCATCACACCAGCGCCCCAGATTGCCACCCTTAAAGTCATACAATTCTTGCCCGTTGATAACGGCGGTATTAACGAACGTCTTGCTATCCGGGGGTGTGTCGTTTTCCTTTGGCCCGCCGTCAATCCAAAAGGCATCACCAAACGCCGGAACCGTTGCAGTCGGAACGTCGCTGATATTGTTTGGCCAATAGAGGGCAGTTGGATTGGTGCTGGGATAAACGTACAGATCATTGGCGGTTTGCCCATTTTTGGTGTAGTCAACTCCGCCATTCCCGCCGTAGCCGTAGAGCCAGGCGTTAAAGCCGTAGCTCCCCTGGAAATAACGGAACTGGTATTGTCCATAGCCGTTTTGATATTTCTCGACGTTCACCCAATACCACGGTGTTGTCGTTCCTCCATTCCAATTGGAGGTTCCAAGGGAGCCTTCCGGGCGGGGAGTTGTGGAAGGGCATATGATGACGCTCTCCACCTTTTGGAAATCAATCTGATAGCCGGTGGCGGCCGATTGCTTATGGGAGTTTGTGAAATAGGGTGCCAGCGGAATAATCCATGCACCCAGTGCCCCGTGCACGCCACCGCCATTGTAATCAAACGGGAACCTGGCACCCCTCCATGAATCCTGATACTCCAGAATCGCCGTGGCCATCTGTTGCTGATTATTCAGACAGATGGCGGAATTTGCGAGTTGCTTGGCGTTGGCGAGTGCCGGCAGCAGCAATGCAATCAATGTCGCGATGATGGAGATTACGACGAGGAGTTCGACGAGGGTAAATCCAGCACTCCGTCTGAACGATTTATCAAATTGGATTCGCATACACAATCTCCTGAATCAGTTTTTTAACACAAACCTAATCCCCCGGGCCAGCCGGATGCCCGGAGGTCTTTTCCGCTCACGGCAAGGTGGAGACACCGGCTGGGGGCGGATTCTGGGTAACCCAGTTGCGCGCCCAATTCAATGACCAGAGTTGTCTCACCTGGAGATGTTCAACGTGGCCGTCCATGAAGGACATGTTGATGCCGTTGCCGTGGCGGGTCATGGCCCAACGGTTGATATCCTGGCCGCCAAAATTTCCGAAGTTCGAATTCATGGGTGTAACGCCGGTAATTAAGTTAATCCCCATCGGCTTCGAGCTCTCTTTCACTGCGCCGTCCATCCAAAAAGCGTCGCCAAAGGCCGGAACAGTGCTTGCGGGGACGCTGTAGATATTGTTCGTCCAAGAGTAGGCTGGGGGATTTGCGCTCGGGTCCGTATACTGACTGGTTGCCAGCCCATAACGGGTGTTTTCATCCTCGCCGCCGTAACCGTAGAGCCAAGCATTGAACCCGTAACTTGCCTCGAAGTACAGCAGTTGGTTGCGCTCAAAGACGGTGCTGCCATCCAATGCCCAATGGTAGGGCCGGTTAACCTCCCCCAGATAATTGGAGTTGTACGCAAAATTTGGCACGGGCGGGGTATCCGGGCACAACAAGACGCTTTCTAATTTGCGGAAGTCAATCTGGTAGCCGGTCGTGGACGCCTGCTTCTGCGAATCAACCAAAAACGGGCCAAGCGGAATTACCCACCCTTCCTGGTCGCCATTTCGACCTTTGACATAAACATACGGAAATCGTGCACCCTTCCAAGAGTCCTGATATTCTTGGATCGCAAGTGCCATCTGCCTCAGATTATTCGCACAAACCGCGGCGTTCGCATCCTGCTTGGCCGCAGCCAAGGCTGGCAATAGCAATGCAATCAGCACCGAGATAATGGAAATCACCACCAGCAGTTCTATGAGCGTGAACGCCGGCTTGTGGTATAGTGACCGGTATCCCGTGCCCCGTGAGACAACTGGTGACCCCATACCCAAAATCCCTGGCCTTGCATGGTTTTGAACGCTGGTAATTGGACATTGATCCACGAAAATAGCATTCATGGTATGACCTCCGAAAAAAGATTCTTAAATTCTGCCCAGCCCGCATCCGGCGAGCCGAACGTTTTGTTAGCGCCAATTGCCGGTTTTATCCAGCCTTAATGTTGACCGCCCTGCGGACGGAATCGCCGAGTCCGGCACCACCTAAACGAGCTACCTTCATCGGCTCAACTTTTTAAATCTCACGCAATTGCACTTCAACGTCCGCAATTTTTTGTAGTTGCTTTGTTTTGCAACTCTGATGGCATGAATTGTAAATCATTTGATAATTCAAAGATAGTGTAATTTCGCGCATTTCTTATCATGAGTTGCGCAGCGTGACTTTCGTCCGAAAACGCCGGGCTGAAACGCCAAGCACCTGCCGGGGCACAGGTTATTTTTACTAACGCGCCAGGGGTCGATTCACCGCGCGGAACCGTCCCGGTGTCTGCCCAATTTGCCGTTGAAATACCTGATGCAGGTACTGCACGCTGGCGAAGCCCGCTTTTTTCGCAACCATAGATATCTTCATATCTGTGGTAATCAGCAGTTCCCGCGCCCGCAGCAGGCGCAAGCGTTCAATTTCTTCGTAAGGTGATCGGCCCACTATTTTCTCAAAACGCAATTCCAGCGTCCGCCGGGAAACCAATACGTGGCGCAATAAATCCGGCACACCGATACTTTCCGTCGCGTGCTCCCGGATATAGCGCAATGCCTCCGCCACCACCGGGTCATCAACACCCACGGTATCAGTGGATTGGCGGGAAATCACGCCGACCGGTTGCACCAATACCGTCGAACCGGGATCCTTGCCGGCCATCAAAATATCCAGAGCTTTCGCCGCTTCAAAGCCCACGAGTTCAGAATTCACCGCAATGCTTGAAAGTGTGGGCGTCGATACATTGCAGATCAATTCGTCGTTATCCACCCCGATGACCGCAACCTGTTCGGGAACGTCTACGCCCGCAAATCTACACATATCAATAACCTCACGCGCCGCCAGATCGTCCTGCGCCATGAGGCCTATGGGCTTGGGCAGTTTTGACAGCCAGTTGCTTAGCTGTGATTCCAAGGTTTCGCCGCTGCGGGGGTTAAAATCAAAGTTGTGAAACGCCAGACCCGCCGCACATACGCAATGGGCGAACTGATCGCGCCGTTCGTTGCCCCATTCCGTGTTCTGGCCACAATAGGCATACTGGCTGAACCCACGGTTACGCAGGTAATCAAAGGCAAGCCGGCAGACCGCCGCCGAATCGCTTCTGACATAGCAGGGGCCGGGATAGGCGCTGTACCCCAGCCACACGACCGGAATGTTTCGCGTCAGCACCTCGGATAAAGCCCGGTGGGAGGATATGCGGCCAATAACCGCGTCGATATGCCACAACTTAGATGAAGGCAGTTGTGGATTTATATCAGCAGGGTTGATATAAAAATTCCATGGTCCATGCGCTTTGGCATAATTACTAACTCCGCGGATAACCCCGCGGCCAAATTCGCGCGAGGTTTCCAGCAACAGCGCTATTTGCCGAATTTTGCCCGCTGATAACACCGGGCACTCGGTGACGCGTTTTACCTTCGCTTTTCCCATTAAAAAACTCCCGACAACCACTTGACCAGCGCCGCACAATTACAACAAATGGTGCTCAAAAGTATAACAATGGATTGGCGATGCGGATAGCCCAGTGACTGCGGATTGAATTTAAACTCAGAAGCGGGGTTCAGGATGCCGATGGTCTGAACCTTGTGCTGATCATAGCGCAAACCGCTTGGCCCGATGCGGAAGCATCACGGTGGGGTGCGGGAATAAATTCGCGATACATATACTCCCTCCACCGCCACATGACTTAGCAATACTGGCGCGCCAAACGCCTGAATCGGCACGACATTGCGCCGCCTCTGAGCCTGATGGTGAAAAACTGATGGTGAAAAACTTGGCGATCCGCTGATTGCTGCTATAATCGCGACATGAGTTTTATAATTTGATGCAATGTTTTGTAAAGGCGGTGCAACATGGCGGAACTTGATCAGAGAATTTCACGGCGCAACTGGCTGGCATTACTGTCAACGACATCCATGGGAGCGGCGATGATTCAGGCCGCCGGTGCGGCCCGGCCATCCGAAATGCCATCCATCGGCGCTCAAGCGGGTGTCCGTACCTATAATATTTGCGAATTTGGCGCAGCGGGTGATGGCAAAACGCTCGATACGTTGGCACTGCAATCCGCTATTGACGCCTGCAATAAAGACCGTGGTGGAACGGTACTGGTGCCGGCGGGCGTATTTGTAATTGGGACCGTGGAGCTGAAAAGCAACGTGACGTTACATATTGCCGCAGGCGGGACGCTGTTAGGCAGCGCCGATGGGAAACAATATCATGCCGCACAGGGAATCCCGCTCCATGGTGACACCACCTTGCGGGACGGTAATGTCGGATTGATTTATGCGATCAACGCGGAAAATATTACCATTGAAGGCCCTGGAACTATAAACGGCCAGGGGCTGCAATTCCGGCGGCCTCGGCGGGGCGTTGCGCCGCCGTCGGGCCGGGGCGGCGACCACCGCCCCTATCATCTGCTGTTTTACCGCTGCAAAAATATACGTCTGCGGGATTTATTTCTTCTGGATAGCGCGTATCACAGTGTGCGAATCATCGAAAGTAATTTTGTTTGGGCTTATGGCCTGCATATTTACAACCGCGTCAATGGCAACAATGATGGATTTCATTTCATCAGCAGTCAGTATGTTCACGTCAGTGATTGCGATGTGCAATCCGGCGATGACGCCTGCGCGTTGTTCGGCAGTTGCCGCTTTGTCACCGTTACCAACAGCACCTTCAGCACGCGCTGGGCGGTTTTCCGTTTTGGCGGGGGGAACCCGGAAAATATCACCATCTCCAATTGCGTTATCTATGAAACCTATGGCTGTCCCATCAAGATGCAGTTTGGACCGGATTCCCGGGCGCAGAATATTCTGTTTAATAATCTGGTTTTACAGGATGTAACTGGACCGATTTCAATCGATGTCCATGGCCGTGGGCACCCGGCGGATGGTGCGGGCACCTCGGCACCGCAAGGGTACGTGCGAAACATCATATTTAACGGTCTGCAATGCCGGGTAGTGGCAAAAGGCCGACAGTTTCCGGACATACCCTTCCATCAGGAATACCGTCCCGGCGAAACACGGCAGTGTATCGTTCTCAACTGCATCGGCAATGGTGTTCTGGAACACGTTGTGCTAAATGATGTGCGGGTTACCTACGGCGGGGGCGGGACGCAAGCCGAAGCCCTGCGCAAGGTACCGCAGATCGCCGGCGAATATTTCCAGATTGGCACGCCGCCGGCCTATGGCCTGTACGCACGGGGCGTGCGCGGTTTGTCACTTAGTAATGTGCGATTCGAAACAATCAGGCCCGATCTTCGCCCCGCGGCGGTATTGGATGACGTGTCTGACGCAGCCATTAGCAGTCTCAATGTGCAGGGTAATAAATCAGCCATGGCAGCTTTACGGTTTATCGATACCAGTGACGTGCTGATCAGTGCCGCCCGGTTGCTTACGCCAGCCGCTGTATTCCTGCGGGTGGAGGGTTTGTCAAGTGCGGGGATCATCATTGATGGTGGGGATATTTCCAAGGCGACAACACCGCTGAACTTTCACGCCGGTGCGGGTGAAAATGCGGTGAAGCTTCGCGCATAGGGTTGTAACCGCTACCGGTACCGAACCTTGGCCAAAGGGCATTAAAGCTAATGTGAAGACAGGTTGCAGCACGGCTGCGTCCAACGCGCAGCTAAAAGCCGTCATTGTGAAAAAAAGGCCGCGCTGTCGGCTTGTGTCCTCAACCAACAGCGCAGCCAAAAGGAAACCAACAAAAAGTGGTTCCCTAAGATTTCACAGGGCGTTGGCGACGTCGCCCGAGGAGCGCCAGGCCGACGGTTATTCCAACTCCAAACAGCGCCAAGGGCGTCGGTTCCGGCACAACACTATTTGTGGCAACAAGGTTGCTGACCTGACTGGCACTTAAAGCACCGTTGAACAGCCACAAATTCTGCATGTCGCCAGTGAATGTTCCGTACCCTTTTCCAGCATTACCGGAATCATCGCCCTTCAGGCCGATCTGCGTACTGGGGGCGTTAAAGTAAGCGACATCCGTGGTAGCAGTGCCGCCATTCCTGAAACCGCCGGTATAACTCGCGGAGGAACCACCTTCAGGTGTGACATATATTGTACCTGGGTTCGCGGCGTTCGGATCGTACACAAACGTAACCTGATTCCAAGTTCCCGCGGTGATGGCGTTAGTCGATTGGAACGCCACAAGATCCGTTTTGGTTTCGCCGTTATTGCTGATGATGGTCTGGCGAAGTTGCATACGCGGATGCCCGCCGTTAATGGCGAACCAAAGCGCATGGTTATTCGTATACACACCGCTGCCATTAGCGACGTCCGGCCCCCAATCCGCCAAGATTGTATTACCGCCGTCTGCTGGTGTACTGGGAACATTCACCCACACCGCGACACTGAACGCGCCATTCATCGCCTGGACAGTATCGCTGTTACCGGTAGCGGAATACATTCCACTACCGGCGGGATAACTTGTGTCAATAAATGGCTGAAAGGGATTGGTCCCCAAACTTAAATAGCTACCGGTTCCGCCGAACGCCGTGGCGCTATCACCAAACGGCCCGGTAGCGGTGGGCGTAATAGCGCCTGTTCCGCCGGCTATCGTAGCGACTGTTGCATTGATCGCACTTGGTCCGGAATCCATGAAGGTATTGGTTGAGGCATTATACGAATTTGCATCCAACGCCCAGTGGTCCAGAACCGTTGGATCCGCATGAGCGCTGGTGGCCGCCATGCCGACAACCGCGGCTGCCGCTAATCCAAGAGCCAATCCTAAATTTCTTGACAACATGGAAACACCTGTGCTTTCTCCCGCCTTTGGCGAGCTTGTGCGGCTTGCGCCGCAGGTTGGTAAAATAGGAGAAACGTGATACTCTCTGCTAAACTTTCGCATCGCAGAACCTCCAAAAAAAAAGTGGTTAATAAATACGCCCGGCTCACATTAAGCCATGGCTAGCCATTTACCAATTAAAACACCTCTTGATCAGCGTGTCATACCATATCTTGCCTCCGCACTAATAATTGTGCGACAAAGCGAAAACGAATCTCAAACGACTGCGGCGATAATGCTGCGCCAATTTCGTACAATACGGTTGCACATAAATGACACTTGGCAACCTCGATTAAAGATGCCTTAAGAATACGTGTTAATTGGTCCTTCCGCTAGTCTAATTTTGCGCAAAAATCATCATTTATCGCGCAAGGACGCAAGCCATCGCCAATTCATCGCCACTCCAAGTTTCGCTTCAATTGCCGATATTATATTAAACAAACACAACTATTTTGCACTTTTATCTTGACAATGAACACAAAAATTACTAGTATGCCTGCTGGCGTTGGCTTCAAGCCCAACCGCTCATGAATCCCAGCTTGAAACGGAGACTTAACCATGCCTGATTTCTCGGCAAGTCGTTGGCCGATGCGTACTGCCGTCGCATTGATTATGCTTGCAGGTCTTTACCTGACCTGCCTGGCCCTGCATAGCATGTATCCGGCGCGGGCGGGACAACTTTCCGACGCCCGGCATTACGCAGTATTATTCAATGGAAAAAATCTGCGCGGATGGATACAAGTTCCCGATCATTCATGGACGGTCAAACATGGTGCGATGGCCAGTCTCGGCGTTGGTCGCGGTATGATATATACTGCGAGAGACTTCAGCCACTATCGGCTCAGGTTCACCGCACGGCAGATTTCGGGCAATCATCAAGCCTGCTTTCTAATATTTTGCACGCGTCCGCAACGCGGAAAAAAGCCGCTGGATGCGCTTGCGGGCATTCAGTTTCAGATTCCCAATGGCGGCCACTGGGATTATCGTAAAGGCCATAACAACAGTGGCCGTGGGGAGTTTAAAACATTGCGGCACAAGAAATTCAATATCCACAAATGGTACAGAGTTGAAATTACGGTCAACGCGACGGCTGGAACAGCGCGCATGGCTATATCCCAGCCGCTGGGAAGTCGATTCGTGCCAGTGCTTGATTTCAAGAATAAGGCGGCGGGAAAAGTCGGGCCGATTGCATTTCAAATGCACAACAAGGGCCTTTTTGATCAATATAAGAATGTGCAAGTTGAGGTTATTCCCACGCACCCACACTCCCATTAAAGGCTTGCACGCGGGATTAACGCCAATTTTTTGCTTACTTTTTATGGAGTTGACACACTTGCGTCAGCGTGTCCAAATCCGGATATCTTTAATATAGACCTGCATGACCCGGCTGGCACCGTGCTGGGCGTACACGCCGTCTTTCATATAAAAGTCCGGTGCGCCATTGTCATGCTGGGTCCATGCTTTCCGACCATTTATCCATACGGTAATTACATGGCTTTTCACGTCGTGCCGAACCTGCAGGTGAAACCACTTCCCCGTCAGATGCGCCGCCAATTCTCTTCCGGAGTAATCGTGAAGCGATCCTCCGTCCCGGGCGTACCAGAACAGCATAAATGTCGTAGCGCCATAACGATGAGAATACGCATTGCCGGTGTGAATCTGAAAGATACATGTGCCGCTGGTACCGGCGGGAACCATCATATCTGATGCGTATTGGACCTCCCCGGAAGCGTAATCAGGAATGAACCGCTGTTCGGTGCGCGGCTTGGTATGGCTGCGCTTTGAAAAGGGTTTGTCATTTCGGTACACCCGAAGATGGTAAATACCATGCGATATCACGTATCGGCTCTGTCGGGAGACGTTGTAGGGATACTGTATCCTGAAATGCACCGGTGCGGGAATCCAGCGATCGCTTCCACTTGAAGCAGACACCCTTATTGAAATTGCCGCAGTGCATGCGATCAGAGCCATTAATATCAGCCTTAGGGTTATTTTTGCAACCATGATTGGGCTCCTGAATACAGCGGCACCGTCACGACTGGGCCGAAGGGGTGATCGCCTGCGAAATCATCATTCACACGCCCCTTTGTGCCATGTCGCTTTTATTATAATTTAATACCATTATAATGCAATCCATGAAATCACGGTTGCGCGTTGTTTACAGGAGAAAAACAATGTCTACTCATCCTCATTGGGTCCGAAGATTGCTTATGATCGGCTCTGTGCCGGCGCTCTTACTGGGCGTACTGGCGGCGTCAGCGGGAACAGCCACTCCAACACCGATGCCCTTGAATCCTATGAAGCTGCCCTGGCCGCGGGCCAACGAGATTCTTGCACGGGTACAGCCACCGAAGTTCCCGATGCGTACCTTTTCTGTTGTGCAATTTGGCGCAATTGGTAATGGCCGCAGCGATTGCACTGCTGCATTTCACAAGGCAGTCAAGGCCTGTTGGGCAGCCGGTGGCGGCAGTGTGATGGTTCCGCCAGGTGTATACCGCACCGGTGCCATCAAGCTGTTGAGCCATGTCGATTTGCATATCCAGAAAGGTGCCACGATTGACTTCAGTGGCAATCCCCGCCAGTACCCTCTGGAACGATGCCGCAACCAAGGCATCGACCTCATGACGTTTTCACCGTTGATTTACGCCTATGATCAGACCAATATCGCCATTACCGGCCATGGAATTCTCAATGCCGCCCGAACCGGTCGCTGGAATCATGAAGTTGGCCGAAACTGGGGATTGCTTCAAAAAATGGAACGTGAGGGCGTGCCTGTTAAAGACCGGGTATTTGGCATGGGGCGGCCACTGGCCACGACTTTTATCGAGCCGTATCACTGCACGAATGTGCTGATTAAAGATATTACGCTCGTCCACTCGCACTGGTGGCAGTTGCACCCCACGTTATGTACCGATGTCACGATCAACCATGTAACGACGGAGGGCACGAAAGCTCACAGCGACGGATGCGATCCGGATTCGTGTGATAATGTCGTCATCAACAATTGTTTTTTCGGCGCAGGTGATGATTGCATTGCCATCAAATCCGGACGTAATGCCGATAAATTCCGCAGTTCCCGGCCCTGCGAAAATCTGGTCATCATGAACAGTCGATTTTCCGGACCATGGGGCATGATTGCCTGCGGCAGCGAGCAGACACAGGGAATTAAGCATGTCTTCGGCTATAACCTGCGGACTGTACCGTGGCGAAAATATCGAGGCGTGCGCTACGCATTGTACATCAAGTCCAATACAATGCGCGGCGGCTATACGCGGGATGTACACGTGGATCATATTCGCGGAACGTTCAGTAACGCGGTGGTGTTCGCCACACTGAACTATGGCCACAGTCGCGACGGCCACAAACCGCTGTTTGATGATATTAGCCTGGATCATGTCACAACCATCAGCGCTCCGCGCGTACTGGATCTAATCGGCCTGCCGGATGATGATATCAAGTCAATTACTCTGCGCAATTGTACGTTTAAGCATATCACCCATCGGAACATTGTGCGGAATGTTAAAACACTTATTATGCAAAACGTAAAGGTTAACGGGCAATCCATGGATCATACGGTACGCGGCCAACGATGATATATTTTCTACCGTCCCGGCGCGAGCCGGGTTTGCAGGGATGTCCAATCCACCAAGAGGTTAATATGTGCCCGCAGTGAATATGCGTTCCAGATATCGTCATCGCGTGGCATCGACGCGCACGGCTTTGCTGCCGGCATATTCACCGCGCCCGGCGGCGTTGACCCCGGCAAGCTCAAAATGGTACGTCTGCCGCGGTTTCAAGCCCGACACAATCGCAAACGTGGTGTGCCCGCCCCACAACACCAGCATGGTCCGTCCCGATAGTGTAATTTCTCTTCCGCCAGGGAAAACCCGCAAAACGTAGTGCGTCACCGGCGCGCCGCCGTTATAACGCGGGCTGCGGAAGCGCACACTTGCGATCCCATTTTGTATCCGCACGCGGACAATAGTAGGCACCCCCGGAGGTCGAATCCGCCGTTGCGATGGCGTAATGTCCGCTGAGGGAATTGACGGCGGGCTTTCCCCGTCACCGTTTGTGGCGGTAACGGTAAAGCTGCACGGCTTGCCATTGGGCAAGCCGGAGATTGTCACATAACCATTTTTCATGTACTGGGCATTTGAAATCGCAATGCTACTGCCATTGGATGCCATTACGGTATAGCGGGTTATGGGCGAGCTTCCCTGAAAAACCGGTGGATTCCATGATACATAAGCAAAGCCGTTGCCGCCCCAGGCCGCAACGCGCATAGGCGGTTCGGGCGCGGCTGGTGCTCCAAATTGTCGCTTAAGAATATTACGAAAGGCCTTTTGCAGTCCCGCTGTGCGCAGGATTGCCGCCGGCACCTGATCCAGGGAAGCAATCAGATGGTTGTTGCGGAGGGTAACGTTCATTCGCGAGGTGTCCGGATCCCCCTGTTGCCAGTAATTATTTTCAAAACGGAAACCATCAAATATTTTTCCACGGTTGCCGTCATAATAATCACGGTGCCGTCCGCCCCAATTGTCAAAATTGGTATGGAATATCACGTTATCTTCAGCCGTTACGTTATTACAGCCGTTGTCGGTGTATATGCCATGGCCGGAACCGTATTGATTATATATCACATTACCAAGGAGCTTTTCACCCTGCGCCAATGACGGACCGGTAAGACCCTGCGTGTAAATGCCGCCCCCATCCGCCAGTGTCAGCATGTGATCAAAGATAAGATTATGCGCGACCACGTTATCATGTGAATTATTCGCCACACCCGCCAGTTTGATCTTATCCAGCCAGCCACCCCAACCCAGCGATATCGCGGTATACGGCAGATCATTGAGTTGATTGTGATCGATCAGGGTATTGGCCGCATAGCCCACATCAATGCCCACGCCGCCATGATATTCAGTTGCAACATTATAAATATGATTGTCTTCAATAATATTATTCCGCGTTACCTCCATGAGCGGCGCTTCCGGCATGTCCACGTTACCAAGTTCTATGCCGTTGGCGGATATGTCGGTAAATACGCAACCTTTCACCGTATCAAATTGCGACCCATCACCAAGCTGTAAACCCGCAGCCCCAAGATGCACAAAGGCGTCACGCATAAACTGAATCTGGTGATCGTTGATGAAACTTACATTTCCCGGCGTTTGAGTCCAATACCCGAACGGACATTGACCGTGTGGTACAAGGTGGCACAGACCCTGCGTTTTATACCCATGGGTTCCGGTGACCATGTAATTGGCCTGAATTTCAGAAAACCCTTCCGGCGAACTGGGAAAAAGCCACGTCGCATACGAAAATTGAATACCCGAGAACGCAATATTATGAACCGGATCTGTAGGTGTACCATGGCCGATGATCAACTGCTGCAACACCGGCGCTTCAACGTCCGCGGTTACGAGGTTCTCACCAGTACGCGGCGTGTAAAACAGCGTGTGCGTCGGACGATCCAGATACCACTGGCCGGGTGTACCCAAAAATTCAAATACATTCGCGGCATAAGCCGGCTCCTTGCCTACATGCCCCGGACCTACCAGATTGGCCATGCGGCGCGAGTGAAATTTGGCCGGTAGCTTGACCCGTCGCGTGGAATTATTCCAGCACGGTTGAGCCATCGAGATAATCCGACCCACAATGCTCTCCACCGGACACTGCGGCTGCGTCCACGGTCCCAGGCCCAGCGATGGCTGGGACCATAGTCCATTGCCCCCGGTGTATACAAAATCAATATCACTCTGGTTTTTCCAATGGGCCATAACCGCTGACGCGGCAATATAACCCGTTGCGGTTGTGCGAACGGCTACGGGCAGCCTACCGCGCGTCCGCAAGGCCCGCACACCGTTGATATACAGTTGCCGCGTATTATGCAACACCGCCGGCACTTCGGCCGCCCAGAGATTTTTTGTTTTGTTAATAAGCCGCCAACGCGTGATGCGCACTGCCCCGCTGATGACAACCTTTGCGCCTGATACGGCCTGATAGATCACATCATGACCGTTGGTCCCAGAATCAGCCGGGGTCAATTCAAGCGGCTTGGTCAGGCGATAGGTTCCGGCCTCCAGATTCACCACAATATCGCCCGTCATGTTGCGATTCATCGTCCGCACTATGTCACGGGCATGCGGCAAAGTTCGCACGGGTTGCGCGGCCGTACCGGGGTTTTTGTTACTGCCGGCCGGCGAAACGAAAATGTTTACATGGGCCGCATTCACCGCTGCCAACGAAAAGCTTGAAAAAATACCGCCGGTCAGCAGTGCCGCCAGCACGAGACTCCGATTCGCCAGGCGTCTACGCCCGTTACCTGAGACCCGGCTAATCTGGATTTTCGCTCTACCGACCAGCGAACAGCAACCAAAAACACTTTTCATATTTGCATCTCCGCGACATTTAATATAAATTTAACCGCCACGTGCTTTTTGTGCAAGAGCAGCGAACCGTTGTTGTTGAAAGGGTCATAACATGCCATTGTGCCGTCTTTGGATATTCATCTGGATCGGGCTGCTGTGTGGCTCGCTACGAGCCGCAACCAGTCAGTGGGCGCATTTTGCCCGAGACGGCACGCTGGTTTATCGCACCAGCCCCGGGGGTGATCGCATCATGGATTTTTCTTACGCCGGTTATGCGGGCGGCGGCGTGGCAATTCCAATTGTGTCAGCTAAGCGTTCGGTGCGTCCCACGGGAGATCATGATACTTTGGTCATTCAGCGGGCCATTGATGCTGTATCCAAAATGCCGCTGGTGGATGGATTCCGTGGCGCGGTGCTGCTTGCGCCGGGAACGTATGTCTGTCATCACACTCTCACGATCCATTCTTCCGGCGTGGTGTTACGCGGGGCAGGGATCGGCAAAACCATTATTCGCATGGCCGGTGCCAAACACTTGTGCATCCGTGTAACTGGCGGGCGCGGCCCTATGATTACCGGTCACCCCATTGCATTGACCAGATATTACGTGCCCTGCGGAACGTTATCGCTGAAGCTGCAAAATGTGCACGGACTTTCCGTGGGTGATCATATTCTCATTGGCCATCCCATAACTCGTCGCTATATCCATTTCATGGGGATGGACAAACTTTTTCGCAATGGCAGGCAGGAACATTGGATATCCGGAACCGTCAACACTCTGCGACGAATTACCGCAATTCGCGGCACTCGCATTGAACTCAATGCACCGTTGACCGACAGTATTAATCCGCACTTTACCGATCCACCGGGAGCAACAGTAGTGCGTTGTGAAACAGCGAATCAGTTGGCCCATGTGGGATTGGAAAATTTTGAAATACTCTCGCCGCCGCAGCATGGCACACTCTTCGGTTCGCGGCATAATGGGGGTATCCAGCTAAATGGGGTGAGTAACGCATGGCTTAATCACATCGCCATCGGCAATACCGTCGGCGCGATTTCAGTGGGGCCATACGCCGACAAGATCACAATGAATCGTCTGGAAATTTCCCACGCCACCGCCACCACCGGTGCCGCGCTTCCGGCGGATTTTTCGATCAGTGGATCACGCATATTAATTAATCGCTGCACCGACCACGGCAGCCGTCTGTTTTATTTTGTTACCGGTGCCCGTGCGTCAGGACCAAATGTCCTGTTGAATTGTAATTTTTACGGCAATGGCTCCATCCAGCCGCACCAGCGCTGGGCCACCGGACTGCTGGTCGACAATTGCTATGTGCCGCAAGGGAGCATTGAATTTATCAATCGCGGGGAAATGGGCAGCGGCCACGGCTGGACTATTGGATGGGCAGTTGCGTGGAACTGCCAAGCTCATTTTCTCGTGATCCAAAATCCCCCCGGCGCGGCCAATTGGGCCATCGGCTGCACAGGGCTGCTTCGGACACTTCCCATGCCCTTTACCCACGGCCCAAAAATACCCACGGGCATCGTCGATCACCTTGCAGTGCCGGTTGACCCACCAAGCCTCTACTTAGCCCAGTTACGCCAGCGGCTGGGAAATAACGCGATTCACAATATCGGATACTAAGCGAGCCGCACTTGCATTTTTGCGGCAAAGCGGGAAAATAGTCCGTGCGATGGAATGTGAAAGCCGCCATCCGGGGTATCTATGGCACCAGCAAGCCCTTTGGCTGGTTCTCAACTGAAACCGACCGGGCGGTTCCGAGGAACGCCATCAGTACGGATTAATAATTATGAAAACAAACCGACGGGTTGCCGTGGTTATGGGCATTGATTCGGCGTTTGGCCGCGAATTATTGCGCGGTATTAACGAGTATGGGCGGGAAAACGGGCATTGGCATTTGTATTTTGGACACAATCCGGATATTCCCATGCTCCCAAAGCGTGAAGAATGGGATGTTGACGGCATAATCATTTACCTGGGCACACGCAAGGACTATGACGCGGTGCAACCGATCAAAGTACCGATTGTCAATATCGGTAGCGCTTTTGAAGATTTAAAAATTCCTTCGGTCCGACCGGATAATGAGGATATTGGGCGTGCCGCCGCGGAACATCTAATCTCAAAGGGGTTGAATAATTTTGCCTGCGTGAGCGTTGCCGATCACGCCGGTGCGGAGAAGCGCGTGCGCGGATTTCTGTCGGTAGTCACCGCAGCCGGCACCAGCCATCGCTTTATTGACACAATTAAACTTCGCAGCCGCACACCCGAGGAGGCGGATCGGATCGCACTGATGCGCTGGCTGGCGGAATTACCCAAGCCAGCCGGCGTAATGGTCTTCAATGATCAGTATGCCCAAGCGGTCGTTGAGGCGGCCCGCCGCAGCAAGTTCCGCATCCCGGAAGAAATCGCCCTGATCAGCGTGGATAATGATGACCTGTTATGCACAATCACCAACCCGCAGTTATCAAGCGTGGATTCCGCGGCGGATCGAATCGGCTACAGCGCGGCAGAACTGCTCAATGGTTTGATGCACGGCAAGCATCCTCCAGCGGCACCCGTTCTCGTCCCCCATCGCGGGGTGGTTCCGCGCCGCTCCACGGATGTTTTAGCATTGGAAGACCCGGAAGTTCTTGCCGCCATGCGATTCATCCGGCAACAGCCGGTGGATCAGTTAAATATCGAGAAGGTCTTAACCGTGGTAAGCATTTCCCGCCGCACGCTGGAACGGCGATTTGCCCAGTCCATCGGCCGCACGGTCTATGACGAAATTAGAAACCGCCGCATTGAACATGGAAAATTCCTGCTATCACGTACAAAAATGCCGGTGGAAGAGATTGGCACGGCATGCGGATTCAAGCATCTTTCACATTTCAGTAACGCCTTTGAGAAAGCTACGGGCGTGCGGCCAAGAAAATTCCGCGAGCAGACCGGTGCGGTGTAAGACCACTGGCGGTTCGTGGACGCCAGAGATCGATTCGCCAAATTAGGGTTGGTGTCTTTGGGACAACTTCCGCGCTCTGCGGCGACCATGAAGCGCAAAAATCACCGTGAACACCAGAGGCTGTGCGGCCACAATTCATAAAAATGTCATCATATTTTCTGACTCCATTTGGACGCATAATACATCCCCAGACCGCAACACAATGTCCGGTATTACTAAGGGGCAACGACAGCTAACTCGTTCACACTTCCCGTAGTGATGTTTATCGGACAGACAGTCGGAAAAGGTTTAAAGATTGCACCAGTTCACGCTGCCAGTGATAAGCGGCGGCACTTGACGCACCCATCGTGACAAACACCCTCTTTCCTACAGGTAAAAACAGCCAAAATAACGCTATTTTTGGGGTGGGTCTCGATGAGTGGTTTGTATACAGATAGCGCATCGAGACCCACCTGCGGCGAAGACTTGCAGGCTTGGGCCATCCAGGATGGCAGGGCAAAGGCGATTTCCACCTCGCGGGTCTCCAAGTCAACTTCCATCCGTTCAACCAGTAGCTCCAGCAATTTAGCAATTCCGGGTATATCCATGGGATCAAGCTTCTGGCCAAATTCTTGCAAATCGTTGGCTAATTTTTCAACCGAAGCCTTGGAATCACTGCATGGCTGTTGCTGATTGGTCTGGGCATACTTCACTCGCTGTTCCATGTCGCTTATTTTCCTCTTGATTTCGGCGACTTTGCGGCTTAATGCATCATCTTCGTTCTCTACATTGACATCATCCGACAATAGGGCAAGTTGGTTTCGACAACGTTTCAGTTCCTTGCGATATTGCTCCGCATTCTGACTTTCAGGTTGTTGTTTTTGCTCATTGGCAAGTATCTGTTTTAACCCTTCCATGAGGTCTGGTTTGTTCAGAAGCGTGGCGCGAAGGATTTCCATAACGGCCTTCTCCAACGGCTCGGCGGCGATACGGTATCGGAGAAGGTCGTTGCTTTTTGGTACCGACTGGGCGCGTGAGACGGCATAATAGCGATACGTATGGCCTTTTTTGCCGCTCTGCCTGCCGGTCATCGGGTAATGCCCCTGCTTGCTGTGGAGTATGCGTTTGAGGAGATATTGACTTTGCAAGTGTCGATCACGCTGGGGATGAGGTGATTTCCCATCGGCGATGGAATCCAGATACCGTTCAATTCTGGCCGTAGCTAATTCTCGCACTTCAGGTGGTAGATATTCCACCAATTGTGGTTGGGGCTTTTCAACCCATTGATCGCGTGTCCTACGCCGCTGCCGGGGCCGCCGACGATTGGCCAGCTCGGCCAAATCCACCTCGGATGGCATGGGTTGAGCTTCGCCGCCATTGAAGAAGATCCCTGTTTTTCGGCGATAGCGAATCCCTCGGCCTACATAGATGGGGTTCCGGAGAATGTGTTGTACCACACTGGTACTCCATTCCCGTCCAGAGGGAGATGCGATACCTGTATCGTTAAGATGTTTTGCAATTTGGTGAGGACTATTGTGTTGAACATCGTGAAGATGAAAAATCAGAACGACCACCGCCACCAACTTGGGGTCTCCAGGAATTAGCCGTACCTGCTCGCTTTTTTGTTTGAGGTAATGATTCGGAATTCCCCGGTGCGTGTTACGCCCGAACCGACGCATAAGCTCACCGGTCTTGGCATTCCACTGCTCTTGCGTACCATCGGGTAGATTGCGTATGAAATGCTGATCTTCATTATTTTCGGAATACATGCGGTCTATTCCGAATGGGGGTTTCCGGCTATAGGGGGAACGACCTGCCAGAAAGCTATTGGTGGTGCCCGAGGTTGCACCATAGGCAATTCTTTTGACCGATTCCTTGGCGGCGCTGAAGAGAAAGGAGATGTACATTTCGGCCATCTCACTATCCACAAGGATGTTTTCAGCTAAAAAGTAGACCAAAATGCCTGCTGCGCGCAGATCATAAATGAGCTTTTGACCATGCCCTTGACCGGCACGGGTGAAACGTGTTGCATCCTGCACGACGAGCAGTTGGAAGTCATCGCGTGTTTTTTTCCGTTGGATGATTGTGTCAATATCTGTGCGGTTTCCGGGTATCGATCCCGTAACACCTTCCAATAACTCTTCATGAACGACATGAAGGGCGTTTTCCCGGATACAGTCCTCCGTGGTCAGCCCTTGGTTGGTGATACTGGTGGCGACCTGCGCAGAACTGCTGCACCGTTTCAGTACGACACAATGCATGCCTTTAATCTTGGGTTGTATCATAAATGTGCTCCTCCTGGCTGATACGCTGGCGGCCCCATTCCGCCAGAAACCTATTGACAGCCATCGTGAATCGTCGTTCTTCCTCCTGCGTTTGAGGTCGAACGATGACTCTATATGCCCCTTTATTCCACATTTGAGGTGCCATATCCTTTATTTGATTTTTGCCTTGATCAGTCATGGGATTACCTCAATTCGGGCCAGGTTAAAAACACTGCCTCTTCCAACGTGGTGCAAGGAACAACGCGAACGCTTTCCGATGCAGTAAATTCGGCTGCGGTTACGGGATGCAAGAACAGTGTCACCGGCGTGTCGATGTCACCAGTGTCCAGCGCGGCCTTCAGCGCCTGACTGATGGCTGGCGCAATCGCCCGCACATTTCTAAACAGATCGATCTCGCCGATGTAGATATTGTTTTCCGGAACAGATCGCTGCAAATACGATCCGATCATGGCAATACACAGTGGCAATCCCAGAATCGGATTATATTGCGCGCTGCCGGGAAGGCGGCAGTTAATCGAATAATTCAACTCGCCAAAATCCATATCTTTCATCTGGCTGATGCAACTCACGAGTTGCTCAATTTCTTTTCGCGGCAGACCTGGCGCGGTCATCCTGCCGCGCAATCCATCACTGGGGACGGTGACGGAAGCTTGTAATTCTAATTCTCCCGTTCCCGCCCCGGCGTATGTCCTGGCCATCGCGGGCCGGGGTTCACAATGCGGCGCTGGTTCCAGCCGAATAGTGACCGGATCGAAACGCAACGGCATCGGCTGGAGCAGGGGTGGGCCGTAACGATTTTTGCGTATCGCAAGCAAGGAGTATTGCATAGCCCGGCGCAATATTAAACTCGTGTCCACCGAATGTTCCAATGATTTAGGTCCGGCGAGATCACCGCGTTTTGTTTGGTGACATAATAAAAGAGTGGTAATGCCGTGTTCTTCGCACAGTCGTGCGAAATCTAAAACTTTCGCGTAGCTCTTGGTGGCGCTGGCAGCCAAGCCCTGGCCCTGAATACTGTCGAGGACGATGAGTTTCACACCGTGATATGCCCCTCCCGGCGAGAGCACCTGACGCATAAGAAAATCCGGAAGAGTCGTCACATCAAATACACTGTGATCAACATGTACATCGGACAGTGAGCGGGCGATATCCAATGGCTTCCAATCGGAAGTCATCTGTTGTGCCCGACGCTTCATCTGCGCCGGGGCTTCTTCCGTTAGAATCGTCAGGCTAGGAATTCCCTGCTGTCCGAGATCCAGACATATTTGGGTAGCAAGACGCGATTTGCCACCGCCGGGTGAACCGGAAAGCAGATACCGCGCCCCGGCCACAAACTCCCCGCCGATAGCGTCTTGAAAAAAGCCGAGGCTTTCGGACAGTGGAAGCTTATTCCGCGCATCAAACGCTGTTGACATCAGCGTATTTGCCGGTGCCGGGCGCATTGCCCCGGCGACAGCGAATGTGGAATGAGTGTTAGTGGTGACGAGTTGACTTTGATTCAACATGGGAGTTCCTTTCTTAAGAACATACAAACGCACTGTTTTAAAAAGCCCGCAGCGCAAAAAGGCCGATTATTTGCTCTAACCCATTGCTTTCCCCGGCGCGACTTTACTGCCGCCGAGGATCAATCATCTAGTCCACCAGCATCCCGTGCTCCGCAATGGACGCGCGGACCAAACCCCGTAATTCGCGTCCACAGCGGAGCATCAGAACCTCCTCCTCCCTCCTCGCTCTCATTTGTTGTGCAGCCCATAACGACTCAGCGCCGGGCAATTGCGTCATTCCACATCTTCATCCGGCCACATGAATGATCCATGCTCGGAAAACATTTCAAAAGCTTCAATTGCTGGCAAAGATACGCTACCAGTCTGACAGATACTTCGTGCCACGAGCGTGGCCTCCTCCTGTGGGAAGCCAAGCTGTGCCATCAACTCCACCTCCAGATCTTCAGGACTGAAGTTCACGTGAAATCCCTGAACGGCGAACGAAAGAGCCTCATCTCCCGGCGCTTCATCCACGATAACCCGGAGAGTGTGAACCGGCTGCTGCGCCGCTCCGGCGTTATTGTTGGCTATTGGGTCATTTGTACTCATTGTGTTTTCCCTTCAAAAAAAACGAAACATATCTAATAATCCGACCAAAAAAGGTTTCTAGATTTCCAGTCGTCCGACCCAGCCGCACATAAATAAAGATTCATTTTCGGAGTTTCTAGACTTCGAAAAGTGAATCAGTCAACATTGTACAATAAAATCTAGATAACTCAATATCTAGACTACTAGATTATTGTATTATTGCAACATAGTTGCCAAACAAATCACGCAGGTGTTTCCGAGGAGGTGCGCAAAAGCGTGGGTGGAGCAGGATGGTGCGCGTGCCGGTCACGGAAAAGCTCAACAATTTCGCTAATACGAACATACTAATTAAGAACATAATAATTAATTTTTTCCAAAAAAATTGAAATACTTCCTTTACAATTTAAAAAACTTCTCCGAAAGACATGTCATGTATGTATCGGGACCCCGGAGGCTCGCAATACGCGAAACAGGTCGATCCCGTCTATTTTGAGGAGTCCACTTTATGCAAATACTTAAGAAACCGGCAGAAATTATTGAACAGACTTATCCTGAAATTATGACCATTACTCAGGTGGCCCAGTATCTCGGTTGTTCGGAACGTAATTGCCATACCCTTGTCAAAAATGGAACACTTCCAAGTTTTCTCTTAGGGAATCTGCGTCGGTTTCGCCTTGAATCTGTTCGTGAAACACTGGCCCGACTGGAGAAAAATGCCAATTAGCAGGTCTAATCTTTGTGTCGATACATATCTAGCTCGCTAGATTCAAAGTGAACACTATAATGAGGTCGCTAATTAATACTATTATCGAGGAGAAATGATGGCAACGCTATTTACTGAACAATCTGGTTCAAAACGAATTCAATTTCAATTCAATGGTCAACGCAAGTCTCTACGCCTTGGAAAAGTGACCCAACGACAAGCGGAATCGGTACGGGTCAAAATTGATGGCATGGTGGCGGCAAAACAAGCCAATTTTCCGATAGACGGGGAAACGTCTACCTGGCTGGCCCAGTTGACTGATGAGTTTCACGCCAAAGTGGCAGAAACGGGATTAATTCCAGCCAAAGGGAATAGCGCGTTGGGGCCATTTCTGGAACGGTACATCGCATCGCGCACCGATATTAAGACAACTACACTGCGGTGGTACACCGATGCGAAGGCCGATCTAATAGCGAGTATCGGAGCGTCGAAGCGTATGCCAGATATTACCCCAGTGGACGCGGATGGGATACGACTATACTTGGAGAGAAAAGGGTTAGGCCCCAACACCGTCCGCCGAAGAATTGGAATATGTCGCCAAATATTTAATGCAGCCAAGCGATACAAACTTATTCAAGATAATCCGTTTGCGGGGATGGCCACGGAGGTGCGGAGCAACCCCGATAAATTCCGTTATGTAACCCAAGAAGAAACCAAATCCATACTTGAGCATTGCCCCGATGCAACTTGGAAAGCCATTGTCTGTCTGGTGCGTTTTGGCGGCCTGCGATGCCCCAGTGAAGTCTTATCTCTACAATGGGGTCATGTGAACTGGGAAGATTCACGCCTCACAGTGCCATCGCCCAAGACAGCCCACCATGAGGGTAAATCAAGTCGGGTTATTCCCTTGTTTCCTGAATTACAAAGGGCGCTGACGGAGGCGCTTGAGGAAGCCCTCCCCGGAGAACAGTATATTATTCAACGATACCGCAGCAACACCGTTAATTTGAGGACGCACTTTGAGCGAATCATCGCCAAGGCAGGTGTGGCACCATGGCCGAAGCTTTTTGTAAATCTGCGAAGCAGCAGGGAAACGGAACTGATAAAAGATTTTCCGATTCATACCGTAACAGCTTGGCTGGGTAACAGCCCTCGCATTGCCATGAAGCATTACCTGCAGGTCACGGAAGATGACTACGCCAAGGCCATCGGCATCTCCAATCAACCTGTGGTGCAAAATCCGGTGCAGCAAGCGCCTGAAATACCCCATAAGGAAGTGATTTGGCAACCGCCGGAAGAGGCAAATGCCTCCCATTGCGGGGATTTGCAGCCATATTCACATAATAACATATCTAAATATGCTCGGGACAGGAATCGAACCTGCACTCCTTTCGGAACCGGAACCTAAATCCGGCGCGTCTGCCAATTCCGCCACCCGAGCGGGCAATGCACCATTTTAACATAGCCCCTGCGTCTTGGCACACGCGTTGACAACACGTGTTGACGGACCCCATGTATTGACAGACCCCACGCCGACAGTTATACCTAACATATACCTAACTTTTAGAGGGTTATATGAGTCTGTTTTTATGTGTTTATCTGCCCGATTGGGATATTCAGGCGATGCGGTTAAAACAACGGCGGGCTGAGGCACTCTTATCCGTTCGGACACCGCGGCCTCTGCTGTTGATTGTAGAGCAGGCACGGCAGGAAGTTGTGGGGCGATGTTGCGATATTTGTCGGCGGCGAGGTATTGTTCCCGGCATGGCGGTGGCGGAAGCACGGGCCTTGTTGCCCCGCGTGGAGATGATGCCTTTGGATGGCACGGCCGGTGCCCGGCTGCTGGAAAAGTTGGCGCGCTGGGCGTTGCGCTTTTCTCCTCTGGTAAGTATCGGAGAGCCGTTCCCGGATCATCAACTTCGCCCCGCAGCGGATTGTCTGTTGCTTAACATCACCGGAATGGAGCATCTGTTTAACGGGCCGCGCGCCTTAGCCCGGCGCATCACCGCCCTGCTGCGGCACAATGCATTAACCTGCCGCACCGCTGTTGCCCCAACCCTCTCCAGTGCGGCAGCGCTGGCGCGTTATACGGAAACGCCTGCATTCATTGATGATCCTGCGGCTATTCCCGCCGCCGTGCGGAACTTTCCCCTGGCGGCATTACGCCTCAGTGCCGACACGCAGTCGGCCTTGCGCGAAACAGGCGTAACGCGCCTGGGGGAATTAATGGCCTTGTCGCGTGATCAACTGGCGGTTCGCTTTCCACCAGAATTACTGCTGCGACTGGATCAACTGCTGGGGCACCGGATGGAATTGCCGCCCTTGATTACCTTGTCCAGTGTGCCAGAGGCCCAGTGGCGGGCGGATGGACCGGTGGAAAATCTGGAGGGGATTCTATTGGCGGCTCAAGCATTAACCGATCAGTTATCACAGGCATTAACGCAACGCAATCTGGGCACCACGCTGCTGACTATAGAAATGCAGGGGGAACATACGGGGACATCCACCGTCACGATTCATCTGGCCCAGGCGGTACGGCGCGCCGACCGGCTGTGGGCGGCCATCCGACCGCGGATTGAGCAACTGCGGCTCACCGGCGGCATTGAAGTTCTCACTGTCCGCGCGGAACAAACACATCTTCTCCCACCGGAGCAATTGCACGCTGATACCTGCACCGCCTGGCGCAGCAACCCCACCATGCCCCCCCTGGCGCCGGTGCTGGATATTTTGCAAACGCGACTGGCCGCCCGTTGCATCGGCATGGCTGCGGGGGGACAGTCGCATATTCCCGAGCAGGCTATGCGTCTGAACCAGCTCAATACAGGGCAGCGCACTACAGCGTTACCAGCCTCAAACGCGTCGCCCGATGGATTTGCCATCACTCCCCGGCCATCGCTGCTGCTGGCTCCGCCGCAACAGGCGCAGGTAATAACCGGAGGCCCTTCTAACACACCGGAGTATATTCAATGGCAGGGCCGCATTTACACCTGTCAGCAGGTGATCGGGCCGGAGCGTTTAACCACGCCCTGGTGGACAGGCACGCCACCGGTCACACGGGACTACTTTGCCGTGCTGGACCAGAATGGACAATGGCTGTGGGTATTTCATGAAGTGGAAACCGGGCAATGGCTGCTGCATGGAGTATGGGTATAGAAATATGGTAAATCCAAGATTTGAATTTGAACTTTGAGATATAAATCGGTATGCCAGAGCAGCCTGAAAAGCGTTATAAACCGGCAGTGACCCCGCGACGCCCAGCGGCCGCCGGGGCAATGCAATATGTGGAATTGCAAACCACCAGCAACTTCACATTTTTGCATGGAGCCAGCCATCCGGAGGAATATATTCAGCGAGCCGCCGAACTGGAATATGATGCCATTGCGTTGACGGATCACGCCACCATGGCCGGCATGGTGCGGGCGCACACCGCAGCCAAACAGGCCGGCATACGCCTGATTGTCGGAACGCATATACGCATTGATTTACCAGCATCTGCCTCCAATTCCCGGCAACATTGCAACGTGCTGTTATATCCCACCGACGTTGCCTCGTATGGTCGCCTGTGCCGCCTGATCACGCTGGGGCGCAGACAAGCCTGCAAGGGTTCTTATCGCATCACCTTGGAGAATGTATTGGCGCACCAGGCCGGTTTGCTGGTGATCGCCTTACCACCGGTGCATGCCGATGCCGCATTTACCGATACTCTGATGACCTTAAAATCCGTGGTGGATGATGATCGACTTTCCCTGGCGATGATCCACCGCTACGGTTGCAATGACGCTCAAACGCTTCAACAACTGGCGCAGTTATCCCGGCGCACGGAACTTGCGCCGGTAGCGGTCAATGATGTGCTGTATCACGCGCCGCGGCGGCAGCGGCTTCAGGATGTACTGGCGTGCATCCGGCTGGGCCGCACGATTCATGAATTAGGCCTGCAGCGCATCGCCCATGCCGAGCGGCATTTGAAATCACCAGAGGAAATGTGCCGCTTATTCCGGGATTACCCGCAGGCCTTGAAACGAGCGCTGGAAATAGCGGCGCGGGCTAAAGCTTTTTCCATGGATCAATTAACTTATCACTATCCACATGAAATTTGCCCGCCGGGCTTTACTCCGATGGATTACCTGATTCAATTAACCTTGCAAAGAGCCGCGCAACGCCATCCGGAGGGTGTGCCGGAATCGCTGCAAAGGCGGCTGGAACATGAATTTTCCCTGATCCGGGAATTAAATTATCCCGCGTACTTTCTTACCGTCTATGACATTGTGCGCTTTGCGGTATCACAGAATATTTTATGTCAGGGCCGGGGCGCGGCAGCCAATTCCGCAGTCTGTTATTGCCTGGGTATTACGGCGGTTGATCCGCAGCGCATTGACCTGCTGATGGAGCGGTTCATCAGTAAAGAACGCAATGAGCCGCCGGATATTGATATTGATTTTGAACATGAACGCCGCGAGGAAGTTATTCAATATATCTATAAACGTTTTGGCCGAAATCGTGCGGCCATTACCGCGGAGATTATTTCCTATCGCCGCAAAAGTGCGCTAAGGGATGTGGGCAAAGCCATGGGCCTTTCCTTGGATTGTGTGGACAAACTGGCAAAAAGCGGCGACTGGTGGGAAAAAGGAATGATCCGGGAACACCAACTGCGGGAATTGGGCCTGAATCCCTCAGATACAACCATTGCGCAAGTATTGGAACTGGCCGGAGAATTAATCGGCTTTCCCCGTCATCTGTCACAGCATGTGGGAGGTTTTGTCATTACCGAGCAACCGCTGTGTGAACTGGTCCCCATTGAAAATGCTGCCATGCCGGATCGCTCCATCATTCAATGGGACAAGGATGATCTGGATGCGATGGGTATTTTAAAAATTGATATTCTGGCTTTGGGGATGCTTACCTGCATCCGCAAGGCCATTGATCTGGTCAATCGCTGGAACCGGCGGATAAATCCGGCCCCGGCGGCCATCACCTTTGCCACAATACCGCCGGAAGCAACCGAAGTTTATGACATGCTGTGCCGGGCGGATTCCATCGGTGTATTTCAGGTGGAATCCCGCGCCCAGATGGCGATGCTGCCGCGGCTTAAACCAAGATGTTATTACGATCTGGTTATTGAAGTGGCCCTGGTGCGGCCCGGCCCCATTCAAGGCGGCATGGTGCATCCTTATTTACGCCGACGCAGCGGGCGGGAACCCGTGGACTATCCATCGGCGGCGGTGCGCGGGGTGCTGGAACGTACCTTGGGCGTACCGCTTTTTCAGGAACAGGTTATGCGGCTGGCCATGGCGGCGGCGGGCTTTACACCGGGGCAGGCGGATGCACTACGGCGCAGCATGGCGGCGTGGAAACGCAAGGGCAACCAGTTGGCGGCATTCGGCGGACAATTGATCGCCGGCATGCTGGCCAACGGTTATACGCAGGAATTTGCACAGCGCTGCTTTGAGCAGATCAAAGGCTTTGGAGAATATGGGTTTCCCGAATCGCATGCCGCCTCATTTGCGCTGTTGGTTTATGTATCCGCATGGTTGAAATGCTTTTATCCAACGGCTTTCGCGGCAGGGTTGTTAAACAGTCAACCGATGGGATTTTATCAGCCTGCCCAAATTCTCCGTGATGCGCAAAATCACCGCGTACAAGTGCTGCCGGTGGATGTAAATTATTCGCAATGGGACTGCACCCTGGAATGGGTATCAGCCGACAGGACGGCAGGCCGGCTGCCTGATGTTGATGCCGATGCTGAGAGACCGGCTGTGCGATTGGGCTTGCGGATGGTGCGCAGCCTGCATCAAAGCGGTGCGGATTTAATATGCGATGCGGTGGCACGCCATGGCCGGATGGAATCGATCTCCACGTTACGCCGATTGAGCCGCTGCAGCCTGGCGGATTTAAAATCTCTGGCACGGGCGGATGCGTTTGGTTCCATGGGCCTGGATCGGCAGGAGGCGTTGTGGAGCCTGCGGCGATTACGGTCGCAGGCGTTGCCTCTGCTGGATGAATTAGATCCGCCGGAACCGCGGCCCGGTTTGCCCATCATTGCGGAATCCGACAAAGTCATCGGCGATTATCAGAGTGTGGGACTATCTCTTAAAGCCCACCCCATGTCCTTCGTGCGATTGATCTTGAATCAGCGCGGCATAATAGCAGCCGGCGAATTAGCGGATGCCATTGGCCACCCGGATGCCGCCAAAGTGGCGGTAGCCGGATTGGTACTGGTGCGGCAACGCCCCGGCACAGCATCCGGAATTTTATTTATCACCATGGAAGATGAAACCGGCACGGTAAATCTGATTGTCAAACCGCGAATCTACCAGCGGTACCGCATGGACCTGCGCCACAGCACCGCCCTGGTGGTATGGGGACAGGTGCAACGCCAGGAAGGCGTCACCCACATCATCGTTCGCCGAGCGGTTAACCTGCAAACCATAACCCGCAGTACCGAAGCATTACAAAGTGTCTCGCGGGATTTTCATTAATTGAAATCGCAAAAATAATACCATTTGCGACATTTAAGTACGATACTGGCATAATTTTTGCTTAATTGCTACAATATAAGATAGATCGAACCCTTTGAGAAAGGCCTTAACCCATGCTGCTTTCTTTTTCAGTGGAGAACTTTTATTCCTATCGGGAACGGCAGACCCTAAGCCTGCTGGCCGAGGATCGCGACGATCTTATTGAAAACACAATACCCATTGATGCTCCAGCGCTGCGGGGACGCCGAGCCGTAAAGTTTGCCAGTATTTATGGTGCCAACGCATCGGGAAAAAGCAACCTTCTTCTTGCCTTTCATCGGCTTACCAAGATAATTGCAAATTCGGCAAAGGAAAGTACGACGGCTGATCAATTGCCCGTCACGTCGTTCCAGCTCGACGACGCCTGGGCGGAAAAACCAACCCACTTTTCCACGACATTTGTGGTTGATAACGTGGTCTACAAATACGACGTTTCACTTACCAAAGATCGCATACACTCTGAGGAATTGAGGGCTTTTTCCAAAACACACCCTCAGCACCTTTTTAGTCGTCACGTAGCCCCTGATGGAAAAAGCCAATGGCATTTTAGCCGTACGCACTTCCGGCGAGACAAAGCTCTGGAAAGCCGAACCAGGCCCAATAGCTTGTACCTTTCAGTTGGGGCACTATTCAACCATTCGCAGTTGACCTCGCTTTCAGAATATTTCTCCCGCTGCAGCTTTCGGGGGTCCCCTTCACCTGATACAGACTCCCTTAAGGTTATGTCCCGGTGTGATACCGATGCGAAGTTCAACCAATGGGCTTCTGACATGCTCTCCACAGCCCAAACCGGAATCACCGCGTTGCGCCTGCGCGATGTGGCTATCCGTGAACCGGATATTGCGCGAATTCTGCGTGCGCAACGTGACACCGCGAATCCGCCTTCCCTCCGGGCAAAAGAAATGCAGGTGGCGCATGTGAAATCCGATGGGCAAACGGTTTGGTGGCCGATAGGCTGGGAATCGGGGGGAACAAAGCAATTATTGAGCCTCCTTCGATCCTGGTACGACGTATTAAACCAGGGTGGACTGGTGCTCGTGGACGAAATTGAGGCAAGCCTTCACCCATTGCTCAGCCGCCGCCTGCTTACGATGCTCGCGGAAGCCGGCCCGAGCAAACACCACGGACAATTGATATTTACCACCCATGACGCCACGCTGCTGGATCTTAGCATTCTGCGCCGGGACCAAGTTATTCTGGCGGAAAAATTCGGCGACGGAGCAACGCAATTGGTTTCATTGCTTCATTACACGCCACGCGCCGGTGAGGCCCTCCAGAAAGGATATCTTTCGGGCAGGTACGGTGCCATTCCTCTTTTAACGGAGTTTACGCTTCATGGACAAAAACCGGCGAAAGGCAATTCCAAAAAAATTACAATATCTTCAGCAAGCAGTTGATGACCGCAAAGTCACTCCCATTATGCTCATTGTGTGCGAAGGCTCGGCTACGGAGCCGATGTATTTTAACGCAGTCACCAAGCACCTGCGATTAGCAGCGATTACTGTGCGAAGAGCCAAAGGATCTGCCCCGATGACGGTCGTTCAAGATGCGGTAGCTTCCAAGTTACAACGCGAACAAATTGCCAATCAAAGCTCATCGGTTGCCGCTTACGACCAAGTCTGGTGCGTGTTCGATGTTGACCAGCATCCCAAGCTGCGGGATGCACTTGCATTAGCGGAAAAACACCAAATCAGCGTAGCCCTTTCAAACCCCTGCTTTGAGTTCTGGCTCCTGTTGCATTTTGAAAGGTTTGCAATAACAGGCCAGTCACGTAGTCACATCCAGCGGGAGTTGAAGCGACACATCCCAAAATACCGCAAGGGCGGCAATTACGGTAACCTGCTGTTGCCTTGCCTCAGCAGCGCGGTAAAAAATGCCGCGCACATCTGGACTGCGCAATGGAGAACTGTCGCCCCCACCCCCTGTAACGTGTTGAGCCGCAACCCCAGCACACTGGTTCACCAACTCATTGAGTGTTTGCAGCCACGATAGCCACGGCGAAACGAATTCATTGATAATGTAAACTCCGCCCGTCACACATGCCACACGCGTAATACGATCTGCAAAATTATATTCACCTGTATGCCTGCGGCGATGTCGTCAAGCAGAATGCCCCAGCCGGCGGGAAGATTTTCTAATTGTCGGCATGGCGGAAGTTTGAGCGTATCAAACAGGCGAAAAAGAATATAGACGGCCGCAGTCGCTAACCAAGCATGCCAAAGACTGCTTGTGGCGGCTACCGGCAGGGGCAATAAGAGACATGCGACCCAGTAGCCGCTATATTCATCAAGAACCACAGAGCCAGGATCTTCGCGGCCGAAATATCGGATCGCCCAAGGCGACAATTGCACGGTCAAAATGCCCGCAATTATTGCGCCAACCAGGCACACCACCGAGCGCCACGGATCAGATACTTTCCCCCATAACAGCATCCAAAACAGGATTGCCGGACCAAGAGTCCCCCAGCTTCCCGGAGCGGGCTTAAGCAAACCCAGCCCCCCGCCGGTTATCACCCATTTACGCCAGGGCGATAACGTCGGCGGCGGATTTTCCGAATTAGGGATTGATGGATCAGTGCTCATTTATCAACTCGTCAACGGCGGGGCCAACGGGATCACGCATCTATAATACGCCACGCTTTGGAAATATATTGCCATGCGGATGCGACTGTGACAATCAGCGTGGCCCAGATGGCGATATTCCGCGCCCAGCGGAACGCCGTCAACACGCTCTGATTCTGGATTTCATAGATTAAAGCCAGATATACCAGCACGCCGATCACTGCGGCACACTGCACAATCATTTTGACTTTGCCAGTCCACATGGCGCGAAAATCTATGCCTTGCGATTCGGCCAATCCGCGAATGCCGGTTACCAGAAATTCGCGTGCGATCAGCACCACCGCCATCCATGGAGCCACACCGGTAAGGTCTGAACGTTGGGCCACCGGAGTGATGGTAAGGTGCGGCAACATCAGTTGCGGAGCGGCGAAAAATATAAAGGCCCCACAGATAAGAATCTTGTCCGCAAAGGGATCCACAACCCGCCCAAAGGCGCTTTCGACTTTCCACGATCTGGCCAGATATCCATCCAGCGCGTCACTGGCCACCGCAAGCAGGAAAATAACCAAAGCAATCCACATGCACATGGGAATATCCCTTTGGCGTCCGGCAAAATTGATGGCGATAAAAAATAGCGCGGTCAGCACCAGGCGGCTTAAGGTTATGAGATTGGGAATTTGCCGGTACATATTGTTCCATACCTGAACCGAACCACTTTCGCGTTTCCTTCGCACCATTGTATGCCATGAAAGGCGGAATCACAGCAGGACCGCGTGTCTGAAGTCTTACGCCGCACCCATTCTTACCGGGAACCCCTTTGGGCGGTCTCGGATATTTTTTAATGTTTTCCACCGCCGGCACAGCCAGTGTGAAGTTCCCCGGCGCAGCCGCGTGCAGTGGCAATGCTGCCGCGCCCTTTACACCGCATCTTCCGCAAATACCGGCAGACTTACCGGCTTATGCCCGTTGCGGATTTTTTTATAGTTGATCGGCTTGGCGATTAAATCATAATGTTTCCAATGTTCGATTTTCGCCTGAATTAAATCGCCGGCGGTCGCATCAATGCCATGCAGAAGCACCTGTCCGTCGATATCCGGAGCCTGCCCGCTGTGCCGCCCCACCGCTGTGCGGCGCTTTTTATCTACTGCGTCAATGAGTACCGCAACGGTCTTACCAACCTGGGCCTCATTGATCTTAAACACCACCGCCTGCTGAGCGAGCATAATTTCCTCGCGCCGGGCCGCGGCAACGGCCCCATCCACTGCGTGTGATTTCCAAAGCCGCCCGGCCGGTGTTTCCGGTTCCGGCGAATATTCAAAAACGCCCAGGCAATCAAATTCAAATTGCCGCACAAAGTCCACAAGTTCCTCATGTTGCGCTGCGGTTTCACCGGGGAACCCGCTGATAAATGTGGTGCGAATACTGATGCCCGGGATCCATTTTCGGAGCTTTTCCAGAAGCGTGGTAATTTGTCGCCGGGAGGTTTTGCGGCGCATCGCGTGGAGAATATCATCATTGATATGCTGCAAAGGCATATCAATGTATTTAACCCAGCGCCCGGCATCGGCCAGCGCTTTAATCATGTCGTCGGTAAAGCAGCTCGGATAGGCGTACATCAGGCGAATCCAGCCGGCGCTATCAAGTTTATCCAGAGTTTTAATCAGGCCGGTCAGCCCTTCGCCGGGTTTGTCATAGCCAATATCATGTCCGTAACTCGTGGTATCCTGCCCGATGAGATTTAATTCAAAAGCTCCATCGGCGACCAGTTCGCGCGCCTCATTGACAATATCCGCCAGCGGCTTGCTGCGCATGCGTCCGCGAATACTGGGAATGGTGCAAAATGTGCAGCCCTGATTGCACCCTTCTGAAATACGCAGATAGCCAAAATGTCGCGGCGTCAAACGCAGGCGGCCCGCATCGGATTCAAAATAGCCGACTTTGCTGCGGTCATGGCGGTGAATCATCTGCGTCACCGGATGAAATTCGCCTAAGTTTACATCGGTGGCCGGGGCCGATGCACCACGGACCGCGGTGACAATATTTTCCCGATCAAACACGCCCACCAACGCATCAATGCCGGGGACTTCATCCAATAATTTGGCGCGTTGCCGCTGCACCAGGCAACCGGCCACAACAACCCTCTTGCCACGGCCTTGTTTCAGCGCTTTATTTTTTTCGTCCAACGCTTCATTGATAACTTCCAACGCTTCGGTTTTGCTGGCTTCCAGAAACCCGCAGGTGTTAATGACAATCGCATCTGCGGCGGCGTGATCATCCGTAATTGCTATACCGTCGGCGGCCAATAGTCCGAGCATCCGTTCACTATCAATAAGGTTTTTGGGGCAACCTAAAGAGACCAGCGCCACCCGTCGCACGGCCGGAGGTTCAGGAGTTATGGTTGTCTTGGATTTTATTTTTTTTTGTCCAGCCATATTGCAAACACATTATCCATCATTATGAAAAACCGCAGTTTAGGAATGTTGAGGATAGCAGAAATAAGGGGTTAAAACCAGCCGCCTGCGCACCGCCCAAGCCGCGGGTGTGGCAATTTTTCCGGGCATTCCTGGGACCGCGGGTGTCCTCACCCGCTTTTGCTTTGTGGAGACCAAGACTCAGCCCTGAATTTAGGCCTCCATTAGCAAATTTCCGCCCTTGCCCGGAAAAATTGCCACGCCCCAAGCCGCGGATCAAGCCCACACCGCAGTGCCACAAAGCATACCTATCCCGCATCGCGTTTCTCATCAGCCACGACAACCATCATTATCGCGACGCGACAGCGTAGAGATAATCGCGGAAATGGGATCCCATGATGCCAATGGGCTTGGCTTTGGGCTTGGGGCGGTTGGTGCAGCCGTGTGAGAAACGCTGGAAGTTGTCTGGGAACCGATCCAAATCGCGTCCAGCACCGGCTTTCAGGCTCCCAAATTTTGTAAATATTCGACCACCAGTCGCACACCGAAACCACTGGCATGATCGCCAATCCACCAGCGATCGTCTTTTTTGGGGTGCGCTACGCCGGCAATATCCAGATGGGCCCAGGGCACACCATCGGCCACAAATTCACTTAGAAACATACCGCCCTGTATGGGATGGGCTTCTCGTGCGCCACTGTTGACCATATCCGCATGAGGACTATCCAGCAGCTTCCGATATGCCTGATCCAAGGGCAGCCGCCACAGACGTTCTCCCGTGCTATTACCCGCGGCAATCAGTTGTGCGGCCAATTCGTCCTCCCCGGCCATCAACCCCGCAAATACAGAACCCAATGCAACAACCACACCGCCGGTAAGCGTGGACATTTCAATAAGCGCGCCAGGCTTGTATTTTTCACAGGCATAGGCGATGGCATCCGCAAGAATCAGCCGCCCTTCGGCATCGGTGTTGGTGACATCCACGGTTTTACCATTGTACATGTGCAGGATGTCGCCAGGGCGGTAAGCCTGGGAATCCAGTGTATTTTCCGCAGTGGGAATAAGGCCGACAACGTGGTGCGGCAATTGCAATTGTGCCGCCGCCTGCATAATACCCAGCACCGCCATGCCGCCACATTTATCATACTTCATATTCCCCATATCCGCCGCGGGTTTAATGGATATGCCGCCGGTATCAAATGTTACAGCCTTTCCCACCACCGCCACGGCTTTTCCGGCATTGCGTTTTAAACCGCGCGGCAGATATTCCAAAATCAGCAGTGCGGGCGGCGACGCACTACCGGCACCGACGGCGCATAACCCCCCCATACCCATTTTCTGCGCCGTCTTGGCATCAATTACTGAAAATTTCAGTTTATTGGCGGCCGCGATATTGCGGGCAATGCCGGTAAGGGTACTGGGCGTAAGGACATTACCGGGTTGGCAAGCCACCGTACGCGCCAGATTAGTGGCCGCAGTTATCACGGATTTTTCCGCCAAGACACGTTGCACAGTTTTCACGGAATTTTGATCCGGGCAGCAGATCGAAAGCGTTAGCGGCCTGGATTTGCCAGCCTCTTCTTGTAGCGACGGCGATTTTTTTTCGGATTTATACGCTGTAAATCTAAAATCCCCCAAAGAGACCCCCTCCGCGAAGGCTCCGGCCAAGATAGGCCAATGCGTAAGCTCAAGTCCGGCGGGATGAAACGTCACCGAGTTAATTTTAATTTTACGCAAATGGCGAGCCAACAGCGATCCGGCCCAGCGAATCTGGTCAGCATTAATTTTCTCTAGTTTACCCACACCGAGAAGAATCAAGCGCTCCGCCGAACCAATGCCGTTGGCCTGCATAAGCGTTCCAACCTTACCGTCAAAGCCATGAAGTTCGATGGCCTTGCTGATCGCGGCGGCGATGTCCGGGGGAAAACCGTCCGAGGCAAAGCGATCCTTGGAAGATTCAACAATTGGAATAACCAGTGCGGCACATTTCCATTCGGCCCGCGACAGAACATGAAATACGGGCGGCTTTCCAGGAGAAACGGTAACGCTTTCCAAACGCCGGGAGTTTGCCATGATGTTTTTCCTTATCATTAAAATTTTGGAACGATCTATTAAAAGTTTCACTCTAAACAACATACGCTCAATTTATGGCTTGGATGATGGCTTGGAGCCCCCCGCTGAAAACGAATTGGTCGGCTCGCCGGGCCAGATTACGCTGGATCGCTGAGGCACCGCCTTTGCGGGAAATAGCTGTTGGGCGTACCAATGGATAATCGGGTTGCCGATAAACAGGGTTAAAATAGCCGCCATGCTAAGCCAGGGGCCATAAGGCAAAATATTGGGTTTCCCCTGAAATTTAAGCACTACCGCCCAAACCAAACCCAAAATCGGTGCCAGAAAAAATACGACAATCACCGCCGGCACACCAACCACCGCCCCGATGGCCGCCATTAATGGAGCATCCGCCGCCCCCATGGCCACGCGCCCCACAACCAGCGTTCCAATAATTCTGATCACCCAAATCATCCCCCCACCCACCAGCAATCCTAATAAAACTCCCAATAACCTTTCCAGCCACGGCAACGCCGGTAGAGCAATGGGAACCGCGGCAGCTAGAATTGCCAGGCACAGCGGCGGCAGAAGAAATAAAATTTCTTTGCTGATTTCCCACCGGGCATTTACATCGGCGGATTCATCCAGCACCAGTTGTGAATCATCCGGTGCCAACATTGGCCTTGGCAGGATGCCGATAAGAAATGCCAATATTCCGCCAATCATCGTTGCCAGCGCGGCCGTTGTCGCTGAGCACAGCACCCACGCCAGAAAAACAATCACGGCGATGATGAAACCGGCGGCGATCTGCGGCCAAGATTTTTGCAACGTCGGCGGGGGAATCAGCGGCAAAGCAACGTTATCAACATGATCCGCTGCGGCGTGTGGTGTGGCAAAACTGCGCGGCAGAATTTTAAGATAGATCAGGGCGTTGGATAGCAGCAGTCCTACCGTGCCGCCAAACGCCAATTTTCCCCCAATGGATGCGGGCACTACTGACGGCAACATTTTTGGCGCGCCAAAAACGCAGGATGCCAAAGCCACAGCCATGATCAGATACGGTATTCGCAGCGGAATGATAAAAAAATCAGCATCAATAGCCGAGGCTGCCAGGAGACCGGAAACAAATATCAGATATAAAACCATCGCGACAACGCCACCGCTGAAATCCGGTGTGGGGCTGTTGTTCCAGTGGGCGTCAAAAAATCCAAGATAAAGTGCCAGATAAATCAGACCCGTGCCCAGTTCCACCAGCGGATACCGCGCAGAAATCGGCGCTTGGCACGAACCGCATTTTCCCCGCAGCATCAGCCAGCCTAACACCGGAATATTGCGATACCATGGAATGGCATTATGACACATCGGGCAGTGGGAGGGCGGCCAGCTCAAGGTCAACGGAGCGGTGCGGTTCTTAAATGCGACAATCGTTCCCAGCGCGGGCAGGCGCCAAATCACTACATTGAGAAAACTGCCGACACAGCATCCCAGAAAAAACAGAAAACCGGACATGAGCCAAAGTGGAAATTCCATGTCCCGCATTATGCCGTCAAGTCTGAAAATCAGCCAGCACTTGGCCGGTTACCACCATGATATTTTACGTCTGCGCATCATCGGGAGCAGCGCCAATGCGGGCAATGCTAAAAGCATCCAGGCCGCGGGTTCCGGCACGACCGTTGCCGTGCCGATGAGAGTTCCACTGCTGAATTCAAATAAATCGCCGGAACCGCCGATGGGAACCGCAAAGTCCAACTGCGATGGCGTCACCGCAGCATTCGCCGTGCCCGCTTCGTTAATGTTAAATTGCTGGGCCAGGGACAATCCGCTGATAATATCACCCTCCGCATTTGCCGCCGTCAACGTCGGTGCCAAGCTGCCGCCCACGCTATTGGCTACCTGCTGCAGCAGCGCCAGATCACCCGGACTGGTGCTCAGCAGGGAAGAAAATGATACCCCATTGGCTGCCGAGTAATTATTGGGGTTAATCACTACCGCCAAGTCTGAGCTACCGATAGAACCGATAATGGAGTAGTAGCTGGGTTCAGCCGTTAGTGAAAGTAAATCCAAGCCGAAGTTCACCGTACCGGTTGTCGGTGCCGCATCGGACAATGACAAACTGCTCCCCATGGAAACCGCACCGACATTTGCCGTACCGGCTGCAATCGGCTGAATAAGAACCAGATAGGGGTCACTAAGAGTAATCGGCGTGGAGGAGTTGGAAGTGATACTGTACGAAACACTGCCGCCGGGTTGCAGCGCCTGCGATGTACCCGCATCAAGGATCAAGCCTGACACAGCGGCCCCGACCGCAATTAACGCCACGTGTGAAAATTTTAAACTTCGCATGATCGAACTCCTCAAAAAATCCCTTGACCATTTATCACATTAACTGAGAGCCATCATACCGACACTGCCATGCGTTTGCCATTGCTTGCTTTCGCCTTTGTTTTGCCGGTTTCGCTGGCGGATTTCACCTTTTCAACCTTGGTCGGAGCCAACCCGGCACCGCGGTTCAGAGCGTCAATGCGGCCCGCAAAATCCATGGCTTTGCGGTTCTTCCAACCTTTTTTATGGTAGGCATAGCCCGCGATTAAGGGGAAGGCCAACGTAGCTTCGCTATACACCATCTGTTCATAAACAATATCCACCTTGCCCCAACTGCTGGCCTCACGCAACGTGGAGCTGGATAACGCCCCGTCGCGAACATCCGCCACGGTTATTTGAATGGCATATTTGTGCATGGGGGCATCGGCACCAAGTATTTCCGCCGCCACGACAATATCCTGCGTGAAGTTTTTCGGTACACCGCCGCCGATCATGAATATACCGGTTTCCCGGTTCATGAGTTTGATCTGCGTAAGTTCCCGGAAATCTTTTACCGAGTCTATGCTGACGTGGCTGTCCGGGCGATTAATCTGGTGTACCACCAGACCAAAGCCGGCTGAACAATCGGAAAATGCCGGGCAGAAAATGGGCACGCCCTTCTCGTGGGCGGTAAGAATAATGCTGTCACGATTTTTCGCGTTCTTAGTCAGGTAGCGCCCCATGGCGGCAATAAATTCACGGCTGCTGCACGGACCGGGCGGTAACGAATCGGCAATGAGGCGTGTGGTGTCATCGCAAATACGCAATTCATCTTCATCAATGTAGGTATCATAAATGCGGTCAATGTGCAGGTCTCTTAGTACCGTGTCATCGGCATATTGTGAGCCAAGATAATGATGAAATCCTAACGCCTCGAAAAAATCCTGATCCACGATATTGGCACCGGTGGAAACAATGGCATCAACCATGTTATTGCGAAGCATATCGACGATCACTTTTTTCAGGCCCGCGGAAATCAGTGATCCGGCCAAAGTCAGAATCACCGCGCACTGCGTATCGCGCAACATGCGATCATAAATGTCCGCAGCGCGGTACAGATCACGCGAGGTAAAGGCCATGGACTTCATGGATTCCACCAGCGGCAAAATACCCGGCTGCGCGGTGATATCAATATGATTAACCGTCTGCTTGAGCAGATCCTTACGATTGACTTTAGCCATAATTGCGATCCTCTAATTGCCTGTACTTAGTTGAAAAAAATATCACACTCGAGTGTCAAAGGTGTTGTAAGAAAACTCGCTGTCCCATCCCCGCGGTGAAAAGTCGATTGGTTCCCACTGGGTTATATTGCACATTCCACCCGACGTTACCGGACAGAACTAAAGATACAAAATAAAAAGCCACCGCTTTTTCTGGAAAGTGGGCTCACTGCCATCTGTCCGTTGCCGCTATAACCCGGGCACTTTCAGCACAGCCGTGCTCCACTTAGCGGTCGCGTCAGGATCGGCATTAAACCCCAAAAACCAGTTTCATCTGGTCAGGGTCAGAACTCAATCTGACGACCCGGTGCCAGCGACCTGCGGTGGCTACGCTAATTAGTATAGCCACCGGCAATGGCAATGCAAGAGAAAAAATTCGTTTTTTTTGGACCCGACCAATGGGCCTTAAACGAACGCGGAAAACCGTTGCTTGCCACCTCACCCCGGCTGTGGGACTGGTCCCACGCCCGGCCCGGCGATTTCCGCAGTAGCCGACGCTTCCCCGCCGCGGCGTTGCTGTTCCAGAGCCAAAATATCACCCACGGTCGGCTTGTTGAGCGCCTGCCCGGTCATGATGCGCTTCACATCTTCAAAATCAAGCGTTTCGTACTTAAGCATCGCCTCTTTCAGATTGGTTAATTCGGTTTTCTTTTCCACCAGAAGTTCGCGCGCTTCCACATACGCACTGCTGATCAAACGATGAACTTCACTATCAATAAGTTCCGCCGTTTTGTCGCTGTATTCGCGTGAGGCTTCGTACCACGGCACATTTTCATCGTGACCAAAACGTATCGGCCCCAGCGCATCACTCATGCCATAATTGCAGACCATCTCCCGGGCAATATTGCTGGCCATTTTTATGTCCATGCTGGCACCGCTGGAAATTTCGCCGATGTACAGTTCCTCCGCGATACGCCCCCCAAATAAAATCCGCAATTCCGCCAGTAAATACTTGCGACTGTAATAAAAGCGATCTTTCTCCGGCAACGAGAAAGTGGCACCACCATACGAACCGCGTGGAATAATTGTTACCTTATGAATCGGATCCGCGCCGGGTGAAAAATATTGCACCACCGCATGACCGGCCTCATGCCAGGCCGTAAGCTGCCGTTCCTCTTCGTCCACCACACGGCTCTTGCGGGCTTTGCCAAAACGAATCTTATCACGAGCTTCCTCGAGATCGACCATTTCAATGGCTTCGCGATTCAACATGGTGGCGATCAGTGCCGATTCATTTATCATGGCCGCCAAATCCGCACCACTGAACATGGGCGTCTGCCGCGCCAGTCGCAACATATCCACATCCGGCCCGAGCTTCACTTTACGGGCATGAACTTTCAGAATTTCATAGCGGCCCTTGATATCCGGCAAAGGCACAATGACTTGCCGATCAAACCGGCCCGGACGCGTCAACGCCGGATCCAGCACATCCGAACGATTGGTGGCCGCCACCACAATAACCTGATCATTGGTATCAAAACCATCCATCTCCACGAGAATGGCGTTGAGCGTCTGCTCGCGCTCATCATGGCCGCCGCTGGAAAAGCCGTTGCCGCGCCGCCGCCCGACCGCATCAATTTCATCAAGAAATACAATACATGGCGAACTTTCCTTGGCGGTGCGGAATAAATCCCGCACCCGCGAAGCACCCACGCCGACAAACATTTCCACAAAATCCGAACCACTGATGGAGAAAAATGGCGCTTCGGCTTCGCCGGCAATCGCCTTGGCCAGCAATGTTTTGCCCACGCCCGGAGGTCCCACCAGCAAAACACCGCGCGGAATTCTTCCACCCAATCGCTGAAATTTTTTCGGATTTTTCAAAAAGTCAACAATTTCAGCCAGTTCTTCCTTGGCCTCATCAATTCCCGCCACATCACTGAACGTAATATTGGTAAGCTCTTTGGACATCATCCGATGGCGCGATCGGCCAAAATTCCCCAACATGCTCATACCGCCGCCGGCGGAACGGAACTGGCGCGACACCAGAAAATAAACAACCGCAAACACCAGAATAAACGGCAGATAATCCACAAGGAAAATATTCAGAAAGTCATTGGACTTTTTGTAATTTAAATCCGGTACGTCGTATTGATGCGATTGAGCTTCCAGAATAGCCCAACCGTTGCCATCCAATGCCGTGCGTGGAATATTGGTTTTTTCACGTAAAGAACTGCCGACCGGCGACCCCGGGGCAATCTGCTTGAGTTCGAAATTAATCTGGCCGTCGCTGTAAACAATCAGCTTTTTAATATTTTTGTGCCGTAGCGCGCTGTAGAAGGTCCCGGAATCGACTTTTCGCGATCCACCCGGATGCTGCATGAGAATCAACGCAAACACGACAAGACACAATATAACCAGCCAGCCCAGCATGCTGCGGCTGAATCTGAAATTATTGTTATCCCGGCCGGGCCTGTTGTTACCTGAGCCACCTTCCCGTGAAGGGCCTCTTGAAGGGTCTTGCTGCGAGTCCGCCATGAAATTTCCTCATAATAGGGCGACCGGTGGAATCATCCCGCCGGAAGCGCCGTTCCAGACCATTATAGTCGGTATTGGCATGAAAATGGAACAGATAACGTGATAAAAACGGACGTATGTGCTTTTAAGCCCGGAAATTCTTCCGGGAAGGAGCAAAATTCTGAAAGTTTTGGGGCCGCATTTTTCGCAAGTATCACTGGTTCAGACGCCACGATATTCAGATGATAATGGGTCATGCCGCCATTTTTCCGTCAAAAAACTGACCGTCTGATCCAAACTTCCCACACCCCGGATGGATTACAAGGAGGCCTCCACGAGCTGCGGCGATCCTGCGCCGACATGGCCCCTGTGGGCTTGAAGCCTGCATAACGTGTGCAGCAAAGTTAGCGTTTTCCGATCCATATCCGCCATGACCGCATCGGGCAATGATCCGGAATCACAAAGCAACCGGTTGGCTTTGGCATACGCACGGTGCCACGCGGCATCGTGCTTTAAGGCTTTGTCCATAAACACCGCGGGGCACGACAGCGCCCGCAGTGATTTTTCCAGTGTACCGCTTGAGTCAGATCGGTGTGTCGGGTTGGCGCGCCGCGCGCCACGTGTGGTGTCACCGCGCATCACGTCGGGATCTTCATAGTTTGTATTGGGCTTAAGCACGCGAAGGTCCGCAAGCAAGCGAAGGTGAGGCAACATATTGGGAAGAGCTTTATCCAGCATCGGGAAGGTTCCCGCCTGCGTCCAAAGGGACGGAGCTTTCCAGTTTGCCAGCCAGTTTAACATTTCCTCCGGCGGCATGGGCTTGGCGATGGCATACCCCTGAGCTGTGGTGCCCAGGCCGCTGGCCAGAAGAATTAATCCAAGTTCCGGGCTTTCCACACCTTCCGCCACCAACTCCCGATGCGTAATGCGACAGAATTCCGACAGCGACGTGATGATGGCGTGGTTTTCATAGCGCGCCCACATGCCACGCACAAACCGCTGATCGATTTTTACCGCATAACACTCAATTCGCTCCAGGTGCACCAGTGACGACGCGCCCGTGCCGAAATCATCCAACAGCACCGGCAAACCTAATTTGCGGGCACCGGTGAGAAAATCGTCCAGATCATTGAGATCACGTTCGGCGGCACTTTCCAGAATTTCCAGGTGTAACCGGCCCCGCGCCTGCGGGTATTGCTCCAGCAAACCTTCCAGGAATACCAGGCTCTTGTGATCACGAAGAAATATCGGGGCCAGATTAACCGATACGGGGACAGCCAGCGGCGTGCCGTGCCACTTCTGAATCTGGGCGCAAGCCTGCGTCAGTACGCGTCGATCAAAGGTTAATAGATGATGCGTGCCTTCAATGGCCGAGAGGAATTCCGCGGGATTCAGTATCTTGCCGTCGCGCTTGACGCGTGACAAAGCTTCCATGCCGCGCAATTTCCCGGTGCGTAAATCCACCATGGGCTGGAAATAGAGAATCGGATCCTGATCCTTGAGATAATTAACCAGAAATTCGCGCACTTCCTCCTTGCGGCGCATTTCGCTTTCCATGGTGTGATTAAAGAAATTGTACCGGTCTTTACCCGCACCCTTGGCTTCATAAAGCGCTATATCCGCGTGGCGCAACAGGTCCTGCGGCGTGGCCTCATCCATGGGAAATAGTGTCAGCCCCAGGCTGCCGCTGATGCCCGTATGCGTCTGACCGCCGATGACAAAGGGCCTGTGAATTTCCGCTAAAAGCCGATCAATAATCGGCAGGACAACCGAGTCACATTCCAACCCGGGAAGAATAATCAGAAATTCATCGCCTCCCAGCCGCGCCAGCGTATCGCTGTCACGGATACACGGTCGCAGCCGTTCCGCAACAGTTTGCAGCAGCACATCGCCGGCCCCGTGGCCGTACAAATCATTAATCTGTTTAAAGCCGTCAAGATCGAGAATTCCTACCGCCATCAAACGTTGCCGCCGCCGGGCGTCGGCCGCCCCCTGTGCCAGGCGATCCAGCGCTAACTCCCGGTTGGGAAGTCCTGTGAGCATATCATGCGTTGCCTGGTGGGAAATTTGCCGCTGTTCATCGCGCCGCTTTAAGCCGAAAGCAATATCTTCCGCGAAGCGCGTCAACAAATCGCGTTCGCGCGGGCCAAAAGCCATACAATGGTCTTCATACAGCACCAGAACCGCTTCCACGCGCCCGGCGATCCGCACCGGAACCGCCGCCAAAGATTGCAGGCCGTATTTGCCGGCAGCGTCGCGCCAAGGTGCCATGCGACTATCGGTAATAAAATCATTCACGACAACCAGTTCGCCGCGACGCCAAGCTTCCGCCGCGGGGCTGCGTCCGGTTTCATCGCGCCGATCCGCGGAAATTGGGGCCTGCCCCAGTGATTCGGCAACAAATTCGCTGGCACGTCCGGCATAGGCCATCGGTTCAATCACGTCGCCTCGGCGTGCTCCCACCCACGCCAGCGGGAAGCCGCCTTGCTGGGTTGCCGCCGTACAAAAGGCCGCAAAGAAACCTTCATGCCCACCAATGACAGCGCGCTGCACGGCAGCTAAAGCGTCATACAGGCGGGTCATACGTTTGGCCTGCTTCTGGGCCTCACCGCTTTCCATGGCCAAAGCCAACATTTTGGCCAGCAGCCGCAGCCCCTGCCGTGGCCAGCCAATCGGTGCCCTTTTTTGTGGCTGGTTCCATTCAATCGCCAGGATTCCCCGGTTACTGGCTTTTCTTCCGTGCAGCGGCGTATACCAAAGTGATCGAGTACCGGCGGCAATGAGTTCGGGAAGCGCATCGGCCTGGGCCGCATAATCCCGAATAAACGACTCAAGATTTTCCGCGGGACTTAACATTGGAACCGCATGTTGCATGGGCATGCGAACATGCATGAGTTTTCCCTGCGAGCTTTGCGGTAAGCCATAAAAATGCGAATAGCGCCACCAGCCGTCTGTATCCATGGTGGCTAATGCCGCCCCACGCGCACCGGCCGTCCATGCCGCAAGCTGTAATCCCGACGAAACAAACTTTTCCGGCTCCGTGGGCAAACGCCGCACTTTTTTCCAGAATCGCGGATAACTTACTATTTCATCAGGCATTTCATTACCGCCGCAGGGCCGCAAAATTACCCCGGAACATGTCCGGGCACTCGCTTGCCAGCTTAAGTTATCGGCTTAAACCGCGATTAATTTAAATAATTCGCCCATTTGGCCAAAATATCATGCCAACGCCGCAGCTTTCACGGCGCGGCCTCTAACAAATCCCAAACGGACCAAAAAGCGGCTTTACGAAAAACTTTGCCAAATGCCAAATACCAAATACCCTCGCTCGTCGTTCGTTGTGACATCGACGTTTCTGATCAGTGATCGTTGACCAATGAAGTTCACCCCAGTTTCCCCGTCCCGCTGTAACCCGTAACCACCGCCGGAGGGCGGTTGTGCCGGGATGGCGAAATTGTTCATCAAGTGCAACCACAACCCGCCTGAAAAAGGGCCAATGCTGTTTTGGTGATTGAATCATACCTCGCCAACCGCATGGGGCCAAGCATATCCACACGGATCCACACGAATCCGCAAAAACCGGCACCCGTGCGGTGAATCACTGGCGGCCATTTCCGCGCTGGCCCGCCGAACCGATGGATACCACCTTCTCGCGTTCCATAATCATCGCAGTAACCTGACTCATTTTAACCCCGCCCGGCGCTTTTTAACCGGGATCCAGATGTCCTTTGCTTTATCATAGCGGTAAGTTTCGGACCCGTATTGGAAAGTTCGCGGCCCGAGCCCACCACCGATCTGCCAACCATTATTTACCAAAACCGACGGTGCCTTATGCGAAGCACGGTGGCCTTGCGCCAGCACGACGACGTATGGAGCCATTCCGCGGCCCTGGGGTCCGGAAAATTCGGACAATCCAACGTCGTTTTGCCCGGAGATAACATCCACGGAAAGGGAAGTCAGTCTGCTGTGCATTCGCATCGCCCTGAGTTCGATATCGCACGGCTTGCCGCCGAATCCATTATGGATGACCCACGAACGGGACTCTCCCGCTAGAGCTCCACGGAGTGCCGAACCGAGGCCCGCTTGTAAAGAAGCCAGCGTTGCTTTTTTGCTCCACATTTGAGCCTTCTGGCGGTCGCGAGGAACACCTATGCCAAATCGGTAAACATTGGCTAACTCAGACATTGCCGTACCATCTCCTGCGGCGGCTGCCATCCTGTACCACTTTAACGCTTTTGCAGGGTCTTTGGGCACCCCGTCACCCAATGAGTAGAGCTGGCCTATTGCGTACATCGCCGGAGCAAAATCCAGGGCTGCAGCGCTCTGGTACCACTTCATCGCCAACGCGTAATTCTGCTTCCGGCCTCTTCCCCGCTGGTAGCAGATGCCGAGATCATACCTTGCGTTGAGATCCCCGGCGGTGGCAGCCCGTTCGTACCAGTCCGCCGCTTTGCGGTAGTCGGGGGGAACGCCCCAGCCCTTGTTATACAAATACCCAACGGCGGCCATGGCGTTGGAGTTTCCGCCTGTGGCGGCCTTCAACCAGAGGAGCCTCGCCTTGGGGTAATCACCCGCCACGAAGGCAGCGTAACCCTGTAGAAAATCTTTCTCGGCAACGGGGCCGCCCTGCGCCCCCATCGCTGGCGGGGATCCCAAGAAGTGGCCGACAGTTGCAAACGTACTAATCAGAATGAAAAAGACAACTGGGGTGAGAAAGCGGAGGTTGTTCGTTTTGTTGATTTCCCGCATAGGTGTGCTCCTGCCTGCGGATGTAACATAGTTCTGTTTTCGGACCGTTTAGACCCGTCCCGATATCCGTTGAGACACGATTGTTATCTGAATAGCCGCAGCAAATAATTTCATTGGCACCGGCGCTACGCTCAAATACCAGGGAGCAGTGATCAATGAACAAATCATTGGAAGCTCGGCGTTTCTGGTCAGTGATCCGTGATCGTTGATCAATGAAGTTCACCCCAGATTCCCCGCTCCGCTGTAATCCGTAACCTGTCCCCTGTAACCCCGGCCTCGCGCCGTTATGGTGAGATGGTTCGTTCAGTGCAACCATAACCCAATCCATAACACGAAACCGACTGTTTCAGCTCTCCACTTTCTACCGGCTGCTCTCTCAGCGTAGCCGCCGCAATCTTTAAAACCGCCGCCATTTCCATTAGCTAACCGCCGTTGCGAAGGTCGGTGTAGTCGCGGACCAGATCCTTGCGGCGAGCCATTTCGCTGGCGTAGCGGTTTCCGAGCCATGCGCGATTTTCCTGCGCCCATTCTGTTAGCCTTGTTTTTCCGGCGGCCGGGGCATCCACAACGAGCCGGCTTTCCATCAGGCCACGAATTTCGTCGCGCGTGATAATGACATCGTGAACGAGCTTTCCGGCCACCGCCGCAAACAGGTATCCAACTTCCGGATTCACGGATATGACCGGACGCGGGCACCCGATGATAGTGCCTATCGCCTTTACGAGTTCGCGATAGGTAAATGTTTCGGGGCCGATGGCTTGGACAATACGGTTGGTGCTATCGCCCGCGCAGCGTACCGCCAACTCCGCCAGATCATCCACGTAAATCGGTTGCAACTTGTATTGGCCATCGCCAAACACCCCAAACACGGGCAGGTGCCGTAACACCCATGCGATATTATTAATCAAAATATCCTCCCGCCCGAAGATCACAGCAGGCCGCAGGATCGTGAAATCCACCCCGGAATCCGTCAGTGCCTGTTCAACTTGCGCCTTGCCGCGAAAATACTCTAAATCCGAGTTGATATCCGGATTGGTAATACTCACATGCACAATCCGCCGTACACCGGCGGCCTTGGCGGCGACAAACAGGTTCCGACTGTTTTCGATAGCCTCCGCAAAGCAGAATGTCCGGCTATTGAAACGCACCCAATAGGTGTTGTAAAGTACATCCACACCCGTCAATGCTTCGGCCAGCTTTTTGGGATCATGCCAGTTAAACGCTTGCACCTCCACGGACCGGCCAAAAGGATTATGCCGTTGCGGCGAGTTGGTCAAGGTTCGTACCCGCGATCCCTGTGCCAGCAACCGCTTGGTGATATATTTGCCCGAGTAGCCAAAAGCCCCGGTAACCGCATGCAATAACTTATCGCTCATAATTCCAGTCCTATTAAATGCGTGCGATAAACCTTATAACATATGATACCCGAAGCCTTAAAAGAAAAAGAGAAACAACGCCAAGCTGAATACTAACACCGGAAGGGCCATGAAAAACCACCAGATATGGATAGGCCACGGCACACGCTCCCGCCTGCGCCCGAGTATGAAGAGGCAGATAGTACCGAGGTACCACGTCACTAAGTATGTCAAGATGGCCAGAACTTCCGGACCGCTGGCGTATCCCCCGCGCCGGCCTTGATGCCATTGAATTATCCCCGTGACGAGGGCGGTGGCAAAAGAGATTGTATTTAATAATGCCAGTATATATGTAAGGTTGCGCATCGTATTATACCTAGAAAAGCCAGCCACCTACGCAGAGTGGATCGAAACCACCTCGACATCAGGGTTTCATCCACAAGGTTGTCAGGAGCACAGTGTTGTGTTCATGCTAATTAGCAATCGGAGGCCACGGCCAAGGAGGCGGGCCACCAGCTCCATTCGAACACTGGCCATAGCACTTCACCAAGGTTCCGTAGGGAACGTTTTGCAGGCCATATTTCTCCGTAGCCCATAGGTAGCAAAGAGTGTGAGCCATTTCAGCGCTGGCCCCAAAGCCGTAAAGCTCCGCCAAGCATCCACGTACATATTGCGACCATGGACTGTTTCCGGCGCATTTGCAGAAGCACCGCGCGTTGGCTCCCATGTATGTATAGCTGCACGGGTACTTGTTGCACACCGGTGAGTCGGCAGGGGCCGGCGGAAAATTCGGCGGGGCTGCTGGCCCCCTCGCCGGCTCCGGCGGTATGGGCCACAGCCGCCAACCGCCCGGCGGCGGGATCCAGGGATTAGGTGGAGCGGTACCGTTGTTACCCGTTTCGCCCGCCAGCCCCATTGGGTCCACCGCCGCATCCGCCAGTCCCCCCACATACTCATACAAATTCACGCCACCGGCGTAGCCGATCGGATCGCGTTGAATCCACCGGCCGAGCACTGGCGAATATGTTCGATTGCGGACATAGTAAAGCTCACTTTCCGGATCGAATCGGTAGCCGCAATAGATGACTTCATTGGCACCGTAACTGCTTTGCACATCGTCATCCGTGAACCAGATGCCATCCGCACCCGGCGCGGTGAAGATCAGCGTGTTACCGTACGCGTCGGTGTCGTATGTTTCCACGATGCCGCCGCTGGAATTGGTTAATGCCACCGCGCGATACAGCAAGTCCTGCAGCAAATAGTAACTTCCAGGTTCCAGGTTCTGACTTCCCAATGCTGCGAACGTCGTGAGTTGGATACACTCATCAATATAGGTACCCCAGACATATTGCCGGATCGGCGTATCGGTTGAGCCGCTGCCACCGAACGGGTTGCGTTCTTCCACCACCTGCCAGCCGCTCCAGATATAATCCGTGGTGCCGTTGGGAACACTGCCCGTCAGGCCGCCATTGAAGATTGTTTTCCGCACCCGCCGATTCATGGCATCATATAAATATGTCGTAATGATGAGGCCATCGGATACACGGTTGATCTGAATCAATCTGTTGAGCGCGTCATAGGCGTAAATCAGGGTGCCGTCATTTTTCAGATTGCCATTGGAGGCACCGGTTGCGCCATCGTATTGGAATGTGACGGCCGGGCTGGTTCCCACTGTCCGCTGAATGATCTCGTTGAGCTTGTTGTGATTCCTCTGATCCGTTATCGCACTACCGGCCCCTTCGGGCGTATACACACTGCTGGTCCAATTGCCCAAGGCGTCAAGGTTATAATTCCGGCTTTGATCGGTATTGGGCAACGCAATGGGCGTAGTAACACTGCCGCCGCCGGTGGCTAATATGCCGCGCTGATAATCCAATAGCCGGTTCATGGAATCATACGAATCATAAAGGCTGCTGCGTTCTTCGGCGTGCAGCGGGCGTTCAAAGAGTTTGTTGGAACTCTCATCATAAGCACTGGTAAAGCCCACAGTGACATTGGTGCCATTGAAGTACCGCTTGCCGATCATGCGGCCAGAGCCGTCATAACCAAGCTGATCGGTGCTGATGCTGCCCCAGGCGGGTGTGGGCAGGCCGGATTGAATCGCCGATCTGGTCTGGGCATCGTTCATATTGGAGCACACCAAACCATTACCCAGCGTTACCGTAGCTATTCGGTTGGCTCCAAAGTACTGCCAACTGGCGATCACAGCACTCGTAGCTGCTTCAATAATTTGTTGGCGACGAAAGAGTTTGTCGAAGCTGTTGTTAATCTGCCTACTGTTGGGATACGTAAACTGGCTTACCGGCAATGAGGTAAAGCCGTCATTGGTGACATAGCGTGTGTTGCCGCCATAAACTTGCTCTTCTTCCACAGTCCTTCCGATGGAATCATAGACCAAGGTTACATCGGCATTGTTTGTGCCGACGGTATCACGGGCAAATGTAGTCTGGGCCAGGCCGTTATATTGGAAGCTTTGCGCAGTCGTGCCGCCAATTCCAGATGCGGGAGTAATCGTGATGTTCGTCTTCCGGCCCATACAATCCCAAGTGTCAGAGAATACCGAACCGTTTTCGTCCGTGTATGTTACCACATCGCCGGCTGAATCGTACACAAATTCAACATAGCCACCGCATCTCCCTTTCACTCCCCACTTGAATTCCGCCTCCCGCGAGACGCCGAGGGCAGGGTGCCGAGCGCTGTTCCAATTCCAAAAAGAAAGCCCCGCATCGCATCAGCTAGGCGACCAACCAGCCACTTCTCGGCCTCCCCTACACCCTCGACCCGCGCCGTATGCACTTCCGCCTGCCCACCCACCCGCGTATGGATGTCCATACGTCCTTCTACTAGCCTGCCAAGCCAAACCGTTGTCCCCGAACTACCATTCACCGCGTCGGCGTACAGGTCGGCACCCAGTCGGCGCACCAAGAAGATGTGGGTTGACTCATCGGGAAGATCACAGCGAAGGAGGAGCCAGTTCTTCGTAGCCGCAGCTTCCGGAATCCTCCTCAACGCGAGCGCCGCCAATTCGAGCACCTGATCGCAACGGTCCTTCACAGCAGACCACCGGTCAGTGGTCTCACTTCTGCTCGCCGCAGCCACCGTTCTTAGTTCCGCATAATCCTCGGCGGATGCATTCACCAACCTCGCCACCGCATCCGCGGTGGCGAGGGCGACGGTACGCTCGAAGAGCGCCAAAAGATCACCTTCCGCGTGACTCATTTCGTGCGTACCCTTTCCAGATCTCTAAACGCCTCCCTGCCATCCATCACGGTGGCAAACATAGCAGCGCAGCTAACGCAAGTGGCTGTCGCAGAACAATACGGAGCCGGAGCTGTACGGTGTTGCCCCGGCCGCACGCCCCTAAAATTTCCGGAATCAGGGGGGGACCGCATTTTCATCGCCCCCGTGCTCACCAGTCTCGCCGCGGCGATTGCCCGGACCACCTGCCGCGCCCGTCTGCGATCCCTCGCCCCTTGCCTCGGTGAAAGCCTGGCCTACTGCTTCGAAAATAACCCCTCGAAACCATGCTCTCCACCACCTGAATATTTTCCAGATTAGAAACGCGCATGCGGCCGTGACAAGGAACGGCAGAACGTCAACCAGCCAAAAGGCGTATGGGGTTGGATGCCGGATAGTAACGGAGCTTAGCTGAGGCGGCAATACCGATACCGCTCCGACCGGCACCGCCGCGATGCTAGACAGCTGGGAAATCGCATGTAATATGGGGCCCATTGGTCATCCTCCTAGTTGCAGCAATTGCACCGTACCTGGAAAGTGTCTCCGTGGAAAATGGACCCCACCACCTTGGTGAATCCAAATTTCCAAACGCCTATTGTATCCAATATTTTGACCTCGTAGATCAGTGTATACGTGATTATCTGGGTGCCATCCGCGCAGGGGCTGGCGGTCACAATCGGGGTGCAGGGAATGACGACGGCGGAAAAGTGGCCGCCGGGAACAGTCGTGAATCCCGTCCAATAGTGTGCCACTATCTGGGCGCTGGGGCTTGGGCACACTTTATTCTCACGGACCACGACGTGAAAGGTTGCCCAGAAGCCTGCGTGGAACGTGTCTGTGGCGGTGACAATCGCAAGGCCCGACGCATCCGCCCCCGCCACCGCTCGGCCACCGACATACTCATACAAATTAATTCCACCGGCGTAGCCGATCGGATCGCGTTGCAGCACCCGAGTCGCCACTCCTGTGGCCTTTCGGGATTTCGGCTCCTGCCTCAACACCGTGCCGGGAATCGAGCTGTAGGTGCGATTGCGGACGTAATACAGTTCCGCTTCCGGATCGTGTTGATTAAGCGGGGTTGCCAAGCAGCGACATTGTGGCGAAGCGTCATCCAATCCGCGAAATCCCGGTCTGTCGGGATATCCGCAGATGATGATTTCGTTGGCACTGGCGCTTCGCTCAATGACCAATGAGTAATGATCAATGAATAGAACGGGGAAGCCGTATTTTCGATCCGTGATCAGTCTTCCTTGATCAGTGGAAATGTCTCCTAACTCCCAACTCCTGCATGCTCGTCCAACCCCTGTCCCCTGTAACCCCGGCCTCGCGGCGGGATCGTGAAATTTTGCGTTCAGTGCGACCATCAGAGCAACTCCGCAATCGACAAATGCTAGCCACAGTTTACCCCGCCGGACATGTTCTCACAACGCTCCGAAATCGGGAGGGTGGCTACACCCTTAAATTGCACCGAAACCCGAAAACCGGTCGCGTCCCCGTTTCACTTTCTGGCCCGGGTAGTCGGGATATGGAAGGTGATTGCTTGACCGCCGGTTGCGTGGCCCGTTAAGGGCCTCGCTTCCCCGTGCATCAATATTGGGTGGCATTGTATATATGGCCGCACCGCCGCGATAGGCGTTGAAAGCGCGACGCTTTAAATTGTCTTTCAAAGTCACCATGCCAGTTCCCGAAACTTGAGTCGGCCAAAAGGAATTTCACTATTCTACCGCCGCGGCGCGGCCGCAGGCAATCGCCAAAGTTCCGCACCCAGCGGGCCGCCGGTGATCGCGGCCCGGCCATCGGGCGATACCGCGATCGATGTGCAGCCGCCGATGATGTCGGGGGATCTCCAGACCATTCGCCCGTTGCTGGTATCCACCGCACAAAAAAACCGATACCGCCTGCAATGTTACTTGTAAGCGCAGCAATTACACATTTAGGATTTCCGCTGTTAGCGAGTTGAACGATGTACCATTGATCGGCGTACTCAAAGTGAATGGAGATGTGGCGAACGAGCGCCCCGTTTTGGTCACTGAACGCAGAGATACCGGGCACCACGCCAATCGTCCCAGTCGCGGCGAGAAAATCGTTCCCGCCAGGCGTCTTGAGCAGGGATCCGGTGAAAGGCATGTGATTTGTTGCACCTATCTGCTTGCGGGGCCGACGTCGGTGGCCGCTGAATATGAATATTTGGGCACCGCCCTCCACAGCTACCCGGTGGGCGCTGATGTAGGCCAGGCCGGCGGGTACCCGGAAGCGCCGTGAAAAGTAGCGTGCGATTGGGGCGGGCGTTGCCGAGTCCGTACGCCATATTACGCACACCGGACCGGGAGTGGTGAGGGAATCATAACCCACCGCCAGTTCTTTTCCAGAGGTTGAAAAACTTAGCGCAGTGGCGGGATTATTCCAATCCGTGCGCAATTGGATGGGGTTGCTTCTGGCATTCCCGCTCCACAGGGCCACAAAATTTTTGTTCCCCAGCCTCGTTGATGTAGCGACAAGGTGAGTTTCTGGCGAGGTTGCACCGCAAACACCGAATACGGGATTTGACCAAGACTGTGGAGTTGGCAACTGGCTGATAGAAACCGTGGGTGTCCGTAGATTGGCAGCGTCAGGCCAAAATGGCTCCCGTGGATGGGACTGTAAAATGCTTAAAAATTTTTGCGACTGCCATGCGTCGTCGAGTCGGAATAGTTTTGATCCTTGGGGACGGGAGGCGAGCACGGGGCCGGAACTCAACGCAAATACCGCCAATGACGGCGATAAAAATCCGATTGCGCCCGGGCTGAACCAATCGTTTTTATCTCCCTTTGATATCCTTAAATGGGGCGACGCAGTTCGCGCTGCCATCGCTGCGAGATCGCCTCGATTCCACCACGAGTAAAGAAGAAGTGGTACCGGCGGCTTCGGTGGTGCATGAGTTGAGTTCCCGTTGCGGTGACAGCCAGCGATGGTTAATAGCACCACGGAAACAGGCAACGCGTTTCGCCACGCTGTGAGCGATTGTTTTATTCTCATTTGGCACCACAGCACTTTTGGAACCCGTAATTAATTCGGGCATTGAGGCCTAAAAGAAGTCGCAACAACCACCCGCCCTCGTCACCGGTTACAAACAGGCAGCCGGCAGTGCAACGGATGGCGCATTGGGAAAGCCCGAGTTGCTCGGCCATGACACTCTGGTAGCAGCATTCTGGGCTGCAAAGCCCCTTTTTACGGCATGTACCATCCGCCACTTGCCACGCGGGTGTGTTCCCAAGGCTCCAATGGTGGGAGAGGCATCGGTTGGCACATCCAACAAAACAGGCCTGTGTAGGGATTCCGAACGGGTGGACCACTGGAACTGGTGGCAAGGGAAGCCACCCCGGCGGTGGAGAAAGCCTTTGCACCTCCGTGCAGAGAAAGCGGGAGACATCCGCAGCACAACACGACCATGGCTTATTGGGGCAGCTACAGACCGCGGATTGGGATTGGCACTTTCGGGCGTAACGGGAGGTCGCCCGCTCACAGGTCTGTTGGTAGGGGACTAACCATGGTGGCGTTCGCAATTCTAGCGGGCCCGCAACAGCGCCATTGTTACCGCTCGTATCCACCTCCGCCACCGCTCGTCCCCCCACATATTCATACACATTCACGCCGCCCGCATAGCCGATTGGATCGCGCTGCAGCCACCGGCCAACCGAAATGCCTTCGGCGTCCGTCAGGAACATGCGGTTACGAACGTGGTACAGCCGCGTTTCCGGATCGTATCGGTAACCGCAGAAGATCATGTCGTTGGCACCGTAGGTGAAGCCTGACCCGACATCGTCATCGGTGAACCACACGCCGTCGGGGCCGGGGCCGGTATAGATGATCGTCTGGCCGTAAGCATCAGTATCATAAGCCTCGACGATATTTCCGCTCGAATTGGTCAACGCCACCGCGCGATACAGCAAATCCTGTAACAGGTAATAGGTTCCCGGTGCAAGATTTCCGCCGCCCAATGTTGCAAGCGTCGTGAGTTGGATGCACTCGTCAATGTTGAGGCCTCCAAACCTCCATATCTGCGGCCGAAATCCCGTCGGGGCCGAGGCCCCCGTGCGCGCCGCTGCGCCGGGATACGTGCCCCAGATATATTGCCGAATCGGCGTGTCAGTGGAACCTGTTCCACCAAACGGATTGCGTTCCTCCATTACCTGATTGCCCAAGTAAATACAGTCGGTTGTGCCGTTGGCAATTCCCCCGCCGAATCCGCCGTTACTTATCGTCTTGCGGATTCGTCGGTTGAACGCGTCAAAGACGTAGCTGCCCAGAACCGTTGCACCGCCCGCCATATTCACTTGGATCTGCCGATTCATCGCATCGAATTGATAAGTACGGAAGCTGTCATCAGCCAGGTTGCCGTTAGAGGCTCCCGGCGAGCCGTCGTAGGTGAATGGCCTGCCACCGAAATTGGTGATCTGGTTAAGCCGATTGTGGTTGCGCTGCTGGACCGAGGGAGTGTCGCCCATAGGCGTGTAGGTCAGCGATCGCCAATTTCCCATGCCGTCGAGGTTCCATGCCTCCTGTGCGTTGACACTCGGCAACGTGGTTGGCGTAGCGACACTTCCTCCGCCGGCATTCTGATAACCTCCGGTGCTGTTCAACGTCCCTCTCTTATATTGCAACAGCCTGTTGATGGAATCATAACCGGGTATTGGTGAGGCGATGTTACCGTTGTTGTCCACTGGCTGATACAGGAAACTTCTGCTTTCCGCGTGCAACGCCCGTTCATAGAATTTGTTATCCGCCGGATCAAAGGCGGTGGTGTTGCCCACTACGGACGTGGTGTTGTTGTAGGCAAAAGTGCTGGAATTGATGCCGCCGAAAAGGTACCGTTTGGCAATCATGCGGCCAGAGCCGTCATAACCCAATCGGTCACTGGAGGGTGTGCCCCACGCCGGATTGGGTACCGTGCCGAACTGCACCGCACTGTGGGTTCTGGCATTGTTGAGCATGGTTTGAATGATGCCATTGCCAAGGGCAACTTCCGCAGTTCTCTGTGGCCCGAAGAATTGCCAACTGGCGATCACGGCACTGGTGGCCGCTTCGATAATCTGTTGGCGGCGGTACAGGGCGTCATAGCTACTGTTGATCTGCCGCGCGTTGGGGAAGGTAAACTGGCTAACTGGAAGTGATGTAAATGCGTCATTGGTGACATACCGGCTGTTGCCGCCGTAGGCTTGAGCTTCTTCCACGGTTCGCTGGATGGAATCGTAGACCAGTGTGACATCAGCATTGTTGCCGCTGGCGGTATCGCGGGCAAAGGTGGTCTGCGCCAGGCCGTTGTATTGGAAGCTTTGCGCGGTGGTGCCCCCAATTCCTGATGCGGGAGCAATCGCTACATCTGTCTTCCGGCCCATACAATCCCAAGTGTTAGAGAATACCGAACCGTTTTCGTCCGTGTATGTTACCACATCACTGGCTAAATCATAAAAAAATTCCCTGCTTGATCCATCCTGAAATTGGGTAACCGCAGTAATGGCTCACTCTTCCCGCTTATTGCCGCCCCCGTGGCGACGGTGCCAAGTCCGTATCACTTGCCGCGTTCTGATGAGCATATCCGGATTCCGCGCCAAAAGGATCCAAATCGCGGCCACGGTGATGTTTAAGGACTGGGCGAGGTCTGAGTATTGGTGGCTATATCGGAGCTCGGTCACGAAGATAACCAAGACTACCAAGGTCGCCTCGGCAAGGCGAATTTCCCGGAGCTTCGCTGTGTCCCTTCGCTTGATTGCTGGCACACGGTAAAATAGCAGTTCGTTCGTCGGTGTCTGAAGGATCACGAACGCGAGCATGCCAACAAGCCACGGCTGAATCTGCATTGTAAAACCTCCTTATCTAAGGGCGTTCCGCCAAGGGCGTGCCAGCCCGACGGTCGCAGGTTTCCGCCGGCACAGAACGAGGTCGGGCCGCTACTTAGTCCCGCCCCCTGAAAGGCTCCCGCATGGGGGATAGGGCGAGGCACTCGCCGGGTCCGTATTGCCGAATGTCGTGATTTGGCACCTGCAGTGGCCTGCCAGCCTCACTATCCCCAAGAACGCGACCGGCCTGCCTTGGCCTCGCCTGGGTCCGGGAAGCACTCCAGTGCCGGAAACGCAAATTGTGCCCGCCGGGGGATTGCAGGGTTTACAGGGGCAGGGGGGAGTGCAAATTTCCGAGATTCCGTAGAGCAGCGAAGCAAGACAACCGGCCAGCACGAGCAGGTCGCCGCTGCGGAGGGCGCTTGCTACACATATCGCGTAAAGATCCAGCCACTGGGACACGCATTTCTGGTATGCCGCCTCGCTAGCAAGGCCTGTCGGGTCCAGGGCAGTCACCGCCCGTCCTCCCACATACTCATACAAATTCACGCCACCGGCGTAGCCGATCGGAGCGCGTTGCAGCACCCGAGTCGCGACTCCTGTGGCCTGTTGAAATTTCGGCTCCTGCCTCAACACCGTGCCGGGGATCGAGTTGTAGGATTGCACGGATACGCCGCTGTGGCGGCCTTTGCCGTTCAGTTTGGTTGCCGAAGTTGTTTCGCTCAACGCGACCAAGAAACAATTCCTTTCCTTTATCCGAAGAGCACGCGTTAACTATACCGCATGGCACAACATCAGCAAACTCGCCGGTAGACTACAACATTGCGTAACTGGCCAAGACGCCGATTCCCCCACCGTTAAATTAGCTACTCGCGTCTCCGCTGCACTTCCTCGGGAGGACGACCGCCAATCCGAAGGCGAACGCCGCCACGACGAAAAGGAAATCCAGGAATGTAGCGACTGCGAACCCCGCTGGTGCGGTCCGGCCAAACACGATCCCTACCGTCTCCCTACCGGAAAAATACAATGCCAATGCCAATGCGATCAACGTTCGAATAAGGTACGCACGTCGCCCGCGGGCGGCCGTCCCCGCGACGGCGATCGCGTGGGGCCGTAGGAGTCGCCTTCCGGCAACGAGAATCTGCCATACCGCCAGCGGATTTATCAGCACACTCGACGCGAACCAGAATCGTTCGCCCAGGCGGAATGGTGCCAGTGCAACCAGCGTGCCGGAATAGACCAATACACACGCCAGAACTCCGCCGCAAAGCCTGTTCCAGAGACGCAATCGCACTCGAGTTACTCCTTATCGCAAGCTATACTCCGCTCGGCCCCTGGCGGTACATTGCGATGGCCTGAAAACCCAATAAAGGGCCGATTTTGTGGAAGAATCTACCAGTGCAAACGTATCACGGCTGGCCGAGTCGCGTATAATAAAAAACTTACTTCGACATATCCCCCGCCGGGATAGCCGCAGAAGATGGTTTCATTGGCACAAGCGCTTCGCTCAATGACCAATGAGTAATGATCAATGAACAAATCATTGGATGTTCGGCGTTTCTGATCAGTGATCCGTGATCGTTGATCAATGGTGTTCACCCCCGATTCCCCCTGTAACCCGTAACCTGTAACCTGTGACCTCCGCCCGCGGGCGGTTGTGCTGGAATGGCGAAATTGTTCGTTCAACGCAACCATGGGCTGCCCGCCAATACACAATGGATTCGACGCCCACATTCTAACCCCCCGCCCCCGTCTATGCCAAATACCAACTGCCAAATGTTCTCCCTCGGGACCTGTGACAAATTCTGCCAGGTCTTTCGGGGCCAAAAGCCTTAACGTTTTAGCGCTGTTGCGCATTACCCCTCTTACTGCCACCCTATAGCGTTCCCGATGAATAGCTCAGACCTGCTGAACAATGTTCTTTGACAAATGAATAACATGCCGCCACAGTGATCGCGGAAAAGAATCCTGAACGGAAACCCGTTGCTCGTCACTCGTTGAGTGCCCGTGTGTTTCGTTGCTCGCTGCTCGTTAAGCGCAGCGTTTCGTTGTTCGTTGTAGCCAACAGCCCGCGCCCATTCCACGCAATTCTCAAATTACTGATCAATACTGACCAATACCGACCAATACTGTAAAACGCCTCCTAACTCCTGAATGCTGAATGCCGCCCCCCCCCTTAAAACATCTTGAGCTTCTTGAGCAACTTGAATTACACCCTCTAAAATCAACGCTTCCATCAACTTGCCCAACTTGGGCAAGTTGCCCCCGAACTTGGGCATCTTGGGCACCTTGAAATTCGCAAAGTCTTCTAACCCCTATTCTCCTAACTGCTAACTTCTGAATGCCCCCCTGGGGACCCAAAACATCTTGATCGCCTTGGCCGTCGCAACGACAGCTCTACTCTCTACCCTCAACTGCTCCGCGCCCGGCAGGTGCCCGTCCCGGCGAGCCAGCATTCTACTGCACTCTACTGCTCAACTATCTACTGTTCTCCTACTCCTCCCGCCGCCGCCTGAATAAGGACATTTGCCGGCCTGCGGTTGCCAGCAGGATTCCAAACGCCAGCATTTCGACGGTACCTGGCAGCGGTACGGGTTGTGGTGAAATAGAAAGCGATCCAGCCAGAACGCCTCCGGAGAAATTGACCAAATCAATATTCGCGGCCACAACACCATTGGAATTGGTGAGAAAATCTGATGTCGTGGGTAATGCAGCAACCTCGGGAATGTTTGAAAAATTTGTCGGGTAACCGGCCAGATAATTCGTGAAATCGCCAAAAATCTGGTAAGACTCGGTGGAACTTGGATCGCTGCCGCCATTCAATAAAGCATTGACCACATCGGATTCCGTTAATGTCGGTGAACCGGCAGCTAATATATTCTGGCTTTCCAAGTTTTGTGTTTCAGCCTGCAGGAAGTTTGAGAACACCGTATCAAAGTTACTGCCGAGATAGTTGCTAACGCTGTTTGCCGCAAAGCCGATCACGACTCCCTGGGTGATTACACCACTGGCAGTCGTGGTACGGTATAGGCCGTAAGCATCAAAGTTTTCAAAGGCGGCAGGCGGTTCGCCCACGCTGGCCCCAAATGCAATTGCCCCATCGCTAAAAGGCCCTTCGCCAAATCCGATCTGGCTAGGTCCGCTGCTGAGCCTGAAGTCAACATTCAGTTCAGAGAGTGAATCGCCGGCACCCGACACGCCGGCGTTGGGGCCATTCCATGTTCCGGTTGCCAAAACATTGGGCGGGGGCGGCTGATAGCCGGGGGGAACGCGGACAGTAGCTTCAGCCTGTCGCACCGGACTAACGAGTGAAGCGGTTCCAGCAACCATGGAAAACAAAATTACTTTAACCGTGAGACGCGGTAGATTCATTGATTCCATCCAAAAAGCAACCTTTATTTTGCCGGGGGTTGTCACCCGACTCGACATCCAAGTCAATTACTTTTAGGCACGTTACGCCGGATAGTCAAATCGAGAAGGTTTTATGAAAATGGTTCTCCGCCGGCCATCGCCCCGCGTCGGCCTTACAACATCCGCCCGGCCTGCTCATTTGACCCTCTTCGCCCGATGCTCTATTCTAATTGCCCGGTTAATTTTGTTGTTGTAACAGGGCTTATTGCAAGGGTACACTAAATGTCAGGATTCGAGACTACATTAAAAATTTATTATGAAAAAGATGCTCCCATTTCCGGTCTTAATGGAAAAACCGTGGCCGTTCTGGGTTATGGCTCGCAAGGACATGCCCACGCTCAAAACCTGCGTGACAGCGGCGTGAAGGTCATCGTGGCCAATCGCCGCGATTCCGCCAATGGCAAACTGGCTATCGAACACGGCTTTGACCCCATGCCGATTCCCGACGCCGTCAAGGCGGCGGACCTGATTATCGCCACGCTTCCTGACGAACTGCAGCCGGATATTTACGTCCGGGAGATCGGGCCGCATCTTAAAGCCGGCAAAACCTTCGGTGCCACCCACGGCTTTGGAATTCACTTTAAGCAAATTGTCCCCTCCAAAGATGTTGATGTTGTCATGATTGCCCCCAAAGGTCCGGGCCATCTGGTGCGCAGCGAGTACGTCAAAGGCGGCGGCGTGCCCTGTCTGGTTGCCGTGCATCAGAACGCCAGCGGTCAGGCCATGAAAACGGCTCTGGCATGGGGCAACGGCGTCGGCGGAGCCAGAGCCGGCATTATTGAAACAAGCTTTAAGAATGAATGTGAAACGGATTTATTTGGTGAGCAGGCCGTGCTGTGCGGCGGACTTTCGGCCTTAATCAAGGCCGGGTTTGAAACGCTGGTGAAAAATGGCTACCCGCCGGAAATGGCCTACTTTGAATGCGTGCATGAAGTGAAACTGATTGTTGATCTGATTTATCAGGGCGGCCTGAACTACATGCGTTACAGCATCAGCAATACCGCGGAATACGGCGATCTTACCCGCGGCCCGCGCATTGTTACCGATGAAACCAAAAAAGAAATGCAGAAGATTCTCGATGAAATTACCTCGGGCAAATTCGCGGCGGAATGGATGGCTGAGCACCGTGCCGGCAAACCCAAATTCAAAGCTCTTTACGAAGCGGACGCCAAACATCCGGTGGAAGTCATTGGTCGTAAATTGCGTAAAATGATGCGGTGGATCAACTCCAAGGAAGTGGATTAACACCGCCGCAGCCTGTTAGCCTGAATGAATACACGGAGCGTAAAAGGGTGACAATCAAACTAACCAGTGGCTTGGATCATGTGGCGATTGCCGCGGACAATACCCAGCAGGTAGTGCAATGGTACAGCCGGATGCTTGGCATGGTGATTATTGCACAAACCGAACCCATGGAAAGCTCCGGTCAGCGCACGTATTTAATCGGTCCGCCGACATGTAAAAACGCCTTTGGCGGCATGATGCTTGAGGTTATGCCCCGTAATGAACATGTGCGCCGCCCGCGTGAAAGTCATGATCCCGGGATCAGCCATATCGCGTGGATGGTCGAGGATTTTGATGAAGCCTATGCCCATCTGGCCGGGCAGGGCGTGGGCTTTGTCGGGTCGGTCGTCGGCGCAGTGGGCGGCGGACGACTTATTTCCTTCGTCGATTGTGAAGGTAATCTCATGCAGATTGTGGAACGTAAAAAGCCCTGATGGCAAATGCACAACTGCGTCTGACACCCCTACCAGGAATTAAAATTATGCGGCAAAGCTATAACATTTCAGGTGTCGAGCATGAGCCATCGCATTTCGCACGCCGTTTTTTGGTAGGCGGTATGCTTCTATTAATTATGGCTCTTGCCGGATGCAGCGACCGCACCGTGCAGATCAGTCTGGTGCCGACACATGGCGGCATTCATCCCCGCATGGTGCACAAAAGCGCGCACTGGTTTGTCAGCAACCGAATCGCAATTGTCAATATCAGCGGCATGCTCATGGATGGCACGGCGGGCGGACTATTTGGCGGCGGACATAATCCGGTCAGCGACCTGAAACAAACGCTTGCCAACATCCAGCGCGATCCCCGTGTGAAAGCGGTGGTGCTTCGGATGAACACGCCTGGTGGAACGGTGACTTCCAGCGCCATGATGTACCATGAAATACTGGCGTTTAAGCGCAAAACCCACCTGCCGGTGATTGCCTCAATGATGGATGTGTGTGCCAGTGGCGGATACTACGTATCGTGTGCCGCTGATTATCAAATGGCCTATCCGACAACCATCACCGGGTCCATCGGAGTCATCGTGCAGTTGTTCAATTTCCACCGTGCCTTGCGTTACCTTGGCGTGCAGGCCCCGGTTTTTGTCAGCGGGCCCAATAAAGATACCGCGTCGCCATTTCATGCCATGACACCGGAAAACAAAAAAATTATCCAAGGCTTTGTCACGCAGTTCTACGCGAGATTTCTTAACATTGTAAAAAAATCGCACCCGGACGTGAATCCCAAATACTGGCCCAAGCTTACCGACGGCCGCCCCGTTACCGGTGAAGACGCTTTTCATGATCACCTTATCAATGGGCTTGGCGGCTTGGAATCCGCGATCAAGCTGGCAAAAAAGATGGCTCATATTCGCCACGCCAATGTCGTGCTTTACCGGCGCTACAGCCAATCCAGCGGCTCCATTTATGCCCGCAGCGAAATGCCATCACCGCATAGCCAGCAGGTCAATTTAATGAATCTTAATTTGGGCGCCGCGGATGTCAGTTCTCTTCTGCATCCCAATTTCTTTTATATGTGGCAATAATATTGCGGCAGCGGCCGCCGCGGACATGAACAATCATTCTGCGGCGTCACCGCTATCCGGCCCATCAAGATTCAGTAGGGCGGATGTTTCCTGCGAAGGCAATTCCTGCACACTGCGAAGCTTTGCGCTAATAGTGCGGGATTTTCGCGCGGTATCATCCAGGGTGTTGGAGGCCTGATCAAGTTTCTTTTTTACACCGTCGAGCAAATCGCCAAACTTTCCGAATTCGGTTTTTACCGCTCCCAGAACTTTCCACACTTCGCTGGAGCGCTGCTGAATAGCCAGTGTGCGAAATCCCATTTGCAGGCTGTTAAGCAAAGCGGCCAGTGTGGTCGGACCGGCAATGACAACGCGGTAATCACGCTGAATCTGCTCCACCAGGGCAACGCGACTGACGACCTGCGCATATAACCCCTCGCTGGGCAAAAACATAATTCCAAAATCCGTCGTGCGCGGCGGATTAAGGTATTTGGTGGATATATCCTGGGCAAAAAGTTTGATGCGGGCCTCCAGGGACCGCCCAGCCGCTTCCATGGCCGCAATATCCGCCCGATCCTGCGCTAAGCCTATTGCTTCGTAGTCTTCCTTGGGAAATTTGGAGTCGATGGGCAGCCAGACCGATTCTTGTCCATCTTCCGTGCGGCCCGGCAACTTAATGGCAAACTCCACGACTTCGCCGCCGGACTCCCTGGGCTTAAAATTCTTTTCAAACTGACCGGGGCTTAAAATCTGGGATAACAGATTTTCAACCAGTACTTCACCCCATGTTCCACGCGTTTTTACATTGGTCATCACGCGTTTGAGGTCGCCGACGTTCACGGCCAGATTCTGCATTTCTCCCAGGCCCTTGTGGACCTGCTCCAACCGGTCGGAAACCTGCTTGAACGATTCGCCCAGCCGCTTTTCCAGAGTACTTTGCAGTTTTTCATCCACCGTGGCCCGCATCTGTTCAAGCTTCAGGGCGTTATCGGTTTGCATGGCGGTTAAGCGCTGCTCCACGGCCTGACGCAGTGCATCCAGACGTTGTTCCGTGGAGAGCGTCATGGCGGCGATCTGCTTATTTAGACTGTCTCCAACATTTTTCAGGCTCCCCGCCAATTCTTCCCGGGCCTTCTGCGACGCCGTGGTATTTTCCTCGCGGTTGCGGGCCAAGTCGTCACGAATGGAACGTTCCATTTTTTCCTGGGATTTTTCGAGATTCTCCACGTGAACTTTAAGGGCCACACCACTTTGCCGCAGCAGCAACATGGCTTGCATAGCGGCTACCGCCAGCAGCACAACGAGAATTAAAACAGAGAGTATCAGCATCACATCTCCAGTGATTTGAGGTTTCAAACTCCGATTCGCGTAAGCCGGTTCGCCAGCACCCACGCAATGGCGATGGCATCCGCCGTGTCCGCCGGCGTTGGCGGTTTGGGTAAATGACAGAGCATCATGACAGATTTCTGAATTTGCGCCTTGCCGGCATGGCCATTGCCGGTAATCATTTTTTTTACCAGCGTGCTGGGCAAATGGGTAATAGGCACCTGAGCCTGCGCGGCGGCCAGTAAAATTACGCCGCGGGCGTGGCCCATGAGAATCGCTGTGCGCGGGTGCTTATAGTGGGCGTAAAGTTGCTCAACCCCCATTTGATCAATCGCAAATTCCTTCAACAGTTCCGCCACCTGCTGATGCAATTCCACCAATCGCTTGGATGCATCCATCCGGGGGTTTAACCGAATCACGCCCGCCTCGGTAAGCGTGGGCTTAAATCGCTTAGCTTCTACCACAGCATAGCCGGTAAGGTGCAACCCCGGATCAATACCCAATATTCGCATGATTGCTCCCGTGCGCCGCAAGGCTTGCCGCAACTCAATGCCCGGGCTGAAAACCTAAGCCAGCCGTTTCAGCAGCGCCACGCAATGGCACGCAATGGCCTGTTCCATCCCCACCGCGTCCACCGCTTCGTTGGTCTTCCCCTTGATATTAACCAATTCCCGCTCAACACCCAGCAATTCAGCCAACCGCTGTTGCATGGCCGACTTGTGCGGAGAAATTTTGGGGCTTTGGGCGATAATCACGACATCCACATTGTTGATCATCCAGCGCGTTTTCTCAAGTTCCACCATCGTGTGTTCCAGCAAGCGTGCCGAATCAATGCCCTGATATTGCGGATCAGAATTCGGAAACAACTGCCCCACATCCGGCAAACCCGCCGCCCCGGTTATAGCGTCAATCAACGCGTGAATCACCACATCCGCATCCGAATGCCCCAGCAGACCGAACGTGTGGGGAATGGTAATATTTGCTAGAACCAGCGGCCTGCCCGCTTGCGTCCGATGCAGGTCATAGCCAATTCCAATACGGTATTCCATCATTGATTATCCAATCACTTTCAGCCGGTAAAAACCCCGCGCCAGCCGCGCTATCTAACAGCACGCGCTAAAAATGGTAACCGAAGCGGCCAAACGCTGGCAAATTCGGCAGCAGAGATTCACGGTCGTTGGCCATTAAGCGTCCGCTGGACGCGCTATCCCGTTGCAGCGGCAAAATATCCAACGGTATCTGACGCCGCAATTCCGCAGCAAATACTGCCTCATGGAGCTATTGACTCTCTCACGCGCACAAATCGCGACCGACCGCGCGGATCGGTTTCGGTAAAATAGATTGGCAATTTTCCGGTCCCAATCCTGGCGGCGGCAAGGGCGGCTGCCAGATGGACGGCACCATCGGTGGGAAAATTGTGGATATTCAGTGTTACGGGGGCGGAAGCACTGGCGGCGTTGGTATCCAATATCTCTAATAGAACATCCGAGGGGCTGGACTCTTCGGGCCGCTTTAATACCAAAGCTACTGATCCGTATCCCGCTTCATCGGAAGTAAATCGGGCAAATTCATGGCGATTCAGGGCTGTGGCCCCACGGCGGCATAAATCTTCAGCAATTTTGGACGACTGGTCCGCCCAACAGGCAATAACATGATCCACACGCCGCGATGCCAGCATGTCCGCCGCGCGATCCAGTACACTGCAGATCGGCCACTGGCCATGCGTCACGGTTTCGCAGGGACCATGAATACCAAAATAAATCGCGGCATGGGAAGCCACCGTGGAATATACCGAACGTGTAAAATGCCGGGGTGAAGCGTAACGTCCTTGAGCTTCCAGCATGCTGTCCAAAAAGCTTGCGGTATGGTCCATGGGGCCCCATGCGGATAACAGCAGCAAACCCGCGCGATGCAGCATGGCACTGTCACGACCCGCCAGGGCGTCATGCAACGCGCGAAACGCATATTGGTTAATATTGTCCAAGCCCTGCAAGGCGGTTTCCAGGTCTGGATCGGTCATTTGCGCACGATCAGCATCGGCACAATTTAAGCCGGGAGGAATGCCTGCCTGCGCTTTCACTGCTGCGATCAGACTTGCGGCATCGGCGAACTGATCCGTGTAAATTCCCCAGTTGCACACCGCCAATTTTGTCCCATTCATGCGATTGCCTCCGTAACGGTGGGCAAATCGCGGCAGAATACCAGGGCGGTATTATTTCCCCCAAACGCCAGATTACAGGATAGCGCTGTGGCAAGAGGTTTTGCTGTCGCTGACAGTACCAGTGGCAACGGACATTGCGGATCAGGATCCACTGAACCCGCGTTGGGTGGTAATACGCCGTGCCGCAACGCCAGAATACAAATGGCCGCTTCAATTGCGCCGGCAGCGCCAAACGTATGGCCCGTAAGCCGCTTGGTCGAACTTACGGGCGGAACACCCGATTTGGAATCGAAAACTTTTGCGATGGCGGCGGCTTCAGTAACGTCATTGTCATGTGTTCCGGTACCATGGGCGTTAATGTAATCAACGTCACTTGAGGCAAGCCCCGCTTCATGCAGGGCCTCTCGCATGGCTTGCGCGGCCGCGGACCCATCTGGTTCCGGTTTGGTGATGTGAAACGCGTCGCAGGTAGCGGAAAAGCCCGTAATGTAAGCGATGGGAGATTTACCGCGCCGCCGCGCGCTATGGATGGATTCCAGCATCAGCATAGCCGAACCTTCCCCCACCGTGATGCCCGGCCGATTCCGGTCAAAAGGTCGGCATCCGTCGGGCGACACCAGCCGCAGGGAGTTAAATCCGGATATCAACAGTTGGCACAGCGCCTCGGTCCCCCCGGCAACCGCCAATTCACAGCGGCCAGCGCGAATGGCGTCACATGCCGCCCCGATGGCCATGGCGGAACCGACGCATGTAGTAAGATTCATATATCCCGGCCCGGCAAAGCGATGCCGACGCGATAACAGGGAAAGCACTTCATACGGCTGCATGCGGCGCATGAGATTAATATCCGCAGCATCCGCGTTAACACGATATTGTTGATAGTACCGCTCGGATAAATCCATTCCGCAAACGGTCGTGGCAACAAAACATCCTATGGGCGGGTCGGAGGCCATTTGGCGGCGCGGCAATCCGGCACTTTCCAAGACCTCATCCGTGCTGATACATGCGAGTTGCTGCGTGCGCGAAAGTCTGGTCCACAAACGCGGCGGCAAATCCACGGGCCGGGCCAAATTGGTGCAAGCGGCAACTTTTATATCCCGCAGTGCCGCGGGCAATGGTTCATACCAGGGCTTAAGCACTTCGGCACCAGCCCGAATTCCACGCCAGGAGTCCGCGGCATTATTTCCCTGCGCGGTAATCATACCAATGCCGGTCACTGCGATAGGTTTAACATGTGCCACTAATTTCATCGGTTTCCGGAATCTGCTGTTTTATAAACCTGTATCAAGGGTTGCCATGCGGGGGGCCGGAGATGCGACCTGTAATTCTTCCAAAACAGTCGAACCTGTCAGATCGGCGTGGCTTACATTCTTCGGCTTATTAGTCTGCAGCATCGCAATGAGTGGATTCGACATATCCCAGACATGCCCGGCAAGAATGTTAATAATCGCGGCCCGCATCCTGGGATTTTTATCCGCGGAAAAAAAGAGATTCCGCACGAGATCGCGCTGATAAAACCGCTCCACAAAAGCCTGAAATACGCGCAAACCCGCTTCCATATCCGCCTGATATTGCCGCAAAGCAAACTTTTCCCCGCGGCTTAAAAGCGCATCAACGCCCTCGGCAGCGCGCGCTGCCGAAGTAATCGCCAGGTGCACCCCGCTGGAAAATATGGGATCAAGAAAACCTGCCGCGTCGCCAATCAACACATGATGCGGGCCGATTTTTGGGTCACAATGATAACTGTAATCACTAATCGGCCGGTACGCGGCCAACGCCGCGGCCTTGGAAAGTCGATCATAGAGGGCCGGCGATTGTTTCATCGCCGCCCAAAACTGCCCGGCCAAATCAATATCCTTTTTAATGGCTTCACGTTTTAATACCACCCCCACACCCGTGCTGCCGTCGCGCAGCGGAATAAACCAGATCCATCCGCCATCAATGAGGTGCATGGTTAAATATTGACGCTCGAACGGATCCGTGGACTCCGGTGCGGGAATATTGGTAAAATAATTGTAAATAGCCAGGCGGCCAAAATCCGGCAGCATTTCCCGGCCGCAATGTTTCCGGGCCAACATGGTCGAGGCTCCGGTGGCATCCATGAGAAAATTGCAGCAATGCGTTTGACCTGATTCACTGTGGATATGCACCGGCGATTGCTCTTCTTCCACAATTGCAATAGCCATATTTTCATGAATGATGCATCCGCATTGTCGCGCCTTATCGCGCAACTGCATATCAAAAGTTTCACGTATGACGTTAAACGTGGGGGGTGGGGCACCCTGATCCGGTAGAGCGAACCCGAATACCTCAAGGCGATTAGCAACTGGATCGAAAAATCGCGCCCCATATTTCCCCTGATGATGGGCCTGCATGTATTGGCTATCCATGCCGATACTTTGCAAAATGGTCATACTGGCGGGCAGCAGCGATTCGCCAATATGGTGCCGCGGATGAGAATCACGGTCAAAAATAACAACGGAATATCCCTTGCCGGCCAGTATCGCCCCGGCCACCGCCCCGGCCGGGCCGCAACCAATGATGGCAATATCGCTGTGGTTTTCCATGTCCCTATTTTCCGCGTATCGCGTCACTTAAGCAAGCGACTTATTTTGATACAGGCGATGGTTACGGATATAAGCCATCACTGCTTCAGGAATCTGGTCCGATACCGGTTGGCCTTGCGCGATGGCCCGGCGAATGGCGGTGGCGGAAATACTGTATTGCGGAATTTTGAGCACCCCGCCCATCACTTTTTTCCACATATCATCGCCGAAATTTCCGGGCGGTTTATTTGGCACTTCAAAACCCGGGCGCGGCAAAATGGCAATGGGCGTGGTGGCCAAGATCGTATCAATTTCTTTCCAGGTGTTTAGCGCCGGTAATTGATCGGCACCCACCAGCAAGATCAGTGTATCACCGGGCCGGTCGCGTCGCAGGATCGCCAAGGTATCCACGGTGTAGCTCGGCGGCGGGCGCAGAAGTTCCACGGACGATACCTCCATGGCGGGATCGTCCCGCACGGCAAGTTGCAACATCGCCAGACGATGTTGTGGCGGCGTTGTCCCCTGCGGCGTGGATAACTTATGCGGAGATGTATTGGCCGGCACAAACACGACACGCTGGGCTTGCAGCATCTTCATTGCCGCCCGGGCCGTAAGGAGATGGCCGTTATGCACGGGATCAAACGTACCGCCAAAAATTAATAGCTTCGCCATAGTCATTGCTCATATCGCGTGCAGCTCCTAAACTGTCAGCACAACTTCCGGCCTGCGCCGGAGAGGATTTTGCAGGAGCCGCCGATGCGCATTTATACCCGCCAGGGGGATCAAGGCCAAACCAGTTTGTTTGATGGCACGCGTGTGAGTAAAGACGATATGCGACTGGCCACGTACGGTACCGTGGATGAGTTAAACTCCTGGCTGGGAATGGCGTCCGGCATTTGCCGCCATGAACCGCTGCGCGACCTGCTAAATCAATTGCAACATCAATTATTTGATCTTGGGGCGGATTTAGCTACGCCGATTGATTCGCCCAACAGTTCACGAGTGAATCGTATCAACCCGCAACACGCCGCGAATTTGGAATTGCAGATTGATGCTGCTACCGCGGAACTTCCGGTGTTGAAGGAATTTATTCTGCCCGGCGGTTCGCCTTTGGCATCTCACCTGCATATAGCACGAACCGTATGCCGGCGAGCGGAGCGCCATCTGGTGGAACTCATGCGGCAACAACCCACGGGCGAGGCCCCGCTGGTTTATCTTAATCGATTAAGTGATCTGCTTTTTGTGCTGGCGCGATTAGCCAATAAACTCGATGGGCATCCGGAAACACATTGGCACAAACAGCCGTAGCGCCCCCCCTCTTTCTTAATTCGACGAGTGCAAATCGCAACGTAATCGCCGCGGCAAACCGCACCAATAAATTCCTCCCAACCGTACCCGCAAGTACGGCTTGGCGGAAGTTGAGCGTTATTAACATTTATGATGGCGTGGGGTCATTAGACCAACACCCCGCCACCGCTGCTTTTAGCTGCACTTGCCGAATTTTTTCTTACCGTACTTCTTTTTGACTTTTTTCTTCTTCATAATATCGCTCGATTCCATCTAATTTATTCATTAACTGCATAAGCAAGACAGTTCTTAATTATGCACGGCAATTTAGCAGTTTTGGCGTAAATCGTCAAACCGGTACCGGCGGATAGCGGATCGCAAATCAGCAAAAAATGGCACTGATTGGCGAAAAAAACAGGCCGAAGTTACAATTATGGCGTTGGTTTTTGAAACCAGAGCGTGGGCGATCTAAGACTATATGGTTCCTTGCGCTGGTGGAGGTTTTATGCAATTTCGCCGCCGGGCCGCCGCCGCCGCTGCATGCCCATTGCTATGGGCGACTTTTTACGCCCACGCCGCCGGCGCTCCCTCAAGCTCAATTATCCGCGAATTGCCCGCCAACAGCGCCTTGTGTGTGATCTGCAACAATGTGGCGCAACTCGATCAACGCATCACCCGGCTGGAACGGCGCATCACGGACCAACAACCGCAAATCGATGAATTTGCCGCCCTGAAAATGGTTTTGGGGCCTTATTGGAACATCTCGGCCCCAATGGCGTGGGTACTGCCGTCACCGGCCAAGGGAAAAATCCTTGAATTGCGCCGATCCGTAGTAATCTTGCAAACGACCAACACCGCAAAGTTTATCGCTGGTCTGAAAAATGGTGCCGTCCGGGGCGGAATAACGCCGGCACGCATTGAAGGTACTCCCGCCTTTATTGCAACGCGCGGACTCTGGACGATTATTTCCGCCTCACGTTCAGAATTAAAATTGTATCTTCAAACCAAAACCCGCCTGAAGCTGTCCGGTAAGATGACTGCGGCGCTACGTCATGCGGATATTGCCATTGAAGCCGACACACGCGCCATACGAAAAGAATTAGGCGATCCATCCCAGGCTCTGTTATTTTCGGCAATGGCAGGTAATCCATTGTCACTTCGCAATCCCGCTTTGAAATCCATTCTGCGGCAAATGGGAAATAAACTTAACAAACAATTGAACACCGCGTTAAAGCGAAGCGTGTTAACGCTGCATTTTGGCCGACAGGCGCTGATTATTAATTTGACCAATGTTTTTCATGCACATTCTTCCATGGCCCAACTCTTTGCCGTGCAGCCACCCCTTCCGGCTCAGGCCCTCGCCGGCCTGCCCAATCATCGCTATTTTTCACTTTACGCCGACAGCATCAATGGGCCGTCCGTCGCCAAATGGTTGCAAACCCTGCTGCCCGCCAAAGCGCAAAACAGCCCGGGCGATCCAAGGCAAAAACACTCCCCCACAGGTCAGGAAATTCCGCATATTTTGGCCGCCGTTGCGGATCACACCGGTGCAGCCGCGATCGTGCTGCCACCCGCAACACCCTCAGGTACGGGCAGAGAGTCGCTAAATCAGTGGAGTTCAGGCCCCGCCATAATCATCATGCACGGTAAACATCCGACGACAGAAATGCACAACTTGGCAAGTTATTTCAGCCGCGCAACGCATGCGCAGACTAAGACCGCCCCACCGGATGGTAGCAATCTTACACATGGCACGCTCATGGGATATCAGGTGATCCGCATTGTCGGTCCGACAAAAAAGCCCATGAAAAACTCGCATACTGTTGAGCTAATCAATATGAGGACGCATGGCGTGCTGCTGTGCGTGGATGTCCCGCATACCGTATTAAAATCAGCCGTTATTGCCGCTGACAAAAATCTTACAGCCATCATGAAACGTCCCGGCCTGACGCAGTCCATTGCTGAAATAGTACCGCGAAGCTTTATGGTTGCGTATTTACCCATCGCCCGTTGGACACAGCAACAAAGCGCGGCCCCCAAACCGAAGCCTGCCAATGCGCTGGCATTGGGCCTTCCACCGCCACCGGCTGTGGTCAGCGTGGGTGCGGGCAAAAAATCGTTAGTTATCCAAGTGTATATACCCGTGGCGACATTGGAGCAAAGTTTATCCGGCAATCCCGCCGGCGCACTATTCTAATGAATGCCCGATTTTGTGTTCCTCTAACCCCAGGAGATTTTTCAAATGTTCAACCGCAAGCACCTACTTAAGGCAGCCGCGATGGCATGCCTGCTACTTAGCACCGGCCCCCTTCTGGCCGCCGGCACCAACCCGGGAAATTCCGCGACTGATGCCAAGATCCTCGCTAATATTCCCGCCACCGCACAGGCGGTGGTAATTATTCATGACATGGCGGCCTTGGATAAAAAAGTCGCGATGCTGGCCGAAAAGCTAAAAATTCCGGTATTGCCACCATCCTTGCGGCATATTGAAAAAACGCTGAATTTGCCGCGGGGAATCACCGCTCATGGCACGGCAGCAGTCGTAGTCATTGCCAACAGCGCCAAGGGGGGACAGGCCCACGCCGTGATGATTCTGCCCGCAAAAGACCCCGCTGCCGCGATTGCCAATATGAATTTTTCCACTGGCACCGATGGCGTAGAGCACGGCCAAACCGCCAATGGCGGGAATATTTATGCTATAGCCGGCAAACATTGCATTATGGTGTCACAACATCATGGAGCCTTGTTGCAATGTAAAACCATCGGCACCGCCATAACCCCCATGCTCACGGAGTCGGAACAACCCCTTGCTGAGAAATCAGATGTTTATGTGCTGCTGAATATCCCACAGCTTCGCAAACCGCTGGAAAAGGCCTTTAAAAAAGCCGGGGCGGTCAACACCGATCCAGCCGATGCCGCCGGTAACGCCACTCACGGATCAGAACTGAAAACGATTGAGCGGAAAGTCGCCATGCGTTTGGCCGACGATACACATTCCGCCTTGATTGGATTGCGAATTACCACAAGTGCGCTGACGATCTCCATGGTTTCAGATGAAAAAGCGGGATCGCAAGTTGCCAAAGCACTGGAAGGCCTGCGCCCACTGGCGGAAAAGCCGCTGGCGGGACTGCCGGAGGTGTCGCAATTTTTCGAGGCAGTCGCCAGCAATATCGACGGTGCCATGACCGCAAAACTGTTGAATCAATGGGCAGGTGCACTTCCCAAAACCGCAACGTCCGGCGCACGTGATAATCTACAGCTTGCCAGGGGAATCCGACAATTTGCCGCACTCCTGACGCCGCTCTCAGATTGCAACACGTTGGTCATTGCCACTTCCAAGACCAAAGGTCCCATTATGTCCAGCGTCGCATTGGCTAAGTCCACAACTCCGGAGGCCTCTGCGGCGTCGATGGTGCATCTGCTGACTGGTGAAGGGCGGTGGCTCTCACATTTCCAACTAAGCATGGGAAGTAATTTGAAATACCGCATGACTGTCGCCCCTGAGAAAGTTATCGTTGGTTCAGTGCCCTTCACTGCCATCACACAATCGATGGTCTTACCGGCAGCCGGGACGCCTCAAAGTGATGCCCTTCGCAGCGCTATGAAAATGGAGCAGCAGTTGATGGGAATCAACACCCAAACCTATTTGATTGGCAGCCATAACCAGCAGTTAATTGTGGGCGGTAACTGCAGTCATAAATTCCTTGCCGAAACCATCAACGCGGCTGCGGCGGACTCTGATACCTTGGATGCTAACCCCGGAATCGTTGCCGCAAAGGGCCATATTCTCCCGCATGCTTCATTGGTTATGTATGTCGATCCCTCGCCATTTATTGCTGCCATAACTCAACGCGTTGAAGCCATGGCCAATATGAACAGCCCGATGCTTAAACTGCCGACTACCGAACCGATGTCCATCAGTTTAGCAGCACACCACAACACGTTAACCGGGCAGTGGCGTATGCCCATGAAGAATTTGCAGCAGCTCTCCACGCGAATCCACGCCCTGCTGCCGCTGGCAATGATGATGGAAATGCAGTCCATGCAAGCCGGGCAGGGTGCCGGTCCACCGCAATAACACGGTGGTTTTGCATTCACAGAATGCCGAATACGGCAAACGCCACGTGAACCAACGCACGGCCATTAGCTCAATGCGGCAGCGTTGAGTTGGCCGCGAAATCTGGCTTGGTGACGCGACACGCGCCGACCCATCCCGACAGGTGCTTAGGATGGAATCTTCAGCACCTGACCCACCGCGGGCCGCATGGGAGTGCGGATTTTTCCTGGGCCGCATTCCGCATCGAACCGCGACGCTTCCGCGTCGGGCTAACGGCGATCTCTCATGGCGCGTTGGAGGCATGATCGTGGCCGAGCACCGTTAGCTCAATGCGGCAGCGTTGAGTTGGCCGCGAATTGTGGCCCGTCGCGATTGGTTATTAGGATGGAATCTTCAGTACTTGGCCCACCGCGATGGTTCGGGCGTCGCGAATATGATTCAACGACATGATGCGATGTACATTGGCATCGGTGCCGGCACCCATGGTTTTTCGGGCAATTCCCCATAGTGTATCGCCGCTTTGAACACGGTAGGTATGTACCGAGCTATCAGATGTCGGCGCTGCTTGCCGTGTGGAATATTGAGTTCCGTAGGAATTACCGGTGCTTTGCGCAGCCATGGTCAGCAGATGCACAGAGGATGCTCCGGCCGGTTGAGCGGCCGGAATCGTAAGTGTTTCGCCCACTTGGATCATAGCATGGGTGATTCCGAATTTAGAAGCATTCGCATCGACGATTCGTCGCACCGCCACGGGGCCACTATCGTGATAGAAGTGCCAGGCGATTTTTCCCAACGTATCGCCGGGCCGCACAATATACGTGGAACCCTGCGGCGTGTCCGAGGCATTATCAACACTGGCCGCCGTGTTAGAAACGGGTTGTTGCGCAACGACAACCGGTACAACCTGCGGCGTGATAACCGCGGCGGCAGGCGTTAAAGATGCACCTGATGAAGTTGCCGTTGCCGCCGAGCCGTAAGGCAACTGAGTTACCTGATTGTACGGCGTGGAAACTGCCACGGAGGTTTGCGCACTGGCCGGGGGAACCGGTGCCGTGGCTGCTGGTTGAAGTTGGTTCACGGGCACATTTTGCGGAACCGGAACTTGGGCAATTCCTACCGGGCTGCTGATCTGCTTGCGTAAGCTCCAGCCTTGTCCGGCTAGATCCAAATCGCCGACGTTGTCGCGAGGCCCGCTCAAATAGCTCGACAGCATCGCGCCTATCAGGACGATCAATGTCACGCCGGTGACCAACCCGATTTTTGTCTCTTTGTTCATAGTGGCTTAGCTCCCATAGAGTTGACCTCTGCACGTTTCCGCCGAATAACCCGTGCAATTTACTGATCCATCCGCATTCGAGCAACCCGCATTTTAGCGCTTCGACTCCGTGGATTGGACGCCATTTCAAATTCCGTCGGAACAATGGGCTTTGATGTTAATACGTCGCACTTATTCTCGGAGGCCCATTGCCTGAACATCTGTTTGACTACTCTATCCTCTCCGGAATGAAAACTGATGATCCCAATTCGCCCGCCGGGCTTCAGTCGGCTCGGAGCCACGTTTAACAATTCGGAAAGATTCTCCATTTCATGATTCACTTCCATGCGCAGGGCCTGAAACGTGCGTGTCGCGGGATCAATTTGACCAAAACGCGCGTGGGGCACAGACGATCTGACAATGCCCGCCAGTTGGGCGGTTGTCGTAATTTTTTTGACTTGCCGCGCCTGAACAATACTGCGGGCAATGCGTCGCGACAGGCGATCCTGAGCATGATTAAATATCAGATCCGCGAGTTGCTTTTCGGGCAAACCGTTGACCAATTCCTCCGCGGTGTGCTCCAACCGTGGATCAAGTCGCATATCCAGCGGGCCGTCAATGGTAAAACTAAGACCATACTGATCAGACAACATCTGATTGGTCGACACCCCCAGATCCGCCAGAATCACATCCACCGCCGGGATATTTGCCGCATCCAGGACATCGCCCAAGTGAGCGAAATTGGCCTGAAAGAACCGGCAGTTACAGCCCGCGTTTTTCAGCCGTTGTCGGGCAAAGTCCAAGTTGCCCGGATCGACATCCAGGCACACCAAAGTACCGGATTTTCCAATCTTCTGCGCCAGTGCCAAAGCGTGCCCCCCCCGACCGGTTGTGCAATCAAGAATTGTTTCACCGCTTTGCGCTGACAGTAATTCCAATGCTTCATGAAGCAGGACGGGTTCGTGACCATGCTGGGCCGTATCCATGTGCCGCAACGGCTTACGCCGCATACCCAAAGCCGATAATGTTTTAGCCGGGACGTGGAACGGCCACAGCCCGGCGGAAAAACTCAAAAAAAGACAGGGACACGACTGGCCGGTACGTGTCCCCGCCATGCCTTCCATGGCCCGAGCGTGTTCATCCGTGAAACTCAAGCGGCGCCAATGCCTCAGTCCTTTGAGTTCCTGGCGAGCGGAAACTGAACGTCCTGTTCAGTCACACTAGGCCGTTGTTCCGGGGCGGCGGCACAGACACTTCATCCATGAAGTGCCTGTACCGCTATTCGCCCTGTGTCAGCTTCTTTTATGTCACGTCCCTGCGACAGCAGAAGCCTTACATACGCACGCATCCTTGCGTGGGGAGTTTACCTTCGCGGCCGTCCTTGGCGGGAAGATTTGCTCCTGAGTGTATTTTTACACCGCCCGGACTCTGCCGGCTCCATCAAAACGGCGGTGATATTCTTCGGCGTTCCAAACCTGCAGGCGGGAACCAACACCCGCCAGCACCACGTCTCTTCCCAGAATATTGATCGCGAATCGGCTGGCCTTCTTTTCCGGACGATCCAGAAAATCATCCGGCATGACAACGCGACCCTGCTCATCGATTTCCAAAATCTTGACGCCCGCAAACAGACTTAACTGACGATCCTGCTCGTCAATGGCCATTTCCAGGCTATCCTCTTTCTTTTCCTTCTCCGCCAAAGATAAAAAAACCGGTTCCGGGATCAGTTCCACAAACCGTCGCTTTTCACCGTTGGCTTCGGCCATCTGGACCGGTCGAGCATAGAAGCGCTTTTTTCCAGATGGGGATTCAGGCACTTCCTGCCGATGTGCGGAAGGAATTGCCAAGCGATTCTTGGCGTCGATGACGTGCTCGTATGACCCAACCAGATACATCCAAGCCCAACCTTCAAACACACCCAATTGCTGCTGTTCTCTTCATCGGTTTAAAGGATACAAAAACTTGTGGGAAAGTCAATACTTTTTACTCCACATTGAGGGAAAACATGGGATTATATTAAAATCCCAAAAGCCACCGACACAATATATAGTGTAAATTCTCAACTTAACACTATTAGTACGCATGTAATAAATTTTTCCGCCACAAAATATTTTTTAATTTCCCTCCACATTTCCCCACCCCAATACGCGAGTCCGAGTGACATAACTCTCGGCAAATGCCAAGTCGGGTACTGAACCGTCGGTGCCCTCGACTGAGGCGCACATGATGACATGAAATAGCGTCGTTACGGCATTCCATTTATAAAGACCACAAAAGGACCGGCACCCAGCGCGGCAAATTTCAAAACCGTTGGCCCGATGGGCGGACAGACGTTACAATTCGCCACCTATGGCAACATTGACTTATCGTACAGCGGGGGAATCACACGGTCCGGCTCTGGTGAGCATTATTGAGGGCCTGCCCGCCGGGTTAGATTTGGATATTGAATTTATCAACGGGGAATTACGCCGCCGGCAGGGCGGCTATGGCCGGGGCGGGCGGCAACGCATCGAAACCGATGCGGTAAATTTCCGCACGGGATTCCGGCGGGGTAAAACCATTGGTTCCCCGTTGGTGCTGGAAATACCCAATAAAGACAGCCGACTGGACGATGCGCCGGCCTTAGTCAAGCCGCGGCCCGGCCACGCGGATCTGGCCGGCGCAACCAAATGGCTTACCACGGATTGCCGAGAAACGCTGGAGCGCGCCAGCGCCCGGGAAACCGCTAATCGCGTGGCCGTGGGTGCCATCGCCCGGTGCCTCCTGCGAAAATTCGGAATCGATGTTATTGGGTTTGTCGTACAGATTGGTTCCGCCAAGGCCACGGTCGCGCCGGATGCGCCTCTGGAGCAATTGCGGCAGCAAATCACTTCCAGTGAAGTTTACTGCCCGGACGCCACCGCATCCGCCGCCATGATTGAGCAGATCAAAGATGCGAAAATTCAAGGCGATACCCTCGGCGGAATTGTTGAGACCCGCGTGATAGGCTGCCCGATAGGTCTGGGCAGCTGCGCTCAGTGGGATTGGAAACTCGACAGCCGAATTGCGGCCGAAGTTATGGGTATTCAAGCCATTAAAGGTGTGGAAATTGGCATGGGCTTTAAAACCGCGGAACTCCCGGGTTCGCAAGTGCATGACCCGATAGAATATGATCCGGCTTTGCGCGATACGCCCAAACTCGGGTTTAACCGCCCCACCAATAACGCCGGCGGTTTGGAAGGGGGCATGACCAACGGGCAAGCGGTCGTGGTGCGCGCCGCCATGAAACCGATCAGCACGCTGTTGAAAAAAGCCATGCCCAGCGTGGATTTAAACAACAAACAGGCCGGCAAAGCGGATTATGAACGCAGTGACGTTTGCGCGGTTCCCGCCGCCGCCGTGGTGGTAGAAAATGTTATTGCCTTTGAAATCGCCCGCTCCATGGTGGAGAAATTCGCCGGCGACTCCATGCGTGAAATGCGCCAGAATTATGACCAGTTCTTGGCCGCCGCCCGACAACTTGGAGCTTGAAAAAGCGGGCGAAGGGATTTGAACCCTCGACATTCACGTTGGCAACGTGACGCTCTACCACTGAGCTACGCCCGCATATCGAGTTACGAATTATAACAAAATCAGTCCGGCTGTAAATACCTGCCGCAGGCCGCAGATCTGGCGGGCGTGGCAATAATTCCGGGCGGGGTCAATTTCGTTGTTTAATGGGCGGGATCGCGCCGATGATGTCTGGAACTGTCGGCCGCGGCGGGTGCCCTTTCCGCGACGCGGCGGCACATTAAATGTGCCGGCTAACATTACGGATGAACGTCGCCCGGAAATATTGCCACGCCGCGAGCTGGGGGCTGATAAGGCCGGTGTGGCGCAAGTTGGAAACCCGGTGCGCCAAGCGCACTAATTCTATCCTTAAAAAGTGAAAAATCCTGACCTAAGTTATTGCAGGCTTGCTGAAATTCCATTCCCGGCATATATTTTCGTACATTGGTATTTGTTTAGTTTCATATACGGAGGTATCCACCGATGCCACAGCAACTCAACAGTGTACGGAAACTCTCTCGCCGAACCTTTTTGGCCGCCTCCGGCGTTGCCGCCGCCTGGGCCATAACAGGCTGTAAGAGCATGTCCGGAACGGATGTCAGCAGCCTGCCTAAGAAAAGCGCCATGTACAAAGCACTTTTCGGCACTCTGCCCGATGGCCGGAAGGTGTATCAGTACACGCTGACGAATTCCAATGGGATGATTGTACAACTCATTACCTACGGCGCGCGTCTGCAGCGTATTCAAGCGGCGGACCGCAACGGCACACCGGGTGATGTTATCCTCGGCTTTGATAATCTTGCTTCTTATGCCACGCATCACGCGATGGATCCCTATTTTGGTGCCACCATCGGCCGTTATGCCAACCGCATTGCCAATGGCAAATTCACCCTCAATGGCACAACCTATCATCTGCCAATCAATGATACGCCCTATCCCAACACCCTCCATGGCGGGCCACATTCCTGGGACCAGAAAGTCTGGACGGCCACGGAAGTTACCGAACTAGGCGCACCGGGCGTGCGCTTTAATCTTTTCAGTCCGGCGATGGAAAATGGATTCCCCGGCGATGTGGAAGTCGCGGCCACCTACACGTTGAATGAAAAAAATGAATTGCACGTCCACTTCCGCGCCAACGCGGACGCACCGACAGTTATTAATATGTGCAATCATGCCTACTTCAATTTAAACAAACCCGGCACCCGGGTTCTTGATCATGTTGTCACCATTAATGCCGATCATTACACGCCGGTCAACAAGGTTCTTATTCCGACCGGGAAAATTGCGCCGGTGGCCGGCACACCGTATGATTTCCGCAAGCCCGTGCAGTTATCAACACGCTTGAAACCCGCCTACCACGGAACATCCAACATCGCATTTGATGAAGTTCCCTATGGCTATGACATGAACTGGTGCCTGAACAATCAGGATGAAACCAAACTCGCGTTCGCCGCTCGAATTCAGGAAGCCAAAACCGGCCGCGTGCTGGACTGCTACACCACGCAACCGGGAATTCAAGTTTATACCGGAAACTTCCTGAATGGAAAAATCAAAGGCATCGGCGGTCATTATCCATACCATGGCGCGATCACCTTGGAAACGCAGCATTATCCCAATTCCCCCAATCAACCGAATTTTCCGTCCACGGTTCTAAACCCTGGGGAAGCCTACTTCCAGCGGACGGTTTACAAGTTCAGCACCATGTAATTAACCCCGCTGACACAAAAGCATTTATTCACTGAAGCCGATCAGGACACCTGATCGGCTTTTTTTTTGCTATCCGAACCGGCCATACCCCGCTACAATCGCCCCTCTATGAAGATTGTCGGATTATTGGTGGAATCATCGCGTGGCTATGGCCGCGGACTGCTGCGCGGCGTAGCGCGGTATGTGCGGGCGCATCGCGGATGGTCCATTTTGCATCAGGAGCGATCTCTTGCCGATGCGCCGCCGCCCTGGTTGCGGGCCGGCATGTGCGATGGACTGATCGCCCGCATTGAGCGGGCGTCATCGATGGAGTTGATCCTTAAGCAGGGCATTCCCACCGTGGATTTGCGCGGCCTGCACTGGGCTACCGGAATTCCACGGATTGTGGTCAATGACGAAAGCGTTGCGAAAATGGCAGCCGATCACCTGCTGGAGCGCGGGTTCCGCCATTTCGCGTTCTGCGGGTTTGCCGGAGCCGAGTATTCCGTGCGCCGACAGGCGGCATTTACCGATTACCTGAGGACAATGCACCACACCAGCGCCAATTATCAATTGCGAACGTCCTTGCGCCGCAACAATACCAGCAATGTCGAATCTTCAGCACTCATGCACGAAGCGGGTCTAAGCCGTTGGCTTGCCGCCCTGCCGCGACCCTGCGGCATTATGGCGTGTAACGACATTTGCGGTCGGCAGGTGGTCAATGCCTGCCGGGTACGGCAAATTCCGGTTCCCGAAGAAATCGCAGTCATTGGCGTAGATGATGACGAAGTGCTATGCGAATTAGCCGATCCACCACTGACCAGCATCGCCCTGCCCACCGAAAAAATCGGATACGACGCCGCCGCCATGCTGGCCCACATGATGGCCGGCCATGCGCCGGACCGCATGGAAACACGCGTAGATCCTCTGGGAGTCATTCGCCGATTATCCACCGATATTGTCGCTACGGATTCGCCGGTGATTTCCAAGGCCATTCGGTACATACGTGACCACGTTTCCGACGGCATTACTGTGGAAAATGTTCTGGACCATCTTGCGGCACAAGGGGCAGGTGTTTCACGCAGCACCCTGGAGCGGCGTTTTACCGAATTTTTGGGACGCTCACCGAAAGATGAAATTCTCCATGAGCGTGTGAACCGCGCCCGACATCTCCTGCTGGAGACCACGTACCCTCTGGGGCAAATCGCCCGCCTGGTCGGCCTGCGCCGCACCGAACAGTTGATTTCCCTGTTCAAAGCCCGCACCGGCATGACCCCCGGTGCCCTGCGCAAAACGCTTTGCTAAATGTCACACCAGCATCTCAAACCAATCCACCTCCCATCAGCGTTAGCCGCGCGATCTACGACCCAACTGCTGCCTGCTGGGTCAAACCGGAATCGGCAATCGGTTTGGTTCGGTGAAATGATGTATCCGTCACAATTGATAGCGCCAATCCGATCAGGGCCATAATCGGGATGCAGTCATATCCCACCATGTGCACCAACCAGCCGGCCAGGTAGGTGCCCGCCACCGTACCTACGCCGTTGGCCGCGTTGTTTAACCCCTGGGCTGCGCCTTGACTGATGGGGCTTAACTCTGAAGTTAATTCCGTGCCGGTAACACTCAAGACGGGCCACGCCAGCACCACTACCGCAAACCCCACCAGGGCCAAGATATTGGCTGCGGGAATGTGACGGATCAACAGCGGTACTAACAGCAGTATAAAACCGGTGAACCGAAGAATCCGCCCATAGAAATAAATTTTCTGCGCACCGACTTTTCGCGCCCAGACTCCCGATAAATTGTACAACGCAATACCAATGCCGGCCGCCAAAGCGTAGGTCAGCGAAGTGGTCGCGGGAAGAACCCCAAAACTCTGTTTCAGGAAAATCGGAAAATACGCAAAAAAGCCCGCCACGCCTAGAAACACGAAAAACCAGGACATGAGAAATCGGCCGAAACGCGTCGGCAGCAGTTTGGGAATGTTTTTTAATCCGGCAATATTCAGCAGATGAAAGTGCTTAAGCAATCCGCCGCCGATCAACTCCACGCGGGCAAAACGCGATAAAGCGTTAAAATCCAGAGCCAGCCCCGCCCGGTTAAGTTCCCCCAGCGAGCTTTCCGCCTTGGACGCCCGCGGCAAGAGTATCAAACCCGCCACCACGGCTGCCGCCAACAGCCCCGCGCCCATCCATAAACCAAATCGGTATCCGATGGCGGCAAATGCACCCGCCAGCAAAAGCCCGATGACCTGACCGCCGCCATTAAACGTCTGCAACCAACCAATGCGGCTGGTCCACTGTTCATGCGGATAAAAATCCACAATTAACAGAGTCGCGCATGTGCTTACCGCGGCACTGCCGGCCCCCATCAACAGTGCCAAACCCAGCCAAGCCCCAAGATTTGCCGCCAACGGAAATAGAATCAGGGCCGCAAGTTCCAGCAGCAGACCGCCACAAAAAACCAGGCGATACGCCTTCTTTTCATCCGCCAGATTGCCCCACAATGGCGAGCTTAATGCCCCCAGATTAAACGCCCCCATCACATACCCCACCGCCGCCAGCTCACGCGGCAGAAGCTCCACCATCATTAATGGCAGCAGAATGGGAATCAATCCGGATGACACCGCCCCCACCAGCGCATACGCCGCGAACCATGATGATATCCATTGCCGCGGGCCGCGCAGGGTATCCCAGAATATTTTATCGATTCGACTCATGCTGACGGCTCAATCGTTGGCCACAAAGCCCAGGCGTTTAGTTACGGCCCCATAGCTGAACCATTGTTCCAGCAGCCGCTGGTTCAAATGGCCCATCAGATACCGCTCGACACCGGCCAAGTCCGTCGGGTCATGCAGAATATTCACCGGCACCGGCTTGGCGGTGACCAACTGCATGACAAATACTTCCAACTGCGCATCCAGCGCCACACTTGTGCAGGGATGTGTGAGAACCAAGTGCGCCGCCGATTGCCCGTTGGCCGAAGGCTTAGATTCTGCGGTGCCATGCGCGGCGGCGGGCGTATTGGCGGAAGGCGTCCCACCCAAGGCTTGGTGCGCCAGGAAAAATGCCGCCTGCATCAGTTTGGTGCTGCGAACCTGCACGCCCGGCAGGTGGCCGGGAGCCAACTGATATTGCGGTTGCCCGTCCGGTGTCATACCCACCAACTGATTCTCCAACGCCTTGAACGACGACGGAGTGAACACCGCCAAATGATCTTTTTTTGCGGCAGCCGGCAATCCGATACGACCCGCCACAACCGCCAATGCCCTGCCGGCTTTTATATCCGCACGATAGGCCGCCAGCAGTTTCGCGTCGTGCATCACCGCCGAACGCACCTGCGCCAGCGTCGCGGGATTGTGCGCCTTGCTGACCGCGATAACACGATACAGATACATATTGCCATGCGAATCGGTTAATACCGGGCCGTCATAACCCACCTGCAAATGCAGCAGCAGGCCGATATTTTTTGAATGCGGATCTAACGCATGCACCTTCATCGCCAGGACGCTTAATCCTAATGGCTGCGATAATCCCGCCTCCTGCGTTGTGGCTTCGCCAATGCCTTTCAGGCTGGCAAGATCACTGGCGTTAAGCCAATGATTCCACCGCCCCACCTCCGGCGTGTATCCATATTGTTTACCCAGATCAGCCGCCAGCGTGCGATAAGACACCCATTGGGCTTGCGGGATGGCATGATGATAGCCGTTAATATCCACCGTGCTCCATGGCTTATCCGCGATATGACCAGCCTGATATAACATGCGATGAAACAACTGATTCACGCGTTTAATGAGTTGTCGGCGGAGCAACTTCTGCCGCACCTGATCAAACGTCTTATACTGGGGTTTTGCCGCTGTCGCCGGCGCGGTAGATGTGTCCGGGGGCGTAATTTCAAAATTATCCCGGTTGGCTTGATAATAGGCATACGCCGCCTGAATATCTTTAAGGGTGGGTTTGAGTTTGGTTAACACCGCATCACGATTAAATTTCAGAAATTCAATTTTTACCCGATCCGGATAACGATAGCCAAAGGGATACCGATGGCCATTAATCAGCGGCGGCCGGGTGGGGCTGTCGGCGGTCCAGGGCAAAGTGGTACGATAGGCCGCAAACAAATGTTGCAGTTCCGCCGTACCGGGCGTTGGCATGGAACCAGCCGTATCCGACGCGCGCATCCGGGCGTAGCGAACCTTTACCGAGGTGCCTAACTCACTGACAAAATGAGCCAGTTGCGGTGCGCTGGGGCGGCACGCACCACCGATAAATACCTGCAACTGGTCAATGGTGGTCAAATCTTCCAGCGCCTGAACCACATTGGGTTGGGCGAAGTTGGAGTTGTTGGCCAACAATTCGCCGATCTGTTTGCGTAAGGTTTTCTGTTTCACCAGCAGGTTAATATCGCCGATATCCGGAAAAAATCCGGCCGCTTGCGCTTCCTTCAGCAGCAGATAAAACTGCACCGCGGCACGGGTTTGGCTACGCTGGCTAAGCCACATCGGATAAAGGCCCATATCCGCCAATGCCGGCAAATTACGCAGCACGCGTATGTCAATGCGGGCCTGCGTGAGTTTGCCCTTGGTCAAGGGCTGTCCATGAAGCCTGCCCAACACAAACGCATCACCGGTGCCCCCCATGCCCGATTGATAGGAATAGCCCACGAGAAACGTCACCATTAATAGCACACCCAGAACCGCCATCATGGGTTTGCTGTATTTTCGCATTAACTTTGTAGCCATAGGCTCATCACCGCGCAGTAACAATCAACCATCAAACCAGACCCGTGAGCATAAACGATTCCCGGTGCGGCGTAAATCGCCCCAAGCCGGCTCCAGCCGTGACGAATGATACGCCAAGGTAGTCGTCGCGGTAGCCGGGATCCCCCGTCGGCTCCCGCATAGCGCAGCAGACCGACGCTCGTCGGGATAAGGGCACGCGAGTTCCACGGGGGCGAACGAG
>JAKAEZ010000058.1 GCA_021819825.1 Planctomycetota bacterium
GGTATAATGGCTCCTGGCACCGCGAGCTTTTTAAAATCAGCAAGGGAAGGTACGGCGAAATCACGGGGATTCAATTTCAATGGCAACTCCTTGGTACAGCCGGCAAACTCCCAGCTATTCTAATGCCATATTGGGAAGTTTTGCACCTTGGAACACATTACTTGGGTGTGCGCAAGCATCGCGTGGTGCACGCGTGTGCCGGTCATACGCATCGGCGTGGTTGCTCCGCAACTATTTCGAGCTTAAAATAATTTCATGGATATTGGAAACTGTGGCCGACAATAGTTCAATGCGGAAGCTAGGATGAATGAACGCCGGAGTCGCATGACGCACCAGCTATTGAGTTTATTTTCTGGGGCAGGGGGCTTGGATGTCGGGTTTGCACGCGCTGGGTTTGAAACGGTATTGGCCTTGGACAATTCCCCGGATGCCGTTCACACCTATAATCACAACTTGGGAAGAACAGTTTCACATGCCGCCGATTTGTCGGCGTTAACACCTCGGGCGTTCCTCAACCTGGTTCCCGCTGGGACCCATCCAATTGGACTTATTGGCGGGCCGCCATGCCAGGGATTCTCGCGCGGTAACGTTTCTGCCACCCCAAACGATCCACGCAACCTTTTGCCCTACCGCTACGCGGACTTGTTAAAGGCCGCCAACGAGAAATACGGCCTTCATTTTTTTGTGTTCGAAAATGTCGTCGGGTTGGCCCGGAAAAAGCACGGCGGAAGGTTCGGCCGGATTTGCAGCAGATTGCGCGGTGCCGGTTTCAATCTTTTCCATGCGGAACTTGATGCGGGTGGGTTTGGGGTTCCCCAACGGCGCCTGCGTTTGTTTATCGTGGGATTGAATAGCAGATTGTACCCCGGCGTGGCTTTCCAATTTCCCAATGGGTCTACGCAGCGCGCAACGGTTGCGGACATATTAGATGGCATGCCGGATCCTGCTTTTTATCGCCGTGGCCTCCTTGCTTCGGAGATTCCACACCACCCAAATCATTGGACTATGGTACCGAAATCACGGAAGTTTAATTTGCGTGGCTCCCGCGGGCGGACAGGCCGATCTTTTAAGCGTTTGGATTGGAATTCGGTAAGCCCGACAGTGGCGTACGGCCACCGGGAGATTCACGTGCATCCAAAAGGTGACCGGCGTTTAAGCGTCTACGAGGCCATGCTTTTACAAGGCTTTCCGCGTGACTACCAATTAACCGGCACTCTCAGCTCGCAGATTACGCAGGTCTCGAACGCCGTCCCGCCACCCGTGGCGCAGGCGATTGCGGAGGTTATTGTTAAGTTGTTGCGCCCGGCCGGGGCCGTTTCCGCTGGAGGGCGTTACGCGGGCAGGGGGAAATTTTGATGACCCAAATGCTCAGCGAGGAAAAAGAACTTGTCAAAGAGATCACGCGTAGGCAACGCACGGGAGAATTGACGAAAGCCGTGTTGCGCACGGATGACCGCGTGCTGGCCCGGGTTACGGACGGTATTTACAGACAACCCGCTTCCGCATTACGGGAACTGATTTCAAACGCATACGATGCCGATGCAACGAAGGTAATAATTCAAACCGACGCACCCAGATTCGACCAGATATCGGTTCGAGACGATGGGAACGGGATGAATATTGCCTCGCTCGTCCGGCTAATACACCACATCGGTGGGAGCGCCAAGCGCCGGCGTGACGGAATCGCAACCGGCGTAGTTTGCAAGCGGGATCCATTGCTAAGTCCACACGGGAGGCGCCTAATCGGCAAGATAGGAATTGGGCTTTTCTCGGTCTCGCAACTCACGCGGCATTTCAAGATTGTTACGAAGGTGAAAGGGCAGGACTACCGGCTGATGGCCGAAGTGATCCTTCGTACCTACGCCGAAGACGCCGACTCAGGCGGCGGGAAATCCGGCGATAAGGTGGAGACGGGAACCGTTAGTATTGTTTCCGCGCATGCTGATGACAAAGATTCGCATGGTACGGAAATAATTCTAATGGATCTTCGGCCCCAGGCTAAAAAGCACCTGCAAAGCCAAGAAATGTGGGACGGCCCAATTAAGCCGCAGTTTCACATTGGCCGATTCAATAACACAACGGGCGACATCTCCATTGATGCGGCCCTGCCGTGGAATAATGATAGTCCGCCAAGAGGCCGGTTCCTGCAGTTATTTCAGGGAATCGTTGACACCGTCGGCACAGATCAGCCCAATCCACAGATTAAGAATGTCCTCGATAATTATCTTCAGTCGCTTTGGACCCTGAGCCTCGCGGCACCTGTCGATTATATCAATGGGCATCCATTTGACCGTACCACTGCCAGCGAGCCCCAGCTTTATTCACTGGCACCCCGTGAGCGTGGTACAGCCAAACCAATGCAATTGGCGGACGACGAGAAGATACGCCAACACCTTGGATTGAAGGCACCAGAACGCGGCAATCAGGCTCCGTTCCGAGTATTTATCGACGACGTTGAGCTGTTGCGTCCGATTCGTTTCACCGGCCTTCCAGAGACGTCCCAAGCGATCAAACATCCAATGTTGTTTATAGGCAGCGCATCCCCCGATTTAACGAAAATAAGTGATGAGGAACGCGGCGGCGACCTTGCATTTGAGGCCTATTTCCTCTGGGCACCTAAAATTGTGCCCAAAGATAACAACGGATTACTGATCCGGATTGGCGACGCAAGCGGTTCGCTTTTCGATCCTTCTTTCGCCAAATACCAGGTTTCCGAACTCACGCGGTTGAAACAAATTACCGCGGAAGTCTTCGTTCTTAAGGGACTGGACGCCGCACTTAATATTGATCGCGAGTCGTTCAATGAATCGCACCCTCATTACCAATATATTCAGCGGTGGGTGCATGGAGCGCTTCGGCAGATCACCAATACGATTAAACAACGGGCCAAGGAATTACATTCTGAAGATGCGGAACGCATTGGAGCTTCCAATGCCGCTGAATTGGAAAAAGTTGTGGTACGGGAGATTGCGGCCGCCTCCGATGCAGAGGATCGGAGACCTGCAGATATTGAAATTGCTGATGCTGACATCAAGCAAATCCAGGAAATGCGGAACAAAGGGCGCGTCGCATTGGATGCACGCAACATTTTCACTGCGTCAGCTATGAAACGGCATGGCGCGAAAGCAAAAAAAAATGACATTCTTTTCCGAAAAAAGATAAAAGCAGTGGCCCAGGTTCTTGATGCTTATGGCCTTCTCGATGGCCTGACCTACAACCAGCAGGAGAAACTCCTTCGTGCAATCGCCGAAGTTTTTTCGGTTGAAGAGGGCAACGGCCGATGACAGGCGAAACACCGGAAAGCCGGGCGGATTTAGAGGGCATCTACCAAGGTGCGATTACCCCAACATTGGCCTCACTTCGGCGGGACTTTAAACCTTGGCATAAGCCGCGAAAGCATTTCTTGCGGTTGGAACAATGGTGTCACGAAACGCGAGCGCTGCTAAAGAAGGAATGCTTTTCGTCTTGCGAGGAGATCCGATATCTTGGACTCCCCGCAGATGACATGCTTGATATTCGAGTGATGGAGGGAGTTTGCAAAAAAGCCAAGATTAAATTGCGATACCTTGGTTTTAACAGTTCGCTACAATCATCGGAACTCAATCTTTCCAAGCATCGGGTTAACGCGAGCGGCTTTATCCACCAGTCCTCAGTGGTTATAGCGGATCGTATTGAAGGGTTATCACCACAAGCACGCAACATAATGGCCCGGCGGTATCTGTTACAGCATGCACCATTTGACGTGATCAACCTTGATCTCTGCAACAGCGTAGCGCGCGCAGAACCCGATGGAATTTTCCCCTACCTTGAGGCGATTCGAACTATCTGCGATGTTCAACTCCAACGACGCTGGCAGCCCTGGCTGATGTTTTTGACCACTCGAACAACTCGCGATAGGCAATCCGATAGTGTGAAACGCAACCTTTTTTCGCAGTTGCTTGAAAATCTCGGAAACCCGGCGTTTGTGAAAGCTTTGCAGGAAAAGCTGGCCATGCACGGGGATCAGATTCGTGCGGAGGTTGAAACTACAAAGCAATTGGAGGGATTGGACTGGGGGCGGGCTTACGTTCTTTCCCTTTCGAAATGGTTGCTGCATTATATGATGAATTCTGACTATAAATGTGGGATAAGAATGCTACCCAGCTATATATACAGTGTACAAACTGGGGAGATGGACATGGTTTCAACGGCGTTTATTTGTGAACCTCCATTGGTGGATCGTGAAGACAACACTGGGCTAACCGCTCCGCGACTATCGGCGGTTGTGCCGCCGCAAACTCCGACAGAACCAGATCTTGCGATAGCAATTATAGAACAGATCGCCGCGATGCAAGATTTGGATAAAAAACTGAAAGATGATAGGAATCTGCGTGAGAAGTTCATAAAGAAAAGCTCCTCACTCATGGCTGCCATCGGTTACGATACGGCGGCGTATGCAAAATTCGCGAAGGCTTTATAAGTAGGGTAACGGTCATGACTGACTCAATGACTCCCGCGCAACGCTCCCGATGTATGGCTGCGATACGCAGCCGGGACACCGTTCCCGAATTAACCGTTCGCAAGGTTCTCCACGCGCTCGGGTACCGGTTTCGCGTGCATGTTAAAACCTTGCCGGGAAAACCCGATATTGTGCTGCCACACTTGCACGCCATCATTTTCGTTCACGGCTGCTTCTGGCATCTGCATTCCTGCCGGGATGGCAGAATCCCAGAAACAAAGCGAGGATATTGGTTCCCAAAACTGCAAGGTAACCGGCTGCGGGATCAACGCCATCGCCGGAAGTTGCGACAATTGGGGTGGCGAGTTCTGACGGTTTGGGATTGTCAAACCAGGGATTGTGGGCGGCTCGCCGGAAGGCTGCACAGATTCCTTCGGCTGAGCAGGCCACCGCAGTAAACTCTTGGGTTATCCTTTCACCAAGCCGGCGGCACCGTGGCCGCCAAGCGTGCGAGTTTTTATCGCGTCAGCACTCCGCCACGGTGAATTCCGTCAGGCCATGAATAAATGCACCGGCCAACACAACTCGGTTGAAAGCAATGTCAGTTGACACATCTATGTGCCGGTGCTCGGCGAAACTTGGCGTTTCACTACACAACAGCCTCCGATTACCAAAAACGCGAGGTGGAAAAAAACGGCGGTTCGTGGCACAAGCGGACCCCGCTCGGCGGATGCTTAGAGGGGATATCTCCCCGCCGGCAAGCTCAGGTAGGCCAGGATGGGGCGGCCGGGCAGAATGTGTATGCCAGTTGTCAATCGCGA
>JAKAEZ010000059.1 GCA_021819825.1 Planctomycetota bacterium
CACGCACAGCAGCCTCGAAGACGCATTTCTGGAAATTCAGCAGGGGGAAAGCCATGGGTAATCGGTACAAAGAAGTATTTTTGACCTATTTGCGGCGGCCATTTTCGTCGTGGCAAACAGGTATCTGGATATACTTCAGTCTATATGAACTGTTCTTCGGACCGCCGCCAGGCGGCAGGGTATCGGCGGCTTCCCTGATGTTCGCGGTAATACTTCTTGGTAGTGCCCTCTGGCTGCATCTTCGGGAGCAAATGACCGGCTTGCAACGGCAGTTGGCACCGCGGTTTATCTGGACACATATAGCCGTATTCCTCACGCTTTCAATATCCTTGGTCGTCGTGTGCGCTTTGCTGCTGCTGCGTAACGCCAGCCTGGAGGTGCCGGAAACGGTCTGTTTGCTGCTGCTGGTTTACGGATATATCGGTTTTTGCGTGGCATCTCAGATTCGGGCCTTGCCGTATCTGGGAGTCGGTGGATTTCTCTGGATGCTCATGTCGGCCATACCCGCATCCGCGCGTCCGTTCATTCCGACCGACAGCCCGGCAGTGAGATTGGCGGTTGCCAGCCTGGGCGCTGCGCCAAGTTTCGCAGCGACGGCCGGATTGGGGGTCGCAGCAAGCCTCGGAGCAATTGCGTGGATGGCCCGAATAACCGAAGAACATTGGTCGTACTCAAAACCGATCGAGTTCGCGCTTTACTCTGAGATCAATCGGACCATAAGAGGGCTTGTCGGACGCCACTTGCGGAATTCTCGAGACACGGGAAAAACATCGACAGCAGCGAGTCGCGTGCCAGCCTACCGCAACGCTCCGATAGTCCACAGTGGTCCGCTTCGCGCGGCTCTGCATCGATGGCACCACACGGACATTTTTCAAGCCCGGCTGTTGTTGGTGCTGGTGCCGATAGTATCCCTGGTGCTTTTGGACTTTGCCCTGGGGCATAAGAGGCCCGGCAACGTAATGCTTGGACTTAAAACAGCCTACCCATTCATCCTGGTGCTGCCCTGCCTGCTTGCAGCAAGCCAATGGTTGAAGCGCTGGCCATTCCTCGAAACCGAGTCACTGCGCCCAGAGGGCCGGAGACAGTTCATCAAAGGCGTTTTTATTACGGTTGCCGTCCAAATCCTGTTTGTCTGGCTGGCATTCGCAGGCGCGATCGCATTGATCGCGATTATCGACGGCGATGTTTTCAACGGGTGGACATGCCTGGCACTTTATTCTGCATCTCTCTTGGTACAGCCGTTCGGTTATGTTCTGTGTTGTTGGATCCTCTCGCACCGCCGACTGGCGACCCTGTTCGCGCTCGCAGCGGCAGCGGTCGAATACAAGCTTTCTTTGGGATATGCGGCTTGGGGGATACGGCCTTTGGTCACCATCGCCACAACCCTCATGATTCTCGGCCTGATTCTGATTCCGTTGGTTTATCGCCGGTGGATGAATCTGGAACTGGGGTAAATGTTCGCCGGGCGGTAGAATAGGGTGCCAAATGGGTAATCGGTATAAAGAAGTATTTTTGACCTATTTGCGGCGGGCATTTTCGTCATGGCGGGCGATGGTCTGGGCAGCATTGTTCATCTGGAGCATATTTTCCGACGGCGGGGGAAGGCCAGGCCACATTGGTCCTGGCTCCGTTTTCAGCGGTGTCGCCTACGGCGGATCGCTGCTCTGGTTTCACCTCCGCAGCCAGCTCGTTGGGCCAAATCGCGGGCTAACTCCGGGATACCTTCGGCCAACAATCACCGTGTTCATTGCAATGGGGCTGCTGGTGATGGCGTTCCCAACTGTCATCCTGGCAATGCGACATGGCTTCTGTGACGGAGTGTTTTTTGCCCTCGCAGTTTTCGAATTTGGCCTGATCGGTTGTGCGCTCGCCGCCGAAAATTGGTTGGTTACAGCTGCTTGCTTGCTCGTGATCCTGTTCCTCAGCAGACATTTCGGCCACTACATCGACCTTCCCCGCGATGGAGTGGGATATTTCGCCATTGGGCAAGCGGTTTTTGGACTGGCGGCGATTTCCTGGTCGCTTTTCAGGATGGCTGCCGGCCCGATAAGGGACGGTGAATTTGCAACTTCGTTCGGTGGTTCGGCCAATCTGGAGGCTACCGCCCGATCCACCGGCCGCTTTCTCGGAAGCCTACTCGGACCATCGCGAAGCGTTGGGCCGGTGGGTACACCAATCCCAGCGGCCAAAATATATTACGGCCATCCGATGGCCCTCGGAGGGGCAACGCGGGACCACCTGCGGCGCTGGCGACACATGAGAGTGCTGGAGATCAACTTGGTGCCCGCGATTTTTCTCCTATGCTTTGCGGTATCACTGATTGTGGGAAAGCTTGCCAACTCGGCGTCCGAAGTCACTGCGGATTTCAGCGCGGTCGTACCGTTTGCCGCATTCTGGCCAGCGGCGGTTGTTTCCGGGCGGTGGCGACAGGCGTGGCCATGCGTCAGGGCCGACTCGCTTCGCCCAGAAAACCGAGCGAACTTCGCGCTTGGAGTGTTTCTCGCTATCGGTGAGCAGGTTCTTCTGGCTTGGCTGGCTTTTGCTGTTGCCGCGCTGGCGGCGTACGCCGTGGCCGGCCTTGGCCTTAGTGGGGTGGGACGCCTGGCCTCGGAACTGCTGGCGACCCTGATGATCCAGCCGCTCGTTTATGCCCTGCTATGCTGGCAACTCCCGTTCGGCACCTCCGCGTGGATGTTCTCCATCATCCTCCTGACCTTTGCGGTATTGGGACTCGGGGCCACGACGGAGTTTTGGGGTGCGTGGCTGACCATCGGCGTTGCCACCGTTTGCATGCTCCTCGGCCTGATTTTACTCCCCTTCGTTTACCGCCGATGGATGGATTTGGAGATGGGGTGACATAAACTTTCGCCGGGCGAAGAGTATTGGAAAAGATACTCAATGAACAATCGAAACAAAGAAGTCTTGATAGCCTACCTACCCGGGGGCGTTCGCCTGTAGAGCGAAACGTTACTGATTACCGGCAATCAGTAACCTACGGTAGCGCCGCAGGTCCTTTTTGGGGCACCGCATCGCAATGCGGTGGTTGGCTTGCCCGCGCCACACATGCCCGCCAAATCTATCACGCACTCCATGCCGCCTTCACCATGCGTCGGCCGGAAGATGCCACCGGTTTCACGTCGCTTTCACAAATTGGGCCAGAGGGACGACATCCACATGATCCGCCAGAGCATATTGCCGCATACCGGGATACACCACATGGATCTCATCCAATTTCAAATCAGCCAAAGCGATGCGCATGGAGGGCGTAAGCGTTGGGGCGTCCATGCGTTTGCACTCCACACCGATGCGCTTCCCGCCTTTGAATAAAAGCAAATCCAATTCCGCTCCATTGTGCGTGGCCCAGAAATACGCCTCCCCGGCCTGAAAACATTTGATAATCTCCTCGACCGCGTACCCCTCCCATGATGCTCCAACTTTGGGGTGAGACTCCAAATCCCGCTGGCTGCTGATATTGAGCAATGCATGCAGCAATCCGGTATCGCGCACATAAACCTTCGGTGCCTTTACCTGCCTTTTGCCCAGATTCTCAAACCATGGCCGCACCTGCCGCACCATAAATACGTCGGTCATCAGGTCCAAATAGCGCCGCACCGTGGTCTCATTTATCGCCAACGCCCGACCAATTTCCGCGGAATTCCAAACCTGTCCATGATAATGCGCCACCATCATCCAAAACCGTCGCAGGGCCGCCGCAGGAATACTCACCCCCAACTGCGGCATATCGCGCTCCAGAAAAGTCTGTAGAAATTGCGTTCGCCACGCCAACGAATCCGGATTGCCGCGCGCCGTAAAAGAAAGCGGAAAGCCGCCCCGCAACCAATGCTTCGCCATTGCCTCGGCACCTACATCAGAAAGCCTGAAACCCTCCATGGCAATGATCTCCAGCCGCCCCGCCAGCGTCTCCGAAGATTGTCGCAGCAGGTCCGGTGACGCGCTGCCGAGAATCAGAAACCGCGCGGGCAGTGGCCGACGATCCGCCAGTACCCGCAGCAGTGGGAAAATCTCCGGTCGGCGCTGCACCTCGTCAATCACCACCAGGCCCTTCAGTGGCCGCAGCGCCATATCGGGTTCTGTCAACCGCGCCACGCTCCGCGGATCCTCCAGATCAAAATAATTCAGTGAATCTGCCGCTACAAACTCTCTGGCCAGTGTGGTCTTGCCGCATTGCCTTGGCCCCAGCAATGCCACCACGCGGCTGCGTTTAAGTGCCGTGCGAATCAGTGCGATATCCGTTTTTCGCTCAATCATGGTGCCACAGCATATACCATGAAAATCCGGCTGTCAATACCGGATTTTCATGGTACGTTATTTGTCTGCCGCCCCGATGCGTTTCAGGAATTCCGCTTCATCTATGACTTCCACGCCCAGCTTCCGGGCTTTTTCCAGTTTGCTGCCCGCATCTTCGCCCGCCACCACCAGTGTGGTGTTTTTGCTGACACTTTCACCGGCTTTTCCGCCCAGGGATTGAATCAGCGACTTGATTTCATGCCGGGCGTAATGCCGCAATTTTCCCGTGACCACCACCGTTTTCCCGGCCAGCGGACCGTTGGTTTGTCTTACTCTCGCCGGCGTGGTCTTTACACCCAGAAGTTCCAATTCCCGCAATAACTCCATTCCGCCTTGTTCATGCAGAAAGCGGTGCATGGATTTCGCAACCACTTCTCCCACGCCTTCCACATTTTCAAAATCCGCGACCGACGCATGGGCCAGAGCCTCCACCGATGGGAAATGCTCCGCAATATCCTCCGCCGTTCGCACCCCGACATGCAAAATGCCCAGCCCGCCGAGCAGACGTTCCAGTCCGCGGCTTTTGCTTTCCGCAATTGCGGCTATTAAATTGGCGGCAGATTTTTCACCCATGCGTTCCAGGCTCGCCACATCTTCCAGTTTAAGCCGATATAAATCCGGAATCGTGGCCACCAGGCCTCTGGCCATAAGTTGCTGCACCACCGCCGGGCCGAGATTTTCGATATCCATCTGATCGCGGGCACCAAAAAACAAAATGCGCTCTTCCCGCTGCGCGGGGCAGGCAAGATTACCACAGCGGACAAAGCCGCCATCGCGCGTGACCGGGGCTTTGCAGGACGGGCACGTCGGCGGCGGCTCAATGATCACGGCGTCAGCGGGGCGTCGGGCGGCAACAATGCCGACAACGTACGGAATAACTTCCCCCGCTTTCTGCACAATGACGCGATCATGCAGGCGGATATCCTTCC
>JAKAEZ010000060.1 GCA_021819825.1 Planctomycetota bacterium
CTGATTCTCCTCTTAATGAGTGTTATTGACAAAAATATCCATTCCAGTTGTTTACGTTTTTTTACCGTTTGCCGCCGTTGCCACCATTATCAAAAAGTATGGATACGGACTGATTCAGGTGAATGCGCTTAATGGCTTCACCAAGCAAATCTGCCACCGACAAAACCACCAGTCGCTCCCGAATCGGATCCAGACGGGAATCCAGCGGAACCGTATCCGTGATGACAATTTTTTCAATGGGACTTTTGGCCATGCGTTCAACTGCGTTGCCGGCAAATATGCCGTGCGTTGCCGCAATATGCACCGCCTTGGCTCCATGATCCATGAGAATTCTGCTGGCTTCCGAGACCGTTCCGCCTGTGGTAATCATGTCATCAAACATCAGCACGGTTTTATCTTTGACATCGCCCACGATCGCGGACATGGTAACTTTGGTGCTGGATTGCCGGCGCTTATCAATAAACGCCAGATCACCGCCGAGCACTTCCGCATAATAACTTGCGGCTTTGAGATTTCCCGGATCAGGTGACACAATCGCGATGCGGCCAAGTTCCGGCAACTGCTTTTTATACCAGGCCACAAATACCGGCGACGCCAGGAGATGATCTACCGGCAAATCAAAAAATCCCTGTACCTGTGCGGCGTGCAGATCCATGGCAATGACTCGATCAACTCCCGCCGCAGTGATGATATTAGCCACCATCTTCGCGGTAATCGGGGTTCGCCCCTCGCTTTTGCGATCCTGTCGGGCATAACCAAAATAAGGCACCACCGCCGTGATCCGCATCGCCGATGCTCTCATCAGGCAATCCACCCAGATCAGCAATTCAATAAGCGTATCATTGACCGGTTGGCAGGTGGGTTGAACAATAAAGCAGTCTCTGCCGCGCACATCTTCATCGAGCTTGACGATCAACTCACCGTCCGGGAAGCTCTCCGTCCGGGCTTTACCCAACGGAATGCCGATGTGATCGCAAATGCTTTTCGTAAGGCCCGGATTGGACCGGCCTGCGAAAATCTTCAGTTCATGTTGCAGATCACTCATTGCTAAACACCCGGCGATTTATTTTTCGCCATTCTCAAAACAAAACTTCCCCGGTGGCGCGTCGCCGCACCATGCCGAGTTTTTCATCCATGAAACAAAAATCTGACTGGCAGATTTTTGAAAATCCTTCGCGACCTTACGCGCTCAAATCCGCCCGTTACTATGCGGGATATTTCCCGCCCCGGCCAATGACCTCGGAGGCCGGCACATGGCTCGCTGGAGCAATTACCGCCCTCGCGCCAATCCATGCGAACGCTTCGAGCACAGTATCTTGACCGATTTTCGCCCCAAATTCAATCCAAGTGTTTTCCGGGCTGACAATTGTTACCCCGGAATCCATCACCGCAGCCTGAATTCGACGTTGCATGACCCGGCTTACCACCGCTAATTCCAGCCGCGAATTAATGCTTAAAATGTCCTCTGCGGGCACGGCTGCCAGCGCTGTAACCGCACGGCCTTCACCGCGCAAAATGGCCAGCGTATCGGTTAAATAATATTCGCCTTTCTGATTATTTGGCCTAATTTTCTCCAAAGCTCCGAAAAGAGCCGTTGCCTCAAACAAATAATACGATGGATTTACTTCGTGAATGGCCCGTTGATCGCTTGAGGCATCTTTTTCTTCCACTATGGCCAATATTTCACCGGTGGCATCACGTACAATACGCCCATAACCTGCCGGGTTATCAATAACACTCGTGGCCAAAGTCATCGCGGCCTGCTTGCGGCGATGTTCGTCCACGATTCGTGACAGGGTTTCCGCGCGGATTAGCGGACCATCACCAGCCAGTATAAATACGTCGCCGGTGAAATCTTTTAACGCCTCCCGGCACACCTGCACCGCATGGCCGGTGCCTTTTTGTTCCTGCTGATGTACCCACACAATATCAGATTGATCCGAAAATTCCCGCATGACCGATTCCCGATCATGTCCTACCACCACGATAATGCGTTGAGCACCGGCTTGACGCGCGGCATCCAGTACATACGCCAGCATCGGACGACCACATATTTCATGCAGCACTTTTACACGCTGACTTTTCATCCGCGTGGATTTACCCGCAGCGAGAATAATGGCGGCAACAGGCATTGAGTATATATCCTTTCAGATTCAGGAAACATGTTTTTCGGTGTGCCGTTTTCAGCACGTCAACAAAAGACCGCAGGATGTGTAATTTATAAACCAGCAGACCGCAGGAGCAACTTTCAAACTCCGGCGACAGCCACTTTTTCATCCCAGTCCTTTTTGTTACCTGTTGAGGCAGGAAGCCGAAATCCCGATACGGCACGAGCCGACCAGTCGGGACTCACCTGTTCTAATTTCACCTGCTCTATTGGGCCGCCGCCCAATTCTGCTCTGTTTTGGCCTCCGGCCAAAGCGTCCTGAGCAGTAGAGAGTAGAGCAGTGGACCACAGGAGGAACTTTTACGTCCCGGCGACAGCCACACTTTCGTCCCAGTCCTTTTTGTTACCTGTTGAGGCAGGAAGCCGAAATCCCGATACGGCACGAGCCGACCAGTCGGGACTCACCTGCTCTAACTCCTCCTGCTCTGTTTTGGCCTCCGGCCAAAACTGGGGGATCTGGATTCGAACCAGAACAAGCAGAACCAAAATCTGCTGTGCTACCGTTACACCATCCCCCAAAAGGGCTTTGCCGGGTGCACCTGAACACCTGCCCTGAGCCACTGGCCAAGCGGCTATGGCTGTTTCAGCGAGCGGCAAGTCCATTACTTTATCCGATATGCCCGCTATGGGTCAAACCGTGTTAAAGCGGGCGCCGCCGCATAGAATGCCACAGGGCGGCTAACTCAGCCCCGCGGAACCACACGCATAACGCGGTATATATCAATAAAAACGAAAAGCTGCCGCATAATATGTTTTCCCAGATTGGAAGCGCTACCCCAGCGTCCAGCCATCGCACGCCAACCCACGGTGCCGCCGCGGCTGCCGCCATGCCGGCCGGACGGAGGAATATTGCCGCCACATCACGCCACGTTCCTCCGCCATTCCCAATCGCCAAACGCACCAGCAGCGGGGCGGAAAGAGCCCAATAAATGCTGACCATCGCGGCCAGCATCACCGCGCCGCCCGTCCATGCGGCAAAAAATGCCAGCGGAATATACACCAGCGCGCTGCCCGACGCCCAGGCGAGTTGAAAGCGAAATCGTCCCTGTGCCAGGAGAAAATTCAACGATGGCTCCATCAGCAGCATAAACGCGGCACCCAGTGACAATAATTCCAGCGGCACAATGGCCGCATCCCATTTGCTGCCGTACACCAGTGTCAGCAATGGCTCGGCCAGCAGTGATTCCAGCACACACAAAGGCATTCCCACCATTGCCACAAGATTGGCGGCCCGGAGAAAAGCCTGCGTCTGACGGGTCATCTGGTTTTCCATGGAATGTAGTGCCGGGTACAGCACGCTGGCGACATTGGTGGAAAAGACCTGGCTGATTTGGGTGGATAAATTCGATGCGAAAAAATATTGGCCTACCATCGTAACCGAGGCGAACGCCCGCAAAAAGGACATTTCCGCAATCCGAGTGATCGTCTGAAATACCACCGCTCCCATCAGCAGGCCTGACTTTCCAGCCAGTTGCGGCCACCGGTAAAATCGTGGACGCAGTCCAATGCGTGTCGGGGCGGCGATCCACAGTGCGATGGCCCGCAATGCCCCCACGACCGGCAGCGGAATGACAAAGCTGTACACACCCCAACCCGAAGCCGCCAGAACAACGCTGAGAACCATCGCGAGCAAGTTGTAACCCAAGCCAATCATGGCCAATTCGCGGAATCGCATGTCTTGCATCAATCGCGCGGTAGGCACGGCAAACAACGCGGTGATGGCTACGCCCGGAGCAATGATTTCCATAATCGGAATTAACTGCCGCGCATGAAATGCCAGCGCCGCATAGGGGGCCGCCAGAAGCATCAGACCTCCCGCAGCAATGCCTAAAGCGATTTCCATCCAGAATGCCGCCGTGGCCCAGCGGACAAAACTTCGCCGCTTTTGGACCAGTATCTGTGGCACGCCGGATTGCCGGAGAATGTTGGGAATCGCCCCGGCCGCATACGCCAATCCGACCAGGCCGAAATCATGCGGCGTCAGCAGCCGCGCCAGAATAATCTGCCCGATCAAGCCAAAACTTTTGGACGCCAGGGTTTGAAATATCATCCATGCCACGCCGCCAACACTTCGCCGCGTGAGCTGCGAGGCTTGCCCGGCACCGGTGGATTGTGCATTGTTTTCGACTGTATGCGTCACATTATGTCCGCCCAAGTATCCAAGGCGATTGCATTCATCGGATGGTATCATAATTCACTTCTCTTGGCTTGGGGTGTTTCCGTGGTATCCTGCCGGTGCAAAAATGGAGTACGTAAGCGTGAAAACAGCAATGTTTTTTTCCCGGCAGATGGCAGGCTGGCTACTGGCTTTCGCTTTGGTCTTTGCGCCTTGGGCGTGGGGAACCGTCAAGCCCGTTGGATTAATGGGCCTGGAACTTATCCTTTCCGTCGCGGGTATCTGCTGGTTGCTGGCGATGCTTACACCAGCATTTCGCCCGAAACTGCCGCGCCTGTTGGTGCTGTGCGTCGCGCTGCTGTTGCTGCAAGGCTGGTGGATGGCTCTCAATGCGCACCAGGCGTACAACGCCGTCAAGCATCAATTCACGCCCGCCCACCCGCTGATCCCCTGGTTGCCCGGTGCCGCTGACCGGACCATGGCCGCCGGAGCCATGGCGCATGTCACGGCAATTCTGCTGGCATTGCTGATGATCTGTGATTTTGCGCGATCTCCGCAATGGCGCTTGGGCATGTGGAAGGCCTTGGCGGTGACAGGGGCGTCGATATCGATTTATGGACTGGGGGCCAAAGCTGGATTATATCCCCCAATGTTCAATGTTCCGGGTGACATGGCATCGGTTTTTGGATCGTTTGTTTATCACGGCGTTGCCGGGGCATATTTGAATCTGGCCATTCCCGCGCAGATCGGTCTGGCCATTGTCCACCTCGGCCAGCGCAAGCACAAAATCCGAAGCCTGGCATGGGCGGTGCTGGCCATCATTACCATTATCGCCG
>JAKAEZ010000031.1 GCA_021819825.1 Planctomycetota bacterium
GGCCAAACAACCAGACCGTGTGCAACAGCGTGGGTGGCGCGCCGACAGCCGCCTCCGGCTTAATTTCGCGGTAGGTTGTCCACACAGCGTCCCTGTACCGCCGCTGCTCCGAGCGAAACCAGCTTTGCCTTTTCCCAACCAGCCATGGCAAGCCGGTCAACGCGACTGCGGTGGCAATCGCTAGGAACTCGCGTTTCTGCAAACCCCAATTGCGCATTTTCCACACCCCTGCTATTTGCTGTCGTAATGAAACGTTCCAGTCGCCGGGGTCCCCGCCGTTCCTGCTGGATTCAACACCCGGCCATCCGCGTTTGCGACACCGAAGAACGGGTAGATGAATCTCCGCGGCTTCCCGAGCCCGCTCGGCCAACCCGCGTCATCCAACTGCCCGACGCTGCCGGTTATAAACCCTGCGTATGTCCGGGCCACGGGGTCGTACCAGAACTTGATTCCCAGTGTCTACCAGTTCTCTGAGTACTTCCGCTGCCAAAGGAAGCGGTATTGCTCCATCTTTGGAACCGCGAGGAGTGGATGGGCGCGTTTCCAAGCGTCGCGAGCCTTCTCGACGGCCTCAACCAGTTTGCCCGCCCCTTCGGACATATTCATCGTCGCCAATTTGAGAGCCGCCGCAAATGCAGCCTCGCCGACCTCTTTCTCCTCCCAAGCGAGGTCGTTCTGGTACCTTGGGACGATGCCCGCGAACTCCGCCGCTCCACCAGGGGTCCAACCATACAGACTGCCGCCGCCAGCCGCATAGAGTGAGGACTCAATGTCGTCTGCCAACTGCTGGATACCCTCTCCGGGAAGTGGCAGCGGGGATTGTTGTGAGCTCAGCCCCCACGGATCCACATTCCCCACCGGATTGGATTCCACAAATTGATACGTATTGGCACCATTGATATAACCCGCAGGATCCTGCCTCGACACACTACCAAGCGATGGCGAATAGTTGCGGTTGCGCTCGTGATAAAGTCCGGTCACGGAATCCATCCCGATAGCCATCGGGACTTGATAGAGATTGTCAACCAGCGGCTGCGTGCCGGATACGCTTTTTTCACCACAAAGCCACGACGACGCGACGTTACTTGAACCACGAGGAAGGGGAGGCGAACGGAGGGGAAACCCAGGCTGACGATCATCAAGGCATAACGGCGTCACGCAATTTACGGACTTTTGAACCACAGAGGCGGCGGAGGAAAGCGGAGGACGGGTGGCGGAAGTGGGAAATCTAGATTTCTCAGATTGCACAGATTCCTGAACCGCGCCAAGAGCGCCAAGCCTGCGGCGAGAAGCGAAGCCGCGGGGCCTGCGATTCAAGATTGTTTCATTCGCTGCGACCATAATGTCGTCCAAGCTTCTGATTCTCGACCAGGCCGCCGCTGCGGTCATCCAAGTATCACAACACCAACCATTTTACCGCCGCACCAAGCACAATCCAGCAAGCCACTAAAACGTGCCGCCATTTCCATTAGCTGATCACTTCCCCGGTTCAGTTCTCCGGCGTGACAACAACGGTAGGAGTTGCCCAATCTTGCGCATCCCCAACGCCGATCATGCCACCATTGCAACCGAGAAGCTGCGGGATTATCTGCTCAGTGCGGCCCATCGCCGTGGCGGATCCAAGGCCCGGCTGCTCTTGTCCTGCGGATACCAGGCCGACGCACGGGATGTGCTGGAATCTGATTTAAGAATGCAGCACCTGATACTGGATTTCACGGCCGCTACCGATAATCCTTACGGACGGCGTTATGAGATTGTCGCGCCGTTGATCACGCCCAACGGCAGGAATATCGTCTTCCTGAGCATCTGGCAGATTGACACTGGAACTGATATACCCCGATTGATTACAATGTATCCGAGGTGATGACTATGCCGTTTGAACTTTTTACGGAAGTGATCCTGACTGAAGACCTACCCGCTGAGAACCTCCGCGCCGGCGATGTCGGCACGGTGGTGGATCGCCATCCCGATCCATCGGGACCGAGAATGGAAGATGGCTACAGCGTTGAATTCTTTGACATGGTGGGGGATACCGTTTCCGTTCTGGCCGTTCCGGCCAGCCTCCTGCGTTTGCCAACCCATTCCGACCGGCCCGCCGTTCGGCCTATGACCGCCGGAGTTTAAATTCTCCTGCCAAACTAACCCCGCGAATAGGTTGCACTGGAATCCGGTGGTGGCCCCATTATGACAAATCCTTACGCTCTACTGGTCACCTGTCCAACGATCTCCTGATCTCGTCCCGATGTATCGGGACGCGGCAAGTCGCCGCCGCGGCGAGGGAGCGGAGCCGTACCGTTATGCCCAGCCGGCGACCGTGCAGGCCAAGCTCGCGCGTGTGCGAATTCGCGGCGGTGGCAGAAAACGCAAAGGCGGTACGAAAAAAGGGGTAACCGGGCGGCATCCGAATTACGGCTCTGGAAACGGACAAAAGCGGGTCCCCCCGTTGCAGGAAGTCTGCCGGAAGGAAGCCGTAGCGGAACCCAGACCGCTGGAGGAACTGCCGGCCGGAGAGCAGCGTATGCTCGCAGACAGCGGGCTGCTGGCGGTGATTGGCGGACAAAGACAAGAAACGTTCCGCGCCAAAGTCCTTGGAGGCGGGCCATCAGGCCCCAAGCCCCGCCCCCAAACCCCCACCGGTTCCCCTTCTTCCCCTGTAATGGCTTTGGCGGAGGCAACACCATAATGGCATGACGAAACCAAGAAAATCAAAAATCCGCGGCAAATCGTCGCATTGAGGTTGACAAGATCAGAGGTAGGTAAAGGTTTGCGAATACGCCATTTCACTTCCCCTCGGATTTCAACTTCGCCAAAATTCGCTTGGCAACAAAACTGCCCGGCGGCGACCTTAACGCCGCAGCTTTTCTGAACCAAGCTATCGCGCGGTGGTAGCTGGCTTGCACTCCCATCCCGTGTTCATAAAGAAGGCCGATGTTCACCATTGCTAGTGCGTCACCCGCCACAGCCGCTTTTTTATACCATAGCATCGCCTTTCCATAATCCTGGGCGACGCCCCAGCCGCTCCGGTAGTGGGATCCCAAGTAATCCATCGCCACTGCGTCCCCGCGGGCCGCAGCCTTTCGATACCATTCGATCGCCGTGCGATAGTTCCGCGGGACCCCCATTCCGCTGTCGTAAAGATCGCCGACACCCTCCATTGCCGACGCATCACCCCGCTTCGCGGCGCGACTGTACCACCGCATCGTCGCGCGAAATTTATGTTCGGTCATGAACAATTGGGCGAGCATTTCCATCGCCTGTGAGTTCCCGACCGCAGCGGCATGCCGGAACCATTTGATCGCCTCATTGGCATTCGGCTTTACACCGAGGCCAAACCGGTAGGTCACACCCAGCGTGAGCATTGCTCTTACGCTCCCGGCCGCGGCGGCCTTGCGCCACCATAGAAAAGCGCGGCGTATGTTAAAGGCAACCAGCGCCCCGTTCCCGTAAAGAAAACCGAGATCGTACATCGCGTTGGCGTTGCTTGAGGCCGCAGCTCTTTCGAACCTGCGTAGAACGGACTCGCAATCCTGCGATGTAAATCCTTTCTCCTTGCCGAGCGAATAGATATTGTTCAACGCGTGAAAATCCCCCGCGATGGCGGACCTGGCGTACCATCCCGCCGCTATGGCAATATCCCGCTTCACACCGCGCCCGCGCTCGTAAAGCACGCCCAGTTCCAACATTGCTATGGCGTCTCCGGCCGAGGCTGCCTTGCGATACCATGCGGCCGCCTGTTGAAAGTCTAGGGGCACACCCTGCCCTTTGGCATAAAAGTCACCTAACCCGCGCATTGCGGCGCTATTCCCAGCGCTGGCGGCTTTTTTCCACGCCTTACGCGAAAGCGCGTATTTCCCTTCGCTATCCAGGGTGAGTCCCAGCCGGTAATCGCTCGCATCCGGTAGCGCGTGTGCTTGGCGTGGGGTATTTCCCGCACTGAGGGGCAAGCCAACGCCCAGCAACGGAAGCGTGGCTACGGTTGCACAAAGCCAGTTCCTCCAATTACGCATAGTTCTCGCCATAGACTGCTCCATTTCTTTGGTAAGGAGGCGGGCTTGCCGTCCCATGCTAGGGAAGAAGCGCGAAGGCCAGAGCCTCAGCCGCGTACTCAAGCAATGCTTTATCCGCGATCCGCTGAGTGATCGCTAGCGTGGTATCGGCCCCCAGGTCTATTCCGCCCGCAACAGAATTCGGTCAAAGGCAAACATCACCGTTTCCGCCTCCGCCGTTATTCGGCTGAATCAGTGGCAGCGGCCCCATGAGAGCGTTGGTCTCGTCTGCTTGAATCGCGTTGAAATCGCTCTGCGCTTGCGTCAACTCGCCGTTGAGCGTGTTCCACTCCGGGCTCCCAGTCGTGAACAGGCTCATCGAGCCCTCTAGCGCGTTTATGACGTTCAGTTGATCCTGTGCAGCGGACTGGTATTGCTGCAACTGCTGGTAACCCGACGGCGGCAGTGGCCAGTTAGAGGTAAGGCCCGGGGGAATCGAAGCTGTGCTGCGCCCGTTTGGATCCACATTCCCCACCGGATTGCTCATTACAAACTGATAGGTATTCGCCCCGTTGATATAACCTGCGGGGTCTTGGCTGATCTCCCGATGTGCCGCTCCTGCGGACAATCGGGATTTCGGCTCCTGCCTCGACAATACGTTGTCGGTGTCCAAAGTCCAGCTTTGATTTGCAGCGCCACGACGGGTGTTACCGGTCAATCTGTTGAGTTGGTCATAAGTGGAGGATTGCGAAAGCTGATTTTGAACCACCCCGGCGCGCACGGGGTAAACTCCGGAATCAGAGGCCGCCGAGTTTTGAACCGCCAAGGCGCAAAGATCGCGAAGGCCGCGGCGGGAGGTGAAACCGACGGATTTGCGATTCAAGAAGTTTTCAGCCGGCGTTACCATTCAACCGTATCCAAACACTCCAAACTCCCGTTCCGGAACTCCCGCCCCCGCCGGAACGACCTTTATCCCGATTGCCATCGGGCGACCTTTCCCGATAAATCGGGACTGGAACACTTCGCCTTTGCACGGCGCACCTGGGCCACTATACCCACTACACTATTCCCGCATCCAATCCAGATAACCCTCGCCGTCGAATACGTCAGTGATAATACGCTCGACAGAGGATACCATAAGACCGAACTCACTTTCCGACAAGGCCACTGTCTCCGCATTCGACACCAGGGGCAGAGGAATGCGGGAGAACCAGGCGATCTGCCGAAACCCCGCATTCCAAGCCATCGCCCTCGCGACATCACAGTGGCGTGAACTGGCCGCTACAACGGGCCAGAAGACCTCGCCACGATGGTGCCAGAACGGCGGACGGTCCCTGTGTGCGGGTTTGGGGTCGGAGGGTGAAGAGACGAGGTCAACAAAAAGTACAGCCCTTTCGGCGTCGCGAGCAAGATAGGAGATTGATTCTTGAATCAGCCATTCCCTGACCGGTCCTGCATCGCCACCAATTCCGGAGTCCCATTTGCTTCCCGGTACCGGCCCACGGGCCGCTACGATATGGGCGGCGCGGCATTGCGAGGTTAATAGCCCAAAACCCAGCGTCTGAATCAACTGGCTGTCACCGATGTGCTCCAATATGTAGCTGGCAGCGACAACCACCTCAACGCGGGAGATAGCGAGCGAAGATTGCGTCACTTTTGATACTCCATGTGCCCATCAGGAAACCAGCGCCATTTTCCGACTTACCCCTGCTGGCGGTAATCCCAGTGGGGTCCATGATCCTGCGACGCCATATCGTTGTAGAGGCTCTCCCCGGTCGTTGGGTTGAACCAATTCCCCTGCCCGCCCCCCGCTGGGGCTTGGCCCCTCCACTCCCACCCCGGGCCGGGCGACTGCGTTTTGGGAAGATTTCCCGGAAATGAAATCGAGGGCTGGGGCGCACCTTTCGTTCCGGGAGGATATGGTGCCCTGGCCGGGCCTGCTTTCTTGGCGGTTGGCTCCTGCAGTGCTTTTTCGGCGTTATCTAACTCCACTTCGGTGAAGTCGAAGGCGGTCGCCTGCTCGGCGCGTGACGCAGAAGGGTCATTCTCCTGGCTAACCCCTTGTTGCGCAAGGTTGAGATAACGCATTGCCGATGCGTTCGCTTCCGCGATGGCTTCGACCATCATCTGATTGGCGTTGTAGACGTCCGCAGCGTGCATTGACGCGTAGGACATCGCTAGGTTTTCCGCAGCCGCAGAGTTATCCGGAGTCTCGGGCGCGGCATCGGGAAATGCTTCCGCTTGGCCCAGTCCTTCCTCCCCCTCGCCGCCACCAGCCTCTTGCGTTCCCCACGAATCTACCGCGTTCACCGGATTACTCATTACAAACTGATAAGTGTTTGCCCCGTTGATATATTGCAGGGGATCCTGATTGATCCAGCGGCCAAGGGCTGGGTCGTAGTTGCGATTGCGCTCGTAATACAGCCCCGTCACCGGATCAAGCGTCATGCCTTGGTAGAGATTATTCACTATCGGCTGCGTGCCGGTGGGTGAAGTGCTCCAATCCGCATTCAACACGGTAATTGTGCCGTAGGGCGAATAAACGTAACGCTGTGTCACTTGCCACGAGCTGCTGGCAAGTCCAGCGATGGCAATGGTGTTCCAGTTGGCATCCTGCTCAAAATATAGTCTTGAATTCGGCTGGATCACGCCGGCGGAATAGGTGTCCTGGACAACCGCGGCGTTGATGTACGATGCACTCCACACCGTTTGGCTTGTGGCATTGCTGTTGGCAGTGCCGCCGGTTCCTGTCTCAATCAGGTGTTGAAGCCCATCCTCTACCCAAAACACTCTGGCTGAAATCCCGGCGCGCCGGGACCACTGGGAATCGTAATAAATGTAATTCGTTGTTCCCGCCACGATAGAGCTTGTCCCGATATCCACAATTTTCGAACCGTTATCGGGATTGCCGCCCAGCGGGTAAGATTCCGTAACACGATACCCCATCGCATTATAAGTATACTGTGCGATAATTTGTCCACTGGGATTAGACACGGATACCAACTGATTCCACGCATTATAAATATATGTATTGCCAGATTGATCGGTGGTCATATTCCCATTGGCGTCGTATACAGGAGTTCCCGCCGTGCCACTGATGCTCGTAATCTGATTCTGCGCATTGGCGGTTCTGGTTTGCGTCACGCCGTTGGTCGTAACCGAACTCCAATTCCCTTGGCTATCAAGATTCCAACTCTGATTGGCTACACCACCAAGCGTATTTGCCGTTAGGCGATTAAGCGGGTCGTACGTAAAGGTTTGCGAAAACCGGTCTACGGATTTTGACGGGACGCTACATGCGGCGGCGTCTCCTCGGCGGTGTTTGCCGCTGAGCTTGGTTCCCCAAAGTTTTCCATCTATCGCGACCATGCCATCATCCAACATATTGATCCTTGGTCAGCCGACATTGTAACTGTCTTGGCTTCAGGGCACCACCCATTTTATCGCCGTTGTTTTATCGCCACACCAACCACCGTCCAACAACCATTAAAGGCGTCTCCATGTCGATTAACTAATCACGTCCCCGTTTCGCCTCTTCGCAAGATTCGCCCGTAGTAGTTTGGCGGGCGGGTAGTGTAACCCAGAACGGCCGCAGGCTCTGTGCCGTCCGGAAGGTATTGCGCGATCTTTCCGGAGATGTCCTCCACGTCAACGCTCTCAAACGCGATCTCAACGGCACCAAAATCTCGTCGGCCCCAAATTTGAATGGCCATTCTGTAGCCCGCAGATTCGCGAAAAATGTTGGAGTTATAATAGAATCGCGTTCCCTCAAAGGTACCCGTAATCGCGAATTTGTGAACGCCCCGAAACCTTACCACGGTGCGGAAATTCTCCCGGTCGAACCTTATATTAGGGAGACCTGCCGCCCGCCGGGCCCGATCCACTGCATCGACGGCGTATACGTTCCGGAAGGAAAATGTCGTTACTCCCGCAAACAGCCGGATGCTGCGGATTAAGACCTCCCCATCGTGGAATGGGTCATGTGCAAATACGACGTAGGGGGTGTCCTTCGGCGAAAACCTGCTACGAGCCAAGTGTTGGAAATACCGGGCTTCCCGAAGACGGCATTCACGAAGGCTTCTCGCATTAGTTCCGCGACTGAATTTCAGTAAACCCATGTTGCCCTGTCCCAAAAGCAGTTTTCCATTTCTACCCATCAATTACCGGATCTATTCCCGGATCGTCCATCTGTCCCCAAAATTGGACCGATGGGGGCGGAGGAAGCGGCGACTCCTCTCCGCCCGGCCATTCATACTGCCCATTGTTGGGGCCTTGGAAATATCCTGGTATTCCGGGCGCGGACTGTGGCTGCATAAAACCTGGATCTTGGATGGGTGCGTCCATCTGCTGCTGCCATTGCGGGTCGAGTGGCGGTTCCCAAGGCGGGGGCATTCCCGGTAAGTCAATCTGGGGTAAGGCGATTGGCTTCAGGTTCGGCGGGACGTTGCTCTTTAAAGGGCATGGAGGCCTCGCTCCGCCGTTCGGCGTTGGCGGCTTCGTTTCGGGTGGCCCACCCCGGTGATTAGCCGCCTTCTGCTTGTCCCACTTTTTCTTCGCCCAGGCACGGATTGGTGCCCAATATTTTTTGGGAATCGAACTCGTGCTCAAATTAATCTCGTCGTGTGCGGTTCCGTCCGCATTCTCAGTAGCGCCAGGGATACGGACGCCATCCTTGTCGAGGACGTGGAAATTAGGGGGACCGTCAGGCGGATAATCCCAAGCCCCACGGTACGGCGTGCCGGAAATTGGGCTGCCGCGCTCAGCCATTGTCCCCTCCGGATCTAGGTTCCCCACCGGATTGGACATCACAAACTGATACGTATTGGCACCGTTGATATAACCGGCGGGGTCTTGATTTATCTCCCGATATGCCGCTCCTGCGGACAATCGGGATTTCGGCTCCTGCCTCGACACACTACCAAGCGATGGCGAATAATTGCGGTTGCGGGCGTAATAGTGGCCGGTGGCGGAATCCATCCCGATAGCCATCGGGACTTGATAGAGATTGTCAACCAGCGGCTGCGTGCCGGATATGCCGTTTTCACCACGACGACGCAAAGAAACAACGCTATTGCCAGTCTTGTGAACCACGGAGGGAGCCGAGGAAATTGAGGTGCTGCGGCGGCCATATTTCTCAGCCAAGTTGGTTTCTGTGGTTATTCCATTCACCGCAACCATAAGTTCTTCTGCAAAAGGCTGATTATCTCAACGCACAAATTCTAACCTGCCGGTGGCGCAACGCAAGGCAAATCGCAAACCACATCCACAGTCCGGCAATCCATTACCGTTTCATTTCTGCGCTGCTTTGTTTATGACCGCCCTGAGAATCGACGGATGTCACCCTATCGCGCTCCCCCGACAGCTTCATTACTTCCGCCGCCGCTGGGACCTGTCCCGATTTCCCAGAGATCGCCAGCAGCGTTCGCGATAGCTCCCCGGTCGCAACCACCTTTATCCCGATTGCCATCCCGATACATCGCGACTGGAACCCCTCGCCTTTGCACGGCGCACCGGGGCCACAACACGATTATTCATGCACGGTCGGGAGATCACGACCAAAGTTTTACAAACTTATCGACATACTTCCATGTTATCCATCCGTTTGACAATCATCCAAACCTCCGTTGTTATGAAAATCAGCAGCCTTACAATTCGCTGGGCCACAACAAACCCACCAGTTCATTACCACTGTTACGATCATTTGCGCCCGGCAGTTGGCGTCGCTACGCTTCCCAGAACAACAGGATATTGTGCTCCCGTCGCAGCCGGGATATTGCCGGCAATGCGTTGCAGCGTCAGGGCGGCGATTACCGCGAAAGATAGAGCCTCTTTGGCTTGGCTGATAATGCCATATTCAGAAATGTTTCGCACCTGGTAGCACTGAAGAATCGTGAGATAAGTACGCAGACGGTCCACTAAAACCGGGTTTTCCGCACCGCCCCCGCAAAGGATGACTTCCTGCGGCGGTTGCGGCAAATACTGGCGATAAGATTCCGTGATGCTCCATGCTGTAAGTTCCAACGCGGTGGCCAGTAGATCGGGGCAACTGACTTGCCGGAATTGCTTCATCATGGCTCGGGCCAGAGGTTCGCCAAAAAGTTCGCGGCCTGTTGATTTGGGTGGTGCCAAATGAAAATACGGCATAGCCTCCAGCTTCCGCATCAGAGGTTTGCAAATGCGCCCCGCCGCCGCCAACCGCCCGTCCTTATCATACGTCATCCTGCCCCCCGTTGAGAGCGTGACAAAGGCGTCCATGAGCATATTGGCCGGCCCGGTGTCAAAAGCCATTATTTCCCGCGTTGCCCCGCGCGGCGGCAAATAGGTCACGTTGGCGATGCCGCCCAGATTCTGAATACAGCGTGTGCGTCTGCTGTGCGTTAAAAGCAGCTTATCCACCAGCGGAACCAGCGGCGCACCTTGGCCGCCAAGAGCCATATCCGCCGGGCGAAAATTACCCACTGTGCAAATCCCTGTCAGCGCGGCGATGACCGTGTTGTCGCCGATTTGCAGCGTGCTGCCGGAGCGCAGCGGTGATGACGGAGGAAGATGGCTAATCGTCTGCCCATGACTTCCGATGGCAATAATTTTTGATTTATCCACGCCCGCCTTTTGCAGAATATTATTTACAGTTCCGGCGAATTCCCGTGCCGTAAGCATATTGAGTTCGCAAATTTCCGCGGTGGCTGTTTTGGCCGGTGCCATTACCGCCAGAAGTCGCTTCCGCAATTCCCGGGGCCACGCCTGCTGATGATGCGCCAGCACCGAAGCCTTCAGCCCATCGCCGGCCCTGCGCAAGCGGACAATCGCGGCATCAATACCGTCTACACTCGTGCCACTCATCAAACCAATATATAACCCGGTGCCAATGGGAATTGCTTGCGATTTCGCCATGGGGAAGGCTCCTATGTCGCGGCCGCCAACTCGGCCAGTGTGTGCTTTTTCCCCCACTGCAATTCCAGATCGTAAAACTCCCGCAGCCGCGGGCGGCGTAGCACATGCGATTCGTCCGAACCGGCCATGGAATCGGACAGCGTATGACAACGGTCCGCTCCGGCTTGCATAAGTTCTTCGACCGTAATGGCTTCCGGCGCTTTGGCCAGAACATATTGCCGGGGCTGCGAATCAATTGACAGGATCAAGCCCGCTTTGGCCAGCGATGCAAGCAGTTCCTCCGCCGGCTCCAAAGCCAGTCCCAACTCATTGGCGGCGGCTTCGGCAGTAAGCTTTTTCCCCTCATGAAAACGATGCACCATCAGAATGGCCAACGGTAAAATCCACCGGCTATCCGTTAATGTCGTCGTATGCCCTCGATTCATGACAAAACGCCGCTTAAGCACCGGGAAAAATTGCTGAATAAACGCCACTTCCAGGCCGATAAGCAGGAAATTCCAGGTTAGAAAAATCCATAACATAAACAGAGGAATCAGGCCCAGGTTGCCGTACCATTTGCCATAACCCGCCACGTCGTGGACATAAAATGCAAAGCCGTATTTCCCCGCTTCCCACAATAACGTCGCCGCCAAAGCCCCAATGGCCGCCGAGCGCCACTGTACTTTGGCATTGGGAATCAATTTATAGATAACAAATATCAGAACCCAGTCACCGGCATAATTCACCAGAATGCCTATCGGCGCGAATACCGCGCTACCGACATGCAGTGATCCCGCCAGCGCAATAAACTTGGCGGAGGCAAATAGTGACGCCGCCACCGCCAGCGGCCCCAGCGAAAGCACGCACCAATAAAGCGTAAATTTACGCGGCCAGGGGCGCTTTTCCGTTACGCGGTAAATGTGGTTGAACGCATTTTCAATGACGTTCATCAAGCTGATCGCCGCCCACAGCAGGGTGATAAACCCCACCACGCCGGTCCCCGGCGAACGCAGCACCGTCCGCATTTTATCAATCTGCCGGATAATTGTTTCAACAATAAATTGCGGTTTGGTAGTCGCCCCCGTCCCTCCGCGATTGGACAACTGATTTAAGCCCAGTCGATGGACAAACGACATTTCCTCATGACGGATCTGATCCTTGGCCAGAACCAGCGACATCACCACCAGCAGCAGCACCATCACCGGCAAAAGGCTAAATAGCGTGTTATATGTCATCGCCGCCGCCTGCTGACCCGTGCGATCAGCGGCCATCCGAACACGCAGAATTTTCCAACCCAACCGCAGATTTGTGAACCATCGCACTAGCCTACCCGGTTGACGCAAATCACTGGATTTATCCGGCAAAGGGGCCGCGCCCTCCGACATAAACTTTCTCCAGACTACGAACCTTCCAAAATCCCGGCCATCGTCGGAATCTCACAATATGATAACCGATAAGGCTTCATTGCTGATACATTGCTGATAACCGTTAATTCCGCTAAATTGCCGTGCTCCGCCGCCAGTCGCTTCTCGCCGAACCGGGTTGCTACAATACGGCGTAACCGCTGCGAACGGCGGACAAACCGCCACGTTCGGCTCCCGGCAAAGTCGCAGACTACAAAATAAGGAACGGTATGAAAAAACAACATTTTTTCAAGCAGGCCCTGATTCACTGGCGTTCCGATAGTGAGGTTAGTTTCGCGTCAATTCTCTGGTTTATCACCATGCTGGGCGCGATGGCGGGGTTGGATTTTTTAGCGGGTGGATCCAACCTCCACCGCACCATCTGGCTGGTGCCGCCCTTCGCCGCCACATTAAGCATATTGGTTCTACTGCCGTCGGCCTCAATCGCCCAGCCGATTCCTGTAGTGGCGGGGTCAACGCTTGGTGCCACCCTGGGGGCAGGCGCGGCGCTTGCCGTGCACGGCCCATTCTTCGCGGTTATTGTTGCTGGAATGACGCTCGTTATGCTATCGGTATTGCGATTGTACCATCCGCCGGCGGTGGCGTTATCCATGTATCCGCTTCTCCTGCATCCGGGCATTCTTTTTCCCTGGGCGGTGGTCTTTCCGTTTACATTGGCGGCCGTGGGCAGCGCTGCGGCGCTAAGCCGCCGCATAAAATCCTGGCCCGCTTACCCGCGTAAGTTTCCTGCGCCCGCAGGGCCGGGCGAATCAGAGGCCGTGAATTAAATTTGCCCTCACTTGCCAAGGCGCTGCCCGGAGCACTATATTCACGTGGCGGTGTAGAGCAGTACCTGACTTGAGGGTTGATTGAAAGGCCTTATTTCCATGACCTTGGTAAATGAACCGGATGCCAGTTTATTCCCCGCCTCGCATCGCGCTAATTTGGCCGGGTACATTCGTCTGCGACTCAAAGCCCTGGGCCTGCCATCCATCAATGAAGACCAGCAGGATGAAGCGCTGGACGAATTAGCCGATGGCATATTGGCCAACTTCCGCCAGAAGAGCCGACTGCTTAAAGACTATCGCGTTCCCGTGGATCAGCGCATAGAAGCATTTCTAAACCGTCAGCTTGGACCGCTGCCCCAACCGTTACGCCTGCCGGCATTAACATTCAGCCTTAATCGCCCCGGCATCGCCCGGGAACTATCACTGCCCCGCCATGGCGATCATATTGAAAGCCCCTACGTGTCCAGCTACCGCCTGCGCAACGGCGTGCTGCACAATCCACGCAGCGACCGCCGCACCACCAAAGGAACTTTCCACGTTACGGATTGCGGATTACCGGTACCGGCGGACAAAATTGCTGTGCCCCCCGCGGTTTTCGCCGCCTTATTTCAACAGGCGCTTAATCCCCCGCGGGACTTGCTTACCCTGCCTTACACCGTGGATGTGCCCGGTGGCGTAGCGGTCTTCTGCTCTCTGCTGCTGCGGCCCATCGTTGTGCCGGAAGTGCCGGGCGTCAGCCCGGAAAAGAAAATGGAAATTCATTTTTTCGCCCCCGGCAGTCTGGTCAGCAACTTGGATTTCGTCGAGTCCATTTTTGGTAACGCCGGCGACCCCGCATTGCCGGAAAATGATGCCGCCTTGGATGTGGAACACTGGACGGGCCACACCGGCTGCGTAATACTGGCCCCGCATCTTACCCAATGCACCAAAAAACAACTCGGCCTGCCCCACTGGGATCATGCCACGGATCGGCAAAAACGCGACGGCATATGCTGGAAAACGCCGGATGAGCTGTATAACGGCGGCTCCGCGTTCAAGCTTACCTGCCGCAGTGCCGCCGGCGTGATGGTCACGCTGATTGCCGACAACTATTTCGGCTACTGCAAAAAGGAAGTGAAAACCCAGATCAGCTTTGCCGCCAATCTTCTGGGCAACGCGGAAGAGGAACATGCCGGCGGAGCAGTGGCCTTTGCCAGTTACAGCCTGGGCACCGAATACACACACCGCGAAAAATACTGGAACGGCCGAACGTTTGATGATGTCACGCGGGACTATGGCAGCCTTATGACCGTGATGCCGGAAGGCTACGGCATTGATAAACACTATCCGGAAATTATTTATCTGCCCCATGAAGTTCACATGGATTTATATAAACTCCTCATAACATGGAAAACCGCCGGCGTTGAACACAACATTCCCCTGCTGGCGGATAAAATATATGTTACGCCTTCCGGAGAGAAACTCTTCCTCAATAAGCATCCCGGCTCCGAGAGGTTCCGGATTGTTGTCACCACCGCTGAAGGAACTTTTTGCCATAAACCCTGCACCGTCAGCGGAGGCGGTAAAAGCGAAATCAGCAAAAGCCTTGCGGATTACATGATCTACGGCCCGATTTATATCAACAACCTTGAAGCGGATCTTAATGAAGTCCAGGGTATTTTAAAAAAAGATCATTCCGTCCGCTGGGCCGCCGGGAAGCAGCCGCATGATTACGCCGTCACGGCCAGCCGCCCGATTCTCAGCCCGCGACGATCGCTGGGCAGTGTCATTAAACTCCTTACGCCCAGTGCGGATTACACCGATGAATACAACCGCTGGCTGACATCCATTCCCGTCAACATTCTGGCTTTGGTATTTCTGATCAAGCGACTGTATCAGCCCGAATGGGGTGATAATTGGCGGCATCACTTTTCCGTGGATATTATCAATGGCGAACCGGGTCATGAACTTAAAATGGATGGCCGCAAGGCCGCCGGAACCTATCTACGCGTGGGCCTGCTACCCAACGGGGCGTGGAATACCTTCAAAGTCCGTCAGGATTTTTTCCCGGCCGCCAAGGTGCAGATGGAAGATGACATCACCGCTTCCACTGTCATTTCGGCCCGCCAATTGCCGTTTCGCATCACAACCTCGGATGCCCCATCGGTTAAGCTCACAATCAACACTGAAACGCGATTATTCCAGCGACCCGATGATGCGGTTTATCCCGGCTTAGATAAACAAACCGAATCAGATATGGCCAAGGGCAATAATTTTCTTTCCAACTATGAACCCCTGGATACCGCGGCGGTTCGGCAAATCGTTGACCGAATTACCGAATTTGACGCCTATACCGAACCACTGAAACAACTGTTGCGGCAAGCCGGCAACAGCGGGCGGGGATACGTTGTTTCCTCCGCGCATCCAAGAATTGTTGATGGAAAACCCAGCAAAAATCCCCGCTATCTCCAGTATCGGCCCGATTTGGCCCACCCTCGTGAAACCTACCTTGCCCAGATGGGGGTCCGCCTGGCCAGAGCGCTACCCTTGGATGTGCCCATTGTATTCCCGGTTGACGCGGTACTTTTGGGCCGGCGCAATAATCCGCCCGATACCAAAGCGGGCATTCGGGCGTTAGCCGCTTACAATCCCATTCATTATCAGGAATTGCCTGAACTGTTTATGGATTTCATCTGCTCGCTTACCGGAGCCAGCCCGTCAACCACCGGTGCCGGTAGTGAAGGGGCCTTAACCAAGGGACCTTTTAATGCCCTGCTAACCACCGCCGATCTTAACGCCGCTTTAGTCAGCTACGTGCTGACGGGTCTGGCTGGATTTTCCACCGCCGCGGCATTCGCGGGACCCAAACGCCGCTTTGGCCATGACATCAGCCTGCTGATTCCGGAACTCTGGTGCCGGCTCAAGCCGCAGGAACGCAACCCCGCGTTTCTCATTGCGGGCGGATATCTTGAGAAAATGGAAGATTTTGAATACGAAGGAAAAACAATTCCCGCCAGCCGCCTGGGCTATCGCGTTACCGCCCGCTTCATGCGGACATTCCTGGGCCGCATTTTTGATAACCCCGCCCGCGTGTTTGACGAAGCCGTTCTTAAGCCCGAGCTTCAGGGGCTTGATGTCTTTGTGGACGGCGTTCTGAACATCGCCGAAACGCAGCAGCGCGTGGCGCTGCAATATTTTGAGGACGGCTCCGTGCGGCAGGCCTGCCCGCCGATTCAGGCGATTTTGCACATCATGGCCCATGGCCAATTTGAAGGTAAAGATATTCGCCACCCGGACATCCGCCGCATGTTCACACGCGATCACGTCCTGTCCAGTGACTGGTATAAAAAGCGTCTGGCCGCTAAACAAATGGTGGATATCAACCTATGGACCCGCCACGTGGCCTATCTCAAAGCCTACATTGAGCAGACCCGTGATGAAACCGGTCTGGAGGAATTACAGCTTTCCAACCGCCTGGCCAAAGCGCAGGAGCAACTCGCCATCGTCAGCCGTAGTGGTTATCTTCAATCTCTGATCGGCACCGTCGGCGTGGATCCGTGCCTGTATGACCCGGCGTAATGAGGACACGGCATGACCGCCCGGATTATTGACGGCAAATTGCTGGCTGCACAAATCAGAGAGCAGGTCTCCAGCGACGTTCAAGCCCTCAAGGCAATGAACCGGTCCGTGCGCCTGGCCGCCATTCTTGTCGGCAGTTCCCCGGCCGCCCGTGTGTATGCTGATAATCAGGCCCGCACCTTTGCGCAGGCCGGCGTGGAGTATGAACTTCATGAACTTGCGGATCAGATCACGCAAGCGGAACTTGATGCCGTGCTGGCCACGCTGGCCAAAGATCCGGGTGTTACCGGCATCATGGTACACCTGCCATTGCCGCCGCACATCAACACGCAGCAGACGCAATATCATATCGACATATTAAAAGATGTTGAAGGCGTCAACCCCGCTAATATCGGCAATGTGCTTTATGGGCACCCCATCATCGCGCCCTGCACCGCTCTGGCGGCGGTGGCCCTCATTGACACGACCGGCGTACCGTTGCAGGGGGCCGAGGTTACCGTGGTTGGGGCCAGCCGCATCGCCGGCCGCCCCGCCGCACTTTTGCTTACCGAACGCGGTGCCACCGTCACCGTCTGCCATATTCACACCCGCGATCTGGTCCGGCACACCCAACGCGCGGAAATTCTGGTCGTCGCCGTGGGCAAACCAGGACTCATTCAACCCCGCCATGTCCGCCCCGGCGCGGTAGTGATCGACATTGGCATTAATCGGGTTACCGCGACAGATGCCGCCGGCAATAGCGCCATGAAAACCGTCGGCGATGTTGATTTTCAAGCGGTATCCGAAACAGCCTCATGGATCACCCCAGTCCCCGGCGGCGTGGGCCCCGTCACCGTCGCCATGCTCCTGAAAAACACCGTCCGCGCCGCCCGCCTGGTCCACGGCCTGGACCAGCCGTTCTAAATTCCTCAAATGCAATGGCCGTGAATCATACATTTACAATTCACGGCCACCGCAAAGCCAATTTCCCGGCAATTCAAATCAGGCTGAGGATAACACTTAACCGTCGCGGCTTAGACAGAATAACATGTCCGCCGGACTCACGCCGGAAGAACGCAAGGAGGTGGTGGCATTGTTTTATTCGCGGGTGGAGATGGTGCCGGGTGAGGACGGGCGGAAAAAATGTCGCCGCAAGGCACATTACCTTGACACTACCAAGCGTAAACTTCGTGACACGCGACCCCCGAAATGCAACGTGGTATACTCATTAATCGTCGCCAATAGTTGGTAGGGTAACGGAGAAATGCGGTGGATCAAACTGGCCCGTTAAAAGAAAACACTTATGCGTGTGGGGACGTGTCATACTGGGTGCTCGCTGCCGGTGTCTGCGCCGTTGCCGTAGGTTTGTCGCTGTGGATAGTGCCGACACTGCCATCCACCTTTTCCGTCCTGTTGGTTTTCGCGGCGCTGATCTGGGTGTTCCACTTGGCAAGCTTGCCATCTTTAGGCTCCATCCGGCTCCGCCGCCCCCTGCCGCCGCCGGTAATCTGGATTATGTTCGCCGCCGCCATAGGGGCGTTCTTTTCAGAAAGATGCTTCCTCCACCAGGGAGGGGCATCCAGAATTTCAGCGGCAATTGTGGCAGCCGCCCTTGCATTAGTGGGCTACTCGCTACTTTTGCCGCGACTCTTGGCGCATCGGGCCTTGGCTCGCTCGGCACGTGGCCTGACGGCTTTCATCGTCAACGAATCGACGCAATCCACGTCTGGACCGCAAGCGGTGCCTGCGACTGCTGCTGGGCCACCGATCCACGGATTGAACAGCGGTAATAGGCCAGTTCCGTGGGGCGCTCCGTTCAACGATCCCAAAAGGGAGAAGCGACTTTTCCGTTGGCTTGCGGGGCCTGAAAATCCCATTCAAAGCGTCTCCGACGACCTGTTCGACGTGAAGCGGAAGGCAACGACGGTGCTGGAGATGCTTCGGCCAGCATCATCAATGGCGGGTGCCGGGACGGTCAATATTGTCGGGCCGCGCGGATCGGGTAAATCCTCCCTGTTGCGGCTTGCTGCTCAGATTGGCCGCGACGCACAAGTTGGAGAGAATACCTCGTCCTCCGTAGCCCTGAGGTTTTGTTTTCTTTCCCTTTGGGAGTATTCGAATTCCAAGGCGGCGCTTCGGGGTGCGATTGATGAAATCCCCCAAATCATTCGTGATCGTATCGACATCCTGCCGATTGCCGGGATATCCAATGGAATAGTTCGGGCGGTTTTCGGCGGGGCCAATGTTATCGGCATTTCCGATGGAATTGTTCCGCCCTCTCTGGACATCTGGCTTCCGGCCCTTTCTGAATTGCTTGTCAGAGCTGGGCTGCGTATCGTTTTCTGCATCGAGGACGATGATCGTACTGCAGCCGCAGCTCGCCGCGCCGATCACTGTGAAATCATGCAGGGATTTCTGGATCGTCTCAAGAGGCTGCCGGGGTTCGGATATGTTATTTGCACATCCACGCCGGTTTGGTCGGAACCATCGCCTGATGATCCGCGGCTTGTTAGTCAGGACAAGAAGAGTAATGGGATCTGCAATTGGAGCGATTATAACGACCGGTGGAAAACCGCGTGCCAAGGTGGCCAGCTTGACACCATGAATGCACCGCCAATGAGCCAAAGTGAGATCAGCGGTCTGCGCGCGGAGGTGAGCAACATGATTCTCGACGGGCAATCAAACTGGGCGGAAGGCATCAGTTATCTACCGGTGTCACGGCTCTTTCAATTCAACCTTCTGCTTGAAAACCAACTTGAGGCCGCCGACCTGGAACCAATATTACGAGTTTTCCGAACGTGGATGGTTCGGCAAGTGTGTCCAGATGTTCAGGATCTCACCATGGCCGTTCCGCTTTGCGGGCTTGAAACGCAACAGCGGCAGAGCCTGCTAAATGCGTTTATTTCCGATCGCTCAGAAATCGGACTGGCACAACATATCACGCCGCGCACACTACGGAATGCCTTGCGTCAAGCCTCTCGCCATTGGACAAATATCGTTGCGAGCCTCAAGCAGGGCGGTGATGGGTGGCAGGATCGTTGGGTAGAGAGCGGTATCGATTTTGACAGTGTGATGGTGGCGTGTTTCCTGCGCACATGCCTGCCGGATCGGTGGCCAAACTTCCTGCTTTATGGGGGTAATCAGACTTTGTATACAAGCTTTCACCGCAACCTTGCGGAGCACAGGCCGGGTGGGCCAGATGCTCTTAGCATGTTGCACGGTGAGGTCGCCACGCAGCTACACGGTCTACCGCTTTGGCTCGGCCTGTCGGGTTCCGTTTGGAATATGCTCGCAGTCCAGAAATTTGCTCAGGGCAGCAACCTAAGGCCCGGCGGCATTATCGGCAACGGTGCTCAGAAGAACTGGGAGTTGTTCACCAAGTCGTGAATCCGCTTGCCGCTTGGCAGAATATATTCCGTCTATTTTCCGCTGCTCCATCCACAAATCAGTGAGGAGGCCTACGGATTACTGCAGCCCGGTGGCGCGTCGACGCAAGCGGTGAGCTGACCTCCGATGCTTTGGAACTGCTCTGGACTACGGAGGCTCAGCCCAATAGCCGCCGAATCACTCTTGCGGTATCCTTTCAGCCGTCGGTGAAACTGGGAAATGCGGAACTTTCATGACCACACCCTATCACGCACGCTATTTTGCGCATGAGATTACGCGGCGGCGGCGCAGCAATATGGCCGCATACTTCCTCGGAACGCAAAATGGACGCTACCGCAGCGCCAGAATAGTGCCCGAGCCGTCTTTCGTTCACTCCGAACTGACGAAGGGTGTATTTCTCGCAGATTTGGCAGCATATATGCTTGGGTGGGGCTGGCGGCGTAAGCCGATGCCTCAACCGGCACGAGCGGAACTTGCTCCCTATGCCGCCAAACTTCAGGACGTGCAGTTCGCTGGCGAGAAGCCAAAAATAGATGGTTCGGGAAATTGGAATCTTAACCGAATCACATACTTGGATGATTTGCGGAGCCAATCGGATAGAGCCCATGAGGAAGATTAAAAAAGCAAAGGCAATGACCGGGGCTAACCCCCTGCCAAAGCCTCCGTTATTGTTATCACCTTCCACGGCCTGAAAACCAAGCTGGCTGGAAATCTCACGACAGGAAATCTCAATGAGTCAATCAAGGCGGTGGAAAAGGAATTGGCGGCGGCGGCTCGCAGCTTTGACTTTTAAGGAGAGCAGGTATGCACCTGATTTACATTGACGAGTCCGGCAATACTGGACACAACCTTAATGACCCGCAGCAGCCCGTATTTGTCCTTTGCGCATTGGTCGTTCCTGAGGACAAATGGCAGCCGATGGAGAGTGATCTGATTTTGGCGCTGGATAAGCACCTGCCAACGCGGCCGGATGGATTCGAAATGCACGCAAACGATCTGCGTAATGGCCACGGCCACTTCAGTGGTCTAAGTGTCTTCGACCGCACCGCACTGCGCGACAGTTGGCTGGAATTGGTGCCTAAACATCAGTGCGGTTTGATCTATCGTCCTATTGTAAAAAAGAGGTTTCAAAAGTGGCTGCACGCAAAATTTGGGACTGGCGGCATAGTAATCAATCCTTACGTTGCAGCATTCGCCCTCCTCGCCCAAGTCGTTAACGACTACTTACGCGCGCAGCCTGACGGGCCGCGCGGAATGTTTATTTCCGACGAAAATAAGCAGATAGTTTCGGATGTCGAAAAAACCATACGCGCGTTAAGGGGCACCGAAGGCTCACTACGGCTCACGCAGATTGTGGAGAAGGGTTTCTTCATCGATTCCAAGGCCAGCCACCCCTTGCAGCTTTGTGATCTCTGCGCCCTGTCACTACGAAAGATGGAAGAGGTGAACAACGGAGCGCCAATGAAGCCCATCGATCAATCTGGGGTCAAGATTATCAAACCCTGCGTCTACCGGGGTGATGAGCGGTATCTTGATGTTGTGTCCTGGCTGGCCGGTCAGCAAAAAAAAGAGCGACCAGGGAATTAGATTCCGGGGTCGGCTGACGCCGGCCCATTCCGGCCGCTGGAGTTATTATAGCTTTTTTGGACCTTCCGGTCAACGCGAAAAATGCGACTGAGTTCCTGCTTTCCTGCTGGGCCTGTGACAGTTTCTGCCAAGCGGTAAGTTTGGGTAGAATAGTGAGGAACCAGACCACAGGAAGTGGTTTGGGAGTGCTATCAACTGTTCAAGGAGGAACCATCATGGCTGCGACAACCACCCGTAAAGAGGCTTTAGAGAGAATTAATAAGACGTTTCACGATGCCTTGGAGCGAATGATTCCGGAGGATGAAAATCAACGGTTACCGGGCGATAGCTTTCGGGATTTCGAGTTACAAGCGCAGGCCTTCAAGGCGGCGTTGATACCAACACTCTTGGAGGAGCGTGCCCGGCTGACCGATTCGGCAGAGGTGAAGGAGGCGGGTTGTTGTCCACACTGTGGATCACAGCAAACGCGTTGGGCGACAGCCCCTGTTCAGAAAGAGATTAGAGGCCCGGACGGCGTGATGGTACTGACCCGGCAACAGGGTCGCTGCCGGTCATGTGGCCGGTCTTTTTCCCCCTCAGGATCGTGATTGGGGTTTGCCGTCGGAGGTTCCGCTGACGCCTTTGGCGGCCGAGCGAGTAGCGCGAGAAGCGACGGATCGGGTGTTTGATGATGCGGCCCGCTCTCTGAATTTGGACTGGCAAACAGAATTGGATGGCAAGCAGGTCCAGCGTTGGTCCCAGCGGATAGGGGATCGTCTGATTGCCGCACGGGACCAGGAAATACGCTTAGAGCAGCGCGGGGTGCATCCAGAAGGGCCACTTAATGCCCCGGCATTGTTGGTGGTGGGCTTGGATGGAGGGCGGGTGCACACGCGTGACAAGGACCCCCGAACGCAAAGCCGTTGGCGTGAAGATAAAGTGGCCAGCTTCACCAGTTACCTACCTGGCGACGGCAAGGAACAAAACCCCAAAGCGCTGGTGACCACTTACACCGCCACGATGAAAGACGCCCAGGGATTTGGGCCTATGGTAAAGCTGGAAGGCAATCGCCGCGGACTTTCCCGAGCGGCGGTGGTGCTGAATATAAGTGATGGCGGCAACTGGATTGATCCGTTGGCCAGCCAACTGAAACTGGCTGATCATCGCATCATCGACTATTACCATGCCGTGGAGCATGTTCATACATTGGCGGCGGCAGTGCACGGCAAAGATACTCCGGAATCCAAGACGCTGGGCGTGGAATTGGAAAGTCTGCTGTGGGAGGGAAAGGTAGACCCGATGATACAGATGGTTCAACAACATGTCCGACCATCGGAAAAGGCGTTGCCGGAGGAAACTGCGGAATCGCCGCAGATTCTCCATCGCGAGCCGGGATATTTTGAGAAACATCGGGAGCACATGCAGTATGGCGTCTACCGAGCCAAGGGCTGGCCGATTGGCTCAGGCAATACCGAAGCGGGGGTAAAAACATTCAACAAACGCGTCAAAGGCACGGAACAACGCTGGCGGCTGCCGGGAGTGGAGGCCATTCTCGCGTTACGGGCGGCGTGGAAAAGCCAGGATGGCCGCTGGGAACGTCTCTGGGCCAACCGACCGGCTTACGTTTTGGCTAAGGCTAGAAAAAAGGCTGCATAAACTGTCACAGGCCCGTTCCTGCTTTTCCTGCGGCAGAAAAAAAACGTCAGCCGAATAGATTCAACAATCAGGAATAAAATAGGATTACACCTACCCATTGTGCATGTTTGGGAATTATACCACAATATATTGACAGTTCGGGTTTTGATTGGTATCCTGTGAGAAAGTATATTTCGGGGCTTTCTCTATGAGCATAAAACTAAACTTGGATGTAAAATGATGTCCCCCGCAAACTTTATCCAGTTAGGAATCGGCATCATCACAGCATTTGCCGCCGTCGCGGCTTGGCGTTCAGCAATGGCGTCGTGGGAATCGGTTAAGGAGCAGAAATGCGCCGGGGAACAGGCTGCCAGGGCGACCACGCAACAAATGGAAGTATTGGTCCGACAGGTCGAGGCGCTATCGGCGCAATCAAGGGCAGCCGACGAGCATGCCAAGACCGCGAGGCAACAGGCTCAGGCTGAAGCAATTCGTTGGAGTACGCAGGCACATCTGGATATCAGCAACCAAAGCCCCAGACCTAGTGAGGTAGGCGTGGCCTTCGACCGAATGCGTGATGCGGTGGTGGCCGCTGAGTTCGCTCTGTTCCGCTTCGGTCTTCTGCCGCGAGATTTTTTTGAATCGACCATCCAGCGCCATTTGGAGGAGACATTTCGCTGCACATCCTGGCTCAACAACAAAAACCGGTACGGAGACCCCGCTGTGGCGAAGCTCTTTGATTACCCAATCACAACGACCAGCGACGGCGATGCGGCTGCATTCAAGAAACTTTGGGAGGCAATCACCCAAGCAGTCAATAAAGAAATCAATGACAAGCGCGTTAATATCGTTAACGGCCTGACGGAAGAAGGAAGGAGCATGCTCATGAAAGCGGCGCTGGCCGAATTCGACAAGCAATACCCACCCGCCGCCGACCCACAAATGAACCCATAGCCTGCACGACCAGTCCCGGAACCAGACCCGCCCGCGCCGAAAAAACTGTCTTCTGTCTCCTGAGTTCTGAACACTGAAAACTGAAAACCACTCCCCCCCTCGCCTTCTTATAGCTAACTCGTGGTTCAAAACCTTCGTGCCGTTGTGTCGTGTCCGTCCTACGAACCACATCTACCGGGGAGTTTTCTGATAGGGGATAATCTGCGGGCATGAGGAACCGATGGTCAGGCCTGCCGAATCAGAATACTTTTGTTTTCAGCGAGTTGTCGCTGT
>JAKAEZ010000061.1 GCA_021819825.1 Planctomycetota bacterium
TAACTCAGTGCGATGCAGTGCCTTGCGGCGTTTTCGGCATCCGCCTGATTTGGGGGCCGCGGAACCTGAAATCGGGCAGCCCCAGTGCGCTGATAACGACACGAGGCACCTAAGCTCGGCACGGCAAACCGGACGGTCCGGATTGTCAGTCCGTGGTTCAGTGAGCCTACAAAAGGAGTCTGCTGATGCGACGTTTAAGTTTGGAATTTTGTGGAATTGTACTGGCGGGAATCATGGCGTTGGCATTGCCCTGTATTGCAACGGCCCGGGATAGCTCCACCGCCGGTAAAACCGGCACAATTACTGGCAAAGTGGTTGACGCCAGTGGCAATCCTGTAGGCGGAGCCATCGTGCGCGTCATGCGGCTGCCCAAGGGCGTCAACCTTCCGACCAGTGGCGGACCTGGCGGAGGGCCGGGCGGACCGGGGGGTGGTCCCGGTGGACCTCCGGGATTTGGTGGCCCACCTCCGGGCGGACCAAACGGGCATGGACCGCATGGCCATTTAAAGGTTAAGCCCGGCCAGTCGGTTTGGATTAAACATACGATGGTCATGGGAGTTACCAAGACTCAAGCCGACGGCACCTTTGTGCTCAACAACGCGCCCGTGGGCCGTTATGGAATTGTGGCGATGAAACGCCGTAAGGGCTTTGGCCACGTCAATAAACCAGTTGTGGTTAAATCTGGCGGCACGGCGGATGCCGGTACGATTACCTTGAAAAAGCCGCGGCACGGCCCCGGCGGACCTGGTGGGCCGCGTGGACCCGGCGGCCCCGGTGGGCCGGGCGGACCCAATGGTCCTGGTGGGCCGCCGCCAGGTCAATAATGTGGCAGCGCAACAATCGGCCTCGCTGATCTTCCATCAGCGAGGCCTTTTTTTGCGCCGACCTGATAATTCTTCGTGTAAGCGCCCACTATCCACAACCATTTTTGAGGGCATCGCAACTGCACCGTCAAGCCGTTACCGCGGCGCAGCGGCTAAAACCAGCGGCTTAACCGGGAGGTACTTGTCGATCAGGTGCTCCGCAATGAGATTCCGTTGATTTAGAAGTTCCTGCGCGGCCAGCGGGTCGGTGGCAATGCCCGTAAGCGGCACTGGAACTTTTATCATTTTTCCATTACGCAGCAGCAGCAGTGTTATTACGCTGCCGGGTTGATGCTGCTGAATTTCCGCGCGGAAGGCGGCTGCTGTGTTGTAGGCTGGAATTTTATGACCATTAATACCCAATATCAGGTCGTTTTCGCGCAGGTATAAACCGCCGGGAAAACCGGCTACGGTGCGCACCACCGCCACGGCGGGAATCCATTGCGGGATTCCACGCTTTCGTAATTCCAGGGGCTTGGCGATAAACTCCATGCCAATAAAGGCACTGCCATGATGCAGCCAGTTGAATTGCCGCAGATATAACTGCATGCAAATTCGCAGCAGGCGGTCGCGTTGCTCCGGATTTTTCGCTTTTACCATCGCTGCGGCGAGTTGCGGCAAAACAAATCCCTTTATGGACAACAAACTCCGCTCCGCCTGCTGCCGATTTTTCCACTTATCCGATGCCAGAGATCCCACGCTACCCGCCACGCGCCGCTGCAGAGCTGTGGAAACATGGGCCTGCGGGTCGGTGGCAGTGGCGGCCCATGCGACGCGGCTGGTAATTGCCAGCATACTGGACGTGATTGCAATCACGCACAGTGGAAGACAAAAGCGATATAGTGCCGCGAACGGGTAAAGGCCAGTATTGCGGCAGCAATCGGCGGTGGGTAGGAAGTTTATTTCCCGCAACATCCGCTTCACAATGCCACAGGCATGCTTGGCTTGAGTATGGGCAGATTGAAAATGTGTTAATGCTTGACCCATGCTCGGGCCGGCTCCCAAAACGTTGCTGTCGTTTCGCGCTTGCATCACAGACTCCTGATCTCGCGGCGATTAGCCGTGAACCAGTTTTAACATCCAATAAGCCAATGGAGCGGCAAAAACGGCCGAGTCCAGCATATCCAGCACGCCGCCAAAACCCGGCACAAGGCCTGAATCCTTCACGCCGGCATCACGTTTCAGCAGGCTTTCCAGTAAATCTCCCATTTGTCCCGCCGCTCCCAGCACCACGCCGACAAGCAGGCCTTCCCACCACGCAAATTCGGGCGAAAAATGCGACAGCAACATGCCAATAAAAGCTGCCGCAGCCAATCCGCCAACAAAACCCTCCCAGGTTTTCCCCGGGGAAAGCCACGCGATCAACTTGTGCTTTCCCAACCATCGCCCCACGCCATACGCGCCCATATCCGCACCTTTAACCATCAACAGAATGGACACCACCATACCGGCGGAATGTGTGAGCCTGATCGGCAGGAAAAATCCGGGCATTACCCCAAGATACACAATCGCTAATAACGACCCGCCTGCCGAAGCCATGGCTCCGTCAATTTTCTGATTCCGACTGTACATTACCACCGCACCCACCAGCCCTAATGCTAAAACGGTTGGCACGAGATAATGCGGTTTTACGGTGTGAAACCACCATGCCACACGCACCGCAATCGGACTGGCACCTTTAGGATGGGTCAAAAGCATCTGCGACAACTGCTCCAGCCATGGCCAGATCATGCACAAAAGGGATGCCGTTACGCATACGCGCATGGAAATAGCCACGCCCTCCGCTTTCAGCAATCGTCGCATTTCCGCAGTTGCCAGCGGAATAATACCAATTAAACTCACGACCATCAGCGTGCCGGGCGGGAAAGACATGCACCGCGCCGGCCAGCCCGCCGACAGCGTCTGATCAAAATAAAACATCGTCAAAAGCAAGGCCCCGAACAGCAGGCCATAAATCAGACGCAATTTGAACATAAGCGCAGCACCCGTAAAACGGAATTATAGTACGAATACCGCGCCTTGGCGTAAAATGGCTGCGGGAAAATTTTTGCCGGCACCTTTGACTTTGCCAGGCTGTGAACCCGTGGCAGGTGGCCATCGCGACTTCTGTTCTATTATCGGCCAAGCCGGGATATAGTTAAAGGGAAGGACTTTTCCACGGAGTTGCCACCATGAAACACACCACTTATATGATGCTTGCAATGTTAGCAGCTCTGGCCGCAGCTATGGCCGGTGTATTGATTTGTCTGACTCCGGCTCTTGCCGCTAAAGCCGCTGCGCCAGCCCGGCAGGTTATGACGTTGACTTCACCGGCCTTTCATAATCATGCGGTACTGCCCCGGCGCTTCACCGCGGATGGAAAGGATATTTCGCCACCTTTAGCCTGGCGCCATGTTCCCAAGAAAACCGTTTCTCTGGTTGTGGTGATGATAGATCCCGACGCACCGGGACCGCTGGCGTTTCGGCACTGGATGATTATTAACATTCCACCGACGGCCAAAGGATTGCCGGAACACCTCCCGGCCGACAAGCGGATTGCTGGCCTGCCATCGGCCCGACAGGGAACCAACTCGTTTGGCAAACTTGGTTACGGCGGCCCTTCTCCGCCGCCCGGCCCCGCCCATCATTACCGAATTATTCTCTACGCATTAAGCCGCAAGCTGCTTTTCGCGCCGGATTGCCTGCCCTGCCTGCATCATGCCATGGCGGGCTATGTTTTGGCCCGGGCAACGCTGCATGTGCATTACGGGCGGTAATTTATTCGAAAAGCCCCAACTGCTGCGCGCCGGGCCGACGAAATGCCGCTGATGACATCGCGGGATAATGCGATGGCAACCCGGCCCGCCGGGCGGAAAGCTCGAAAAGTTTTTCAAGCTGGTCGGCAAATATGCCCTCACCTTTCATCCGTGTGGCAAAATTGGAGTCGTTGAGTTTGCCGCCGCGCATGGAGCGAATCCGATTGAGAATTTTCTCCGCCCGATCCGGCTTATGTTCCCGCAGCCACGTCTGGAATAAATCCTTTACCGAATAAGGCAGCCGCAATGGCGTATAGCCTGCAAATGTCGCCCCGGCTGCCGCCGCAGCCTTGAGAATATCCGGCATCTGTTGATCCGTTAAACCCGGTATTACCGGTGCTACCAGCACGCCCGTTGGAATACCGACTTGTGACAACGCGGTTATCGCGGCCAGTCGGCGCTGTGGCGAACTGGTGCGCGGCTCCATGATTGCGACCAATTCCGATTGCAGCGTGGTAACGGAAATAAAAACCGCCACCGCGTGATGGCGCGCCAATTCTCTCAGCAGATCAATATCGCGCGTAACGAGATGATTTTTAGTGATGATGGAAACCGGATTTCTAAATTCCGCCAGCACTTCCAGACAACCGCGTGTTATGCGCAAAGTACGTTCAACGGGTTGATAACAATCGGTAACGCTGGCCATGGAAATAAGTTCCCCCTGCCAGTGTTTATGCATCAGCTTTTGCCGCAATAATTCCGGGGCGTTGTATTTGACCATGATTTTACTTTCAAAATCCAGTCCCGCGGAATAGCCCAGCGTTTCATGCGTGGGCCGGGCGTAGCAGTATATACACCCATGCTCGCAACCCCGATAAGGATTGAGGCTGAATCGGAAACCGATATCCGGGCTGTCATTTTCGGAAAGGATGGATTTGCTGTGATCAGCAATCAGCTCTGTGCGCAGTGCGACGGAGGCCGGTTCATCGGCATCGGGGGCCATTTCATAATGTGCCGCCTCAAAGCGGTTAGCGGGGTTGCCGCTGGCGCCACGTCCATGAATAGGTAAAGAAACATCCCGCATGGCCGCATTATACCAATAAAAAGACCTCCACCATGATGCCGTGAGAGCGGGAGAGTTTCGAACCCTTGTTACAAGGGCGGACCAGCACAACGCATCGGCTCAAGACTTCCACAACTGTCTCGATAAATCGAGACCAGGCTTGTCCATCGTTCCGACACCCGGGGTCCTGTACAATGCTCATCGGTCCGAAGCATTAGGCCGCTCTAGCACGAACAAGGCAGAGGTCAT
>JAKAEZ010000005.1 GCA_021819825.1 Planctomycetota bacterium
TGGCGTTTTGCGGATGACGGGCAAAGTTCCAGACAACATAATTCCAGCCCGGTGAAACATCGGCAAATGACCAGTAAGGATTGCCGCCATTCACCGCTAACCGCACATCATAGCGCCCAAAGAAATGCACTGCCGCGGACTTGGGCACATAAACCCACAGACTTATTGCCCGATAAAGCCGCAAGTTAATGGGCTGCACACAGTGAATAACTATTGCGGGTCGCACATCACCATATCCGGAACGAGGGCGTGCCTTTTTTGAATTCGGAGTTGATTTAGATGATCGTTGCCTGCGATGCGGATAATTTTCCTTCTCGTTGGCGATTATCCCAAGACTGCCGATTTCTTGATGGATATAGCGGGCATGGGTGTTGAACTTCATGCTTACCCCGCGGCCAAAAATGCGAATGTGCTTCAGCGTTGACGGAGAGTTAAAATGGACAACAAACGGGCGTTGGCTAACCGTACCGGCCACAATATGTGCCGAAGGGACACCCAGTATCAGTAACAGGATCGACAACCACAAGCGCGCGCAAAAACAATTCATCAATGAATCTCCAAGTGTTTTTGTCCTGGATCTTTTGGGACACGCGCGTTACGGACAATACACAATTCAACAGCCGTTCACCATGTGACACTCGGCATTACAGGCTTAAATATACACGGCAGAACGAACATAATCCAGATAGTAATGCCCTGATGCACAATGCGAAAAATCTTCTTTGTTTGTCAGAAAATAAGCAAAGCCTTGCATCGTAAGGTCAACCGCGTTATTTAATCATCGTGATTACTGGATACGCGAGATGCGCTTATGCCTTATGTACGATATTTCAATTCAACGTTACTTACGGTACCGCTGCTGGCAGGCTCATGCGCGCCGATGTTGGGTGCGACCATGGCTCCCGGGAAGCCGGAGAAAGCTATGACCGTCGAGACACCTTTGTCCCAACAACTGGGGCAGCGGGGCTATTTGAGTTTTAATCTGCGCACCAGCCAAACATGGCGCGACGGCGCGAATGCCAAATCGCTGGATCAAACGCTGGTAGCTTTACCTGGATTGGCCGATTGTAAATTGACATGTGGTAAACAGAGCGTCAATATCATTTTTGAATGGAGCAAAGGAAAATATGATCGGGGATTTTTGGTTAATCTGACACACTTGCCCGGACCGACCAAATACCAACTGATTTTTACCTGGGATGGCAACAAAGGTCGATGCGACGGCTATTTGAACGGAGTGCCCATGAATCTTCCCGGCACCCGCTATGCGCCTTGGAAAATTACAGGCCATGCGGATCAGATCTTGCTTGGCAACGGACCCAATCGCGTCTCCGACGTGCAGGTCCACGCGACCTACATTCCACCGGGAGAAATTCCTGAAAGAGTGCCGAAAACATTATCCGGAAAATACAAAGCTCTGCTGGGGTACTATCGTCCTGCCGCCGCAATTAATTTGCGCAAGCGGCGCGGCGCTTTGCTTTATTCGAATCCGCTGGGCAATAAAACGGATGTGGCAAAATGGATTCTTGAAGGCCCCGGCAAAATGACCTTTCCCGGCAAGGTCATGAAATTGCAAACTCAAAAGACGGGAACTTTTTCCGGCCCAGGCCATTTTGTATTATGGTGCCCGGTGACATTTCCCAATCGGTTCATCGCTGACTGGCAGTTCAAGCCGGTATCGCGTACCGGGCTGGCCATTATATTTTTTGCCGCGCGTGGCGCTAATGGCGAGGATATTTTTAATCCCGATCTACCGCGGCGCGACGGAATATTCAGCCAATATACGCATGGCGCTATTGTCAGTTACCATTTCTCATATTTTGCCAATCTGCCGCTTTTTCAATCCGGGCGTCCTTCGTCCAACCTGCGTAAGAATAATCACTTTTACCTTACGGGAGTCGGGCCGGTTGCCGTCGCGCCGGGAGCGAAGGGATTCCAGAAACTTCGCATCATCAAAGACGGGCGACATATTCAACTGCTGGTTAATGGAAAGGTATCTCTGGATTGGATAGACGATCATCCGGTGCGTTTTGGTAAGCCGTATGGGAGCGGAAAAATTGGCCTCAGGCAGATGGCCGGGACGGTGGGGGAGTATCGTGATTTTAAAGTCTGGGCAATGAAATCAAGAAAATGAGTCGGTCCGGGCATAAGAGCCTCTATTTTATAGCTTGTAATCCGGAGTTAAATAACGCCATTGCGCGCTGCGAACGGCCGTGAGCGTTTTGATAGTGCGCATCATTAAAGAACATACAGGCCATAGTGAAGTTGGGTACTTCACTTCCGCACAGGGCATTAGGCGGCTGCCACGAATAAGTCTGCAACCAACCGGTGGACCATGCGGCGGTGGAGACATTCAGTTGCGGAAGCAGTGTCTGGCACGTTTCCGCCAGCGTAGCAATCGGGCCGGCCGTGACGGTAAAACCGGCCCAAGCTTCTGAAGACATGGGCTTGTTGCTGGTGGCTGAATGAAATTCAAAAGACAGCGTCTGTTCAAATTGATTCAAGAGGGTCTTTTCCGTTCCCTGGCTGATGTGCCAGGCGGCCCATTGATTTAAACGAAGTAACGGCTGATCCGCCTCTAAGAGGTAGGCCAATTCCGAGCTGGTTTTAAAAATCAGACGTTGGCGACCAAGTCGATGGAGTAACGCGTCAGAAGCAAGTTGCCGCTGCGCCAATGAATCGACAATATCCCGTTGCGTTTTCAGAAACTGGGTGACAAATCGCTGATAACGGCCGCCGGAAATGCGCGCTAATATTTTTTCCGGGCCCTGCGCTGCCATGGCACGATGCACCGCAGCCAACAGCAACAACACATGATTAAAACGCTTAAAACTTCGCACCGCGGCACCGTTCTGATATGGATGCATGCCAATATGCGTGGCCCAACGCCGCATATTTTGCGCCACGCCATCGGCCCCCCGCGGGTGATACAGTAATGCTTGCTCAGCGGAGAATCTCATGGCGATAAGCCGACCGAGATTCTGCGTTAGTTCGGCAACATGGGCGACATAGGTTTGAACGGCTTGGCGATTAAAGTCGGTTTTTAGGGCGGTGATCGTCTGTCGGAGGTCTTTCCTCCCATCTTCGGCAATTCGCCGCCAGGCAGTGTCGGTGTACGATGCGTGATCTCGCTGCAGGAGCTGGGCGAATATGCGTTGCTGGATAAGGAGTTGATCCAAGGCTTGAAGATTCTGTGTATATTGCTTGGTATCATGGGAAGTCTGCATTTGTTCAATCGTCTTCTGCACGCACTGGCTGACAACACGCTGGGCCTTGGATGGCAGGGGGGCGGTCTGGAGCAGTTCCAGAGAACGAACCACCACCTCGATGGACTCTAACTCACGGGCACCGACATCGCGGGTGCGCGGGTCCTTGAAAAATAATAATCCCAGCATCAGTCGATGATTAAAATGTGATCGTAGAGTTTTGGATAACACCGCACCTTGTTGTAAATGCTCCGCCAGACTTACGCACTGGAGAATAGTGCCATAATACTCCAGGCTTTGGGGCCGCGATGCCGGAGTTTTCACACCCTGCTTAAGTTGCTGGAGGATCGATCCCACGATGTCACGCATTCGATCCGGGATCCTGGCATGTTGCAAAGTTGCTATTTCGGCATCAATATCCGGCAGGCCCGCCGCAGGCTTGTCGGACTTCCAATGATGGCTTTGAGCGCCTTGCGTCAGGGGCCACACTATTAGTGCTGATGTGCTGGTAAATTCTCTCTGGGCCAATGGTGCCAAGGGTTTGAGCAACCGGTGCAGATATTTATGGAGCGCCTCGGTGGAGACCAGCGGGGCATTGACTTGGCTGCTGGCGCGATAGAAATTCCGGCACGCCTGCGCTATGGCTGCGTTATTAGCATTAGCGGCCGACAGGAGAATATTTATCTGCTTATCAAAATCTGAAAGTCCGGCGAAAAGTTGATCCGCTTTAAGAACCATCAGGGATCGTAGCGGGACATTTTTACAGTGCGTTGCCGATTCATACAGATGTCGAATGATGAGTCGGTAAGTTTCCTGGACTTCAGCGGGGGCCGTGGCGTTGTTCGTGCCAACCGGAATTTTCAGCAGCAGGTTGCCTATCTGGTTATCAAGCTGTTGCACCTGATTGGCGATGCGGGATTCGGCGGCACCGGAAATAAATGACACATTTCCCGCCAAGGCCATGCCGACGGGTGAAAAAAATAGCGCGATCAGGGCCGGAAATAAATAGCTGCCGGGATATTTGACGCATCGCGGGTATTTAAGAAACATGCCGTTCTCCTTGGACTTTTTGATAAACGTCCAGTAGTGAATCTACCATGATAGTGGCGTCAAATCTTTTTTCCGCCAGAACTTTTCCGTGCGAGCCCATGGCGTTGCGAAGGTCCGCATTTTCAGCTAACTGAAGAATAGCGTTTTGCAAACCGGCCAGATCCCCTGGTTCCACGAGAATACCGCTGTGCCCATCCATACAGACTTCATTGGCACCGTCGCAGTTGTACACAATTGCCGGAATGGCTTCGAGCATTCCTTGGGCCACCGCGCGGGGCAAGCCTTCCCGATAACTCGGATGCACCATCATATCCATGGCCGGAATGAGTTGCGGCACCTGCGCCGGCGGAACCAGACCCGTAAGAATAAAGCGATCCTGCCATCCGGCGCTGCGGATCTTTGCCGTGATCCGCGGCTGAAATTGGCCATCGCCGATCCAGAGAAATAGCAGACGCGGTTGGGCCGCGAATAATTTTTCGGCAATGGCCAGTAGATCGTCATGACCCTTGAGCGGCTGCAAGCGGGCGATGGTTCCCATGACGATCCGGTCGTCAGCGATTCCAAGTTTCCTCCGTGCCTGCGCACGCTGACCGGCGGCCGCTAAGAACGGATTAATATCCATCCCGCTGTAAACGGTGATGAATTGTTCCGGTTTTCCTACTCCGCACGCCAGAGCCTGACGGGTCATCGCATCGGCTACAGAGACGATTTTATTGCACCTCCGTGCGGCAAACCGTTCCATCGCGATCCATGCGGCGTTGGTGAGCTTGGATTGATATGGATGGAACGCCAGTCCATGGATGGTGTGCACCACAACCGGAACTTTGCAATTCCAGGCTGCAACGCGCCCCACAATGCCGGCTTTACTGGAATGCGTGTGAATGACATCGGGCTGCAGTTGTATGCATAACTTTTTAAGCCGCTGATACGCCCGTACATCCCTGATCGGATGCGCACTGCGCACCAGACTTTCTTCCACGATTATCCGATACCCCCCTTCGCCGGCGCGCTGCATCAGCGAGCCTTCCGGGCCGGTGCTTGGACCGGTAATTAACGTTACATCATTGCCGCGCCGCTGCTGACCTTCGCATGTCAGGATCGTATTTTCCTGCGCACCGCCGACAATTAATCGCGTTATGACGTGTACTATTTTCAACCGGCCAAGTCCATTTTACATTCGTCTGCTTGATATAAAGCACCCATTAAAAGCGAATCCATTGCAGAGTTAATCCAGCCGCCGGGGCGCACGGCCCCACAGATCCCCGATCTCCGGATGCTAAAAGTTCCGTCACACGGTGGGGTTCACCATTCCCGCGGCCAATGTCCAGCACGGTGCCCACCATGGTACGCACCATGTGATACAGAAATCCGCTGCCTTCCACGGCAAAGATTATTATCGGTCCGCGCTGATGGATACTGCAATGAAAAATATCTCGAACCGTCGTTTGCCGGTCATCTTTTCTTCCACGAAATGCGATAAAATCATGTTGCCCCTCGTAAAGCCTGCAGGCTTCCTGCATAACCGGCAGTTCCAGGTGCCGCCAATGGTGATAGACATAATGGCGATAAAAAATCGGACGATCCCGATCCGCCCAGATCAAATACCGGTATCGCTTGCTGCGGGCGCTGCGGATATTAAAGTTCTCGTCCACCGACTCGATTTCGCGGATCAGAATATCGGGCGGCAGCCGACTGTTAATTGCCAGGCGCAGCCGCTGGGCGTCTAAATGCGTGTTGACGGTCATTACCGCAATTTGTCCCTGGGCATGCACACCGGTATCGGTGCGGGATGCCCCTATGACGGTCACTGGATGATCAACGATATACCCAACCGCTTTTTCAATAGTGCGTTGTACCGTTACCACCGGCTCAATTTGCCGTTGCCAGCCGCAATAGGCGGTTCCATCATAAGCGACAAGCATTTTATAGCGGCCTTCAGGCATAGTGGCGTTCCAGTTGGCATTCCAGCGGGAGTTAAAGTCGGCTGCTTTAGCACAAGTTGCCGGTGGGACATTCTCTACCCCACCACAAATGGCGGGCGCGAGGCTTTAATTTTTGGCCACCAGTAATTCGGCGATTTGCACCGCATTGAGAGCGGCCCCTTTGAGTAACTGGTCACCGGCGACGAACAGGGCAATGCTGCGGCCCGTTGGATCACTTAAATCATTGCGAATTCGCCCCACAAGGATATCTCCCTGCCCGGAAGCGTCCCGAGGCATCGGAAAATAGTTCTTTTCCCGTTGATCTACCACTTTAACGCCCGGAGCGTGCGAAAGAATGCCCCTAACTTGATCTGCTTGAATAGGGGACATAAATTCTACGGTCAACGATTCACAATGAGCGCGCAAAACCGGCACGCGAACGCAGGTGGCAGAAATACGAATATCGGGGTCACCAAAGATTTTTCGCGTTTCTTTGACCATTTTTATTTCTTCTTCATTGTAGCCCGTATGCAAATCAACAGACGCGTTGTGGCTAAACACGTTAAACGCGTACGGGTGGGGCAGCACCGTGGGGGGGTACTCCTGGCCATTGAGAGCTGCTTTTGTGGCGTCCAGCAATTCCTGCATGGCTGCCGCCCCGGCACCGCTGGCGGCCTGATAGGTAGCCGCAATAATCCGGGTGATTCGGTTAATTTTATATAGCGGCCACAACGGTACAATGGCAATGATCGTCGAGCAATTGGGGTTGGCAATGATACCTTTATGGTTGTTGATCTCCTGTGGATTAATTTCCGGAACAATCAACGGCACATCCGGGTTCATCCGAAACGCCGAACTGTTATCTATGACTACCGCACCGGCTTTGGCGGCAATTGGACCAAATTTCTTGCTAAGCGAACCACCGGCGGAGAATAATGCAATATCCACGCCGGAAAAGCTCTGCTCGGTGAGTTCATGCACCGCTAAGGATTGCCCGCGAAAGGCCAGGTGTTTTCCAGCACTGCGCGCGGAAGCAAAGAGCCGCAATTCAGCCAACGGAAAATTACGTTCCTCCAAGCATCGAAGAAACTCTACACCCACCGCACCGGTGGCACCGACAATAGCAACAATAGGAGGATGATTCATGGCTTTCCTGTTAATCACGGTTCCATCTAACAACGCCCATTTCAACTTGAAAGGGCTTTTTCCGGAGGGATTATACTACAGGAGCACAGCAGATGGCACATCCAGCGACAAAGTGACGTTATTACTGCCCGTGACGGCGTATGGATTTGCTCCCATTTAGCGCAATTTAACATAACATATATTATCGGACCCTGTAAATAACACCGGATCACGGGAATTAGGCACCCAACGCATCAACCATCTCACGGGCAAACGCTACCACGCGGCCAATGCGTTCACGCCCGATAAGATCGCCGCGGCAAGGAACAAACCATGCAAACCATCGCAACGACCTATTGCACACAATGCGGATACCTGTACTACGGAGAAGACCGCAAGGCAGCAATCAAGGCCAACATCAACCACGGAAGACAGCCCCAAAACAACAGCCACACCATCGTTACAGAAATCGCCCGCAAGGACCCAACCCGAGAACTCAAACCGATCACAATATTGTCCGCAAACCCCTGAACAAAACGGACCGACCAACAACCACGGGCACCTATTTTACAAGTGAATGGAACCCAAGATGATGACCTATTGCATAAGAGGAAACGTCACCAACACCAAACGATGGATGGACAAAGAAGGAACGCCCGGAACACTCGTTACCATCAGAGACGACAACCAGACCATGACCATCGCAACGACCAACGCACCACCAGAAATAGGCGACTTAATCGAAGCAATAGGCGGCCTGCGCGTAAAAAGCTACAAGGGATACACAAACACCGTCTTAACCCGGGCAACCATCCAAATTCTCATACCAGCAAAACAATCCGAAACCGAAGGCGGAGAAACCCCGGCAACGCGCCGGGAACCGACCCAAGGACGGACAAATTAAGGAGCCAGGACAATGGCATCAGAGTACACATACCACGGAATCCTGCAGGGAATCAAACCGGCCCTCGACTACAAGGGAAACCCGGAACCCGACTGCCAAGAGGTCATCATCAAGATCGACAGCGGCTTAGCCACCGGCAGGGCAACCGGCGACTTCCCAGACATCGCGAAACACTTCGGCAAGGAAATCCGGTTAACCGGCCCAATCACCGTGAAATACTCCGAAAAGATGCGCAGAGCCTTTACGGACCTCGGCCCCGGCAAAATCACCGCCGCAACCAACCCCGGAAACCTCAAATAAGAAAACCTTTTCAAACGGGGCCGGGCGAACGGCCGACGCGTCTCATAAACCCAGGCCAAGTACCCCGGCCCCTAAGTAAAAAGAGACCAAATGTACGTAGACAACCCACAACCCGAAACTGAAAAGCCGACCACGCTATGGCGCGGAATCGACACGATCAAAATCGGCATCGGAGGAACCAACACCAACACCGCCCTACCCACACTACGCGAACTACAAGAACAAGTCCGGCAATCCCCAGCCCAGTACCAATACGACTTAGCCGGCAAAGTATGGGCAATCCTCCCATACGGACGCAAAAAATACCGATACGGCCTGCAACACGGGCAACTAAGCCTATTCTTTTCCGAGGAAGAATACTCCCCGGAAACACCGAACATAATGGCCGAGGCCTACCCGTCCGCGATCGCCGGACGGAACGTACACGAACTGCAAAACGACATAAACATAGCCCTCGCAGAACTCGGAGTAGATCCCAACTGGACAAAAGTATCCGAACTACACCTAACCACCGATACACACGCCCCGGACAAACTGGCCATCACCGACATCTACGACACCAACCACAACCCGCTATGGATCAGCAAGGCACGCAAAGTACAAGCAATCACGGACCACCAGCAGGACGTAGAACGGCTAATAACACGCGGGGCAACCCTGCAAAGCCTCAGATACGGCGGATCACTGCTGCACGTCCGAATCTACAACAAGCAGGAGGAACTCAAAATACACCCCGACAAGCAATGGGAAATGACCCTATGGAACAACCCCTACGCGCAACACGTAACGCGCGTAGAATTCCAAATCCGCAGGGAAAAACTGAAATGCTTCCGCGTAGACGGAACCCAGAACCTACCAGGACAAATAGCAGGAATCTGGAAATACCTAACCGAGGAATGGTTCACATTAAACGAACGCAACCCCAACGGAAAGAACCGCGACGCCACCCCATCCAAATTCTGGGAAACTGTACAAGGCGCATGGAAAACCGCAACACCACGGAAACCATACCCGAAGCCACAAGCCAACGCGGCCCAACGGCTTTCCCAAGCCTACGGAAACCTAATATCGGCCGCCGCCATACTGGACATGCACCAAGAGGCCCAGATAACCGACCTATTCAACTTATGGAAACAAACCCACGGACAAGACTGGCCGGAACACGTCCGCCAACGCCAGGACAAAATACAAACGCTGCAAGGCAGGATACGCATCAGAGATCAAGCCCTCGAACTCGAATTCGAGGAACACAATCGCGCACCGACTACCCCCATACTCGAAAAAACCAATGAAAATAAGCCCGAAATATCGCTATTTGCGCACTTAGAAGGGGGGATGCTATTAACCATCCCCAAAGCAGGCGGCGGCGTCTGCGCCGCCGCCGCCGCCAATGCCCAATGGGAAAGATAACAAAAGAAACAAACAGGAAAAGAAGATGAGGACGAAAACATGGATATACGTAATCGCGACAATCACTATTACCACGCTGGCATCGCAATCGCACGCATCGCCCGCACCCGTCACAATCTCCCAACCGACAACAAGCCCAGTACCGGTATACCAGACGGAACCGGCCTACGACCCAGCCCTCGACGCATGGAGTGTAGTACAGGGATACGGCGACGCATTTTGCTTATGGGGCTTTACTTGGTCAGTATCGTATGTCTTGCGACTGCTTATCCGAACACTGTCATAGCGTCAAACGCACCCACGACAATGCCAAATGGGGCAACAATGACCGACAGCACGAACGACCCAAGCATAGTACTAAGTATCTGGAATGACACCGACCCGTACCTAATCAATCTGGCAGAAGCCATAGCCGCCCTCTGGGGCGCTTGGTGGGCATGGACGAAATTAACCGACACATTGACCGCCTAAGCCGGGCCGTCAGAAAGAGAGGCCACGATGTTGAAATCGTTGCTCCAAAACGCCACATCACGAGGCGTCAAGATCGTGAAGAACACTTACACCGCCCTCGGAAAAACCGGCCGCAAAATGGCCGCGCTGATCTTAGCCGGCGGAACCGTAACCGCGCTTGCCAACGTAGCGCACGCGAGCACTTCCGGCAGCACCACACCATCGACCGCTGCCGTGCAGTACTCCACCTTCTACAGCATGTACGACGTGCTTAACAGCATATTGAACATCCTGTACCCCGTTGTGGTGCCCATCCTCATAGCCGGAAGCGCGATTTTCGTCGCGTGGTGGGCTTGGCACCGCCTCAAGGGAGCTGTCTCCTAAGACAGAAGCCCCTTACAGCAACTGTGATCCGGCCGTGCGGCTGGCAGTAGCTTAATCACCCAAGACGGCCCGGCTTAGACGGCCAGCGCGAAAGGAAAGGACCATGAAACATGTTACACGCAATCAGCTACATCGCAGGAATCCTATTATGGAAGTTCACCATGTACGACACTTGGTTAGGCCCAATGCTGGACCCGGAAAAATGGCGCAGGCCCCGAAGGTAGCCCTGCACTCCAACGGAGCCAACTTTCTCTACGCCGCCGCCCTCGGAACCGCGATACTGGCCGCCGCAGCCACCAGCGCAGGCGCGTACACCGCAGGATCAGCGGATTACGGACAAGTAATAAGCCAACTCCAACAAATGAACAGCGAAACCAGCCCAATGGACCAAGCAACGCTAACCTACCAAGTAGCCCAAGAAAACAACCTGCAAACCATCGAAAGCACCCTAAAGACCGCAACACAAACAAACCTAAACGGCACCCCAATGTCAATGTTAGCCCAAACAGTCGGCATCGGATCCTACAACCCGCCGACGTCGGCAATGACCTTCTCACCGACATACTACAGCCACGGAGGAACGGCGGCACAAGGATTCCAAAGCGTATGGCAATGGATCCCAGGAACCCAAAGCCCCCGAAGCGTCTACGTAGACGGACAAGGATACTCCGTATTCCAAAGCCCCAACGGGAACAGCTACTTCGACTGGAACCCCTACAACGCGGCCGCCGTCAACGTGGAAACCACCGGCGACGCCAACTGGAACACAGCCAGCGCAACGACCGGAACACCGTACAGCGTCTTCCGAGACAACTTCGGAAGCTCAGTGTTCACCAACACCAACGGACAAGCCTACCTATCCGCAGACTATCCCGTGCCACACGTGGCCAACACAACTGCCGTTGGATCGGCCTTCACAACCGGCGTCGGCCTACAAACGTCGGTATTCCAATGGCAAGAGTACAACGCCAATACCGGAACCGGTTACGGCACAACCGAAGATAGCTCCGGATACCCAGAACCCATGTTCTCCGTGTTCACAGCAGGAAGCGGACCAAAATCAGGAAACGGAGCCCACGGCATAGGAAGCGTATTTGTCACCGACGACACACAAAACGGCAATGTAGACAATAGCGTATTTCTCGACCAATACGGAAACAGCTACCTAGACGACATAGAATCGGCACTAGCGCTGAGCACACCGACGTACCAAAGCATCTACGGCAACGCCAGCAACGGAAACACCTACGCATACAACCAATCCGGCCAACTCGAATGGATATCGCCATGGCAGCAAGGAGCCCAAACATACGCACAAACCAACGAACCCATCGGAATCGCCCAAATACTCGCCATAGCAGACGGCGAAGCCCCCGACTACAACCCAGCCACCGACACGATAATGTTCACCCCATCCTACCAATACCTAACCAGCGCCAGCACGATGCAAAACCCACTAGAAACCATACAGCAATGGTACGCTGGACCCAACGCCGGAGGCTGGCAATACAGCAACGAATTCGCCGCCGCTTTCTTTAATCCACCGGCAAGCGGGGCAACAACGCTTGTCCCTTATTTGTCCGCTTTTGGAGGCTGGCAAGACTCAATCGCCTACCAAGACAGCTTAACCACCAACGAGAACAACACCACCAGCGCAATAAACACGGCAGAAGGACAGTTGGACACCACTTTCAACAACTACGCGCCAACAACCACGCCCAGCCCGCAAACACCCGCAACCGGCTTACAAGGCGGCTGGTCCACATCATGGATACTGCCCATCAACGCAATATCCACCACAATAGGGACAATCACCGACAGTGACACCGCCACCGAAGGAAACAACGCCGGATACGCCCTCGACAACAACTCGCACAATGTTGTAGGAGCCATACAAGACCTCATAAGCCGCATCCAACAGGGATCAGGATACAACCCGCCATCCAACCTACTGCAATACACCAAAACAACAAACTTAGCCCCGGAATACACCGGCGACGGAGGCGACAGCCCCAACGGCACAAGCAGCCAATACGCGACACTCGACGCGGTCGACGATGGAGAATTCAGCTTCCTTGCCGGAGCCGTTTACGGAATGCAATGGTTCCGAGCCAATACGCCATGGCTGGCCTACATTTTCGGATTTTTCTTAACGCTCTTCACCGTACTGAAGGCATGGCAATTAATCTACTGGGGAATCAACGGTGGAAGCTTCCCGCTCATATTCAACCCTCATAACCGCGTCCCCGGCAGCGCCGACTTAACGCCCGGAATAGCCAACATCGCCGGAACATCCACGGCCAACGTCAAACCCGACTTTGCCACCACACAAGAACAATGGGAAACCCAGGACAAACTACGAAGCGGCCGCACGTTCACCAAGGCCGCAGACGGGACGGAAGTATCATGAACGACGTACTGCAAATCGGAGATTTTGCCGCCAGACTCTTCTGGCATTTTGTTGTAGCCGCCCTTGGCCTCATTCAACAACTCATAATATTTGTCACCCAAACCGGCTGGCAATTCCTAACCCAACTCCTCCAGGACGCCGCCAATATCTGCGGACTGGGAAACGCGATCCAACCCATCCAAGGGGCAATGCTGCCCTACTGGAACGATTGCAGCCTTATTGTCAACTGGATGGCAAGCACTTTCGTGGGCAACGGAACCCTGCAACTCTGCCTAAGCATCATCATCAACGCACTGGCCGTCGCGCTGATCCTGCGAGGCGTATTCACCATCTACAGCAAGATACCAGTAGCAGGGAGAAACTAATGATATTCGGATACATCGTAATATTCATATTCTGCGTACTACCCACCCTACTTATGCTCGGAATATGCATCATGAACACATGGGAAGAATGGAAAAAGTAAACCATGGACGGAAGCCTTACCATCATCGACGGCGAACCCGGGAACGGCAAAACCCTGCAAACCGTAAGGCTTATGCTGGACTCGGCCCGCAGACACCGCCACATCACAACCAACGTGGCACTGAAGGCCGGCTTCATAAGAACCGCCAAGAAAATCTATCCCGACATCAAAATAATCAAACCCACCGCGGCCGAAGCCAAACTATTCTGGCAATACATACCGCCCGGAACCGATATCTACATCGACGAAGCCCATTTACTGTGGAACAGCAACTTTTGGAAGGAAAATCGGCAGAAAGATTTCCTTGAATACATCAGCCAATTCCGCAAGGAAGGCGACACCATCTATCTATTGGCCCAGCACTACGAAAATCTTGACCTATTCATACGCCAACGCGCGTCAACACTGTGGACCTGCCGAGTACTCCGCTGGCCCCGCTGGATACCCATTAAATCACTGAAAACCGATACCGGCGGAAAACCGATACTCTTCTCGGTCAACGCATGGACCACCCGGGAAGGAGAACGGCACACCCGTAAATTCTTTCTACCCAGAATCTACACGCCCGGAATGTGCCAAGGTCTGTACCAGATGTACGACACCCGAGGAACCGTCGAAACATCCACAACCGGATACCGACACACCCGCCCAACATGGGCCCAATTCATGCAGCAGCAGGAGCCGAAAACCATGGCAACCATCCTAACCGAGGACAACCCGACCGGAGAAGCCCAACCCGCCGCGGCAGCCCCGGCCACGAACCCAACCGTAGTCATCAACAACCAAGCCCCGACCGAACCACAGAAAAAGAGCCGACTAAAACGATACGCGACGATCACCGCAATCATACTTGCCGCCGGATTCATAGCCACGCAATATCAAAAAGACCACCCCAAAAAGAAAGAAACCCAACGGGCCAGCACAACGCGGATAGCACGCACAGGACCACCCAAACGACAACGGATCACCTACTACGGAACCATCGGAAACCAAGTCATTGTAAGCCAGAAAGGACAATATGGACTCTGGACAATCGGGAAAAGCCAGGACGGATACGGTATCGCTATGGCCAATTCTAACGGTATTTTTCTGCGCGACCCTACTGGGAGGCTGCACTACCGGGCTTGGTGGACTCCGCCGACCCATCACAATCACCATGACGCAACAAAGCCCAAACCCGCTACCGGGCCACTGGCCAAGTTTTGACCTGCAGATCACCGGAAGCTTCACGCTCGAAGCCCTCAGATACGCCCTGAGCCGCAACGGTTGCGCGTTAGCCTACCCCGAGGCCAAAAAAAACCTGCCCGTGACGCTATGGGGCAATTACGACGCCCCGCGACTGGCCCACGCACTGGAACGGCAAACCCAATGCCAAGTTATCGCCCGACCGCACAGCCTGCACCTCCGATTCACGAAAACCCACAAATTCACCTTGATAGAACCCAACTTTCAGGCTGGAACCAAAGACGCCTACAAAATACCCGGCATAACCGTGACACAGATAGGCCGATACGACTGGATAACAGGCCCAGACACCGAACTGCCTTTACTGGCACGACTCATGAAAACGATATACGACAAACCACCCCAAATCCGCATAGACTGCTACATCATCGACGACACCGCCGCCGACAATCTAGACTTCCAGATCACCCCCGGCACCAGCGCAATAAACTTCTCGCAGATCCAAAGTTTCTGGAAAAACGCGAGCATTGCCATCAACGCACTGACGCAATACAACACCATCAAAACCAAATTCCAAACCATCCTACAGCCCAACGAAGATACGACGTTCACGAACACCGACGAACGATACGTACAAGAATTCTCGACAACACCCGCAGCCCAGACATCCAGCGCGATACTATCATCGGGACTCACCGGCATATCCGCAGGCTTGACCATCGCACTCAAGCCCCAATGGACAAAGAATTATTGGCAGATCACGGGCAAAATAACGGACTCGGGATTCTCCGGAACCCAGACGCTAAGCGACATTCTGGCCAAAAGCATCAACTTCACATGCGACATGTCAGACGGCCAGCTACTGCGAATCGCGACCATGACCACGGCAACCCACAACAACGAAATGGGACTTCCCAATTTCGCGCCAACCTACAACCGAGACCGCAACGCCGAACACTGGAGTTTGTGGCTCCAGATCACACCGCTGTACCCCAACGAAAGGAACCCCACATGAACAACACCCAGGACCACCACTTTCACCTACGCTGCTACCAATGCCGCTGGCACTGCGGATTCAACACCACCAGAGAAGCACAGGAAGCGGCGAAAGACCACTTATCACACTACCCAGGACACACCGTAGAACGGACCGACCAACAGGACCTAAACCCACGAAAGTTTGTCATCAACCGAAAGGAGACCGAACAGTGAACCACGAACCAAGCCCATACGTCCGACTCGACTGCCGCACATGCAGACAAATAGTCATCTACACCAGCAACACGGACCTATTGCGAAGCTACGCCCGCCAGCACCACGGAAAACACCCAGGACACTGGCTACAGGCGACCATGTACCACGCCCCGACGCGCAAGGAAATCACGATCGACGTACCCAACCGGGAGGCCGAATAATGACCAACACCACTATAGCCGAAACAAATGCCCGCAACACATGGCTAAAATTGCTGGCGATCATCGCCATGATATTCGACCACGCCGTATACGGATGGATCATCCACCACAATCTACACACCGAGTATTGGCAAGGCTGGAGATCCCCGGGAAGAATCTGCATACCCATTTTCAGCTACTTAATCGCTTGGAACATGGCCCACAACACCCGCAACCCGCCGCGATACGCCACCCGACTGGCCATCATGGCCATCATATCGGAACCCATCTACTGGCTATACTTCGGATACAACGGAAACGCTTTCATACCGCTGGCCGCCGGAGCCATCGCGATCATAGCAATCCAAAACCGCAATATATGGCTACTGGCCTTGACCGCCCTATTAACCGCAGCAATCGCCCACGCCTGCCAGGACGCCACGATCATCGCGCAAACTGCATTAACGGGGACAGCCTACCTATGGATAACCACACAACGCCCGGCCGCACTACTGGCCAGCCTTGCACTCATGCCCGCTCTCAACGGGCTTTGCATACCCTTTACGCTGATGATACCGATCACCATAGCACTTATCGCTTGGGCCATGCACGGGCCAGCCACCCGCCCCATAAGATTGCATAAAGCAATGTTCTACGCCTTCTACCCGCTGCACCTGCTCGCACTGCTGCTTGTTTGGGGGCCAGCATGAAACCCGCCATCCGATGGACGCTCATAGTTGGATTAACGACCCTGCTAACGCTGGCCGCCGTCGCCGAGTACGAATACTTTGAAATGGCAATCAAGCCATACACCTTATGGGACAACTACCTGTACAACCACATGCAGAACCACATCCCTTGGTAAATGAAAGGATTTAACCATGCCAAACTTATGGGGCGACTACACGACGGACGAAGCCGCAGACGAATGCGGATACACCCACCGCAGCAATATCGTAAAACGCATCCACGCGCAGAAACAAGCCGCAACAACCGCCGAAACGGAACGCATAGTTTACGGCAGGAAATGGCGGTACTGGATCAACCAAAAGGAACTCGAAGCCGCCATCAGTCTATGGCCCAAGTGGGCGAAAAAACGGAAGACGAAAGAGTTGCCCTCTGCGGGCGGGCAGCCCGCTTGCAGCTCTCTTCCCTGCAACCAGCCGGGCCACCCGCTTGACAAGCCCAGGACAAAAAAGCTAACATCTAAACCAAACAAACAAGCCCAGTGACGAAAGGAAGAGACCATGTACCGGATCACCGTGAACCAGCAGGCCCTACAGGCACTCCAGCACCACCCGATACTGTCAATCGCCCTGCTGATAGCCAGCGTAACCGCCGTCAGACTCATCATACGCATCATCACCAACGCCGGACGGCCCGCAACCACACCGCCGAAACGCACCCGCCCAACCGAAACACTGCCAGGACAAACAGCCCTGCACGCCCTTGAGAAAATGACCCGAAAATAGAAAAATAATTAAAGGACATTGACACAGGAAGCCGACAAGATACAATGACGCCAGGAAAGAGGTCACGGATGATCACAACAACCGTAAAACTAAACCACATGCAACACGCGGCACTAAACGCCGTCGCTAACCACGAAACGCACGGAAACCTATCACACGCTATCCGCGAAGCAATCGAATGGTATCTAAATACCACCCCGGACACAAGAAACGCCAAACGTCTTACCAATTCGCCAGAACATATATTATAGGACGTTACATATAATGTTTAAAATCCATGCCAAATAGCCACAATTATCTTCGCAAAAGAAAAAGACTTTTATTTTCTTAGTGGCGTCGCAAATAGGACTTAGTCATGGCCGCTATGAAAAAATACGCTATTTGGCGAGTTTGCCTTTCCGATCTACGATGACATCCGCAACCATTTTATTGAGATCCAGTTGTGGAGAAAATCCCGTCACGGTTTTGAGTTTGCTTGTATCCGGAACACGCCGGGGCATATCTTCAAAATTCTTGCTGAATACCTCATTGTAAGGAATTAGCTTTATTGTTGATGAACTGCCTGTGAGTTCCAGCACGCGCTGGGCTAAGGCCAGGATGCTTATTTCCTCTGTTCCACCAATATTATAAACATCGCCGGCAGCCTGTGGATGATCCATCAGCAGCGTGATGGACTGGACGGCATCATGAATATGGGTAAATGTTCGGGTCTGGAGGCCATCGCCGTAAACAGTTAAAGGTTGATTCTGCAGGGCCTGATCAACCAGGCGCGGCAGCACCATGCCGTAGGCCGGTGACTGCCGAGGCCCAACCGTATTAAAAAAGCGGCCAATAGTCACGGGAAACGCCTGTTTTTGATGGTAGGCAAGAGCCATAAACTCATCGAGGGCTTTAGAACAGGCATAGGACCACCGGCTGACCGAAGTGGCTCCCAGCACACAATAATCACTTTCCTTCAGCGGCGCGTGCGTTTGCAGGCCGTAAACCTCACTGGTGCTGGCCAGAAATAGCGGCTTTTCAAAATCGCGACATGCGTTGAGCACACGCTCGGTTCCCACGACATTGGTAAGGATACTTTCCAGTGGGTTATCAAGAATATATTGTACGCCTACCGCTGCCGCCAAATGAACAACATAATGGCACGTTCCCACCAGACGGGATATCACCGCTTCATCCATGATACTGCCGGGAATAAAATGTAACTGGCGATTGGAGGAAAGGTGTTCAATATTGGCTCGCGTTCCGGTGGATTCATTATCTAATATGTAAACAGCGTCTCCACGCTGCAGAAGGCTTTCCGCGAGATGGGAACCAATGAACCCCGCCCCACCGGTAATTAAAATTCGCTGCGTCACAATTTTTCTCCAAATCGGATTCACACTTGCCAGGAAGCTACTATCGCATGAAAATCAAAAAAATGGAATGTCACATACAAGTCGAATCGTCACCCGATGGCTTCGATCTTCCGCGTGTCCGCACAGGGGGATGGCTTGACTAACGACAATATCGGTATACCATCGCGTTTTAGTTCGCTGGGCAAGGGCCGAGTATTGGCGGTGGTTTTCGCCGACAGCGGGAGAAATTGGCAGGCCGGAGTATAATGGATCATTCCGTTCGACATAACGAACGCCCACGAGAGTTAAAATGGTATCATGCGTCGGCCATATTGTATGGCGATTGGGGCACGAGCCGGTTTTACGTTCTGGGGCTTGCGTTCTTTTATTCGCTTTATCAGAGCTTCTGGTATGTTTTAGCCGTTGGCGTATTAGTCGCGCTGGTGGGCTGGGCATACACGATTATTTGCCGCTGTTTTCCCGATGGGGGCGGTGTATATTCTTCCGCTAAGCATCTAAGCCGGCAATTGGCGGTTATTGGTGCGCTGCTGTTATGCGCCGATTATATAGTCACGGCGGCGATGTCGGCATTTGACGGCATTCAATATATCGGCGTTCCCAATGACGGCCCGTTGGTACCAATTTGCGGCATTGGCGCGATAATTCTAATTGGCTTTCTCAATTATTTTGGTCTGCGAAAAGTGGGTGTTTTGGCGTTGATTGTCGCCATGGCGACGTTTGTCCTTACGCTGGTGATTACCGTCTTCAGCGTACCGCATCTTGCGGAGGGGTGGCATCGCATTATGACCTACGGACAAATCACCGGCCATTTCACGGATAAATGGTTTGCGTTTGTCAACGTGGTCCTGGCCCTTTCAGGTGTGGAAGCTGTGGCCAATATGACCGGTGTCATGGTACGCCCGGTCAAGCAGACGGCGCGAAAGACCATTCTGCCGGTTTTGGTGGAAGTCGTGGTGCTTAATTTGGTGCTCGCCGTGGGCATGTGCGCACTAAGTCCCACGCCCGGCAAGCCGACGGAGAGGTTTACCACCCCCGCGATTGTGCTGCATCAGCAGGTGCATAAATTTAAGCGGACGCATCCAGATTGGCAAACTCATCCGCAGATGGTGGGCACTGTCGCTAGTATGGATAAAAATTTCAAGCGGGAAAATGAGATACAGAATGCGGTTTTACGCGTGATGGCCAGCGATTTCGTCGGCCGCCCTTTCGGCTGGATTTGCGGCATTGTGTTTGGACTATTGCTGATTTCGGCAGTCAATACGGCGATTGGTGCCATGATGAGCATTCAGTATACGATGTCACGGGATAATGAATTACCGCGTTTTTTATCCCGACTTAACATGTTTGGCGTACCTTGGCTGGCGCTGATACCGGCGGTGATTGTCCCGGTGCTCATCTTGAGCATTTTTCATGACCTAAGTACCCTGGGTGACTTATACGCTATTGGCGTCGTAGGTGCGATTACCATTAACCTTTCAAGTGCGGCCATAAACCGGGAACTCAAACTTCAAGCGTGGGAACGGATTTACCTGGCGGTAGTCGGCGTGATTATGGCCGCCATTGAACTTACTTTAGCCCTTCAGAAGCATGAGGCTCTGATATTTGCCCTTAGCGTTCTGGCCTGTGGACTACTTGCGCGTTTTTATACCAAACAGTACCCTGTGCTAAGTGTGGCGGTTCGATCGCGCGTTCTTGCGGTAAGCGCCGCGCTGGCGTTTGCAATCAGTCTGGCCATGCTGAAGTTGGCGTTGGTATTTTTCCACCCTCACCCCGTTTACGCGGGATGGCTGGTTGCCGCGGTCACGATTTTTTTCATCCTGGGACTCACGGCCATCTATCAACTGCGTTTGCTGGCACCTAAAATCCAGGCATCGGAGGCGGCAAAGCTCGAGACGCAGGCATCACTTGAGCAACTGGCTTTTGGCACTCCCGGGAAAGAATTGGAAATGTCCATGCCGAAGGTGCTTGTGGCTACGCGCGGTTCTCCTCGCCTGCTGGATTTTGCGGCACAATATGCCAAGCAATCGGGCGCGATTCTTTTTGTTATTTTCGTGCGCCAATTGAATCTGGCCTTTGCCGCCGATAGTGAAGGGCCGACGTTGGAAGAAGACCCTGATGCCATAGCCACATTCCGCAAAGCGCAAGAGGTATGCGCCAAGGCGGAAGTTCCGCTGGTGCCGATTTACGCGGTTTCACCGGATGTGGCGTATACCATTCTGGATTTTGCGGCCACGTATTCGGTTAATGCGCTGCTGATGGGTGTTTCCCGTCGGGGCACGATGCTGCGGGCCTTACATGGTGACACACTTACGGCTGTCGCCGATCAACTACCGCAAGATATTCCATTGTTAATTCACGCATAAAATAGTGAACCCGCTAACCTGAAAAAAGTCAGGTTAAGGGGCTAGTTTATATTGTTTTTTGAGGCTGTATTACCCATGAATGTAACGATAAAACCCGCTTGGCAGACCCATCCTCAGGCTGAACTGCCTGAGCATATTGGCGGACTTATTTTTGATTGCGACGGCACACTTGTTGATACCATGCCCATGCACTATCGGGCGTGGCAGACCGCATTGGGCGAAGCCGGTATTCCGCTGGCCGAAGAGGAATTTTACCGTCTGGCCGGCATGCCAACGCTGCAAATCGCACAAGCCCTGGCTTTGGAGCATAAATCCAATGTATCCGGCGAGCATATTACTCATCGTAAGGAAGAGGCGTATATTGAGAGCATTCCGGGTATTGCGCTGATTCCCGCGGTGGTCGCCATTGCCCGGCGCGAACATGGTCGTCGTCGGCTTTCCGTTGCCAGCGGTGGCATTCATCGAATTGTAGATGAGCAACTGCGAGCCGCGGGACTGCTGGACTTATTCCCTGTTGTGATTTGCGCCGATGATGTCGAACATGGAAAACCCGCACCCGATTCGTTTCTTGCGGCTGCTTCACGCATGGGGCTGAAGCCCGAACAATGCATTGTGTATGAAGACGGCGAATTGGGATTTCAGGCGGCGGCGGCGGCCGGAATGAGTTGCGTGGACGTACGGCCATGGTATGGAATTCAATAAACTGATCGGCTTAATGCACGTTCACCGGTTTGCTTCGATGGGTCGGTATTTTTAGAAAAAATACAAAGGGAATGCAGCACACTACCAGCACCGCCATTAAGCGGAAGTTAAACACATACGCCATGACGCCGGCTTGTTGAACCAGAGACTGGTAGATCAATGCAAATGCCTGTTGATGGGCGGTAACCGCCGGAGCGTGCGCGGCGAACATGCCCTGGAGATGATTCACCCGAGTATTAAACACAGGATTCAATTGTGTGGTGTGTGACACCAGCATATTCTGGCTGCTTTGACTTTCACGGCTAAGCAAGGCGGTGGTCACCGAAATACCGAAAGCACCACCGATATTCCGCATCAGATTGTAAATACTTGTGGCATTGCCCATCTGATCGTTGCGCAAGGTCCCAACCGCTGTGGTTGTCAGAGGTATAAACAACATGCTTGTGGCAAATCCGTTGATGATAATAGGCCAGGTAACGCTGAATTTTCCAATCTCCGGGTCGACGTGCCCCAGCAGGAAACTTGAGTAGGCCAAGGCCAATAGTGCGCTAATCATCAGAAATCGGTTGTCAATAAGATTCGTCAGTCGCCCGATGACCAATATGCCGATCACCGAACCAATTCCGCGCGGACTTACAGCCAAGCCGCTGTCCAACGCGGAGTAGCCCATGATTGTCTGAAGAAAAAGCGGCAGAAGCGCTGTCGTGGCGTACAGCACAATACCGACAATGAATATCAAGATTGTACCGATCAGCAGATTACGATTTTTTAACACCCGCAAATTTACCAGCGGTGCGTCACTGGTAAGCTCCCACACAATAAACGCGAGAAAGCCCAGTACGGCGATAGCCGCAAACCACCGGACCCACACAGCGCCAAACCAGTCCGCGTCCTGTCCTTTATCCAACATGATTTGCAGCGCCGCAATCCACACCGAAAGTAAAATAAAGCCGACGGTATCCAGTTTGGTCTTCAGGGCATGTCGGATGTAGGGTGGATCCTCCACGTACGTTTGCACCATAAGAAACGCCACCATCGCAACAGGGATATTAATGTAAAATACCCATCGCCAGGAAAAGGAATCGGTAATCCATCCGCCGAGCGTCGGCCCGATAACCGGTGCGCAAATCACGCCAAAGGTATAAAACGCCATGGCTTGTCCGCGCTTTTCCACAGGGAAACTTTCCAGCAAAATTGCTTGGGCACTGGGCTGTAAGGCCCCCCCGCCGGCACCCTGAATAACCAGCGCAAAGATTAAAAATGGAAAATTGGGAGCTGCGCCCGCCAGTACCGAGGCTATCGCAAAGATCGAAATACAGGTTAATAAAAACCGTTTCCGCCCGAAGGTTCGGCTCAACCACCCGGCGGCGGTCAATACCACTGCGTTGGAGATCAGATAGCTGGTCAATACCCAGGTTGCGTCATCCGGCGTGATGGACATGCTGCCGGCGATGTGTGGCAATGCCACGTTGGCAATAGAGGTGTCCAGCACCTCCATAAACGTGCCCAGCATCACGGATACCGCGATCATCCACGGGTTTGCCTGCGGCTTCCATAGCGCGTGGTCCTGCGACAATGCAGTGCTCACAGAATCACTCCCGTGGTTCTTTCAGACTTGATCCTACCCTTATGGCCTTCATTGCGGCGCAACCTTTTCCAGGCGGCATGACTGTTCAAGCCGGGTTGGCGGCAAGTTTGTACATGACAAACCGCACCATCGTATTGACCGTAAATACGTCCCGGAATTTGCTGATATCCGGATCCTGTTCAAACGCAGTCATATCCGCCACCGCAAATGGCATACGTTTTTTCAGTTCCGCAATGCCGCCGGCGGTAAGTTTGCCATTGCTGACCAACTCGGGGTTTGTCAGGAACGACTCAATACTCATGTCGCCGGGCTGAATTTTGATGCCGAATGCTTTTTCCAACTGGAATTGAATATCCAGATAATCAATGGATTCCGCGCCCAAATCCTGCGTGAGCTTGGATTCCGGTTTGACATCATCGCTATCCACCGCCAGAGCCGAAGTCAAAACATCACGGACTTTGGCAAAAACTTCTTCTTCTGTCATCGGCATGTAATACTCCCGTTATCCTTCTATAGGAAACACTTAAGAAAATAAAACCACGACCCAGCCATCCCGGCAATAAGAGCCGCACGACTGCCGCCTGCACGCACAGGCAGCCGGTGTACCCTTTTTTAAGCGGCGACGGCTCGCTGAAGCTGCTGCCATTGTCGCCGCAATTGTTCTATTATAACAGCATCCAGCGCGGCGAGGCTGGAATCAGTATTTTTAAGACTTTTATGTACCAACTCAATACGGCCCTGAATCGCGGTTGCCTGACCGACCGTACCGCGAATTTTAAATTCACTGCCCTGCGCTGCCATACGAGTAACCTCCGCATGCACACGCAAGGCATTGCCCGGCGCTACAAACGAGCCATACCGAATCCCCCTGGCTTCCCGCAGCACCACCAAGCTATGCTCAAACCCTTGGCATTCGCGTACCAGCCACGCCGCGGCCTGCACAGCCGCTTCCAGCATCATCACCCCCGGTAGCACTGGAAAATCCGGAAAATGGTCCGCGAGATATTCCTCCGCCAGGCTTACCTGCTTGATCATGGTAATCGCCTTGCCGGATTCCAGACTTACCAGCGCATCGACCAGGGAAAATTTCAATTCACGACACCTTGTTTCGCCGGCCTTTCAGCCAAAAGCCCACCGGGAGCAGCACACGCTTTCCAACTTCCGACGGCATGCTGCATTTTTACACGCTTTGCGGCGTTTTGACAAGAAGCGTTACCGGATGTGCGCGGTTATTCGACTGGATCAGGTATCACAGCGAGTGCCATTATTTCTGAATTTTTCAAAGATACGAAGGGTATTGAGCCGATGCTCAAAAGAGTTATATGGAGGTCAAGCTATTTTCATACCTATCTGTGTTAATAAATTATTTGACATTGATATAATTTAATTTATTATGGAAGGAGGTACGTAAAAGCAATGGCGAGCCAATACGCGGTTACTCGTGTCTGGCTGGTTGATTGCTGATTTATCTTTTTGACGTAACCGTTATATGATCCCGCAAACAGGGACTTTGGCGGTATTGTTCAGTAGTTCTCAACGCTGCATTTCGGAGTATTGATATGGTTTCCAAAGCGGATATGGAAAAAAGCCAGATGGAATTATGCGATTTATTTCGGCTTTTATCTGATCATACGCGCCTGCAAATTGTCTTGTTTTTAGCCACAGGTGAGCACACGGTCACCGACTTGTGCGCAGCCCTGAATTTGCCCCAACCCACAGTCAGCCATCACCTTGGCCTTTTGCGGATGAATCGTTTAATCGTCAATGAAAGACAGGGAAAAAAGGTTATCTATTCCCTTAGTCCTTCCGCGCGAAGTTTGAAGAAGGCGATTAAATTTTCGGTACCCCCCTACGCGGTCACACTCGAGGACAGCCACTGATCTATGACAATGCACTGAAGTGGTTTCCACTTAAGTGCTGTCCCGCACGTCAGAGATTCGGTCGTGTCCCCACAGCGATGTCCGGAGTGCCGCCGTGGATGCTGTCAAGTTTATTCCCGATGATCTCGCGTGCACGATTGCAGGTCTGAACTACCTGCAGACAGTACCGGGCAAAGCCCTGACTGCGGCGGTAACCCGTCGGCTTGCCCAGGAGAAAACAATTGCGGTTGCGGATGTTGCGTTATGGCGAAGGGAGCATCCCGAATACGCGGTGCCCTGTGCCATTGCCGTTTCGCAATGCCGCTTAAAAGGCACCGACAAATTTCCTGGAAAGTCCAATGAGCTATGGGCCGTTCCCGAAGCCCTGCAACAGGCGACCTCGGCCAGAGTCGCCGCCTATAAAGCGCAGCGGATTGCGGAATTAGCGCAGCCCAAAATCGTCCTGGATCTGTGTTGCGGCATCGGCGGCGATATGCTGGCTCTGTCCCGCATAGCACCCGTGCTGGCGATGGACATCAGCATGGTTCGCGTGTGGATGGCCCACCATAACGCCTTGGTATTTCCCGAAAAATACCGGGTTATGGCGGTTCAGGGAGATTTGCAGAATTTTCCCGTTCACCTTACGTCCGGAATCTTTGTCCACATTGACCCGGCCCGACGGTCTGATGGGAAGCGCAATTATGATTTTTCCGCCACGCACCCCGCCCCGAGCGTGCTTTTAAGAATCTTAGAAAAAGCTTACGCCGGCGTTATTAAACTAAGCCCAGCCGTAAATTTCTCGACGTTGCCGACTGGACATCTGGAACTCATCAGCGAAAACGGCACCGTTGTACAGGCATTACTTTGGACGGGAAGCGTCGGTACAAAACTCGGCGAAAATAAACGAACCGCCACGGTCATTGATCGCCGCACAACATGGTCCATTTGCGAATCCAGTACCGACTGTGCCCCTCCGGAATTACATGCCTACCAGCCGGAAAAGTGGCTCTACGAAATCGACGGCGCTGTTACAAGGAGCCGCCTGGCCGTCGCTCTGGCGAAAGCGATTAAACTGCGCTGGCTTAGCCCTGACGGCGGTTACATGACCGGCCAGCAATACCTTCACCATCCTGCTTTAGCGGCCTTTGAAGTGTGTGACCATTTCGCTTATACCGAATCGGAACTCTTTAAAAAACTAAAACACGCCTGCACCAAATACCCCCCCGCCGCCGGCACCATAGAAGTGAAAACCCGCGGCGGACTGGGGCTGAACACTGATGAATTACAAAAAAAAATGTCCAAAATCTGCCATTGCGGTCTCACAGTCCTCATCTATCGTTGCGCACATGGAAAAGCCTGTATCATCGCCCGGCGGCCGATAATCGCCAAATGAAGAAAGCAGGCGACGCAGTCGCGTCCACGGAGAGGCGCGTTACGTTCCAATTTATCTCTAGTGCCCTGTTCCGGTCATAATTACGGGTTGACGGAGGGCCAAGGGGTTGTGGGCGCGAAGCGAGGAGGATTGCGTATGGATGCATACGTTGACGGCGAGCGACAAAGCCCGCGGCCCCTTGGCCCCCGCCCGAAGGGTTGGCCTTAAACCGGCCATCTGCGGCGTCGCGTCGGCTCAAGGGGTTTACGAACCCGGTTCTCGCCGCATCTGGCCGGTTTAAGGCCAATCAACCCGTAATTATGGCTGGAACAGGGCACTAGCTTTCGGATTGTTTTTTCACCAATTTCGCCTTTTCTTCGTTTGCAAATTCCACACAAAACAATACATATATAGGGCCATTGGGGCAAATGCGCGTTTCCTCAATCGCGTGTCCTGTCCAGAGACATTTTAGTGTTTTTGATATTTCCTGGGCCACAACGTACAGCGGTCAGGAACGGTTGCAACTTTTTTTACCTGTGTTACAGTATTGATCGAAGTCAATACAGGAGATATTCATGCACTATAGAATACTGGGTCGTACCGGCGTTAAAGTAACGCCGCTTTGTCTGGGCACGATGAATTTTGGATCTCGCAGCGATGAGGCGCAAGCGTGTGCCATTCTGGATGCGTATACATCCCTGGGTGGTAACTTTATTGATACCGCCAATGTTTACAACGACGGACGATCGGAGGAGATCATCGGGCGCTGGATGAAGCGGACTTCCAAACGCGATGAAATTGTGCTGTCGACCAAAGTCCATGGCCGCCGATCACCGCACATTAATGATGCCGGCAATCACCGATGGCATATTGTGCGGGAAGTCGAAAAATCGCTTAAGCGTCTGAACACTGAACGCATTGATGTTTATCATATTCATCGTCCGGATACTGATACGCCCATTGATCAGACGTTGCGGGCGCTGGATGATCTGGTTCGGCAGGGTAAGGTGCTTTATCTGGCCAGCAGTGTCTTTGCCGGTTGGCAGTTGGCCGAAGCGCATTATGTTGCCCAGTCGCTGGGAACGGCCCGATTTGATATTGAGCAACCGCAATTAAATATTATTGACCGCCGGATTGAAAGTGAAATCCTGCCCTTCTGCCGCAAGTATGAAGTGGCGACGATCACCTGGGCACCGTTGGCGCGGGGTCGCCTGGCGGGCGTATACACGCGCGGCGGCCGAAAAATTCCCAAGGGCAGTTGGTACGACGCACAAAAGAAAACCGACTTTCCCGCCAGCCAATGGCCGGTAATGGAAGCGGTGGATCGGCTGGCCGACGCGCGGGGAGTTTCCAGCAGCCAATTCGCGATCGCCTGGTGTTTGCAGGTTCCGGGCGTCACGTGCCCCATCATCGGTCCGCGCACAGTTGAACAATTGCAGGATAATATGGCGGCATTAAAGTTCACACTTTCCGCGGAAGAATTAAAAAGCGTAGACGAACTTAATCCACCGGGAAATCTCTGCCGCGACCCGCAGCTTGGCGCTGTGCCGCGTTAACCCAGCGGCCCCGGCACCATTACAGCGCGGAATTAGTACCGCTAAGTGAGCCTTGCGCCGGCACACCGCGGAGATACAGATTAATCTGATACGTCATCTTGGGGAGATGTAATCTGGTTTTCGGCGTCGGGATCGTCGGCTTGGTTTTTTTTCCGGGCGGTAACCAATGTTGCCAGAACCACGCCCAGAACGTACAGCATAACCAGCGGCAGAAAAATGCTGGAAAACGTGACAATATCCGGTGTCGGTGCCAGCAATGCCGAGAGTACCGCGAGAATCAGCACCGCATAGCGCCACATTTGGCGGAATTTATGCGCCGGCATAACGCCGATCTGAGCCAATACCATCATGACCATCGGCAATTCAAAAGCTAATCCGAATACCAGCGCCATGATTGTTACAAATCCCAGATAATCATGGAGCATGGGCAACGGCGCAAAAAGCGAATTGGCCGGCTGCGCATTAATTGCCAGAGTTTTATTATCCGCGTGAATCAACAGCCGGCCCTGCACGGCGTTATACCAAAGCGCAATGTGATGTTTGGGGAAATGTGTGGGATTGCTGCGCACCATCGGTATAAGTAGTGGCTTGGCCTGATCGCCGGTTGGCAAATTAGCCCAATTATTGCCCACCATTTTATTGCCATAAATCAGATTCTCAATGGGGCTGGGTTGCAGGTGCGGCATGGGCACCTGCTGATTAAATGCGAGAAAAAATTTCAGCATGATTGGCAGCACAAGGAGAAAAAAGAATACCACGCCTGATATAAACAGGAAGATACTCGGACCGATATATCGATACACCAGCGATCGCTCCCGCTGGTAAAGTCCCGCCGCGACGAAAAGCCAGAACTGATAAATGATCCACGGGCTGGACAGCAGCAATCCGGCCTTAATTCCCAACATCAGATACATAATGACGTTACCGGCGGGCTTATTGTAAAGCAGATACTGTGGATATCCGGAATAACGTAAGGCCAGCAGATACGGCTGAAATAGAAAGTCGATAATGTAATTAGCGAACAACGTGCAGATGGCAATACCAACCGCCGCCCCCAGCAGCGACAGGATCAGGCGCTTGCGCAAGTCGTCAAGATGATCGCCAAACGACATGGCGGGCATCTGCTCTTCGTCGCCGGGGGCCTGGGAAATCTTGGCCAGAAAATGTCGCCATAGGGCCATACGTGTTATATCCGTCTCAATTGGCAGAGGCCAAAGTCCTGCGACTCATAGCGTACTAGCCACAATTTTTCCATCCTGTAACGTTACCACCCGGTCCGCCTGGGCCGCAATATGAATATCATGCGTAACCAGAAGAATGCTCTGGCCGCTTCCTTTGTGCAAGCCCCGCAGGACATCCAGAATCGTCTGGCCGGTCTTGGGATCAAGATTACCTGTCGGCTCGTCCGCCAAGACCAACGCGGGTTCATTGATCAAGGCCCGGGCAATAGCCACACGCTGGCGCTCACCACCGGACAACTGCGAGGGTCTGTGCCGCAAACGGTCCTTCAGCCCAAGCTGCTCCAGCAGTTCCAAGGCTCGCCGCTTGCCCGGTCTGGCCCGGATACAGGCTTTATACCATGGAGCACAAACCATAGCCGGAAGCAGGACATTTTCCAGAACGCTTAATTCCGGTAATAAATGATAAAGCTGAAATACAAAGCCGAAGGCGTGGTTTCTCAGGCGGTGCCTGGAATGGCGGGAAAGGCGGCTTACCTCCTGCCCGCGGAACATCACCGATCCGGCATCGGCCGACTCCAAAGCGCCGGCGATATGCAGCAGCGTGCTTTTGCCGGAACCCGAGGCTCCCACCAGCGCGACGAATTCCCCTTCACGAACCGTCAGAGAAGCTCCACATAATACCCGCACATCCGCCGGCCCCAGGCGGAATGTTTTGGTAATGTTGCTTAATTCCAACATCGCTTTACGTGTCGTAAAATCACTGGTCATAGTCGTATTATTCATAACGCAGCGCCTCCACCGGATCCTGCCGCGCTGCAAGAATGGCGGGAATTAATGCGCCAAAAAGGCCGGCAAGAATGGCGAAAATCACAATCCACATGACCGCGTGCGGATCAATCTGATCGGGAATTTTGGAAAAGACGTAAATTTTCCGGTTCCAGATCGAAATGCCGAATATCCGCCATAGTATATGGTCGTGTATCCAATTGTCATTGCGTACAAACCAAACTCCGGTAATTAAACCCAGCAAGGCCCCGGCGGAGCTGATCAACATGCCATAAAGCAGGAAAATTACCCCCACTCCTTCTTCGCTGCCGCCGATGGCTTTGATAATGCCGATATCACGCGTTTTATCCCGCACCATCATGTAAAAAATCAGAAATATGACAATGACCACTACTAAGCTCATCAATCCCAGCAGAAAGGTGATCATATTACGCTCGTTGTCCACGGCCCGAATGTACTCTGCCTGCACCTGATCCCACGTTCGCACACGGATACCGGCAATTTCCATCTGGGGATGCAGCAACTGCAACTGATGCACGACATGCGCGATCGCTTTGCGGGCGGCCAGAATGTTGGCCTCACGGGAATCATGTCGCACCAGTACCTGAATTTCACTGCATCGTCCCGGCCGCACTCCACCGGACAGCAGATCCTGCCGTTGCATAAATGCCATTTTCTGGGCGACATGAAACGGGATATAAACAGTCTTGGAATCGACGGCGTAGACGCGCGTGCGGGAATCATCCACGATGACAAAACGCCGGCTTTGCGGTTGGGCCAGCGTCGCTTTCATCGTCACCGGCACCATGGTGATAATGACCGGAGAAAAGCGAACTCCCGGTGGTCGATGATAATGGCCAAAACGATCGCGCTTATACAGTCCCAGATCAACACCGATCACGCAGCCATTTTTGGGTTCGTCGGCACCGGTCATATATCGACTGGCGGCCTGTGGCGGCGGAGTAAAGCTTGGAGCCTTGGGTACCAAGGCCTGCCGTAACGCCGCGGCACTGCGAAAAGCTTCATTGGGCAATGCCTGCACCATACGCAGATCACGATCCGCGCGATTTTCTTTATAGACCGCCTGCTGATAATCTTCATGGGCGATGACTTGCCAATGCTGCCGGATGGCGGCAAACCAGGCATGATTGCCGATGGGCTTAAGATTCGCATAATGCCGCTGGCGAGCCTCTTCGGTCTTAGCGGCCGCAAGCAGCCGCTTTTGTGCATACGCCAAGAGCTTGGCTCGCGTCGTGGGGAAGCCCACGCCGCGCAAATCCGCCACGGCCTGCATAGGTGCTTTATACTGCCAGAACAGGCTGCTTCCGAAGGAACTTACTTTGGATTCACTTCCCGCTTCCACGCCCATGACCTGGACACCAGTATTGACCTGAAATTCCGGCAGATTAAACAGGCCATAACCGCTGATCACGGGCGTACTGGCTTTCACCTGCGGCAACAGGGCCAAGCGTTTTTGAAGTTGCCGATAATACGGAAATCCGGCCATCGAATCGCTCTGGATCACCACATCGCCCATCAGCGAACGCCCCGCGTCCCGTACGCGGTTGACAAACCCGGTCATGATGCTATTCACGATAATCAGCATCATGACGCAAAGCCATACCGCCAGCACGGGAAACAGCACAATACCCTTGCGCGTTAGATAACGGAAACAAAGAAATATCTTATACATCAATGAATCAGGAATGTACCGTCAGTGTGAACCGCCGGTGAAATATCCTTGTCCTTTTTCAGGTCTCTTGGGCCGGGACAGGGGAAGTTCCGGTCGCCCCACGGGATTTAAGCAACGGGAATAACACCACGTCGCGTATGCTGGTTCTATTGGTCAGCACCATCACCAGTCGATCTATCCCGATTCCCAGTCCTCCCGCCGGCGGCATTCCGTGGCACAGCGCCGCGATAAAGTCATGATCCATGCGGGCCATGGAATCCTCCTCTCTTAAGCCCGCAAGCTGGGCCGAGAACGTTTCGTACTGTATAAATGGGTCATTAAGTTCGGTATACGCGTTCGCCAGTTCCATACCGGCGATATAAAGCTCAAAGCGTTCCGCCAGATGGGGCATGTCCACTTTCCGTTTGGTCAACGGACATAAGCCGGCAGGATAATCGTAAACAAACACCGGTTGATCATAGTCATGAAGTTTTGGCTCGGCCAAGCGTTCAAAGAGTGTTCCCACCACTACGTCATGATCCATCTTGTCCACATCGGCCAGGCCATGCTCTACGGCGCGTTGTCGCACCGCGGCATGGTCCGTCATAGGTACACCCACATGCTCAAGGAATAAATCGCTATAGCTAATGCGTTGAAAGGGTGGGGTAAAATCGATGATTCTTTCACCGTACGGAAGTTTTACCCTGTCTACGGTGGTGGCAGGTCCATTAACCGCAGCGTGACGCGCTGCCGCCAGAGACGCCAGCAGTGTTTCGGTAAGTTCCATCATGCCGGCCAGATCGCTATACGCCTGATACAGTTCCAACATGGTAAATTCAGGGTTGTGGCTGGTATCAATGCCTTCGTTACGGAAATTCCTGTTGATTTCATAAACCCGTTCCATGCCCCCCACCAGGAGTCGTTTAAGAAACAGTTCCGGACTGATACGCAAAAATAATTCAATATCCAGGGCATTGTGGTGGGTCACAAAGGGCCGTGCCGCCGCCCCGCCGGGAATCGCCTGCATCATGGGCGTTTCCACTTCCACGAATTGCCGGGCCGCAAGGAATTCACGGATCGAACCCATGATGCGGGAACGAGCCAGAAAAACATCCAACGAATCAGCGTTTGCGGCCAGATCAAGATAGCGCTGGCGATATCGTGCTTCAGTATCAGCCAAGCCATGAAATTTTTCCGGCGGTGGTAATAGCGCTTTGCCGGCCAAGCCAAAATCATCGGCCCATATCGTGATTTCACCAGTTTTTGTATGTCCAAGCTTGCCGGCAAACCATGCAATATCTCCCAGTTCCAGCAATTTGGCCTGATCCCACCGCGGTGCCAGAAACTGCTTGGCCAGACCAATTTGAATTTTGCCGGTCCAATCACTGATGGTAATAAAGATCAACTTGCCGATGTCGCGAAGCAGCGTAATACGCCCGGCCACTTTAGCGGATGGCCCGCCATCATGGGGCGTGTCAGCGGTGTGCAAACTTCGCGCCGCCGCTGCGGATATCAATGCTTCTAAGCGTGTACCGAATGGGTCTGTACCACTGGCCCGCCATTTCTCCAGCCGTGCAAGACGGAACTTAAATTCTGGATTATCTGATTGAAGCATGTTTCCTCATCTACATTCAACAAAGCGATGTATTGTAGCGGTCAACGCCATCCGTGAAAACTGCCGGCATCAATTAATATGACAAATCGTTGGCCACCCGACGACGCCACTGCCTAAGTAAAGCGGCAAGAATCTCCGGCCACCGCTATAATCGGGCAGGATGTTAACCGGAGCGTGACTTTCGATGAGTTATGAGCTGATTGTATTTGATATGGATGGCACGTTGACGTTCGACGCCTTGGATTTTGACACGCTACGGAAAGAACTTGGACTGCACGTGCGACATCCGATCTTGGAGTGCATCGATAATTTGGAACCCAACCAGCGGCAACAGGCCTGGGAGACATTGCATCGTCATGAGGCGGCGGCGGCGGAAAAATGCCAATTACGCCCCGGTGCGGAACAGGTACTGGAAAAATTGCGGCAGCGCGGCCTGAAAACCGCCCTTCTTAGCCGCAACAGCCAGCGCAGCGTGGAAACGGTACTGCGGCGTTATCCAATCGCTTTCGACCACGTAGCATCGCGGGATCAGCCCCCGATTAAACCGGCGGCCGAAAGCCTTCTAAGAATTTGCCGAGACTTGCAGGTCAGGGCTGAAAAGACATTAATGGTAGGTGATTACGTTTTTGATCTGCAGGTCGCGGAGAATGCGGGCACCCACAGCGTCCTGCTCATTGAACCGGACTCCACGCCAGCCGAGTTTGCGAAGCACGCAACTTATCTGATTCGGAAGCTGGAGGATATTGAACTTCTGGTTGCTAGCCCGGAAGAGTTTTTAAATACGCCAACCATGATCGAGGCAACAAAACGATGAAACATTTACGCCGGAATTATCAAAATGCTCCATGGCCGCCAATGCGTGAAATGCTGGCCACGGTCATCATACTGCTGGCATGGGCTTATTGTGGGATGCAGGCGGCAACCGCGCAACAATCTACCGAGATATCGGCACCAGCCGAGAATTCACAGCCAGCGGCGGAGCATGCTGAAATCCTTACGATTCTCAAGGCGCTGCAGCAGCGCGGTAAGACGCTGCATAATTTTCAGGCCCATCTGGTTGTGCAGGTGCATCATCTGCGAACTGATGAAAAAGATATGAATATCGGCCATATCTGGTATCAGCAAAATAATGGAACCACAAAATTCGATATCCGCTTTAATATGCTGGTGGTCGATGGAGCCATTGCCAAACGCCATGCGGATCATGATATTGTTTTTGACGGACATTGGCTTATTAATCGTAACGGCAGTGCTAAGATCTTTCGGAAAATTGAGATCGCTGCTCCCGGGAAAAAATTTAACCCGTTGCGCCTTGGTCAAGGGCCGATCCCGATTCCTATTGGCCAAAAGCCCGCGGATGTGGAAAAGGAATTTCACGTTCAACTGCTGAAAAACAAGAAAATGCCGCCGCATACCGTGGGTTTAAAACTTGTCCCACGTGATAAATCCGCGTTTACCTTTGTGGAAGTGGATTTCTGGATCAATACACACGACTGGCTGCCGGTTAAAATTGTCCGCACAGATCCCGATGGAACTCCCACGACCGCCCTGTTAAGCAAGATTGTCCTGAATAAACCCATGCGGCACAATTTTCATTTATCACCGCCGGGACAGGGATGGACCGTGGTGGTGAAACATTACCACGACCACTGACATCACACAATTAGTCATGCGTGCCACCGCGCGAATATCTTCTTTATGCCGCACGGATACACTTCCATCAGCCGCCGAAGTAATCTGGGAGGATCTTCTTTTTGCTGCTTGGCGGATTCTGGGCAATTAATGCGGGGTCCGTCGTGACAATAATCACGCCAGCCATGGCACCGGGAAATCCGTGTACGCCCGGGCGATGTGCCGGCTGCACGCTGTGATGATAAATCTTGGAAAGTATGGCATGCACCGGGCAGTAATATGGATATATCCCCGGCTTGGTCAGAACTACTTTATAGCTATGCACACCCGCCTTAGGCCCGGTGGTTCCCATGAGCATTCCTGAATTAATGGCGGGATTCGGCTTGCCCGTCAGCGGGTAATAGCCGTCAACCATGTGATCTCCAGTATCTTCGTTAATAAAAATTACCGGCTCGCCGGGGGCAACCGCCACAATGGACTCCACAAACGCATTGGCACCGTCCATGTGAATGTAGACGGGCTTCATAGACAATCCGGCAGGCGCAACCGGGGACTTGGCTATCAGAGGCCGCATAGGGTGGAACACCAGCAGTGTTGTGGTAAGCACCGCGCCAAGAATAAAAGAAGCAATACCAATTCTAACTGTGGGACTCATCAACTGACTCCATAATTACCAGAAATTACCTATAAATACATCGCTGACACTTTATACGACTGCCGATGGGGATAGGATCTCAAAAGTTTCCGTTTTTATATCACGCCGCGACTGCCAAAGCCGATGGAGCGACAACCCGCCGACGTACAGATAGCCAAACATAAAAATAAGCATAAAAGGCACGCATGATGCGGCACGATTAAACCACAAGGCAATCGTGATACACGCCAGCAAGTACAGACCAATGGCCACTTCCGCAAATGGAATCCACTGCGCTTTATGGGTAAACGCCCCGGCACGCCGCTTCCATTGATCCGGAGATTCATTAATTCCGACACCATATTTCGGTGTCCGCACAAATTCGCTCTGATGCCCCGCCAGGCCCTCAATAACCGCGATGGCGTTGGCGAGACTTATCCCCATTCCAATGGCCATTAAAAAGGGAACCAGCAGAATGCCGGCTAAATAATTCTCTTTAATTTCCCGCTGTGCCACCACATAAAATGTGCCGGCGGAAAACGTCAGAAGTGTGAAAAGCACCGACATAACCAACCATAAAATCGGATAGGTCGCCGACAGCTCACCGGCACCCGCAAAGCAAAAAGCCGGGAAAAATAAAATGGCAACCAGTACCGCCAGGGGATAAACCACACCGGAAGTAAGATGAAAAAATGCCTCAATTTTTACCCGTAACGGCTGCGTTGAGCGTAATACCGTTGGCAGCAGTTTCACCGAGGTTTGAACACTACCTTTTGTCCAGCGATGTTGCTGTTGCTTGAATGCGGTAATTTCCGGCGGCAACTCGGCCGGTGAAGTTACGTCGCCGAGATATTTAATCCGCCAGCCGCGCAACTGAGCGCGATAAGATAAGTCCATGTCCTCGGTTAGAGTATCATGCTGCCAACCGCCGGCATCAACAATAGCGGTCTTCCGCCATACGCCGCCGGTACCGTTAAAATTGATGAATCTGCCGCTACGGCTGCGCGCGGTATGCTCAATAACAAAATGGCCGTCGAGAAAAATAGCCTGCGACCGTGTCAGCAGCGATTGGGTTCTATTGAGATGCTCCCAACGAGTTTGCACACAGCCAATTTGCGTATCGGTAAATTCGTGGATAACTGATCGCAACATGTCCCGGCGCGGCACGAAATCCGCATCAAAAATAGCTATAAATTCGCCAGTTGCGCAGGCCATGCCGTTCTCCAAGGCCCCGGCCTTGAATCCTCTGCGATCGGTTCGGTGGATGTACTGAATGTCATAGCCTTGTTGTCGAAATTGTTCGCAGGTCTGTCGGGCGATCCCCGCGGAACAATCCGTGGAATCATCGAGTACCTGGACTTGCAGCAGTTCGCGGGGGTAATCCAGAGCACAAACCGCTGAAATTACCCGTTGCGTAACATAGCGTTCATTAAACAGAGGTAGTTGTACGGTAACGCGTGGCAGAACAGTAAATTCCACCGGCTTACAGGGAATTTTCTTTGAATTTCGGTAATACAGGAATACCTCCCAGTACCGATGCATACCGTAAATAGTCAACACGACCAAGCATGCGAAATAAAGCGTAATGGGAACAAATTCTAACGTTTCTTGCATCATTCCTTATCCCAAAAGCGCCCCCGCAGATTCCGTTAACCATTGAAGCACCACGCGCCCACTGATGCCTACGCCTAGTTGAGTGTACGTCCTGTAAAAGTTGTTTGCAATACCTGATCGTCAATTTAACGCTTTCAGGAATTATTTGCCTTGTTACTACGCGGAAATTCCGTTATCCATATTTTCGTAATTATTCTGTATTTTGCTTATCAGGTCATGCGCCTCCTGAGTTCTAAGTTTGCCCGGATGCCAGGGGACAAAAAAACCATCATCGCTTTTTCGCGGAATAATATGGTAATGCGCATGATGAACTGATTGCATGGCTTCAACGCCGCTATTAAGAAGAATATGACATGCGGGGGCTTGAACGGCGGCACATATTGCACGCGCCAGAGCCGGAAGTTCATGCCCTAAATCCGCAGCGAGCTTGGGGGGCATATCGAATATATTGCCAACGTGACGCTTGGGAATTACCAGGCTGTGGCCGACCACCACCGGGCCGATATCCAGAAAGCACAAAATATTTTGATTTTCTATAATTTTCTGACAGGGAATTTCGCCGGCGATAATCCTGCAGAAGATACATCCGCTGCTGTGCGGGGAGGGCTCTGACATGCAACGCTCCAAGAGTCATTTCAGCGAGACATACTTAACTGCTTTTCAGTTTGCTTAAAACCCCGGGGATATCGGGAAAAAGCCGCCGTTCCAATTCACCGATTTTTTCAACGCGCCGCGCATGGCGGCCATCTTCAAAGGGCGCTTTTATCCAAGCCGTTACGATACGGCGGATTAATTCACCGCCGAGTAAATCTACCGCCAGGCACAACACGTTGGCATCGTTGTATCGGCGCGAAATTTCAGCGGTCAATTCATCGTGACAGATGGCAGCGCGAATGCCGGGAATTTTATTGGCCACAATCGACATTCCAATCCCGCTGCCATCAAGCAGAATGCCTACCTGAGCTTTGCCTTCCACAATGGCCAGCGAGGCAGGGACGGCAAAATCCGGATAGTCACACGCCTTGGCGTCGAAGGCACCAAAGTCCTCCACGCCATGGCCTTCCATCCGCAACTGCTCGATGAGCTGTTGTTTAATGTTAAATCCACGATGATCGCAGGCCAAGGCGATATTCATAATTCCATCTCCACAACGCGGTTACGAATCAGTTTTTCCAGCCGTTGTGCTGTTTTTCTATAAGCTTGCTCGCCCTTGCCAATCGGGTCATCAATATCGCCGTCGGGGTCCAAGGTGAACGTTTTTTCAGCCGCGGTCGGCATTCGAGATATTATTTCTTCACGATGCGCCTGCGTCATGGTAAATATCATATCGGCGCGCCGCAATAAATCATCCGTCAGCGGTGCCGATCGGTGCTTTTGAATATCAACCCCCATTGCCCCGAGCACTTTTACCGCCTCTACGGCTGCCGGCATGCCGCCGGCGGCGTGAACGCCGGCCGATCGAACCACGATATGCCGACTTGGCAGTTCAGCCGACGGAATATTAAGTTTCTCAGCAAGGATTTGCAATGCCAGCCCTGCGGCCATCGGTGACCGACAGGTATTGCCACTACAGACAAAAACGATCACCGTATCTTCCAGGCGACGAATCACGCGCTGGGCGATGGCACCTTCCCGCAGAACGTCCAGACGATGTCCTGTAACCCGTATGAGCGTGGAAATATTCTTATAACGCGGAGCCGGCCCGGCAACGGCAACCGATAATTGCCGCCGTATCGCCGGCGGCAAATTCTCAGCATTCCCAATTGACTGATTGCCCGCTGTCCCGACGATTGTCACCAGTTCGCCAGTGAGGTCGATAATCTGACGGGTTTTATCAACTTCCGTGCAGCGAAAGGTCACGTACCCATCCACCATCGTTTCAGCCGCGGTCTGCCGCCCGGTCAACTGTGCCAGTCGCTCCATGTCGTCCGGCTCCAAGGGTAGTTGAATGGACAGCGGCCCAGGCCACAATCGGCGGGCCAGCCGGCGAGCCAACGGTGCAACATGGGAAACAATCTTGCCGATACCGTCTGCTGAACTGACATGAATTACCCAAGCCGGCTGGTTCTGAATCGCCAAGGTTTCTTTTAAAGCCTTAAGGCCGACGGGTTGGGCCAAGCTGCAGGCAATGCCGTAAACCGTCTCGGTGGGAAGTCCCACCAATTTGCCGCCACGCAGAGCTTCCGCCGCACGGCTTAGCGTTTCATCCGGGGCAGACATGCTCGATCTGACAGGCATAACTTTCATTGGTGGTAATTCCATGTCCGGCGTCTTATCGCTTGTCAGGATAAAACGCGTTATAAAACAGGGCGTAATTGGTGCGAACCATATTACAAAGATCTTTTCCCAGCACATCGATAAAATCAGGTGTCACCGGCTCAACCTTGCGGCGAATGCGATGATCGCCGTATATCGTGTGATACTGATCATTTTCCTGCGTCATCTGTGCCACATTATTAAAATCATGCTCAAAATATGGTTCTTCCAAGTAATCATAGACACGTTTCATGACATCGGCGGGATTGGTGGTCAAATCTTCAAAACGCACCACATGTAGTTGCCGGACCAGATTGGTCTGAATGGCTTCAATCAGGCGGCCAATGGCAATGCCGACCGGCGGCCCGTTAAGCCAGCGCATCACGCGATTATTGACGGTGATCATGGTCAGGGTTCCGGTAACTTCATCGGCATCCGCGCGATCCCGATTCTTGCGGAACAACTTTTCCATTGATGAGAGAATGGCGCGTAAGTCGCGCACGCAGACAATATACTTTGGATTCGGCACATACTGTTTGACCCAGTCATGGTAATGAAACCAACTGCGGCATTTGTCCACACATACCGGTTTATCGGTTACGCCTTCATAAAATCCATTGATGGCATAGCGGCAATAATTTAAAAAGCCTTTTTGCATGAGGTCCGGATCCTGGGCCTTAAATTCAGCTAGTTCGGTGTAATATTTTCGCGACGCAAGCATCAGATCAATAACCCCGCTGGTGGGTGTGCAATAAAAGCGCGGATTTTGCGCCAGAATATTCTGCATTAGCGTGGAGCCAGAACGCGGCAATGAGGCGTTAAACACCAGTTTTTTGTCGAACATGAACCCATCCTTTCAAAAGATAAACGGTGATCCGAAAACCAGTTGGGAAGTATACACGAACTAGAGTCAAGGCAAAACTGCGCTGCCGAATAGCGAATTAATACTTTGGCAAGCCGCCCGAAAATATCGCACCGAAAAATAGAAATTCCTTGACCCCGGCGAAATCCGGCGGTAGTTTATACATCAGCTGCCAAGAGGCGATTTCGTTTTCGCGGTGTGAATAAAGCGTAGTCAGGGCAAAAATATTAGCGGTTCAACAGGTTACGCAAAAATTCCGTCGCATTTTGCGAATTCATAAATTGTGTGTTTTTGTTACAGGAGTTTTCTTCCATGGCAGCCAATACTGAAACAACGACGTCCGGTGCATGCGCAAGCTCATTACTGGCAACTGGGCTGGGCACCTTGCTGGTGAGGGTGGCGCTGGCCGTGATTTTCATTTATTACGGTGGACAGCATTTGTTTGGGTTGTTTGGAGGTCGCGGCATTCACTCTTTTGCGCGAATGTTGGCTTCTGACCACTTTTCCGTTCTGCCGGCGATTACCTGGGCATATATTTCCGGAATCACAGAATTTTTTGGTGGCATATTAATTCTGTTGGGCTTATTTTCTCGTATCGTAAGCATATTTCTCATCTTAGATTTGATTGGGATTATCTGGGCCTCATACGCCGGTGGTTTCGGCTCGATTGACTTTCAGATTGCGCTTATTGCAATCGCCGGGCTGATTCTCATCAGCGGGCCGGGGATGCTATCCGCCGATGCCGCGATCTTCTGTGGCAAAAGGAAAAAATAACGGCTCACTGGAAGTATTGGACGCATTTTCCATTGCGTTATTGACTGGCAGTGCCTTGGCCGCGCGGGATGAGATGTGGCCCACAAGACCGCGCGCTTCCGCTACCTGCGATTCTTCGGGCTTATTTACCTTTGCCAAACGCGTGTCTGATGTAGTTAATTACCTCCCAGCGTTGCTTGCGGCTCAATGAATCACGGAAACTGGGCATGGGGCTGTGACCGTGCGTAATTTTCCAGAAAATAGCTCCGTCTGTTTGCGCCAGGAAAGAAGCTTTTGTTAAATTGGCCGGATGGGGGTTTAAAAATGCTCCCGTCGGCCCATCTCCTTTTCCATTGGATCCATGGCACGCCTCGCAATTTTGAGAAAATATCGCGTATCCCGCTTGAATGGCTGCCGCGGACATGGGAATAGGATTTTTCTTTTTCCATGCGGAATGCGGAGCTTTCCAACTTGATAATGCAATGGGTTTGCCAACGGTGGAAATGGCGATATTACCGTTGCTTGCCACCATGGCAGAGCCGATGATGACCACCGCTAGTTTCGATAAGTTTGACAACATCTAAACCATCTCCTGTTTGCGATCTTACCATTATACCAATCGTCAACCGCAGCCGTTGCAGTCTTTACGCTGATTCATAATATCGCGATAGTTGCTGAATTGTTCAATACGTCAATACTTCATGTCAATATCCGCAGGCGCGAGCTTCAAACATGAAGGAATGAGTAATCACCAATAAAATCAGAGCACCGCTGTAATAATCTAGGTGAAATTCCTAGCACCCATTAGGCAAAATCGTAGTTACGGAATGGAATAAATCCTTACGCACTGTCGGGGATTAGCTCCGATTTTACTTTGCCTGACTTCTGCGATGATACGTTCCATGACAGACGCAAAAGCGTCCGAGGGCAGATGTTCTTGTTCGTGAAATGTTTCACGAACCCCTTCGGTCGGCTAAATGTGTCGAGAAATATAGTTACTTGGAAAGGGAATCAGTGTGATGAATCAGCTACGCACGATCTTAGCAGTTGGTGGACTAGTAAGCGTCTTGGGTGTGTCCTTGGCGGCAGGCTTGAACATAAATACCTTCCGGAAGCAAATAGACCGCGTGGATTCATGGCGGGCACCTGCTTCCGCTGCGTCAAAAGCGAACCCAATTCCCGGTACTTCGGCCGCCATAAGCGCGGGCAGGAGCCTGTTTTCCGCCAATTGTGAGGCGTGTCACGGATCCAATGGCACGGGGGATGGTCCGACCGGAGCGTTTCTAAGCCCGCATCCGGCTAATTTAACCACGGCATCGTTCTGGTCTCAGGGCGAAGGGGCCATCTTCTGGAAAATCACGCATGGTCACAGCCCCATGCCCAGCTTCCGTGATTCATTGAGCCGTAAACAGCGATGGGAAGTTATTGATTATCTCAAGAAGCAATTCGATAAACATTAAAAACACTCTAATGTGTTGACGAAAAATATCGTGTGTGTTAAGAATTATTTTTGGGCAGATGAAAATAAGAAAGCCGCAAGGCTAATAAACAATTTTTTCCGGCTTTTTGGCACGCGCGTGCCAGGCCGAATTCGGGTGTGCGTTTACGGAAAGGAATGTGCCATGACACACAAACGCAGGATTCTTATCAGTGTGGCGGCAGCGCTGGCAATTATGCCGGTGGCGGCGGCTTGGGCTGATCCGGCAGGCGGCGGAGCCGACTATCAAAAGCTGGAGCAAAAGTACCAGTTGCTCCAAAAGCAGATGGCTACGATGGCTAAACAAATGTCCGCTATGCAGAAGCAGCAGGCTAAGCTAAAAGCCGCGCAAGCCAAGACCGGTGCCACGAACACCAAGGCCATTGATCGTGAGGTCAAACGGCTGTACCGGCGCGTGATGAAAGACAGCCAGAAGATATCTGATCTGGAACCGGGCAACATCCAAGTGCTGATCGCGGGAGATGTGAATTTCCAATTTCAGAACGTGCAGGGTTCGCATTCCACGTTCTATGCCGACTCCAGTCCGATGATTCAAGTGCGCATTGATAAGAATATTTTTGTCAATACCGCGTTTGATTTCTATACACAGGCTGGTGCCGCCGGCGGTAGTGCCGCCGATATCGGTGCCGCCAATATCAACTACGAACTTAACAACAACATGACGCTCGGCGGCGGTTTGATCACCAGCCCCATAGGTGGCATTGTCGGGCAATATAACCCGGCTCCCTGGAATCGCTGGTTGGTGGATGGTTCGCTGGAAGACGCCCTGCTGCCCGGTAATGAACTGGGCGTATGGACCCGCGGCGGCCTTCCGGCCCCGGACAACATGGGCTATTTCACATATTTCCTATTTGTGAGCAACGGGCCGCAACTCTCTAGTACGACGCCCACGCCCGGATACGACAACTTGGCCTTTGGCAACTGGAATCCGGCAGCGCAGAACGGCAAGACCGTCGGCGGGCGATTCAGTTACATTCCCATCCCCAATATCGAAGTTGGTTACTCTTTTGAATGGGCACGTCCCAGCGCGGATGGTTCTATTAATACCGTCAACTCCCTGATTAACGCAGTAGATATCAATACCTATTATGTCAACAAAAAAATCGACGGATTATTCCGCTTCCGTGGAGGCTGGACTTGGGATCAGGTCGGCCAGGGTAACACAAGCTTTCCAAATTCGTCCCCGCCGCCTAACACGATTAACACCTTTGGTCTTGGTGGCATGTCCAATGGCGGACAGCTTGAAGTCGCCTATCAGCCCAGCCTGTGCGGCATAAAATACATCGACAAAATGATGGCCGCGTTCCGGTATGATCGTATTGACGGGCCGGCCTCCTCTAATTTCTCCAATGGTGCGTCGCATGAACAGCGCTACAGCATTGGATTGGATTATTGGCTGCATTCCAATGCCGTGCTGAAGTTTGAGTATGAATTTGATAATCTCTCAAACAACCTGCACGGCGACAATGCGATGTTCGTACAGTTTGCTGTTGGAATCTAAGTTACTCTGGCAATTTACTTGAGGAGTTACCTAATGACTTTTATCACATATAAAATGACCAAATCCATAGCCTTAACCGGTGCTGCCGTCGGAATATTGTTGATGGCCGGTTGCGCCGCTAACAAATCCACAAAACCTGCGGCCGCCGCTGGCAAACCCGCGATATGGCCGCTGACCTTGAAAGATCCGGCGGCCAATGAATCCGGTGCGCAAATATGGGCGGAAAACTGCATGCGGTGCCATGAACTGCGTTCACCATCGCAATATACGCCGGCACAATGGGGCGTGATCATCCAGTATATGCGGCTTAAAGCCGGACTCACCGGCGTACAGGCCAAAAAAGTACTGGCGTTTCTGCAAAGCGCCAGCGCCCACTAAATTGCTTACTATCCCCAACGAGACGGTCCGGCTGCTGAAGAATCCTCTTCAGCAGCCGGCCGTTGGAGGGGACGAACTTGGCAAGCCTGTTCTTCAAGGTGGACGGCTTACGCCGTAATATCAACAAAAGGAACCACCCAATGGCTGCCCGATTGCGTGCGTTAATTCGTCGATTCGGTGTCCTCTCCCAGCAGCGCCGCAGGCACCGGGATTTGGCGTGGAGTCATCTTTCGGCCGCTGATGGAGCTGTCGATGATTTTCCTGATGGGCAAATCCTCCAACGCGGTGCGCCGACCGTGCCCGGGTCTCCAGGCGTGGCGCAAGGCGTTGTACTTGGCGTCATTAATAACCCGGACACGCGCTTTTTCAGTGAGATCTTCGACATCCATCAACCGCCCCTCCACCAGGATGGAGGCATAATCGTCGAGTTGATCAGTGAACACATCCATCTCAAAGCAGACCTGCTTGTTGACTGCGAGGATGTCTCCCTTGCGCCCGGTCATAGGCACACGGAGATAGATGGTATCTTCGATGCGGCAGAACGGCAGCGGAATAACATAAGGTCGCCCCTGGAGATCGGCCATCGCCAGCCGGCCGATGAGACTGGTGTCCAGGAGAGTGAAGATTTCCGTTTCGGTCATGGCAATCATAAGTAACTCCGGTTAAAATAAATCAACTGGATACGAATATCTACATTATGCCATTATGTGTATATTCGTCAAGATAAGGAATCTCGGATATGGTCAGCAGCAACACCATGCGAATGCGGGCCGGCGCCTCAGCCGCCCGACCGGATTATACCGCGGATGATTTTCCCCATTCGCCGCTTGTGGCCTTTTATGAAGTCACGCGTGCCTGCAATCTTTTATGCCGCCACTGCCGTGCGGAGGCTCAGGCGCACAGCGACCCGCGGGAACTAAAGCCAATGACTTCACAGGCCCTCATTGATGATCTGGCGAAATTTCCCAAGCCTCCCCTCCTGGTGCTCACCGGCGGCGATCCGATCAAGCGGCGCGATATATTTGAAATTGTGCATCACGCCGTGGCTTCAGGCTTGAAAACCGCGATGACGCCGTCGGCAACGAAACTCGTAACCACCGACGCGGTACAGCGTTTGAAAAGCGCCGGCCTGCATCGTCTGGCCGTGAGTCTAGACGGAGCGGATGCGGCCACGCATGACAATTTTCGGCGCGTACCCGGCAGTTTTCAGCGGACGATGGAAATCATTGCCGATGCCGCCGATTGCGGCTTGCCTCTGCAAATCAACACCACCATCGCCCGACACAATTTTCACCAGATTGACGCCATCGCTGAAGCACTTGCCGCCTTTCCTATTGTGTTGTGGTCCGTATTTTTTCTCGTACCCACAGGCCGGGCCTTGGCGGATCAGCGCATAACACCGGATGAATTTGAATTGGCGTTTGAGAAGCTTTATCAGCAGGGACTGACTCGGAAATATGCCATCAAAACCACCGAAGCCCCCCATTATCGCCGATTCGTGCTCGAAAAAATGAAACAAACGGTTCATCGCTCCGGGGATCCCTCCGCCCGGCACCCGGTAATGCCCAATATCGTCGGCACCAATGACGGGCGTGGGGTTATGTTCATCAGCCATATTGGCGAAATATTCCCCAGCGGATTTCTGCCCGTCCTGTGTGGCACATTTCCCACCGATTCGGTGGTGCATACGTATCAAGCCGCACGCCTGTTTCTGGACCTGCGGAATCCCGAAAAACTCAAGGGCAAATGCGGTGCCTGCCAATATCGTGATATCTGCGGCGGCAGTCGCGCTCGGGCGTACGGACTAACCGGTGATCCCTTGGCTGCCGAACCGGATTGCCTATATGGGGAGTCTTATTATCAAAATCAAAACTCAAACAGGAGTCTTCCAATATGTTTAGCGTAACGAATTTACTTTGTGATCATCAGGCCGGAAATGAACGCCTCCGTTATGGCCACCGCACGGGCCATGGTGAATCTGAAGCGACGCCACGCCCCGTGGTGGTTTGGGCGGTCACCAAAGCGTGTAACCTGCGGTGTGTGCATTGCTACGCTTCGGCAACTAACGCACCGGCTCCCAATGAACTGACCCATGATGAAGGGCTTGCTTTGCTGGATGATTTGGCCGGATTTAAGGTTCCGGCCGTACTTTTCAGTGGTGGCGAGCCGTTAAGTCGCCCGGATATTCTTCCTTTGATTCGGCACGCCCGGTCACTGGGACTGGCATGCACATTATCCACCAATGGGCTGCTGATCGATGAACAAATGGCGGACAATCTGGCGGAATCCGGCTTGAAATATACCGGCATCAGTATTGACGGCATTGAAAGCCGCCACGACAAGCTCCGCGGGAGAGTTGGAGCGTTTAGCAGCACCTTGGCCGCCATTGAGCGTTGCCGCGCACGCAGTATCAAAGTCGGCGTGCGTTTCACGGTTCATAGCCTGAATGTTGACGACCTGGATGCGATATTTGATATCTGCGTATCCAGTAATGTCCAGCGGCTGTGCGTGTATCATCTAGCGTATGCCGGACGGGCGGACAATATGCAAAAAGTAGATTTATCCGCCTCGCAAATCCGCAAAGTCGTGGATCGTATTTTTGAGAAAAGTCAGGAATTGCACCGCCAGGGAATCCCCTTGGAAGTTTTAACCGTCGATAACCATGCCGATGCGGCTTATCTCTTGCTACAACTGGAAAAGAAAGATCCCCAACAATATCAGAAAGTTCGCAGCCGGCTGGAAGGTACAGGCGGGAATCGGTCCGGCTGCAATATCGCATCCGTTGATCCGATGGGCAATGTTCATTACGATCAGTTTACGTGGCATTACAATTGCGGCAATGTCCGTGAACAGAATTTCAGCAAAATATGGACCGATGCGACCGATCCGCGCCTGGCTATCTTGCGTAACCGCAAATCCCATTTACCCGCCCGCTGCCAATCGTGCCGATTTCTTTCGGTCTGCAATGGCAATCTCCGTACGCGCGCGGAAGCTGCCACCGGTGATTGGCTGGGGTTTGATCCCGCGTGTTACTTAAGCGATGCCGAGATCGGTCTGGGGACTGCCGCAAATTCGGCAACCCAGAAATTCAACAGTAATGTGGCAGTCTGCGGTCCAGCAAGCCACGGTCGCTCCGATTATCCATTGCCACTGGTCAGCGGAGTTGCGAACTAATGGAATCAATCATGCGGATAATTCAAGGTGGAATGGGAGTGGGAGTCTCGAACTGGGAACTGGCGAAGTCGGTTTCAAGTTCTGGGCAACTTGGAGTTGTTTCCGGCACCGGAATCGCGGCAGTTGTGGCGCGGCGCTTACAGACCGGCGATCCGGAAGGTCACTATCAGCGGGCTTTTCAAGCCTTTCCATATCGCACGATCGCCCAGCGCGTATGGGATCGATATTTTGTCGCCGGGGGCATCGGCTCCGCAAAATCATTTAAATCAACCCCATTGCCGGCCATTGGCTTCAGCCACGCCTTGACGGAGTTGACCGTTCTGGCCGCATTTTCCGAGGTATTTCTCGCTAAGGAAGGGCATTCCGGCGCGGTAGGAATCAATTTACTGGAAAAAGTGCAAACGCCGACGCTCACCACTCTTTTTGGGGCAATGCTGGCCGGGGTCGACTATGTACTTATGGGGGCCGGCATTCCGCGCTTTATTCCAGGGGTATTGGATGCTCTGGCACGCGGAGAATGCGTAGAATTGAAAATTGATGTTGAAGATTCTGATATCCCGGAAAACTTTGTCAGCCAGTTCAGTCCGGAAGAATTTATCGCCATGGACACCCCTGTCGGCAGGGTGTCGGCTCCACAATTAAAGCGTCCGAAATTTTTTGCCATTATTTCCTCGGCAACGCTGGCCATGACACTGGCGCGAAAATCCAATGGCCGGGTTGATGGCTTTATTGTTGAAACGTCCATGGCTGGAGGACACAACGCCCCCCCGCGCGGACCTTTGCAACTTTCTCAGCGGGGCGAGCCGATCTACGGGCCGCGCGATGACGCGGGTTTGCAAAAAATTGCCGCAATCGGTCTTCCGTTTTATCTGGCCGGTGGATTTGGCACCCATCAGCAACTTCATTGGGCACTGGCCCAAGGTGCCGCTGGTATTCAAGTTGGCACAGCCTTCGCGTTTTGCCGGGAATCAGGAATTCGTGAAGATATAAAGCAACAGGTCATTGCCATGGCCTCCTCCGGGAGAGCGACAGTTTTTACCGACCCGCAGGCCTCCCCTACCGGCTTTCCATTTAAGGTTGTGGCGCTGCCCAATACCATATCAGAACCGGACATATATGCGCAGCGAGAACGAAAATGTGACCTTGGATATCTGCGAAAAGTTTATAAACGCCCAGACGGCATCCCGGGTTATCGCTGTGCCGCTGAACCGGTTTCGGACTATGTCGCCAAAGGCGGCAGCGCGGAAACGACCACCGGCAGAAAATGTCTCTGCAATGCCCTGTTTGCAACCATTGGCTTAGGGCAGACTGATCCACAGGGTGTTGAAGAACCTGCTATCGTAACGGCCGGTGATGACGTTTTGAACATTAGCCGCTATCTGCAGGCCGGACAGGCCGCTTACACTGCGGCCGATGTGCTAAGCACCATTCTCAATGGATAAGATTCTGACTTGGTTTGCCCTGCTCCAGCGCCCCTGGACGGCACCAGGCACCTCTGAAAAATTCCACGCGAAAAACCTGTTCGTGTGCCCGCCGCCTGTGCCATCAAAAGGTTCTCACGTTATGGCTACCAAGTTGAAATCAAGACTATTTCGCTCTTACCCCGCTACGCGATGCAGGCCAAATCTTGCTTTCAGGCGTGATGCTTTGATTGATCTATAACCGAATTAAAAAAAAAACGGAAATTACCAATGGCCTCACCAATAGCACTTGACCCCATGGCGGCGCACCGATAAATTCTCATCGTTCGCGTGGTTCGTGTGTGATCGCTCGCCCTGATAATGGTTATTGCCTTGGGAAAAACGGATGCGAAATGAAGAGATTCCAAATCCTGCCGTGTACCGATTGAGCTTTTACCTGCGCCAGTTGGAATCATTCCGGCGTGGAGATCGTCATACGATCAGCAGCAGGCAACTCGGCGAAGCTCTGGGATATTCTGATGCGCAAGTCCGTAAAGATTTGGCGTATTTCGGGCAGTTCGGCCATCCTGGTATAGGCTACCGCGTAGAGGACTTGGTTCATCAACTGAAAAAAATCCTCGGCACAGATAAAATCTCCAATGTTCTGCTGGTGGGCGCTGGAAACTTGGGACGGGCATTGCTGGCCTATAAGGGGTTTCTCCAAAAAGGATTTCGAATCGTTGCCATTTTTGATGCCGACGCGGCGAAGGTGGGCAAAAAAATCGGCGATTTGCCTGTCCGTTCCGATCAGGATCTTGCCTCGGTGGCGGCAGAATTACAGATTCGAATGGCCATGCTGGCTGTGCCCGTTGCGGCGGCACAATCTGTGGCTAATCAACTCGTGACGGTAGGAATCAAAGGTATTTTGAATTTTGCCCCAGTAGCGCTGAATGTTCCCCGCGATGTGGTGGTACAAAGCGTAGACTTGGCGTTACAGTTGGAGCAACTCTCATTCCGGATGACTTTGGGTGACGCATCCCCAAGCGATGAATCAAGTCTGTGAAACAATTCAGCAAGCTGGCTGCCCAAACACCAGATCCATGGCGCGCAAGCGTTGGCGTACATTCTGTGTTTGCCATTCGCGGCATGTAACGGATGGCTGGTTCCTCGCCCGAAAGGCCGCCAACCGGTGGATATTCCGGCACGACATTCAGCCCAGAAACATTTCCGATGGGCATGAATCCGCACATTCCTCACGGCAGTCGTCCATCGGAATGGTCTGGTTGACTTTTTTGGGCAGTCCACCAGATTGCGAAGCGAATGAAACAGGATAGGTCGAAACGCGACCCCGTCCCGCAACACTGCGCTGTGCAGGAACGTCGGTCAGCTCAGAACGCCGCGTTGCACTGGCGATCGGCTGGGCATCAGGCTTGCCGCCTACGAACATGTAATCTTGATTTGCCATGGCAAGCTCCTTATGTTGTGGCAAACGGTCGGAGTTGCTCGGTCTTTCCACTGGTTGACATTATACACTGCGACTCCTTCAGCATCAACAAAAAAATGCCGAAATTTTCGGCTAAGTTTTTTATGGCGTCCCACGCGATTACACTGGTGTAATTCACGCTTGGCAGACCGCGTTAAAGTTCGCATCCTCTGCCAGTGCGCGGGTAGACTGAAGGTTCATCACTCCCCTTCCAAATCCTCTGCCTGATTTCTGTGTCGGCAGAAAATCGTCATTTTCTTTAATTTTTATCTTTGGGAGCGGCACGAGATGCCTTTTGCACCGCAGCGATGAGCGCCTCCGCACGACCCGTGAGTTTTACATAGTACCATCCTGCCGCGGCACGAAAGCCGTCACTGCGTCCTAAGCCATAAAGAGCAATATTCCGCAAAACAGAAAGTTCAACCTTTTTGTTCTCGCGCGCCAGCTCCATAGCTGCAAACTCACGAATCTTACGCGAATCCCGCTTTAGTAATTGCTTCCACCATGGCTGAATTAATGTCGAAAAATTTCTATGGTGGCTCTGAATCATGCCGGCCAATGCCGCTTCCACAATTCCCGCATTGGGAGAATCCAGATCGGCGGATAATATTTTTCGCTCCGCATTGCCGTCGTTATTGGCCAGTATTGTCGCGGCTGCCACAGCGCGTCGAAAATCCGTATCTTGACCATCTCCCGCGGCGGTGGCGTAGTTAATTAAAGCTGTCAATATCGTCAGGCGATGCGGCGTAGCGTTGTTATCCGCATAGGCTAATGCCCAGTTTAAGAAAATGGGCTGCCCCTGCTCAATGAGCGATAAAATCCCCAGCAGTGGATCTTTACCTGATACGCACGCCGCGGCCGTCCGGGCGATACCGGTTAAAAGCGGGGAATCTGTCTGCCGCAGAGCTTGGACATCCGACAATGCCAACCCCTTGGGATATTGGATGGCCAGTAAGCCCAATTCAATTTTATCAATAGTCCCCTTAGCGTCCTTCAGCATCGCGGCCAACAGCTTGGGGGCCATGGGATTATTCAATACCAGTAACGACTGCACTGCCCGACGGCGCAAAGACCATGGGTTTTTATTTGCACGCGCGATTTCAGCGGCCCACGGTGCAGCAGCCGTGATTTTCTGGGCCGCCACCCGGGCCAGAAGGGCATCTTTCAAGTCCAACAGCCGCGGTGCTGTGCGTGCCGCCAATTGCATCAGTAGTTTAAGGCCGCGTTCCGCCTGTCCGGGTTGTTTACATTGCAAGAGTGTCAATGCGGCGTAATAGCGCGTGGCGTCCGTTTGACTTCGCGTCAGCGCGTCAAGCACCTTAATCACCTGTGCGGATTTTCCGCGATTAACTAATTCAGAAGCGGCCATGAGTTTTTGTGACGGTTCAATGGCCTTATGAACTATCTCCATGAGTTGCGCCGAAGTAATGTGCCCGGATTGAATCATCACTGCCAAAGACGGTCCGATTAACCGTGGAATGGGAATTGCTAGAAATTTTTCGACGTTAATAAGCTGCGGATTTTTGCTTACGGCATTGGCATCCAGCAGACCGATGAGTTGCAACTCCGGCGATCGCGCGTGGCTAATCGTCAAGAAAAACGGCTCTAATCCGGGGTCATCCGTTGATTTCAGCGATCCCATGACAATGGAGCCAGTCATGCCCGGAACCAGGGCGGATTTGAATAGTTTTAGCGTTTCATTAAAAACTGGACCGCTCGTATTGACTGCGGCTTTTGTCGCCGGCAGCGCCGATTTTGCGGGATCCGCCACAGACGCGGTAACCCCCTGCACGCTGGCAGCGGTCAATGCTCCCCCCGCCACAAGCCCGCCACTGGCCGCAACCGCCAAGGCGATAATACAACACCTATAAGACCGATTTTTACCCATAGCCAAGCCACGCTCCTGCAAAACCAGCCCTCTATGATAAGCGAAGCCGACAAATTGCAGAATTAACTGCCCAGTGGCCGGGAATAGTAGTGTCATCGACTACGGCCTAAATAAAAATCCCACCCGTAGCCGATAAAATCGCGACGCCGTATCTCCGCAAGCATGGCGGCAGTGATGCCTCAGTTTTAAGACCAAGGCGTCGCGTTGTGTCCGGGCCTCTAGGAGCCTTGACCACATTCGGTGCATTCGCTAGCGTATTTTGATGGTGACGTGGAATGCTGAACAGTATCTGAAATTCGCCGACGAAAGGTCGCGGCCGTGCCGAGATCTTATTGGGCGCATTGCGCTGGGGGCACCGAAAGATATTGTTGATTTGGGATGTGGGCCGGGCAATAGCACAGCGGCACTGGTAAAGCGGTGGCCGGAAGCGGAAATAACCGGGCTGGACAGTTCGGCCGAAATGATTGCTTCGGCCCGTGGAGCATATCCGGAGCAGCAATGGATTGAAGCGGATATTTCCACATGGAAGGCCACCAAGCCGGTTGATCTGATTTTTTCAAATGCGGCTCTGCAATGGGTAGACCGGCACGAGCAGTTACTGCCGAGACTTATGGTAATGCTGAACCCCGGCGGTGCGATGGCGGTTCAGATGCCGGCGAATTATCACACAGCGCCGGCCCACCGCGCAATGCGCGAACTGGCGGCAGGAGGTCGATGGCGGGATAAATTCCCTTCCGAAGTTCGACGGTGGCATTGCCACGAGCCGGATTTTTATTATGGTGTGTTGCAGACCGTTTCACCTAAACTGGATATATGGACAAGTGAATATATCCATATACTCAACGGCCATGAGGATATCGTGCAGTGGTATATCGGTACAGGCCTGCGGCCTTATCTGGAGGTTCTGGCTGAATCAGAACGCAAGGATTTTATTGCAGCGTATCAGAAGCGGATCACCGCCGACTATCCCAGGCAACCTGACGGACATGTGCTATTCCCATTTCGGAGACTGTTTTTTATTGCGTACCGGTGAGCTGCGGAAACTTAAAATTACCCAAGTTGCCGCGTACAGCGAATACGGCAATCTCGGATGTTTTTGATGTGGAATAACTTTGATATAATCGTAGATAGGTAATATCCCGGCTTTCAGGAGAAACGACAATGAAAGGTTTGTCTCGCAGAAAACTTATGACTGGTGCCGCCGCGGGTTCGGCGATGCTGCTGGCGCACCGGGCGGCACGGGCGACAATTCCCCAGGGGCGGCAAACCGGATACGCTTCACCGGGCACGGGTGCCATGAAGGCGTATGATTTTGATTTGGCCGATGTGAAAATTCTGCCCGGGCCGTTTCATGAGAACATGACCCGTGATCTGAATTATCTGCTGGCCTACGATTGCAACCGTCTGCTGGCCTCCTTTCAAAAAGTGGCGGGTATCGCTCCCAAGGCTCCGAATTTAGGGGGATGGGACAGCGCGGGGCAAGCAGGCACCATTTGCGGACATTACCTTTCGGCCTGTGCGATGATGTATTCCCATACCCGTGATCATCGCCTGCTGGAGAAAATTGATTATTTGCTGCCCCGTCTGGCGGAATGCCAAAAAGCCAATGGTAAAAGCGACCCGCAATTTAAGGGCTATTGTGCGGGGTTGCCGGCCAGCGTTGCGGCCTTCAAAAAGGCTCTGGCCGGTGACATCAACGTGGGCAATCCCAAAGCGCTTTTTACCTTTTCACTTAATGGCATGTGGTCACCGTGGTATTCCATCCATAAAATCATGGCGGGCCTGCGCGATACGTGGCTTTATACCGGGCGTCCGCAGGCGAAGGATATTCTTATTGGTCTGGCGGATTGGAGCGCCCAATTTCCGCGCAAGCTTACTGAATCACAGATGCAGATCATGCTGATCAGTGAACAGGGCGGAATGAATGAAGTGTTGGCGGATGTGTACAGCATTACCGGGAATCGCAAATATCTAAAAATCGCGGAGGCTTTTAATGAAAAATCCCAGCTTGATCCCCTGATGCACAGAAGGGATATTCTCACCGGTTGCCATTCCAATCAGTATATTCCCCGCGTCATTGGCATTGCCCGGCAGTATGAACTCGGCGGCCGGCAGCGCTATCGCACGGGTGCGGAATTTTTCTGGGAAACGGTCGTCCGCCATCGCAGTTACGTATTTGGCGGCAACAGCAACCACGAATACTTTTTCCCACTGGGCGATGCCTGGCAGCAGCTAAGTGTGGGCACTGCTGAGACCTGCTGCACCTATAACATGCTGAAACTCACCGGCCATTATTTCTGCTGGAACGCCACCATGGAAGCCGCGGACTTTTTTGAGCGTGCTTTGGTGAATCATATTTTAGGCTCGCAGGATCCAGACACCGGCATGATGACGTATTACATCTCCATGCGTCCGGGCCATTTTAAGACGTTCAACACCCCGTGGGATTCCTGCTGGTGCTGCATGAGTACCGGCATGGAGAATCACGCCAAGTATGCGCGGGGCGTTTATTACCACAATGATAAAACTTTATGGATCAACTTGTTTCTTGCCTCGGAACTCAATTGGAAGGCCGCCGGCATGACCGTACGCCAGAGCACGCGTTTTCCTGATGATGGCAAGGTACGCATGGATTTTACCTGCGAAAAATCCACCGAGGCGCTTATTAAACTTCGACACCCTTATTGGTCGACTCCGTCGATGGTCGTTCGTCTTAATGGGAAGCAGATCAGTGCGGGCAATCCAGGCGAATATCTGGACCTTAACCGAACGTGGAATAATGGCGACAAACTGGAGATTGAACTTAAAATGCCATTGCGCATTGAACGCATGGCCCACCATCCCTCCACGTTTGCTATTCTGGCCGGCCCGACCGTGCTGGCGGCCCCTTTGGGTAATGATCTGATGCTACCCCCGGTGCCGTATGCCAATGGCAATCAATATGAATGGGCCAATGTTGCTGATCCAGAGACCATTCCGCAATTGCTTGTGGATCAGGCTCCGGTAGACCAATGGGTAAAGCCTGATCCGCACAAACCGCTGGTCTGGCATACGCATGGCGTAGGTCGGCCACATGATGTAAAACTTGTACCGTTTTATAAAGTAGCCCATGAACGCTATGTGGTTTATTTTAATCCGCTAACGCAAAATCAATGGCTCCAGGAAAAACGGCTTGAGGCCCAACGCAAAAAAACACAACAACTGATTCATCACGGCACCGTGGATCGGCTGATTATCGGGAATGCTGCATCGCTTGCGGCTCATCAACTCCGTGATCAGATAAATGTGGATCAAGGACATTCACCGGAAGGCCGCTGGATCGACGCCCATGATGGCGGAGGTTTCACTTTTAACCTGAAAGTGTTACCGGATGCACCCATGGCTCTAGCCTGTACCTGGTGGGGAAGCGATAACGGTGCGCGAAAATTCAACATTCTGGTTGACGGGCACCCCATCGCCACGCAGGTGCTGGAAAACATCGACCCGGGCCGGCTGGATACCCTGCTATACGACATTCCGCGCACAATAACCCACGGCAAAACAACCATCACCGTTCGCCTGCAAGCCGATCCGGGCAACTTCGCCGGCGGCCTATTCGACTGCCGCAGCATCAGGCTGCGGTGATGAATGCTGCGGCAGCAGTTGGACCGGGGGCCAGTCTCCACGGTTGGGTCCGAGCAAGCAAGGCCTGCCACATTGCGGCAATCAACACCGCTCCGGAGCCACTTGGTACTGGAAAGCGTGAACGGCAATCCGAGACCCGGTGGATCTCTAGTGCTCTGTCACGCCTAAATATTAGGATTGACGGAGGGCCAGGGGGCTGTGGGCGCGAAGCGAGGAGGATTGTGTATGGGAACATACATTGACGACAAGCGACAAAGCCCACGGCCCCCTGGCCCCCGCCCCGCGGGGTTGGCCGCAAACGCCCCATCTGCGGCGTCGCAGCAGCTCAAGGGGTCTACGGACCGGGTTTTCGCCGCTGCTTCTTGCATCTGGGGCCTTTGCGGCCAATCAATCCTAATATTTAGGCGTGACAGAGCACTAGACGGATAGACCGAGTTGGCTCGGCCCTAATGGTTGTTAAAAGGAGCCGCTGCCGGGCGCCTATGTTGATTTATTGACACCGGGCGCTTTGCCGCCAAAGCTCCGAACCACAGTGCTTTCCGAGACACAACCGGTATGAACGTAAACGGCCCGATGGACTAAATCTGGAACCCGGATCGTTCTCATGGGTTGCGCGGTGGGCCGAAGCCAAAGCCTGGAGGTGGGCCAAAGCCTGGGGGACCGAATGGACGTAGGCCTTGACCTCTTTGATACCGCCCTCGCCGTAATCGTCGGGGCGGCTGTTTGTAGAAGCTGTGGTCGGGCGTGCCGCGGAAGAAGCGGGATATCTGCGGGAAATTGTAGGTGACAACATAATAAAATGTGCCGTGCGGGTATTCCGGTGTAATCCCATACCGGCCATTGGCCTGATCCAGATCGCCCAGGCCCGGGACATAATGGAAGTCTCCCTCGAAGGTGCCGTCGTACTTACCGCCGGGTCCGCTCGGCGGATTGGGACGATTGCCGGTTTTGAGTTGATAACTGGATTTCAGCAGCTTGATCCCGCTGGAGCTATCGTGTGGATTTTTGTACCCCCACGGCCCGTACATTGGAAATCCATCGGCAGCAAAGCCAATCAGACAGACTTTTCCCCAACCGCGGCGCTGCCGAATCAGATCGGTGGGTACACCGTGGTAGTGATACGTGCCGTCCCCCTGCACATGGGCGTGGCTTTGATCCAATCCTAACCGAAGATGACCGGTCAACAGACAATAATTCCAGATGGAACCGCGCTGGTTATTCCAGAAGGCGGCTGTACCCGGATCAAATGGTACGCCGTCAAGACCGACGCCAAAAATAATTCTGTTCACCAGGGGTTTGAGAAAATGATTTTCGCGAGGACTTAGCGGCATGCGGAAATGAAAATTTTGCGGTTGGATTGTATTGGGGCATCCTCGGTCAGGAAACTTTCCAACCGGATGATTGGGAATATCGTTGCATGTGATATAGCGGTAACCTCCGCGGATCGTCATTTGAAAAATGCTTTTGTCCGTAAGCGTAACATCGGGGTCAACAAACGCGCGGGCGTTTGATGCTGTTTCGGCCACAGCCGCAGCCATTCCCATTGCCTGCAAAAACGTGCGTCGTGTCTGAGGTGTTGTAAGTTCCATGATATGGCTCCTTTCATAATTCCATACACGGGCGGCCTGCGTTCCGAAGGTTTAGTAGCACAAAGGCTGGAATTGGTTTCATTTTTTTTTGGTATGACAATGTGAGGGCTGGCGGAGGGCCGGTGCGTTCCATCCCCCCTTTCCCGGCGTCCAGTAATTGGTCGGGCTTATCGGATTATTTTCTGACATCGCACGCAATAGACCGTGGTGCGGCCACCAATGACATTGGACGTCAGTTTGGCTCCGCAGCGCAGACATGGCTTGCCTGCGCGGCCGTAGACGCACAAGCTCTGGGCAAATTGGCCGCGCTGTTGGGCGACGTTGCGATAATCACGCAAGGTTGTGCCACCCATGCTGATGGATTTGTTTAATACCGCATGGATGGCATCCGCAAGGACCGCATGATGCCGGGGTCTGATTTTGCTTAGTACCTGCAGCGGATGAAGCTGCGCCAGCCAAAGTGACTCATCAACATAGATATTTCCCAGCCCCGCGACAGTCCGTTGGGATAGCAGATGAGATTTCAGGCGACTGTGCATGGTACGCCATGGCGCAAAATGCCCTGCGGTAATAGCCAAGGCATCCACGCCCATTTTTCCGGTAATTTCGGCCTTTTCCGCAGCTGCCCAGTGAGGATAGTGCCACAGGCCGCCGAAGCGCCGCGGGTCGCGCATACGAAATTCCAAGCCCGTAGCCAGAAGCATGGAAAAATGCGTGTGCGGCGCAAGCGGCGTTGCACGTTCGCAGCAGTCAATGCGACCGCTCATTCCCAGATGAATCAGCAATACCTGGCCGTCATCAAAAATGCAAAAGAGTTTTTTTCCGTGCCGAGCGGTATGGTGAACCTTACGGCCAATCAGAGAGTGAAGTGATCCGGCACCGGCGCGAATATAGCTTTTCCGGCTGATTTTAATATCAACAATTGGCACATTGAGCACAAATGGCTCAAGCGTGCGACGCACTTCCTGAACTTCGGGAAGCTCCGGCATGTAGCTGATCCAGTTGCGGCCCCCGAGGCAGCGTGATTACTGTGCAGCCGGGGCCGGGTTAAGTAATTTATCCATGGATGTAATAAGCCGATCAATGCGGAAGGGTTTGTTGATGTAATCATCAACACCCAGAGTTTCCGCATAGGTTTTATGGCGTGTGCCCATATTGCCGGTGATCATGATAACAAAGGGTTTACTGCCTTTGGGTTTGCGCGCTTTGATGCGTTCCACGACCAGAAAGCCGCTGCGTTTGGGCAACATCATGTCCAGCACAATAAGGTCGGGTTGATCTTTTTCCGCCATTTCCACCGCGGTATTGCCGTCGCCCGCGGAAATAACTTTGGCTCCCGTGGTTGATAAGGCGGCGGTGATGGTTGCCAGTACGTCCGCATCATCATCCACAACCAGAACCGTTTTATCTTTGAATTGTTCGCTCATAATCAATCCTTTTGCCGCAACGCGGGCACTTATGGTTACATTCACCTGTTCCAACTGATTTGCACCAGAGGAATCCGCCATCAACTCCGGAGCTTAATATTAATAAGCCCATGGTTGAACTATATACCTTATAGCCGGCACGCCATCGCTGCAAGCGCTTTTTCGGCACTTTCCGGCAGGCCAATTATAGGCTGGTTCCCCGCATCAGGCCAAATTGCGAATCAGGGCATCGGCAAACTCACTGCATTTGACTTCCCTGGCTCCCGCCATGAGCCGGGCAAAGTCGTAGGTTACGACCTTATCGCCGATGGTGCGTTCAAGGCTTCTGACAATATTATCGGCCGCTTCCTGCCAACCCAGATGCTCCAGCATCATCACGCCGGAAAGTATCACGCTGCCGGGATTCACCTTATCTTGATTCGCATATTTCGGAGCCGTGCCATGGGTGGCTTCAAAAACCGCATGGCCGGTATGATAATTGATATTCCCGCCCGGTGCGATACCGATCCCGCCGACCTGTGCCGCCAGCGCGTCACTTAAGTAATCACCATTAAGATTCAATGTGGCAATAACATCAAATTCTTCAGGGCGCGTAAGCACCTGCTGAAGTGTAATGTCCGCAATGGAGTCTTTAATAACAATACCATTGGGCAACTTGCACCAGGGGCCTCCATCGATTTCAACAGCACCATATTTTTCCTTGGCCAGTTGATATCCCCAGTCACGGAAGGCCCCTTCCGTGTACTTCATAATGTTGCCTTTATGAACCAGTGTGACACTTTTACGCTTATGGGCAATGGCATAATCTATCGCCGCCCCGATCAGCCGCTGGGATCCCTCTTTGCTGACGGGTTTGATTCCCACGCCGGATGTGGCCGGAAAACGGACTTTCTTAAATGTTTGTGGAAATTCAGCTTCAATGAATTTCAAAACCTTTTGCGCTTCCGGCGAGCCGGCGGCCCATTCGATCCCGGCATAAATATCTTCAGTGTTTTCGCGATAAATCACCATATTAACCGCTTCCGGGCGCTTCACCGGACTGGGCACACCGCTAAAATAGCGCACGGGTCGCACGCATACGTATAAGTCCAACTGTTGCCGCAACGCGACATTCAAAGAACGTATTCCGCCGCCCACCGGCGTGGTCAAAGGTCCTTTAATGCCTACCAGAAATTTGCGAAACGCATTAACAGTATCATCGGGAAGCCACGCTTTGGCGTCGCCAACCGGTTCGCCGGTTTTGAATTTGAGGAACGATTTTTCCCCGGCATACACCTCCATCCAGGCAATTTTGCGTTTTCCCTTGTAGGATTTTTCCACCGCCGCATCAAAGACCCGCACCGATGCCCGCCAGATGTCCGGTCCGGTACCGTCCCCTTCAATGAACGGTAGAATGGGGTGATCCGGAACATGGAGCTTTTTGTCCGATCCCATGGTAATGGGTTGTCCGTGTGCGGGAACCTGAACGCTGGTAAATTCACTGCTGCTCATGATTAGAAAGACCTTCCAAAAAAATAGCCAAGCCATCATACTTCCGGGCGGTAGCTTAAAATACCAGGCCGGACTTAACAAGTTCCGTAGAGAATAACCGATTCGCGCCTGGCATTAAAGCAGTTGCCAAACCTCTCTTGCAGCGGTGCCGACCCCTGTGTTGGCTCGATCAAGCTGAACGGGGATTACAACGGTGCGGCGATGATGGCATCCAGGTCCGCGATGCGCGTGTCCAGATCGGCTCGCAAATTTACAATAGTTTGCTGGATTGCCAGCAACTCATCTTGGGCTCTAATCTGGCGGTCTATACCGCCGTTACCCTGCTGAAAATCGGCGCGAGCCAGAGAGACTAAGATATTCAGTCGCGGCAGGATGGTATTTTGAAAAATGCTGATCTGGCGATCATCATTGTGCATGGCAATGATATCCACGAGCAGTTGCGTTGCCAGAGAAACGTGGGTGCTGCGCCAGGCGGCCTGCGTGGCTCTAAGCTGATCGCCGGCCTGTGCGATTGCGGCATTGATAGCCTTATAGCGTAACACGGGAACAACCAGGGCACCGGAAAAACTCTGCGCTGTGCCATCCAAACTGCTGGAAAGGCCAATATCAAAATTGGGAATGTACTGCTGCTTAGCTCGGCGGATGTCAAAACGGTTGGCGGATACATCACGTGCCAGACCGCGCAATTGCGGATTGCGTTGGGCCGCCAGGAGCCAGAGCTGTTGCGCGTTCAAATGCGGCGCAGATAGAACCGCAATGGCCGACGGCGGAGAGAGCGGCTGTGCCGCAGGACGCCCAAGGACGGCATTGAGCTTCGCCAAGTCACGGGGCAGTTGGTGCTGAAGATTGATAATTTTCGCATCCATTTCATCCACAACATTCTGGTCGGCCAGCCACTGACCGGCACGCTTGCCGCCGGGGCTAATGCCAGAGCGGCTTAGTGCGGCACTGGTGGCCAGAAGCTGCCGCTGGCGTCGATTCAATCGCAAGAGTACCGCAGTTCGGCCATACCGATACCAGGCCGCCAGCACAGCGCGGCGCACCGCAAAGATCGCGGCCCGATAATGCAAGCCCGCCGCCCGCGCTGCTTCCAGGGCCGCTCGTGCTTGTGTGGTAAGTTTAGAAGGCCAGCGAATATCGCTACCGGTCATATTGCCGGCACCCAAAATCGTATTGGCCAGCGAGGCCTGGCCATTTTGCAAACTCGTACCGGCATTGAGCATTAACGTCGTGGCCTGGGTACCAGCTTGGGGAATCTGTTCAATGGCCGCCCGCCAGTTCCAATAAGCCTTTTCCACGTCCGGATTGTTCAGTATTGCGTAGCGGACCAACTGCGGGGATTTGGCGTTCAGCGGCAGCGGAGGAATATGGCGCTGGGCATACGGTTTCGCGTAGGGTATTCCCGCTTTGACAGCCGCCCGGCGCAAAGCATTTTCCCCTTTCGGCGTAACGGTACAACCGGACAAAAATACAGCGGCTCCCAGCATCAGTACGACCGCGAGCTTTGACCGTAATGGGCGATTCAGTTTCATGCGGTGCCTCCTTCGTCAGGGGTAGGACTGCCGACCTTGGGCTGTTGGCTGGCGAAATGCCCCTTGAGGTTCCAAGCCATCACGATGTAATACAGCGCGGGCAGCACCAGCAGTTCCAAAATAAACGCGCTGCCTAACCCGCCAATCATGGGTGCAGCCAGCCGTCGCATGACCGTTGCCCCAGCACCGTGGACCCACAAGAGCGGCGTAAGACCGATCAGGGCGGCGCATACCGTCATCGTCTGGGGCCGAATGCGGCGAACCGCGCCGTTGTGCACCGCGTTAAATAGATCACGCTTGTTGCGCAATAATCCGGCCTGTTTCGCCTGCGCAAAGCTGACATCCAGATAAAGCAACAGCACCAAGCCCATTTCCGCACAAAGCCCGGACAACGCAATAATACCAACCCATACCGCTACGGACATGTGATAGTGCAAAAAATACAAGGCCCAGATGGCCCCCACCAAGCCAAAGGGTACCGACAACAGCACGCCCAGCACTCGGCCCACACTCCCGGTGGCTACAAACAGCAGAATAAATATCGTCAGCAGTACCATCGGCACGGCGAGTTTCAACCGGGCGTTGGCCTGCTGAATCTGCTTGTACAGGCCAATCCACTGATACGTATAACCCGCCGGCAGCGTTACGTGCGAGCGAATCGCCGCGTTGGCTCGGCGCACATAACCCACCGTATTACTGCCCGTGGTGGTGATGTTGATATAATTGACGGTCATCGCATCCTGCGTATCAATTTCCGGCGGCCCGGAACTGTAGTGAATATCAGCCAGCATTCCCAGCGTAATAAATGTTCCATTGGTAGCGGCGATGGGCAATTGTTTAAGCTCGGAAATACTGCCGCGAAGATTGCGGAAATAGCGGACATTAATGGGCAGGCGCTTCAGGCCCCGCACCATGGTACTAATTGGCTCACCGCCGATGGCCATGGTAATAATGCGTTGTACGGCAGCTTGCGTAAGACCATATCGGGCGGCAACCAGCCGATTGACACGAATATCCAGGTAGTACCCGCCAAGGGTCTGGTTAGCGATGGCACTGCCGGTGCCGTGGACACGTTGTAGCGTCTGCGCAATGGAGCTTGACACTTTGCCCAGCACGCCAAGGTCCGAACCGAACACTCGAATGCCCAACAGTGTTTTGCTGCCGGTGTTGGCCATGTTGACCCGATTAGCGATGGGCATGGTCCAATAAGCAGCAAATCCCGGTATCTTCAGCGCCTGATTCATCCCTTCATGATGCTTACCGGCAGCATCCGTCCAGCCATTCATCACTTGGCTTAGCGTCACCGGTGCCCGATCGGGCCAAAACGTATGCTTGCATGGCCATTGCAACCAATGCGGCCAGGAATGATAGAAGCGGGAAATATTTATTTCCGGCCAACGTGCGCGGCGCTTCAGGCGGATAATCGTATCAATCATATTCAGGGGTGCGGAATCGGTGGCCGTATCGGCCCGGCCAATCTGGCCCCACACACTTTTGACTTCCGGAAAACTTTTGATGATTTTGTCACTCTGTTGCAACACCATTTTGGCGGCCCCGACGCTGATGCCGGGATAGGTTGTGGGCATATATTCCATGTCGCCTTCATACAGTGGTGGGGTAAATTCGGTTCCCAGTCGGCCAAACGGCCAGATTACCGAAACGCACAAGACCGCTGCCACGAGGATCAGCGGCCATCGCAAAAACATGGCTGCCCGGAAAATGGGATCAAAAATATGCTGCAGCAACGTAGCGATAAAATTACGTTCCTCATGGATAATATTCTGCGGCAATACCAGCAACGCGGCGAGAATCATCCAGCCGCCGCAAATCCACCAGCGGTAACGTGCCAGCAAGCCTCCATCATGGCCCATAACCCAATACAATCCGATGGCCGGGCCGAAAATAATCGCAACGGCCAAAGGCAGCCAGATCCACCATGCCCAGGTTTTGGGAAAGAATCGGGGCGTAATAAAATAGATCATCAGTACCGGCACAAGGGTAATCGACAGCAGCGAAGCCGAGGCAATAGCAAAGGTTTTCGTCAGAGCCAACGGGCTGAACATCTTGCCGCTTTCGCCGGGCAGAACAAAAATCGGCAGAAAACTGACCGTAATAATCAGAAGACTGAAAAACAGACTGGGACCGACTTCCGACGCGGCAGTCAGAATTAACTCCGTACGAGGCGTGGGCGGATGGCCGGCCTGTGCGCGAAGCTCATCGCGGTTGAAATGCTGATGGGCGTTTTCCACCATCACGATCGCCGAATCCACCACCACACCGATCGCAATGGCGATGCCGCTTAAACTCATAATGTTGGCGCTGATCTTAAGCCAATATAAAATTGCCAGGCTGATTATCATGCTCGATGGAATGACCGTAATAGCCACCAGAGCGCTGCGGCCATGCAATAGAAATAATAGGCAGATCAAGGCCACGACAATCATTTCTTCGGTGAGCGTATCGGACAGGGTGTTGATGGACCGATTGATAAGATTGACGCGATCATAGCCGGTTTTGAACATGACGCCCGGAGGTAAACTGGCGGCCAGAGCGGCGATCTTCTTTTTGACAGCTGTGACCACGCGAAATGTATCGGCTCCGTATCGGACCACCACGATGCCGCCGACCGTTTCTCCCTGGCCATTCCAATCCAGAATTCCCTGGCGTTGCGCACCGGCTTTCTGGACCGTTGCCACATCGCTTAGCAGAATCGGTGTGCCGTTGATGGCCCGCCCCACCGGCACGGATCGCAGTTGTGCAAGGTTCTTAAGGTATCCGCGGCTGCGGACAATATATTCAAATTCACTGCGATCAATGACTGCTCCTCCGACCTCATTATTAGATTGTTGCACATCGCGGATCACCTGGTTGACACCCAGATGGTAGGCCACCAACTGGTTGGGATTCAATACGACCTGGTATTCCGTGGTAAAGCCGCCTATTCCGGCAACTTCTGAAACTCCGGGCACGGCTTCCAACTGATAGCGCACGAACCAATCCTGCAATGAGCGCAGTTGGCCCAGATTCATATTGCTGGAAAGCAGCGGCTGATGTGACAAAGGCGATGTGCCACGCTTGTCAAATGCCCGGACCAGCACCAGCCGGGCTTGTACTGCAGTTGGTGCCGCACCGCGATGAGCGTACCATTTGTGCGCGGAGGGATCATGCCAGATTCCACCGGGATGATTCTTGCAATACCACCCCGGAAACAAAATATATTGATAAGCCCAGCCGGCTCCGGTGGCGTCCGGGCCAAGCTGCGGATTCACGCCGGCGGGAAGCAGGGCTTTGGCGTAGCTTAAATATTCCAGCACGCGGCTGCGAGCCCAGTACAAATTGGTGCCATTTTTGAACACGACTGTAATTAGAGAATATTCAAACATGCTCTGGCCGCGGACGGCTTTCACATCCGGCACATGGATTAACTGCGCTTCCAGCGGATAGGTTACCTGCTTTTCCACCACGCCCGGCGATTGGCCGGGATAGTTTGTCAAAACCAGCACTTGCACATCGGAAAGATCAGGTACCGCGTCAAGCTTACTGTGAAACGCCGCCCACGTGGCCACTGCCATAGCCATGGCGAAAAGCAGCAGCACCAGCACGCGGTTCTTAATGGATAGTTCAATAATTTTTCGAATCATGGATGGGGCCAGTCTGTTTTATTGGGACAGGGCAGAGTTGGGCTTTGTCACCGGCATTTTCATTCCCTTGGGCATGGCGGCGGGTTTTGCCGCTCCGTCCGTCGAGCCGCCAGGCGGGCCTTCCCCCGCGTCCGGGGTAGTCGGCGTAGATTTGTTGGGCGATGTCGCGGCCGCAGTTGTTGGCACCTTGGGCATAAAACGGGATTTAATTTCATTGAGTTGCGATTCGACATCAATCATGAACTGCCCGCTGGTGACTACCTTTTGCCCCGGTCCAACGCCGGAGAGCACTTGCAGAACATGTCGCATGCCGATGCCACCAGACAGCCCCGTGCGCACCGGCACCGGATCGAAGTGCCCATGAGATATCTCCACAAAAGTGACTTCACCGGTACCGGAGTTAATGACCGCACGACGTGGTATCAGGATCGCGTGCTTGAATGGCGTGGTATGGATATCGGCCAGGGCATACATTCCCGGTCGTAATTCATTTCGGGCGTTGGGCAGTTCAATGCGAACGGCTGTGGTGTGATTCCGCGGGTTCTCAAACGCATCAATAAAAATAATTTTCCCATCAAACGTATGGCCGGGAAATGCGGCGATCCGGGCCGCGACGTGCTGCCCCATGTGAATCCATGGCAACTGATTTTCATAGACATACGCATCAAGCCACAGGGTCGAGAGTGTGTCAACGCGCATGGCGGTTGTGCCCGCGGTGATTTGTGATTTCTGATGGACCTTGATATCCGTAAGAACTCCGTCCGTGGGGCTGTAGAACGTTACATATTCCACGGGCTTTAAGGTGCGCGCAATTTTTTTTATCTGCGGCCATCCGACCGCCAGATAATACAACCGCAATTCCACGGACTGCACCAGTTCACGCGTATCGCGAATGGCCGAGTGGTTCGCGATTTTCCGCGCTGCCGCCAACGCTTTCTGGGCTGCGATCAATTCCTCTTCCGCCGCCAAGATCGCCGGGCTGTAAAGCGTAAAGAGTCTGGCCCCCTTTTTTACGGTTGTACCATTGGTTGTCGCAAACAACTTGCCAATCCAGCCGCTGGCGCGAATGGTGATGCTGTAGCGGCCCGGTGCAGGCGTACGCAGATAACCTACAACACGCACAGGGTGAACCAACGTGCCAAGTGTAACCGGCGCGGTCTGTATCCCCATATCCTGTACCATCGCCGGATCAACCGTCACTTCACCGGGCGTTCCGGCACCGGAGCTTGGCGCATAAACTGGTATCAGCGCCATACCCATGGAACTGATGCCCGGCTTGGGAGAAATTGATGACGGCCCCACCATCGGGTCCCAGTAATATAGAATTTTTCGTTTGGGGCTGGTTTTAACCGCCATGGCGTTTCCTGCTGGTACCGCGTGCGGTCCGGTAGTAGATAGTGTGCCACCCGATCCTGCGAACTTGTTCCCGGAACCCGATGCCAAAATTAATCCGGCCACCAATCCGCCAACCGCAGCCACGATGACCAGCCCTGAAATAAAGATTATGCGTCTCATAAAATTTTATCCTGACAACCCTTACGCCTGCATCAACGATTCCTCCGTTGACAATCAAGCGACATAGCCGAAGATTCGCCTGCCGCCAGCCCAAACACAAGGCCGTTGGCGTACAAACGCCGTCGCTGCACAATCAACGCGAAGTGGTCGCTAAAAAGTTCCCAGAGGTGAATCATAAATATTTGGAATTTTCAAATGGACTTCACATGACCGACTGGAGAATATTGGGAATAGAGGACATGCTGGTATAATCACCATCAAGTTGCGTCGATGCGCTGTGGCCGGCAATTTTGAGGGCATGTGGAAGAAATTGACGCTATGGTCAAATGGATTTCCGCGGTCCCGGCGGCATCATGAACAGGAGCAGCTTTGAATTCGGATACGGCCCAGGACATCCCGGCGCAAAAACTGACGGAAAGTGAACTGGCGGAAAAATTCTATCAATTGATCTGGCCGGAACGGGCCAATATTCTCCGATTTGCCATGTTTCTCACCCACCGCACCTGTGATGCGGAAGATCTGACACAGGAGACGCTGCTGAAAGCATGGCGGGCGCTGGATCGCTTCCAGACACGAAATCACAACATCAAAGCTTGGCTTCTGACCATCCTGCGCAACTGCTGGACGGATTCCTTCCGACGCACGCGCCACGAACGCAACCAAGTGGCCTTGGAAACCCTTCCCCAGGAGCCTCCGGAACCGCAACAGAGCGCGCAGCCCGAGGAAGACCAACGGTGCGACGTGGAAGCGATTCTAAACTCATTTTCCGATCAGCGAATGATTGATGCTCTGCGGACACTGGGAGAGGATTATCGCTGGGCTATTTTGCTGGTGGATGTTTCTGCCTTGAGTTATGACGAGGCGGCTGCTGCCATGGGCGTACCGGTAGGCACCGTTCGCTCCCGGCTGTTCAGGGGCAGGCGGATGGTGCGGGATTTTCTGATCAGCGGGAACTTTTCCACGGCCAAAGGCGTTGAGTAATTAAGCGGTCCGCAGGTCCAGGAACAGCCCGCGGACAGGCAAAAAACGGACAGGAGCTGCCGATTATGGATAACGATATGACACAACATGATGAATCCGACGCGGTACAACGGGCGATCTCCACACGCTTGGCACGATTGAATACGATCCCGGTGGATACCAGTCGGCTGGATCAACTGTTGCGCGATCAGATTCCTATGCCTCGGAAACATCGCCCGTTTCTGGTATTCGGTTGGCTGGCCGGCGCAGGGGCAGCGGCTTGCGCCGCACTTATTATTGCCGCGGCGTTGCTGTTTACCGGACCGCCGCGACTATCAGCTGCGGAACTCGCGGGCGTATACCAGAACCTCGCGGCCCAGCCCGGCATCAAGCAGACCGGCTCGCAAGCCAATTCTCCCGTCCAGATGGCACCGGGGATGGTCTGTATGTTGAAGTCCGGGCAGATCGCGTCGTGTTGTCGGCAGACGGTGGGAAAATATCGTCTGGCATGTGTTGCCGTAAAATCTCCATCCCGTGCGAGCGTGGTGATGGTGGCCGGCAATGCCGGTAAAGTAAACTGTCCACAGGGGCAAGCAGTCACCATCGCGGGCCATTCATATTCGCTGGTTGTTTCCGGTCATATCAATATGCTTATGCGCCGGGTCGGTAAGCGCTGGTACTGTGCCATGGGATCTGAAAAACCCGGTTCATTGGCACAGTATCTGGGGCAGATTGCTCCGACGAAACGGTAAGCCCAGGAGCCTGTCCCAGTAATGGCCGGGATTGCGATTACTCGGACAGGCTCCTATCGGACAGGCGGAATTGAGGCCTCTGTCAAAACGTTCGTATTTGAGGCATGGCTCGGCAATAAATCGGCATAGTATCGACCATCGCGTACAACCACCTGTCCTGTTTGCACATCCAATGGCTGCGAAAAAATCGGACCGGCATAAACAAAGGTATGAAACTCCCCATTTTCCCCGCAGGGATCAATGTCGGCAGGCAAATCAGAAAGTAATTGATTATCAAAGCTCCGCCCCCCAAACCCCGGCCCAACCTTGTCTTCAACACAGGAAAGATACCCTTTAAAACCCAGAGCAATTATCTCTCGGGCCAAAACCGAGGTAGGACGTTTCCAGAGCGGAAATATCGCCTGCATACCAATGGTAGCCAGATTTTTCTCCCGCCAGGCCCGAAGATCCTCCAAAAATAAATCGCCAAAGCCCACGGTTTCAACGCCCCGGCGTTTATAGCGGCCCATGGCGTCACCCATGATCTGTTCGTAAACTGCGTTGGTGCAGGGATGGGAATTTTGGGAGGGCAAATAGATTTTATCCAATGGAATGCCAATCGCCTGGGCCTGCAACTCCAGCAATTCCTCGCGCACGCCATGGTGACTGATACGTTTGAATTCTTCGGAGACTGTGGTCAGCAACGCCACCACTTCGTAATCCGCGCGGCGGGACAGCTCATAAAGCGCCATCGCACAATCTTTTCCCCCGCTCCAGGATAGGACCACCGGTATTTTCATTCCACCAACTCCGTAAGAAATGTAGGGACAACCGTCTGATGCTGCGTACCCGTCCGGGATGTTCGCACATTATTCTTCATGGCTCGAACCGCTCGCATTTTTCCCCGCTCGCTGCGATTCCCCACCACGTTACCCAGCGTGGAAATAACCGTCAAGCCGTCTTTTTTTGTCGATGATAATCAACGGACATCACCGCCTGGCAGGTCACGAAGAGATACAACATTCTGATGCACAAGGCCGCAGCTGGCCCCAAGGTCCGTATTTAATGGGTGGCTGCTCAGAATGCCCCCGGGGCCGAACAAGGTTGCGGAATCAGTGTTAATCAGCAGCTTCAGTATTGAGCAGTAGACCCAGCCGGAGACGGGGGCATTTGTCGCGCAATGCTGCAGCGGCGGTACTTCTGCGGAATGCCTGGCGCGAGTTTCGAGGCACTAGATTCCAACTACTGCAATTACTGCCCAATACTGCATCTACCGCATGCACTGTTATTCATGTACTGTTAAGCCGGTGCCGCGGGTATAATTCCGGCCATGAAGGAAAATGATGTACTGGACTGGATCGCCCGTAATGCTAAATCATATCCATGGGTGCAAATCGGAGTGGGCGATGACATGGCGGCGGTTACCCTGCCGGGGGGAGAATTTTCAAACCTGGCTTTACTGAAAATTGATCAGGCGCTGGATCAGGTGCATTTTGACTTGCGCAGCCACCGCCCCGCCGCTGCGGGAAAAAAGGCGGTTAACCGGTGCCTGTCTGATTGTGCGGCCATGGCGTGCGTTCCGACGGCGATACTTATTTCTGTGGCGCTGCCGCAAACGGCCACCACCGCGATGATGCGGGAATTATTTGATGGCTGCCAAGCTGCGGCGGCGGCATTTAACTGCCCGATCGTTGGCGGCGATACGGCGATATGGGACCAGCGCCTGGCGATTACCGTGGCGGCTCTGGGGAGTTCAATACGGCCGCCGATTCGTCGATCGGGTGCCAAGGCGGGTGATGCACTGTGCGTTACGGGAAAGCTTGGCGGAAGCATTTTGGGGCGGCATTTGGATTTTATTCCACGCATTGAGCCGGCCCAACAGTTGGCTGCGGCGATCAATATCCATGCCATGATGGATTTATCCGATGGCTTGGCGATGGACCTGCCCCGTATGATGACCGCATCGGGTACGGGTGCGTGCGTTAACGCGGCATGGGTACCCATTCATCCCGACGCACTGCGGCTGCAGCAGCGTGACGGCAAACCAGCGCTGCAGCACGCGCTGTGCGATGGGGAAGATTATGAGCTTTTATTTGCGGTTGATTCCGATGACGCCCGGCAACTGGCGAATGTTGATTCGGACATTTCCGTTACCATTATCGGCCGGGTAACGCCACCGCCAGGCCAATGCGTTCTGATGGATGAATACGGGCATATGCAAGCGTGGCCGAAAGGCGGTTGGGAATATACCGGTGGTGAAGCATGACGGCTGATCAAGAAGGCATGGAGATTATCACGCAATCAACTGATGAAACGGTGGCCCTTGGCCGACGCATTGGAAAATTTGCCCAAGCCGGGCAATGTATTGCCTTGGAAGGAATGCTGGGCACTGGAAAAACCCAACTGGTTCGCGGCATAAGCTTAGGGGCCGTGGTGGCGGATATTGGATTAGTCAACAGCCCGTCGTATGTGCTTTTGAATATCTATGAAGCTGTGCCGGGGAATCCACAAAGCAAAACTGTCTATCATCTTGATGCCTACCGCGTTAAGAATTCCGATGCCTTCGCCGCGGTGGGTTTCTCCGAACTTCTGGAGCAGGAAGGGATTGTAGCTATCGAATGGGCATCGCGCGTCAGCGATTTGCTACCGGAGGATCACCTGCTGATACAAGGTGATACTCTTGATGACACAACGCGCCGCTGGAGGCTGATCGCGCATGGTCCACGATCCCGGGCATTGGCGGCAGCGATCATTGAAAATTGGGGAAACCGGCAAAATTCGTAGTTCGCGGTGCTGGGACACGCTGCCGCACATATAAAGTAAAAATCCGCGCATTGACTTCCGCGTGACGTTTCTTTAATCGAAAAGTGCACTATAATATATAGTTCGCGCGGGTGCCCGCGATAGTTAGTGTGTTCTCATGGAGACCCCGGCAATGGCTGGAATGACAATTACAGAAAAGATCATGGCCAAACATTCAGGTCGTAAGCACGTCCAACCCGGGGATAATATCTGGGTGGATGTGGATATTCTTATGACGCACGACGTTTGCGGGCCGGGCACGATCGGAATATTTCACGAAAAATTTGGCCGCAACGCCAAAGTCTGGGACCCCAAGCGTGTGGTGATTATCCCGGACCATTACATATTTACAGCGGATCAGAAATGCCACCGCAACGTGCAGATTCTGCGTGATTTTGTGCGCGAACAGGGCCTGGAGTTTTACTATGACCCGGAATTTGTAAAAAATGAACTGGGCATGCCCAATCCGTATCTGGATCCTAATAAGACCACATATAAAGGCGTATGCCACAAAGCCTTGCCGGAAGAGGGGCATGTGCGCCCGGGTGAAATTCTTCTGGGTACGGACAGCCATACCTGTACCGCCGGGGCGTTTGGGCAGTTTGCCACCGGCGTGGGCAATACCGACGCCGCGTTTACCCTGGGCACCGGGAAAACGTGGCTGAAAGTACCACCGACCATGAAATTCAAATTCCATGGCGAAATTCCGCCCTATCTCACAGCTAAAGATTTAATTCTTCTGGTGATTGGCGATATCGGCGTGGCCGGAGCCACATACAAAACGATGTATTTTGCCGGGGAGGGCATTAGCAGCTTAACGCTGGAAGATCGCATGACCCTGACCAATATGGCCATTGAAGCCGGCGGCAAAAATGGCGTATGTGATGTGGACGAAAAAACGCTGCAATATGTACGCCATCGCAGCCGGATTAAAACCTGGGACGTATTTACGGATGATGCCGACGCCCAGTACTGTTATGAAAAACAATGGGACTTGGCAACAATTGAACCCATGGTGGCCAAGCCTCATTCGCCGGACAACCGGGACACAGCCCGTAATTGCCGGAATGTGAAAGTGGATCAGGCCTATATCGGCAGTTGCACGGGTGGCAAAATCACAGATATGATTTTCGCTGCCAGTATCTTGAAGGGCCGGCAAGTAAAGGTGCCCACGTATGTGGTCCCTGGTTCCACTGAAGTTCATTCAGATATGAAACGTCTGAATCTTGTGGGCGCTGAAAAAGGCCCAAATGAAAAGAGCGTGGAAGACATTCTGCTTGATGCCGGCTGCAAAGTCGGTCCCAGCGGCTGCAGCGCCTGCCTGGGCGGTCCGCCGGATACATTCGGTCGCCTCGGCGGCACGGAAGTATGCATCAGCACAACCAATCGGAATTTTCCCGGCCGCATGGGCTCCATGCAGGCCGCAGTTTATCTGGCCAGTCCGCTGACCGTGGCGGCCAGTGCCTTAACCGGCTACATAACTGATCCACGGGATTACGTGGTAAAGCCCATTCAAACGGGGATGGCCGGCGTGCGGTAATTACCACGACATTGGCACGATGACATTCTGCGGCGTAAAGGCAGAAGACCATTGCAATTGCCATAATTGTGATAGCGGAACGGTATGCGCCGACCCATCGGTAAACGACACGTTCACTTCTCCGATATGCCGATTAATGCAGAATCTTCCCATTTCATCGGAGGAACTCAAGTTATAAGCACCCAACTGAAGATTGGCCGGCACGGGATCTTGCGGCTGCGGCGTTCCATCCACCCAGATGGAGTCCAGGAACAACGGTTGGTTAGAGACTAACTGACCACCGCGAACGCGCGGATCCCATGGTGGAACCGGACCTTGGTTAATCACTGCTTTGCCTTGGCTGCTGTAACCACCGCCAGTCACGACCTCGCCCTGCAGGTTAATTCCCGTCCCACTGCGGCCATCTATGGATAGACTACCCCCGGCGTACACTGCGCCGGAAATATTAGTTTGACCGGAAAAACTGACGTTCCCCAAGGCAATGATATTTATACTGGCGGAGCCGGAGCCGTTCGCCGGGAAATATCCAGATATATCGACATTGCCGGTTACCAGAAGCGTTCCGCTGCCAATGATTTGAATTTGTCCGCTGGGGTTGAAGTTTCCACTGATAATCTGGTAGGGATTCTGCGAAAAATCAATGACCTTGGAGCTTGTTACCGCAGTGGGGTTATAGGTCTGTTGAATGTATTGAAACGTGTCCGATACACTTGGCGGTTGCACGTCAGGAATATTGGGAATCGTAGAACCTGATACGTACGCGCCCCCGGTCAAACTTATTGAACCACCGGATTTGAGACTGCCGTAGATACTGACATTTCCATTTCCGCCGATCCCGGTCGCTGATTCTATATCGCCCCGATAGGTCTGATTTCCACCGACCGTGATGGCACCAAAAGACGCAATCAGGGGAATATAATCCCCAGGGTTCACATAGGTATTCATGCCGTAGCTGGAGGTAACGCCTTCGGCCCAGGGGTATCCCGCCGAATACGGTGGCCCCGAGTCACTTATTTTACCCCACGCCAGCGTCGCGGTGCCGATTCCCGATGATGGTAGCGCAGCATCCGGACAAAGCGCATTGGCCGCAAGTCCCGTGTCATACCGTGAGATCTGCGGGTACCAGTAGTTTCCCGGTGTCTGACAATCAGACGGGAAAGCGCCTCGGTCATTAACAGAATAGGCAATTGCCGCAAGTGAAAGTTGATGCAGATTCGACAGACATGTGGTAACGCGGGCGTACTCCTTCGCACGACCCAGCGAAGCTAAGGTAATGCCGGTCAGGATCATAATGCTCACCAACACAACCAGCAGCTCGATAAGTGAAAAGGCCTTGTATCGCATTGCGCTTCGCATAATATATGCCTCCTTTAAACCAATTGCTCTCCTCCATTAATCTCCTTATTCGACGCATACAAAAGTATGTATCCATACGCAATGTTTTCACCACACAACCTTCTATCCTCTCCGGCAGGCATTGTTGCCCTACCGGCGGGTTATTAGTCCATGATATTGCGATGGCGGTTATACTTGCTGCGCGTCGTGGCTTGGTCGCTACACTGAATCATAAAATCGGTAAACGCCGGATGCCGCCCCGGCTCCGAATTTCGGAACACGACGGTTTGACTGGGTAAACTCGCCTGCGAGGTTTCCCGGGTGGAGGGGTTTCCGGACAAGACAATTTTGATACAGGCCGCCATGAATGATACTCCGCTTAAAACATCCAACGGATTACATCAGCGACCTCCCTGTCACGTCAACATATATCTATTCGGCTACGCGATAGCTCGCGGATAACTTAAAACCGGTGAAAATGTGTTAATTTTGTGATAAATACTTCAGGTTTATCGCCGTAGCGTCCCATATTGTCGCAGGTTCATATATAATGTCCTTTAATAGTGCCCCAATAAATTGCTATCGGCAAGGAAATCCGCTATACCCCATCTTTATGAATCCGCCACCGCCAACAACGTCTCATAATCAACTGTGCCGCATAGAAAATCCCGGGAAAGCTTTGCTCTGGGCGGGTATCGTCGTCATGGCATTTTTGGAATTGCTGCTCTTGTTGGCCGTGCAGCATATTCTCTCCGGACCATGGGCGGATTTTGGCAGATTTATTCGGGTGAATTTTACACCGCTGATTTGGTCTGGTTTTTTGCCGTTTCTTCTGGGAGTGCTAAGCCAATGGGATCATTTTAATTGGCTCAAAGCGTATCGCTTTCGTCTGGCTATCTTATGGCTCTGGTCGGTGCCGACGTGGTGCTTTTTTGATTGGATCAATTTCTATTTTATGGTGGATCCCGCCACCGGCCTGCACGCATGGAACTACCAGGGAATTCCGGCCAATCATGTGGATCGCTTTGCCGGTTATCTGCTGGCTTTTGCTGCTATCGCACCGGCCATGCTGCTGACTGCCGAATTATGGATGCGACTGGGCTTGAAAAAATGGAATTCTCGCCGGGGCGTGCGCATCAAACCAATTGTGCAGATTGTCTGCTTTCTCCTGGGAATGGGGTTTTTCGCCGGGCCGTTTATTGAGCAAAGCCCCATCGCGGATCTGATGCTATGGGTGAGTTGGATTTTTCTTTTGGACCCGGTTAATTATTGGGCTGGCCGGCCCAGTATTATCGGCGATTGGATCGCCGGTCGCTGGGGACGCACTTTCGCCCTGATGTTCGGCGGTTTAACCTGTGGCTTTCTCTGGGAATTCTGGAATTACTGGGCCTTGGCTAAGTGGACATACCATCTTCCGTTTCTGGGCGGGTGGCAACACATTAAATATTTTGAGATGCCCGTGCCGGGATTGCTTGGATTTCTATCCTTTGGCGTGGAAATCTGGGTCATGTGGCAGTTTAGTTTGCTGGCGCTGCATCGCTTTGTGGAAGGCGAAGAGCAATCCGAACAGCAGAATTTGTATCGTTGCGTATAGAATATGAAAATGGAACCCTTCTGTTTAGTAGCGCGCCGGCGACAGGGATGACAACTTTTCATCGTCACTGTAAAGTTGTGCAGGATGGTAAAGAACCGTCCTTTAGCGACGGCATTTACGCCGTCGGCAGCATTACAATCAAAGTCAGAAGGAGCCAAGATATGTCTCTCATTGACGAAAATCTCAAAAAACTTGGAATTATCCTGCCCGCTGCCCCCAAACCGGTGGCGGCGTACATACCGTATGTGGAGGCTGGCGGACTGGTATATGTCAGCGGACAATTGCCCAGCCGGGACGGCAAAGTGCTATATTCCGGTTCTGTGCCCAAAGCCGTGGATATTGCAACTGCCCGAGAAGCCGCGCGTCTGGCGACAATCAACGCGCTGGCTGTCGTGCGCGAAGCAGTCAACGCCGACTGGAGCCGGGTAATACGTATGGTCCGGCTGGGCGTATTTGTGCAAAGCGATCCGGGATTTGACCAGCAGCCGCAGATCGCCAATGGTGCCAGCGATTTGCTGCTTTCCATCTTCGGTGATGCCGGCCGCCATGCCCGGGCGGCCGTTGGTGCCGCGGCATTGCCACTAAACGCCGTAGTAGAAGTGGAATTAATCGTCCAAATTAAGTCGATTTAAGTCGTCCGATTTGACACTTGGGCATTGCGCGTCTAGCATTTTCCTGTCGCAACTGAATAATGGCGACGACTAGTTTTGGAGAACTTGGCTATGGCCAGCGAAAACGTATTAACTCTCTCGGATGAAACCTTTCAGAAACAGGTTTTGGATAGCACCCAACCGGTGCTGGTGGACTTTTGGGCCGAATGGTGCGGGCCGTGCCGAATGTTGGCACCGACCATTGAAAAAATTGCGGCGGAATACCAAGGCAAGGTAAAGGTCGGTAAAGTAGATACCGATGCCAACCGCAATACCGCCATGAAATTTAATATTAGCGCGATTCCCACGGTGATTCTGTTTAATAAGGGCCAGATCGCAAAGAAATTTGTCGGCCTGCAGCCCGAACGCGAATTCAAAGCGGCACTGGATGCGCTAACCGCCCAATAAAGCGAGCGTGGGCAATCAATGGGCGTGGTCATATTTCCGGGCGAGCCGCGAAATTGACGGCATCAATCCTGGCGCAAAGACAATGGTTTGCTTTGGAAAGGTGCACGTTGGCGGTCTGCCCTGATTCATTGCCACGCCCTAATGACCCAAGAAATCGATGACTCTTGACGCAGGTGCTTGCGGGCTGCTATGCTTTGGATCGTTAGAATTCAAAGGGTGATGGAGTTCACCTGAACCGTTCCGTTTTTTTCGGAACTGATGACTCCTGGCGAATGAAGTCGCCGGGAGTGTTGTTGTAACCTCGGCGGAGATAATCCATCGGGGTTTTTTTGTTTGCGTGCTGCGTGGCAGGGAATATGGCGTGAAAAAAAATGAGCTATTAATTTGTTTGTCCATCGGTTTATTCGGCTTTTTGGGGGCGATGGCGCGGTACGGAATCAGCCGGTTGTGCGGTCGATATGCGGCATTGTTTCCGTTTGGCACATTTTTCATCAATATCAGCGGATGTTTTATTCTTGGATGGTTCATGACCTGGGCGCAACCGCGGATGAATATTCCCGATCCGATTCGTTTGGGTATTGCGGTGGGCTTTGTTGGAGCCTACACGACATTTTCAACCTATATGTTTGAATCGGATCGAATGCTTAGCGAAGGGCAGGCATTGCGGGGCATGCTCTATATTGTCAGCAGTATCGTGATCGGACTGATCGCGGTGCGACTGGGGGTTATACTAGGTCAGCGAATGAGTTAATGACGCGCGGACATGGGCGGATAAACTGATGATTGGCGAAAAGGTACTCCTGCGGCTCTATATGCGAAGCGCGGATCTTTATCACTTCGCGCCGGCGTATGAGCGTGTCGTGCAGGAAGCGTCCAGACGTAAACTTTCAGGCATAACGGTGTTGCGGGGCATCATGGGATTTGGGTCTCGTGGACTGGTAAGTCACAGCGAACTCAAACTCGTCGGCGATTCGCCGGTGATAGTCGAATGCGTGGATGACGGCGAAAAACTCGTGGCGTTTCTAAGCGACATTACCGCAAATATGATGCGCCACGGCCTGATTACGCTGGAACGAGCCGGGGTAATAATGTACCGCAACGATGACGACACCACCGGCAAGCAGCCTCAACTATTAAGTGGGGTGAAACCCTTAAGCACATTGCCTGACATTCAAGGGGTATTGAACATGCACACGGATTCCACCGGCGTATTGCTGAGGATATTTATTGGCGAATCGGACCGCTTTGAACACCAACCGCTCCACGAGGCCATCGTTAAGAAAGCGCGAGAACTGGGCATCAGCGGGGCCACCGTGCTGCAAGGCTCCATGGGCTTTGGTGCCAACAGTGTCATTCATAATGATCGCGTACTGGTGATGTCATCCGATCTGCCGATTGTCATTGAAATTGTGGATGCCCGCGAAAAAATTGACCCATTGCTGCCGCTGCTGGACACCATGGTGCGCGATGGCATGATTACAATGGAAGAAGTTCGCATCGTGATGTATCGCCATAATCCCGCCAATGAGGCGAAGAAAACGATCTGACCCTTGCGTATGGCGGAATACCCACACCGGGCAAATCTAGGAGTTGTACATGCCCCAATATGCACCAGGTAAACGTTTTGTGGTAGGTTGTGTTTCCTATCTGAATTCCAAGCCACTGATTGATCCGCTGGTGGATCGACCGGACGTGGAAGTTCACTTTGCGGTTCCAGCACGGCTGGTGGACTTGATGGCCGCCCGGCAGGTGGATGCGGCCCTGATGCCGATCGTCGATTATCAGAATTGCCCGGTATCGGTGATACTTTCCCCTGGTGGTGCAATTTGTTGTGACGGACCGACGCTGACCGTTCGGATTTTTTCCAAAGTCCCCCCCCATGAAATAACACATCTGTATGCCGATACGGACAGCCATACCAGCGTCATTCTGGCGCAGGTGGTTTTGCGGGAACTTTATAACCGCGCTCCGGAACTAAGGGCCGCCAACATGTATGATCCTCCGCCAATGGACGCGAAAACGCTACTGTTAATCGGTGATAAGGTGGTCAACGGCGCTCCGGAGGAAAAAGATTACCCATTTCAATTGGATCTAGGCGAACAATGGAAACGGCTTACGGGCCTGCCTTTTGTATTTGCCATGTGGATGATGCCCATGGATAAAGCTGATGCCGATTTGGCCGAACTTTTAGCCGAGGCCCGCTGGCGCGGCGGAGAAATGACTGATCACCTCGTGGCCAAATATGCCCAAGAGAAGCGCTGGCCGACGGATTTGGCTCGCCGTTATTTCACCGAGTACCTACAATATGTTGTTACCCCTCGCTGTCGGCTGGGAATCGAAAAGTTCTTTGAACTTGCCGCCAAGCACCACTTGCTGCGCGTGCATCGCCCGATTCAATATATGGCATAACACAGCATCCGCAATACCGCTACGTAGCTCAATGCGGCAGCCTTGAGTCGGGCGCGCTATACACTTGAGGTTTACGCGGAGGCTTTTTTTCGCCACGGCTGATTCTGAATAATCCGACGTTCGGATGCCTCACGGAGAAATTCTGTGCTCACACCACTGAATGCCGTGAAAAAACATCGTCATACCAATGACGCTGTATGCCCCGACGATCCATCCGACAGTGCTTTCATTTAGTGCGCTATGACAGGCCAGTTGGATAATCGGGGCGGGAAATAAGGTCAACCAGCGCCCCCACAGGCCACCGATCAGCCAGGGAAAATTTGCCGCCTGAATCAGGGCAATTCCCGGCGGCAGCAAAAATAGCCCCGCCGCCGCACCGAGACTCACTATACGCCCCGTGCCGTGGAACTCGACGCTCCACATACTTAAGCCAACGGCAAAAATTGCAAACGCCATTTGTATGGCTGATACATTCATCAGTATGGGAACGGAAGTCTGGTTTAACCAAGCGGCCGTTATCAGCATCGGAACAGCCGCTGCCAGTAGCGCAAGCCCGCTTCGGAATGAACAACTTCTTCGATTGTCACCCCCGGCGAAAGTCACTGACGCAAGCATCATCGGAAAAAGGACAAACAGACACATTGCTAAAGTCATGTTGGTATATAGCCACGCATCTTCCCAAGCCGGTCCGGCCAACGTCTGGCTGGTCCAACGCCATCCCGCGGCTGTCGCAACAAGCCCAAGCCACGCGGCTCCCGCGCCCAGTATTGCTGCGGTCATAGTGGATGAAGACATCTTCATTGGATGATCTCCCCTGAAATCCGCCATTTTGCTCACTTTAGAGCGGTGCCGCTGAATGGTTCAGGTTCTGGCATCGCAGCAGCCACCGGTTCAACACCAAACAGCATGGGCTGCTGCGGAAGCTTCTGGCAACGCGGACAGAACCAGCTCCATAAGCCATCGCGACCACAGCGTTCGGCGACAATGCTCGTTGCACAACGCCCGCATGGTTCGCCCGCGCGATCATACACCAGGCGGGGCAGTTCGCGTGCACTGTGTCCCTCCAGAGATGCCCGATATAGAAGCTCACCCCGTCGCCGGGCTGCGGAAAATATTTCCCGCAGCTGCCGGGATTCAATGCTGCCCATGCGTGCCGCGGGATGAATTGCCCCGGCAAAAAGCATTTCACATTTGGTCTGGTTGCTGATTCCCGCAATGACCGACTCATCCATAATGGCCTGCGAAATGGTCTTATCGCCGGTCAGCAGCCGTAATCGCTTCTCCCATATTTCATCCGTGAGGAATTCATCCGATAACTTGGGACCAAGGCCGGCCAGTGATGGATGACGATAAAGCTTCTCGGTTGATAATACCACTAATAATGGACGCCCAGATAGTATGAGGCACCCGCCATTTTCAAGCGTAATACGCAGCAATGGCCGCCGGCCGACAGCGGTGGATAATGGAGAAATATTTTCGATCCAACTTGGTGCCGGAGGTTTACCTGCGTCGGTCCATTGAGCGCTCCAATGCCAACGCTTTAAGGGATAAATAGCCCAGCTTACGCCATGGCTGAAATTCCACAGCAACCAGCGGCCCTGAGAATAAATTTGATTAATGCGTTTGCCCGAGCAGTGTTTGAGCAGTACGTTGGCCTGCCAGCGGTGGGCCGGCACGTCAATGCGATCCACCCACTGACGGCCCGCAAGAGCCGAGAGGCGAAACGACAGTGCATCAACTTCAGGCCCCTCCATAAGGCGTTATCCTCCGGTTGTTTCATGCAGGCATTTGCCAATGTCCGCCGGCGAATCGGCAACACGAATACCGGCCTGGCGCATGGCGGCAATTTTACTTTCCGCCGTGCCCTCACCGCCGCTGATAATGGCTCCGGCATGGCCCATGCGCTTCCCCGGCGGCGCGGTGCGACCGGCAATAAACCCGACCACCGGCTTGGTAACCGCTTTTTTGATATACGCCGCCGCGGCTTCCTCCGCCGCCCCACCGATTTCGCCAATCATGACAATGGCGTCGGTTAATGGATCGGCTTGAAACAACTCAAGAACATCAATAAAGTCCATGCCCTTGACCGGATCACCGCCAATGCCCACGCACGTACTTTGGCTCCAGCCGAGTTCCGTGGTCTGCCAGACTGCTTCGTAAGTCAACGTACCGGAGCGGCTGACAATGCCAACTGATTTTTTTCCTTTTTGCGCCGGAGTGTGAATATAACCCGGCATGATACCAATTTTACATTCACCCGGCGTGATAACGCCAGGACAATTCGGACCCACAAGCTTCACCGAAGTACCGAAATCCGCCAGAAACTTTTTGGCCTTCACCATATCCAATACTGGAATTCCTTCGGTGATCGCCACGATAAGTTTAATCCCCGCGGCGGCAGCTTCACAAATGGCGTCGGCGGCAAATAGCGGCGGAACAAAAATCATCGTGGCGTCTGCGCCGGTGGCTCGCACAGCCTGGTCCACCGTATCAAATACGGGTAAGCCATTGGCGTCTTTCGTGCCGCCCTTGCCGGGGCTGGTGCCCCCGACCATTTTCGTGCCATAATCCAAACATCCCCGCGTGTGGAACGCACCACCCCCGCTGCCGGTAATTCCCTGACAGATCACGCGGGTATTCTTATTAACCAAAATGGACATCAGTCATTCTCCTGTTGATGGACGGCGGGCGCTTAGCGCGTGGCCGAAACAATTTTTTTTGCGGCATCATTCAAATCGCCGGCCACTTGCAGTGTCGGGAGGTCACCTTGCGATGCCGCTAATATTTTACGGGCCGCTTCCACGTTGGTGCCTTCCAGGCGCACCACCACCGGAACCTGAAAGCCAACTTCCCGCCCCGCTTGTATAAGCGCCTCAGCAATAAGATCACAGCGCGCGATACCACCGAAAATATTCACCAGAATTCCCCGCACCTTCTTATCCGAAAGGATGATGCGAAAGGCTTCAATGGCCCCTTCGGCTTTTACGCCCCCGCCAACATCTAAAAAGTTGGCCGGTTTCCCACCGTGCAACTGAATAACATCCATGGTGGCCATGGCCAGGCCGGCACCATTGACCAGACACGCGATATCGCCATCAAGTTTAATGTAATTAAGATTGGCGGCAGCGGCGCGAATCTCCAGGGCATCGGTTTCCGCGTCATCCTTAAGCGCCAGAACATCCGGATGGCGGAACAGCGCGTTGTCGTCAAAATTGACTTTGGCGTCAATGGCAAGAATTTTTCCATCTTTGGTAAGCACCAGCGGATTAATCTCGGCAATTGAGCAATCATAGTCAATAAAAAATCGCGACAATTTAAGCAGAATATCCGCGACAGTATTGGCCTGCTTACCGGTAAACCCCAAAGCCAGCGCCGTGCGGCGCGCCTGGAAGCCCTGCATGCCCGCTAAAGGATGCAGAGGTTCTTTAATAATTGCTGCCGGCCGCTCATGGGCGACGGTTTCAATTTCCACGCCGCCTTCCGCTGAAGCGATCATACTGACGGTGGACCGGTCGCGATCCAGGACAAAGCCAAGATAATATTCATGGGCAATATCTACGGCACCGGCAATAAGAATTTTGTTGACTGCGATTCCCTCCGGGCCGGTTTGTACACTGACCATGCGGTGGGTCAACATAAACTCCGCCGCCGCACGGGCCTCCGCCGCAGATTTGACCAGTTTTACAAATCCGGCTTTGCCGCGGCCGCCGGCAAATACCTGCGCTTTGACCACCTGCAAGGGAAAACCGTTTTCCTCAAAGGCTTTTTCGGCCTCTTGGGCGGTTTCCACAACCCGCGCGGCCGGCACGGGAATTCCAGCCTTGGCCAGCAGATCGCGTGCCTGATATTCATGAATTTTCATTGAACGAAACTCCTAAGGAGCCATTTTCACCGGCTCGTCGCTTTGAGAAAGATAAACGATTTATGGAAAAAGTTAAATACGACAACCAACTTATCGTAACAAAATATCAAAACCGTTGTAACCACCGGAAAATTTAGCCGGACAATTTTCTGCTCCGCGGCGCGACTGACTGTTTTCGGGCACAATGGAAGAGCTCCGGAAACTTAACCGCGCCGTTGCCCGCGACAATTTGCCCGAATCTACGCTACAATGATGGTCGTGATTTTGGTAACCCCGCGTTGAGGAGTTTATGACGCCATCCACCACTTGTCCATCTACACATGCCGTCGGCACGTTCAATCCTGCCGGCCTGATTTCGCAGCGGGCACTGGAGATTGACGCTTCCGGCATTCGCAAAGTATTTGATCTGGCTGCCAAACTTAAGGATCCAATTAATTTATCGATTGGTCAACCGGATTTTGATGTGCCCGAGCCGATCAAGGAAAGAGCCATTGCTGCCATCCGTGCCGGCAAAAATCGCTACACCCCCACCCAGGGCATCGGGGAACTTATTGAACCTCTTCGCCGGGATGTTTGCGCCGGCACGGGCTGGCGCGATCCGGGCGTGCTGATTTTGTCCGGCACGTCCGCCGGGATCATGCTGGGGATGTTTGCCACTTTGAATCCGGGTGATGAAGTGATCTTTCTTGATCCTTACTTTGTCATGTACAAACATCTTCCCCGGCTCATTGGAGCGGTGCCTGTGCCCGTAAACAGCTATCCGGATTTTCGCCTGCACCCGGAACGAATTGAAGCGGCCATTACCCCCCGTACAAAAATGCTGATTTTATGTTCACCCAATAATCCCACCGGCATCGCCCTGACACCGGCGGAATTACAAGCGGCCGCGGACATTGCAAAAAAGCATAATCTGCTGGTGCTTAGCGATGAAATCTACGACGCCTTCTGCTATCAGAAACATCACAGCATCGCCCCCCTGTTGCCGGAACAGTGCATTCTGTTGAAGGGTTATTCCAAAACCTATGCCATGACCGGCTGGCGTTTGGGTTATGCAGCAGGCCCCAAGGCGATCATTGAGCAAATGACCAAACTGCAACAGTATACATTTGTCTGCGCGCCGGCACCGGCACAATATGCCGCCCTCGAATTGCTCCATACCGGATCCGTGGACATGACTTCACATATTGATGACTATCGGCGGAAGCGGGATCGCATTGTCTCCGGTCTGTCGGCGCATTTTTCCATCAATCATCCGGATGGGGCATTTTATGCGTTCCCCAAAGTTCCCGGGTCATTAACAGCGACGGAATTTGTCAATCGGGCGGTGGCCAATAATGTGCTGGTAATTCCCGGAAATGTTTTCAGCGGACAGGATACCCACTTCCGGTTAAGTTATGCCGCCAGTGACCACACTATTGAGCGAGGGATTACAGCATTAAACACACTAGCAGAAGAAATAGCCGGATAAACGCAAGCTTGGCGATCGCCGAGACTCAACAGGTAATAATATGCTTAACATTCAAGGTCAATCCACCGCGCTAGCCCATATCCAGCGAGTCGTTCATTCGGGACGCATCGCCTCAACCTGGATTTTCGCCGGACCCGCCGGCGTGGGAAAGTTTCATACCGCGGTGGAAATGGCAAAAACCAGTTTGTGTGATCACCCAATACACCGGCCCAATAACAGCGGCGGCGAATTATTCAACGCCCTGCTGGAGCCGGATTTTGTATTGACGCTGCCCTGCGGCCAGTGTGAATCATGCAAAGCTGTTGAATTGCGCACCCATCCGGACCTGCATCTGGTCAGCCGCGAACTCATCCGCTACCATGACCGCAGCGGGAAATCCAAAGGAACCACATTAAGCATACAGGTTATCCGCGGTGAAATGATCGGCGATGATTCACCGGAGCACCGGGTTGAACCGAAAATTTATAAGCGCTCGCAAAGGGGGCGCGGGAAATGGTTCATTATTGACGATGCCGATCTCATGGAAATTCCCGCGCAAAATGCATTACTGAAAACCCTGGAGGAACCGCCGGCACAAAATTACATTATTTTAATTACCTCCAGCCCAACCGAGCTTTTAAGCACCATTCGCAGCCGATCACAATTTGTCCAGTTTCGCGATCTGTCTTTTACTGTCATGGTTCCGGAGCTTGTCAACCGGGGTGCCGGCGAAGCCCAGGCCAAACTGCTAGCCCGGCTTTCCGGCGGCAGCCTGGGGCGAGCCATTATTTTTATGCAGGCTGTGATCACCGCAGATCGGGATGAGCAGGACAAGGCCGACACCAAGCCCCCCACCACCGATCAACCTGCTTTCCCGCATTGGATCAGCGCAATTTCTTCAATGTTGGACAATATATTTACCGGGCGCGACGGCGGCATGGCGTTGGCGCAGGTTATCCAGAAATCCGCTGAACAATATGCCAAGACCATGCTCAAACGCGATCCGCTGGCCTCCAAAGATCGCCTGGTGCGCGACGGCGTGGGCCTGATGTTGAGTTTTGTTGCGGCCTGGCTGGATGACCGCCTGCGCTACGCCACGGGCGCACCGATCATCGCTCCCCTGCCTTCGCAGGTTCACAGTATTCCCCTGCCGGCCGCACAGGAATGTATTGTCGCGTGTCGGCAGGCTGAAATGCAGGCCGATATGAACGCCCATCTTGGCGTACTTCTGGCTTCCACGTGCACCGCAATAGAGCAGGCCCTGCGCACAGCCGTGGCGGCGTAATTGCGGTAGTAAAAGATCCAACGCGGATCACGCCTGATCAACGCCGAGATTCCGGATGGCGGAAGCATGTCACGAGATGATCATTAACCAGCCCGGCGGCCTGCATGAAAGCGTAACAGATTGTTGTCCCGACAAAGCTGAAGCCACGAGCTTTTAGATCCCGGCTCAACCGGTCGGATTCGCGGCTGCGTGCGGGAATCGAGCCGTGCCGTCGGCGATGATTGACGATGGGTTCTCCGTTCACAAATCGCCAGATATACGCATCAAAACTTCCAAATTCCTCCTGCACTTTCAAAAATGCGCCCGCGCCGCTGATCGCGGATTGAATCTTTAATCGGTTGCGGATAATGCCGGCGTCATTTATCAGCCGATTAAAATCCCGCCCGTCAAACCGGGCCACCACCGCGGGATCAAACTGCGCAAAAGCCTGGCGATAAGATTCTCTTTTTCTCAAAACAGTTTCCCAGCTTAACCCCGCCTGCGCCGCGTCCAGCACCATGAATTCAAAAAGTTTCCGATCATCATGTACCGGCACACCCCATTCATGATCGTGGTACGCAATGCTCAGTTCCGATTTCGGCCACGCGCAGCGCGTTATATCCTGACGATAAGTCGCTGACACAACGTTTTCCCCAGCCACATTCATTCGAGATTCTCCAAACCGCCGCGCTCCAGCAATTCCCTGATTATCCGTGTCTGGTCCTCTGTCGGCAACATTGGGTGACCGCGAAATAATAACGCATGCGCACGATCCGTGGCGCTTGTGGGGTCCGCGAGATGGCGGGCGGGAAATTGGGGGCCTTATATGACTGAATGGAGGGTGAAAATGGTGGCTTCCGGGGGGACGCGCAGGCGGATGGGGACGCTTTGGCCCAGACCGGTGCTCACGTATATGCGTTTTTCTGCGGGGGTTGCGTCGGAGGTCAGGGTGTACCAGCCGCGGAGGTATTGGCGGTGTTTCATAGGGACAAACAGTGAACCAATGAGGGGCAGTCGCACCTGTCCGCCGTGGGTGTGGCCGCACAGCATCAGTTGCCAGGGGAATTGGCGAAGAATTTCAAAGCCGTCAGGATTATGTTGCAGGCAAATGCAGGCTGCAGAGTCGGGAATGCCGGCAAAGGCGGCGGGGCCGTCGGCGTTGCCGGTCCAGAGTTCATCCATTCCCACAAAGTAAAGTGCTGAATTCTCACGGACAACGCGGTGCCGGCTGTTCCGCAGCAAAGTTATCTGGTGGCCGGCCAGAAGGGTGCGTAAGCGCTTATGAATGGCGCGATGGGCGGACCGCGGGCCGACGTGTCGCCATGAGTACTCGTGGTAATCATGATTGCCAAAAATGGCCAGCACACCATCGGCAGCGTGCAGCAGCGGCAGAAGGGCTTGAAGTTTTTCCAGGGAACCGGCGCGGTATTCGATCAGATCACCGGTGATAACGATGATGTCCGGCTTTTCCGCCACAACGGTTTCGATCACGCGGCGTAAATAGCGCTGGTCGGTGCTGCCGGTATGTAAATCGGAAAGCTGGGCAATTTTATAACCATCAAACGCGCGGGAAAGCTTGCGCATGGTGACGTTAAAGCGAGTGAGCTTCCAGCGTTTGGGTGCTATAAAGCGCGGCCAGATGAGTGCGGACAGGCTGTAAAAGCCAATGGATTTAATCACCGCCGCCAGGGAGCCATGGTGGAAGATCATTTTTTCAAATCGGCGGTTATGCAGTGACTTTTCAACGTCAAACTGGGGCGTGTTGCGTTTTTTTCGGGCCATGGGCAGTTCCGGAAATTTAATCGTTGCAATATCAACGGCTGGTCGAATCGTACCAGTTCAAGGAGATCTGGTCGAGCAGGCTGGAAGCCTGCACCACAACCGGCCGCTGGGGAGACTGGAAGCCTGCGCCACAATGCCGGGTGTAACCGTCAGGATGTCAATTGGTAGCGAATAACAAATTTGCTCTGCACGGGCTTGCCGGAAATGATGTTGGGCAAAAAGCGGGCTTGCATCAAGGCATTGATGATCGCCTGATCAATGCCGACATGGCCCGAGGATATCAGAACTTTTACAGCGGCCACGGTGCCGTTGCGGCGAATGGTCAGTTCAAATTTCGGGTTGACCAGATGCGCCGGCAACGCAAACTCATATTTGAGCGGCAAGATGGGATTGGGCGGCGGGACAACGATACTGCCACCCCCGCCGACGCCGGCCCCGCGACCACGCCCCGGTCCAGTGCCAGTCGCAGAACCCAAGCCGGTGCGCGATCCGGGCTTGAATAGTTGAATCAGGCCATTGCCTCCCCCACCGCCTGGGGCATCGGGCTGGGCACCGCGGGAAGCAACCTGCGGCCCACGGCTGCGGGTCTGTTGGCCCGGTGTATGGTGCCGCGTGATTTTAATTCGCAGGGTTTTGGGAGCCAATTGGTTCGCAGGTGCGGCCCAGGTGTTGTGGTCACTTTTAATGCCGATGATCGGTAGAGCCGCATGGAACGGATTGGTGTTATCCAAAAGCGCTAGCGCTTGCGTGTGGGGTGTAAAAATGGGCTTATCCGGCAAATCAGGCGGTGCGGGCATCGGGCCGGGCCGCCAGCGAGTTGCGGGATTGGCTGACGTTAAATTTAATCCTGTGGATTGAATAATCCCCCCGATGGCCGTAGCGGCTCCTGCGCCTTGGCCGCGGCTGCCGCCGCCACTTATGGGGTGCCACATCACAAGCCACCAGGCTATCGCCACAAGGCCTGCCTCAAGGAGCACCGCCAGCAAAACGCAGATTAAGGCGGAGACGGGTATCACCCATTCTTGAAGCCGGAGAATAATAAAGCGACGGGTTTCTGCCAGCCAGGCGAGTTCGGCAACTTCTTCGGGTAATAATGCATGGGACGTAGTAAAGTCGATGAGATCGGATGGTGCAGCATCATCGCTGATGTCTTCGACGGGAATATTGATATCAAGCAAGGGATCAGGCTCGGGCGATGCGTGAGTATCTTCAGGGAGATCCGGAACATTCGGATGATCACCTAACGCGACATCATGATTTGGCGGAGGAAATTCCGCCAAGGGAATTGGGGCATCCTCTTGACGGTGGGCCAGAAAATGAACCGGAGTTTCACTCATGATGTCACACGGCAGAGGCCGCAAAGTCCATAAAAGCTTTCCGGTTGGTCTTCGGGGCCGCAATTAACTTACGGAAAGCACCTTGTAATGAATCTCACCACGAGGCACCGAAACGCGGACGAGTTGCCCGACACGGGCTCGCATCAGTGCTTCACCCAGCGGGCTTTTAGCGGAAACTTCCATGATCTCGGCATCGGAGTTAAACGCGTCGGTATTTAATTCACCGACGAGCCGAAATGTTTCTTCGTCGCCGTTTTTCTGATCCCGCACCGTCACGGTACTGCCCAAAAATACCATATCAGCAGGGATATCATCAGGATTCACAACCGATGCGGCACGAAGGCGGGCTTCCATATCTTTAATCCGCGCTTCCAGTAATGCCAATTCTTCCCGGGCGGCGTGGTAGTCGGCATTTTCCTTGAGATCGCCTTTCTCACGGGCCTCGGCGATACGCGCCGAAATAAACGGACGCTGGTCAATCATTTGCTTGAGCTGGGCTTCAAGCTTCTGTTTTTCTTCCTTGGTTAATAATTGCATTTCCATGCGCTACCTCGCTTACATTAATTAAAAGGTCCACCCTGCCGGCTTATTGCTGCACAGCCGTCGGCCACTATATTACATTCAGTTCAAACCAAGAAACGTCATCATGTGTTGATCATAAACATCCTGTGCGGCGGAATCGGTCAGGTTCAGTCGCAGTTCATTGATGACTTTCGTACCCTCGCGAATCCAGAGTTGAAAACAAGGCCCGCAGATACTCAAGTGAATCTGCTCACCCAAGGCCCCGCTAAAGGGACGCTCTTTCATTTTTGGGCCTATGCGGCCACACCGCCGACACTGGATATTACCGGCCGATGCCAATTCCGGCGTCAGAACCGCCTGTCTGGTTTCAGGAATGGGTGATCCAAGTTCCTTGAGCATATCGGCCATCTGATTCCTGGGCATCAAATCCCCATGTTCATCCGCGATACGATATCCACGGGTCAAGGTGTTTACCGCCCCTTCCGGGTCTCCAACGCCGCACTGGGCCTGGGCCAGCAGGACATACACCGGCGATAATTCCGCCTTGAGTTGTAAGGCACGCATGAGCACAGGGATGGCCTGTTTATACAACTGCCCCTCCACATACGCCCTGCCCAGCGACATAAAGCCCAGTTCATTTTGCGGGTCAGCTTCAGTCATACTCTTGAAGCGGTCTATGCGTGCTTGATCCACCATACCGAGAAAACTCCAGCCACAACGGCCCGATACGCTGCAACAAAAGCAAAACGTATACAAACCCGTACCCATAAGATTCTACCGTGTAATGGTGGCGGAACAAAGTCGATTGAAATGTCTTTACAGGGACGGGCGTGGCAAATTGTTTTAGCAATTGTCCAGCCGGTAAGCCCCTTAATTGGAATTTAGGCCTGTGGCTCGTGGAACAATTCAATCATCGGCCAAGCTGGCAGCTAATCACGGGCACCGCGGTGCCGGGAAAAATTGCTCCGCCAGACAAAAAAGCAAGGAAACTGGGACAAATTGATAATTAGCAGGCCGGCAGCAGCGTAAGCTGATATTCACATCCGGAAATTTCGGTTATGGTACGTTCCGGTTCCCACTCTGGCTGCAACAAGCCGGATGGATTTACGGACTCAAACGGGATCAGTTAAATGAGTCGTACAAAGTATTGCTGCTATGCGGTCCATGTGCGTGAGGAGTTTTGTGATGCGTAGTCCACTGCTTAAACGAATCGGAGCGACGGGCATGATCCTGTCGCTGGTTGCGCTGTTGCTTACTGCGGGAAAACCGCTGTTGGCCGCCACGACGGATATGACCATCAACGTGGCAAAACCGGGCATTCATGTATCGCCCAATTTGTGGGGGATATTTTTTGAAGAAATTAATTACGCCGGGCAAGGTGGCCTGTATGCGCAACTGGTAAAGAACGGCACGTTTAAATGGATTGACACGCAAAATCATCCGGCTGGCTGGACGTTGGCGACAAAGGGCCGGGGCCAGGCGAGCTTGTGGGTGGATTCCAATCATGCACTCAATAAAATCAATCCTCTAGCGGCGCGCGTAACCGTGTATTACACCACGCCGGTTGGAGCCGTTAAACTGGTCAACAGCGGTTATTGGGGAATGAACTTTAAAAAAGGGCAATCTTATAAGTTGAGCTTTTACGCGCGAAAAAGCCCCGGCATGGGGGACCGCGTTACCGCGGAACTATTGGGGGCCAACGGAACGGTTTTAGCGCATAAAGTCATCAGTGGCATTTCGGGTAAATGGACAAATTTTCATGCCGTATTAAAAAGCGACGGAAGTGATCCGCAGGGCAAGTTGGCTTTTGTGCCTACGGGCCACGGCTCGCTGTATTTGAATATTGTCAATTTGTTCCCGGCTAAAACGTGGCGTGGATTACCGCTGCGGCCACAATTAGCACGCATGTTAGCGGCATTGCATCCGTCGTTTATGCGGTTCCCCGGCGGCAATTATATTGAAGGAAATTCGCTGGCCGAGGGGTTCCTGTGGCAGAAGACCATTGGCCCCCTGGCGGATCGACCAGGACATTGGAATCCTTGGGGATATTGGGTTACCGACGGGCTGGGCTATCTGGAATTTCTGGAAATGTGCCAGGAAATGCACGCGAAACCGCTGTTTGGTTTTAACTGTGGCATTTCGCTGGGGGCCAATGACGTTGTTCCCATGGATCAGATGGAGCCATGGGTAAAAAGCGCCATTGATTCGGTCAAATTTGCCGATGCGCCTGCGGATACCAAGTGGGGAGCGTTACGCGCTAAGTACGGCCATCCAGCACCTTTTCATTTGAACCGCATTGAAATCGGCAATGAAGATTGGTGGAATCTCACCAACTATTACCCCCCCCGCTACAAGGTTATTTATGACGGCCTTTTAGCGCAGTTCCCTCACCTGAAAACCATTTACACGGGCCGCGCACATTTGAGCAAAGCGCCGATTTATATGGTGGACGATCATTATTACAATTCGCCGAGTTGGTTCTGGGCCAACCGCCATTTATATGATCTTCGCAGCCGAACCGGCCCGAAAGTATTTGTGGGGGAATATGCTGTAACGCATAATTGCGGCACAGGCAACTTGCGGGCGGCATTGGCCGAAGCCGCATTCATGGGTGGGTTGGAACGCAATTCGGATATTGTCCGCATGGCGTCTTATGCGCCGCTGTTTGTTAATGTGCAGGGCAGCCAATGGCATCCGGATATGATCCGCTTCGATAGTTCGCGGGCCTGCGGCACAGTTTCATATTATGTTCAACAAATGTATTCAGATAATCGCCCGACGCGCATGCTGCCCATGCAAGTGACGCATCGGCCGGTGAATTCGGTTAAGGCGGCAACAGCCGGCGTTGGTATTGGCTTGGGTGCATGGAATACGCAGTCAGAATTCCGGAATATTTCGGTTACCGCCGGAGGAAAAACGCTTTACCGATCGAACTTCACCAACGGCAGTGCCGACTGGAAGTCCGTTGCAGGCCAATGGTCCGCCCAAAATGGTGTCTATCAACAGACCGGCACTGGTACCAATCTGATGGCTGTCTTGCAGAATCATCAATTCCCCGCCAATTACACGCTGAATGTTCAAGCGAGAAAGCTTGGTGGAGCGGAAGGATTTTTGATCGTGTTTAACGTGCAAGGGCTGCATCATTATGTTTGGTGGAATATCGGTGGCTGGGGTGATACTTCTACCGCCTTTGAACACACCAACGGCGCGCAACGCTCTGGTTTGGGTTGGCACAGCGGGTTCAAGGTACAGCCGGGGCGATGGTACACGATTCGTCTGGTAGTCCATGGCGATCGTTTCACCGGTTACATCAACGGCAAACAAATTCAATCGGAAAGTCTGACGCACTCCGGTGTGCGTTTTAGCGCCATCGCCGGAATCAATGTGCCGCAAAAGACTGTGATTGTAAAAGTCATTAACGGCACTCATAGCGCGGTTTCTGCGATGATTCACCTGCAGGGAGCGCCGGCTTTGGCGAATCGGGGCACAGCAATTACTCTGACCGCGGCCAGCGGTTCGGCGGTAAATTCGCTTAGCGATCCGCACCATGTTGTGCCCCATTCGGCACCGCTGAATATTACCGGCACAACGTTGCACTACACGTTCCCGGCCCGGTCGTTTGTAATTCTGCGAATTCCGGAGCAGTGAGTTGTCCAGTAATTCGGCAGTGTGAAACTCGCCTTTCAGCCGTGGTGTGTTAATCGAATGCCCCAGTCCGTTGCCGCCAAGTCGTGCAATACCGACTGCGACGGGAAACAGTGCGTTAAGTTATAAAGCTAAATTCAGCCTTTAACTCAACGCTGCCGCATTGAGCTAACCGTTCGCGCGGCAAGTGAATGCGGGATGCTACTGCGCGTCGGGGATGGGGGATGAGTCGGCGACGGCCAAAACCACGGCGTTGATGGACGCGGGCTGCATGGCTGCGGGAAGTTTGCGAAATGCGGCGGCGGCGGCATGAAGCGTAGCGCCGGTGGTGCACACGTCATCCACAAGCCAGATATGCAATCCGGAAACGTCCACATTCTTCAATAGCACAAATGCGCCGCGCACATTATCGCGTCGAGCCGTGGCGCTTTGCATGGCGGTTTGCGCACTGGTGGCATGTTTGCGCCGCAGCAGATCATCACAGGGTTTATCGAGGATTCCGGATAATTCCCAGCCCAGTTCAAAGGACTGATTGAAGCCACGCCGCCACTGCCGGAACCAATGCAGGGGAACGGGGATAAATTGGTCAATTGGCCCGGCCGCCGCATGTTGCAGAGCCTCGGCCATCCAAGGTGCCAGAATGGACGCCAAGGCCCAATGCCGGGAAAATTTCATGCTGTGAATCAAACGGCTTAGCGGCCCATTGAGTGTTCCGACGCGGATGATGCGATCCAAACCCAGTTTGCGGTGCGGACAATTCGGACAACTTCCAAGCGCGGCAAAAGGCCCCAGCGTACTGCCACAGCATTGACAATACGGCCAAAGCAATTGCCGACGAATCTGGCGCTGAATGTCGGGGCATAACCCGTTATCAGAGGGTGCAACACTTTGGCCGGTGACCCAGCAGGTAGGCGGAAAAATCGCGGCCAAGGGCTGCGGGCGGCGCTTGACGTTGGTTAAATTGAACCGAGCGTGGCTCATGGCTTTAATTCCTCGAGGAACTTCATGAACCCGGCCGCCAAGTTCGCTGCTTGCGCATCCGTGAGCGCGGCTTTCCGCCAGGTCAAGCATAAACTCAAACGGGAATGAAATGTCGTCAGGGCGAAGACAACGGGCAACAACGGCCCGACCGGGGAAATGCGGATGTAATTTTGTACAGCGGTTCCGGTGCCCGTGCGTTGATCCATCCATGCCCCGGTCAGATTGACATTCGATACGCCGGCCAGGAGAGGACAATTCTTCTGAAAGAAAAGCGCTTTATGGCGCGGCTGCTCATAAAGTTCAGAGAAATATTTAACGACCGCCAATTCACCGAAAGCGGCAATTGCGCCACAGCGATTTTTGAATGCTGCCGTTTGTCGGGCGGCTTGCCCGATAAGTTCCGTCGGCGTATGAATTTCGGGCTTTTGAAATGTCGTAATGCATGAACTTAAAAACAGGCCGAATGTTTGATCCAAAGGCTCATCAGCCAAAGCGCGGATATCAACAATGGATCCGATGCTCACACAAGTGCGCCCGCCGGCCCACCAGCGACGACGCAGTTTATACCGGCTTTGCGCGGTAAGCTGTCCGATCACCATGGCGATGGCGGCCAGAAAAATATCGTTTAATCGGCACTGTCTGGCTTTAGCGTAGGAAAGAAGTTTATTGAGCGTTTCATCAGGCAGCACGTGCATGGAACAACCGGCAGAGAAATCCATAGGATCAGCAAGATCAAACCGCCACGATCGCCGATGTGTAAAATACCGGCGAGCGGCGTGGAGTGTTTTCATGGGCGCAGACAATGAGCCGCGCCGCTGTCGGAAGAAATTATCGAAGCGCTGATCATTGACACGCAATACGGGCAGACGCTCCACCGGCGAGCCGTCGTAAACGGTCAGAATCAAACGCATAAACTCACGGATACTCCAACTGTCGGCGATCCAATGATCGTAAATGGTCAGCAGCCAATATCCCCGACCTTCAGGAACGATACAAACCCGTAGCGGAACATCAGTCTTGGCAAATGGTGTGTTAAGTTCGCGGGCGGACACCACCGACAGAGGTTCGCGACAAACTTGCAGCATGACTGTTTGGCGATTGCTGAATATCGCGCACTGATCCTGAAATTGCGGCAATCCTAAGCCAATGGCGTTGACGACATCATCAATTGCGGCCTGCCAGCGTGGAATATCACAGGAATCGCCTAACTGCATAGCCTGCGCAGCGTTGTAGGGCCCCAGTGTGGTCCAACTCCGCATAAGCTGCTGAAAGATATTAAGCCGCATGGTCGAGCGGAGTTTACCCGGTGAATCCGCACCGGTGCTATTATGAATTTGTGATGTGTTATTCATGCAACACGCCTATGCCAAATCTCGTAAGGGTGCTCTAAATAAGCGCGGAATAAACCGCCCCGTACGAACACAGTAGGCGGCGTAGGGCGCGCCGTGAATTTCGCGCAGATATTGTTCTTCGCGCAGGGCTTCCAAAGTAATAAGCGTGATATGAATCAGGGCGGTGGGAAGCATTAAAAGTGTCGGTACCGTTAAAAACGTGCACAGCATCAGGATAATGGACAGAGCGTAAATGGGATGCCGAACGATCCGATAGGCACCAAGAATAATAAGCTCTGTTTTTTCGCCAGGGTCAATACCTATGCGCCACGATCGCCCCATCTGCCGCCAACAAATAAATGTCAGAACCAGCGCCAGTAAGCCCAGCAGCGCTGCCACGACCCCAATCCACTGGGTTTGCGTGGTCATCGGCCAAAGTGCCCGCAGATACCACGTGGCGGCAAAACCTCGGAAAGCCGAAACCCAGGGTAGAATACACCAGGCGATAATGGCGGGAGTCCAAAGGAATCGCAGGCTGCGGCCGGTTTTTTCGCGCGGTAACACATTGGGATCCTTGCCGATCTTACGGCTAAGGCGAACGGCTTTTATGATCACCGTTCCCCAGTAAATAAGTACCCATAACCCTGAAGCAGCGGCTGACAGTCTTGGCAGCATCAACATCCGTTAACCTCCATAGGCTCCATCATAACGAAGTTCATGGAAAACGGGGATTGCGCCATAAAGTCGTGGCTTTTACCGGGTAGTTGTGCCGGAGTTCCCATTGATGCAAGGCACGTAAAACAACGCTTAGCATCAAAGTTTGCACGCCGGGGTTGGCACTGATATTGATATGGTCTATACCGGCTTGATGAAACGGCACGGGCATAGTGCGGACATTCAGGTTGGTTATGTGCGTTATACGCGGATTAACGGCCTTCACGGGTACGCCGCGCAAAAATGGCATCCAATCTGTCAAGGGATGACTTTTATAGATGACAAAGCACTGCCGGACGTTGACCGGGATGCGAGGCGGCGTCACCGGATCAAGCAGCAATAGAAGCATGACTTTATACCCGTGCTGTCCCAGATATCGGGCCACGCGAATCTGGTCATCGGCACCGTAGGAGTGGCCAACGAGAATAAGCGGACCATGAATCAGGTGGCGATTTTCCGCGGCCAGCAAACGATGCTCAAACTGCATTCGCGCTTCATCTGCCAAGGCCGCTGCGCTGATGATGTGCCGTCGATTCAGGGTCCGAGCGAACGTGTCCATCCCCGTTGAGAAGATCCCCAAAAATCCGCGCATGCAGTACACATTCCCCGGATATCTATATGATTTTCCGGTACGCAAGGCCCCATGCGCCGCCAATGGATCCGCCGGCAATCCAGTTAGGTCCACGCACCCTGCCAAGGGCGACATCAGTGCCGCGGCTAAAAGGATGAATGCCATGCCGCGCAGCCGCTGGCTAATTATCGTATAACGGTGAACATTAGTGTGTATTCTTACCAGCCAAGGCGTTGACGTTGTCCGGCAAGAATTCGTCATGGAATTCCTATCCTGATACAGATTTGTAAGCATTTGCATACCACTGTACCGTTTGCGCAAGGCCCTCATCGAAGTATAATACCGGTTCGTAACCAATGATCTTTTGGGCCAGGGTAATATCCGCCAGAGAGTCCCGAACATCGCCGGGCCGGGGCGCAAGATATTCCGCCTGTACGGATTGGCCTAAATGCTTTACGACTTTCTCAAGCAGGGTGTTCAGGCTGATATTTTGTCCGCAGGCAATATTGATAACCTCGCCGGACGGGGGCGTGGCACAAATTCCCGCCAGCATATTGGCATAAACAACATTTGAAACGTGGCAAAAATCCCGTGTTTGCCAGCCATCGCCGTAAATTTGCGGCCGGCGCTTTTCCAGCACAGCCGTGATAAAAGCCGGAATCACCGCCGCGTAGGCGCTACGCGGATTTTGCCGGGGGCCGAACACATTAAAATAGCGCAGACAAATTGTCGCCAGACCATATACTTGCGCATACACATCCGCGTATAATTCGCCGGCATATTTTCCCACGGCATACGGACTTTTGGGCGCGGCCTTCATTCCTTCATGCTTGGGCAGTGTGGGACTTTCGCCATATGCACTGCTGCTGGCGGAATAAACAACACGGCGAACTTTTTCCAATCTTGCGGCCTCCAGCACGTTAAGTGTTCCCCCGATATTAACTGTATTATAGCGGATCGGATCAGCCACTGATCCAGGAACACTTCCTAAAGCGGCCAGGTGAAACACAATTTTCACGTCCGAGGCAGCCTTGCGGCACTGCTGCAAATCCGTAATATCACCCAGGATAAAATCTATATCCGACGCGACTTCTGCCAAGTTCGCCTCTGAACCGCCATTAAGATTGTCCAATACCCGTACCTTCGCGCCGGCGGCTAATAAACCTCGAACCAGATGCGAGCCGATAAAGCCGGCACCACCCGTCACCAGCACTGTCATGTTTTTGTATGCGGAAAAATTCATGGTATCGTCATTCTCCAGTTGTAACATCCTGCGTCCCTGCCTGCGCACATCGAGCGCATCAGGCCTCGGGTCGCTAGTTTTACCAGAAAATCCCATGAACAGCGAGATATCTCCCCCGCGAAGCTTAAGATGACGCATTATCGCGCGTGACATGCATCATGCGGAACATCCGTGCGGCTATGGATCCGTGCGATCCCAGGAAATTTCCAGCATTGACCCCGGTTTTAGACGCAGGGGGCTTTGAAAGCCGATAACCATGCGACCATCAACCACTTTCCCAGAAAACTGAACCGCGACGCCGCCACAGGTACACCTCAGACCCTTCGTTGGATCAGTGCCCTCCACCGGAGTTAGGCCAATTGTAAATTCAGATATAGCCAGTTTCCCTGACTGATGCACAATTCGATGAATACGGCGCGTCCCGGAATTCAGGGCAAAATACTCACCCCATCCGGCGGCGGTGCAAAACAGCGATCGATGATCTGTTTCAGAAATCCGCGGCGTAAATCCCAGTGACCGCCGCACCGCATCCCAACGAAAACCCTGCAGGGCCAGCAGCACGGTCCAAACGCTTAATGGACGAAAATAATGTTCGCCACATTCCACATGATCCCACGGTGCCCGCTGGTGCACATACCGATTATAAACGTCCGTTGTTACCGTCACCGCAAGATCCGTGCGCCCCAGAAAAGCCAAGGATGAGGAAAACATATATTCAATCCCAGTCCATGGCCCGCTCCACTGCCCTTCGCCTGCCGGCGTTCCGCCGTGGGGCCAAAATCCGTTGATATAGGCGATTCCGTCATCAGGGTCGACATACGGCATTCCCGGGCGGGTCTTTTGGCGGCAATAATGAAAAGCTGCTTCATTGTGGAGTTTAACATGGTCACGCGGAAGAATATCACCCAAATCGCAGAGATCCGCAAACCACTGTCCGACCGTTCCAGCCAATAAAATTCCGGTATTCTCGGTGCCGGCCTGGATATCGCGGGCCATCTGATAATAGTGACCATTCCACAATTCACGTTCAAAACTCGTTTTGCCTTTTTCCAGCCAGAGGCTGTAGTTGGCCTCGGTCGTGGTGTCGCCCAATATCCGCGCCATGCGAATGCCTGCCGCCAGTCCAGCCAACCAGATGCTCGAAACATAAGAAGTAGTGCCATTCATGGGCCAGCCATCAAATGTGCTGTCCGGACCGTGATCGTCCGGAAGAAAATCTTTACCCTTATCGGTACGCTGGTCATAGGCCATGGCCTTGGTAATCACCGGCCACATTTCCCGTAGGTAGCCATGGTCACCCGACCAGAGATAATCGCGATAGACCATCAGGGCGAACGCAGGCATAAGATCAATTTTGAACCATGCATCCGGATGCTCAAAGGTTCCGGGGAAAAAGTGCGGCATTTCACCATCGGGTTTTTGATGGCGGGCGCTAAGCCGCATGGAAGTCTTTTGCTGATGGGGAAAAAGAAGCGAAATGGGGTGGGAACCATAAAATGCCACATCCAGTGTCTGCAAACCACAACAGCCCATGCCCTCCCAAACCGCAAATGTACCATCTTTTACCCACCAGGTTTCCTTGCTTAGCGTGGTAAGCTGGGCGTTAATTGCATCCTTAACCTTGGGCGGCATACTGCCGGCATAGAGCGCATTTTGGAAAGCCGCAGTCTGGTTAAATAATTCCTCATGCCGATGAGCCACTTCGCGGACCACCTCCAGGGAGTTACGGAACCAGCGGTTGTAAATATGCCCCAGAAAATTAGCGTTGCTGGAATAGTCATACTGGTTGGGGAAATACCACGCCAGAATAAATGTCACCTTTTTTGTTTCACCGGGTTGCAAGTCGATGGCGAAGGCCAAGGCGGCGTTGCGCGTATTTGCTGGTCCCACATCTTGTTCCACCAAAGTGCCATGACTTTCAAAATTAGACCAGAACTTGTCTGCATCGCGCCACTGAACGGCGGCATGCGCATCCCCGGAAAGAGCGGCCAAGGTCATATCGCCACTCGAGGCGTCAAAGGAATCAACACCGTAACCCGGTGTGAACGTGGCGTGGGCTAGATGAGCCAATAAACCACCGTAAAACATAGGCGTCTGCGTCCACCGAGCCGGCGGCCAGCTTCCACCGACAGCACTGGCCCAGACCGCCGTGCGGCCCCCGCCGTAATGCCCGGTGACCAACAAAGGTGCGCCGGCATCAGTCTTCAGCAGTACGTCCCCGCCGGGTTTCACCGCAGCAAGACGATTATAGCCACCGAGAGTTTCCAATTGTGGATCCCCCAGAACAAAATCAGCCTTTTCCGCGACGACTATGGATGTCGATTGGTTAACGGTATCCACCGAATCGCAAAATTTGACAGGCAGTGCCTGTTCAATGGGTGTGCCGTTGAGGTGGCCCCAGCGTGTGCTGCTATTCCCGTAGAAGGCATCCCACCCGCCGGTTACCAGCAAGCCCACGCCTTGGCGAACAGCCTCGCGAATCATGACCATGTTGGCATGTCCCAGGGTATCGGCGGCGTGTGGAATTTCCCCCAGCCAGATCACATCATAATGCTTGACGAATTCGTCGGCAGTGGAAAATGGGAGCGTGACCGGACCATTGTTGACAGCAACGCTGGTGTCGAGCGTCATATTTTTAACATTGCTGAGAACCTCCCGCACCCGTGCCGGCATAGATTCCAGTAGTACCAGTACCCGCACCGGATTATTCATCGCTGAAGGCCGCGCGTCGACGCGGGTTTCCATGTGAATGGCGGTCATAGCCGAGTTCCGCTCCAGGCGATTTTGCGTTCCAGTCCACCCGTTGCTCAGTGCGACGCCATTGCGGATGCTGCTAAGCAATGTCGTATGTACCGGCGCTTGCCCACGATTGGTGAGTTCAAATGTGAAAATGGCGGCAGGCAAACCAGAATCGCGTGGTTGATGTGGAATAAACGGCGACCAAGCCGTTAGTGATACTGCGACCGGAAGCGCCGGTTCCTCATACCGCAATCGCGCAATAGGCGCACGGCCTTCATACGTGATGTTCTTAACTGGCTGGCCTGGATTGGAGGACTGCCGAATTGTTTCAAGCCGACGCACTACGGCTTTTTTCCCCTGTTCTTGCGCTCGAATTGCGAAAAAAGTATCAGGCAAAACCAGCCTCTGCGCCCAATTATTAAAAATTTGCCACTCGTACATGCCGCCGTCAGCGCGAAGCTCAAACGTGCCGGCCCCCATGCCGCCCAGCGGAATGCCCGATGCCATCGGCGGATGAAAAACGATAATCTTGCCATCCGGCCCGCGCAATGGAACACCAATTTCCTCGGCATAAGCTTTGGCAGTTGCGGAAAGCGGCGGAATAACAACCATGGCTGTAGATGCCGCCCCAAGCACCTTGAGGAAGTTGCGTCGCGACACATTGTTTGGCTTAAGAGTAACGCCGGAATCCGTCATGCTGGCACCCGCCTTTTTTAAACCGCATGGCGATCAATATTTGCGACAACCATCTGCGAATATTCGGGTAGTTATATTGCGGTATTGGAAAATGTCAAAGCCGCGTGAGGGTAGGAGAGCCTGTCCGAGTCATGGCCAAGGAATGCCCGTGTGGCATCAACAGAGCCGTTTTCGATTCGCTTTTCGGCAGTCCCACTGCCGCGAGGGCCGCGGAATAATCCCATTGGGCGATTGCGCGTTACTGATTGCCTTCACCCGGGCGGAACTGGTCACATAAGCAACCCTGATGGCGGGCGATCCGCCTTGGCACTGGCCCACTCCTTATTGGGTTGTCGACCCATGCGGAAATATAATTCACCGCCGGCGAGAATGTCGGCATTGGTAAACCAGGCGCGGGTTAATTCGCGGCCATTGAGCTTGGCGCTTTGTATGTACATATTCTCATGCGAATTATTTTCCGCGATGATGGTAAAGGTGGTTCCTTTGGCTGGGTTATGAATCTTGGCGCGGTGAATGAGCGGACTGCCGATGATGTAAACACCGGTAACCGCATTGACTGGATAAAAGCCCAATGCCCCCAGCGCAAAGCAACTGGAGGTTTGCCCGCAATCATCATTGCCGGGAATGCCGTTGGGGGTATTGTTGTAAAGGGCCAGAACTTTGCGAATCCAATATTGCGTTTTCCATGCCGCACCGGCAAAGGGGTAGAGATACGGAATATGATTGCTGGGTTCATTGCCCTGGGCGTCCTGCCCTACCATGCCGCTGATGTCCGGCGGAGAAGCATACACTTTGGATGGAGCGGTGAATAACGCATCAAGTTTGGCGATAAAGGCTTGGTCACCACCAAACAGATCAATAAGGCCCTGCACGTCCTGCATGACATTAAACGTGGCCTCCCAGGCGTCGGACTCGGTGTAGTCATGCCAGTATTCCTGATCCGGTCTGAACGGCGTGCGCCATGATCCGTCTTCCAGCTTGCCGCGCATAAAACCTGTTTGTGGATCAAAAAGATTTTTATAGTTCTGCCCCAGCTTATAAAACATTTTGGCGTCCGCATGTTTGCCCAGCAACTCCGCCATCGCCCCTACGCACCAGTAGTCATACGCAAAATCCATCGTGCGCGAAACACTTTGTGCCCCGGGGGCGGATGCCACATAACCCAAGGTCCGGAACTGATGCTGCAACGCCT
>JAKAEZ010000032.1 GCA_021819825.1 Planctomycetota bacterium
ATAGAGCCGGCCGCAAAAGTAGGTCTGTACCGGACGGGTTTTCAAAAAAAATACCGCTTGGCGCTACCGCCAAGGCCACTAAAATATTTTTTCAGCCCCAAAAACCATCCAAAGTGCGAAGGTTGGGCTAAGATAGACGACTCTGCCCGTGTTATTGACAAAGCGGAATAGAATCGCTGGCGAAGGCTCTGCTATGGGGCCTGCCGTTAATGTGCCTACGTACGGTTCCTTGCCCACCTCCAGGCCCTCGACACGGCAGACTGGCCGACCACGCCACACGTAGGCCAGAATTGCTGGTAGGCCCGAAATAAAGGGGCTTATCAGCAGAGCGGCCCAGTTTGATAGGTCGTGAGCTTTAAGCCACGTGAATAGTTGCATATTTGCACCTCCTGAGGCGCTTCTAGGAGCCTGTCCGAGTAATGACGTTCAACCACCGAGTAAATTTTCCGCTTCTTCCTTCATGGCGGCTTAAAATCTGGCTGGTGCACCGCATTTTTTCTTCCAGATGAAAAAACGCGGCTGAATTTCCCGCCGGTGGCCATTTTAGTGCGGCCATCGGTGGTTTTCCCGCCCGTATCGTCACGCCGTGTTCATCCGTGAGGCCTGGAACAGCTTCCGCAGGTTGAAACTCATGCATATCAACGTCCATTCAGCCTGCATTTTGCGCATTCCGCGCAGCAGGAACTGACGGCATCCCATCGCCTGCTTGATTTGCCCAAACACTGGTTCAACTATCGCCTTACGTCGTGCGTAGAGGGACTTGCCCTGGTCCGTGCGAATCTTCAAAAACATGCGCTCTTTTATGCTCATCGTTGCCGTAACACTCTCCTTGGGGGCTGACGATAATGGCTCCCCATGCTTAAGACGTCCGGTTGCCACGTAGGCGTCAATCCCCTGGTCCTCCATCCATTGAACATTGGTCTCGCTGAAGTAGCCGGCATCCATCGACGCTTTTTCAATGCGATTGGCTTCTCCCACATTTTTCTGGGCCTGTGCCATCATTGGCAGTACCTGACGCACATCATTGGCCTGATGTGTTACATCGGCGGCTACAATGATCTGGTGCGCCGAATCCACCACCACCTGAACATTGCCGCATTGATCCCAGCCTTTGTTACTGGCTCGCATAATGCGGCTTTCCGGATCCGTAAAGTTGATCTGCGCCTTGTCCGGCACCGTCGTTTCGCTTCCGACTCCCCGGGATACTTCGCTTGGACCCTCTGCCGCCGACTCCGCCGCCTGATCATAAACCGCGGTAATCGAAGAAATATCCAGACTTTCCACGACATCCATGAGGAAATAGACCAAATCCCCCTGCGGCAGCCAATCCTGCGGGGAAGGCGGTAGAAGCCAAGACTGGCGAGGATTCCATGCTCGGTAGGTTTTGCTCATCGCTGACGCTTCCTGGTACGCTGTAATCTATAAGACATATTATCATATATATGACTACACGTCAAGCCGGCGGTAAATAATGCCCGTGGGGAAGTCGGGTTACTTGGACAGGCTCCTAGTACCGCGACGCTACGTCAGTTATTTCTATGCTTCACGTACTCAACGCCACCTGACGCAAAATCCTTTAGGATTGCCTCCACCAGTTCTTCACCTCGCAGAATGATCGAACGGTTCTCGACTGTCTGGACAAAATATTCCACATCTAGCTGACGAACCTGGATGAATTCCTCGTCAAGCTGCCCCTGGTTCACTACGACATAATGATCGGGAAGATGGATGATTTGCTTGTAGGGACCGCCATCAATCTTGTCAACGACTTTTAGCTGTTTAGCCAGCCACCAACGGAGTGGTTCCGTGGTTACGGTCCGGTCTTTATTCCAGAACACCAATTCCGGCGGGGTTGCGGTCAGGAGCCGATTGGTGGCTATCAGAGCCTGTAGTCGCCCTTCTTCCTGCGCGTCGCGCGGGAGGAAATTTATGTGTACTTGTATGGGGCGATCCGGCGTGCTAACAACGCTCTTGGTGTGGAGGTTAATCTGTATGTCCTTAATTCGTCCGTCCCAGTCCCTTGGCATCGGCTTTCGGAGTACCTTTAAACCGATGCCATAAAACTGGGCGAATTGCTCGGCGCCCGTCTGATATCCCGTCCGAGTCACCATTATTCCCTGGCAATTGCCGACATCATGAAGCACCGCATAAAAATTCCGAACCTTCTCTAGCGTAATCGCGGTCGCGTAGTTCTTGCACTCGATCGCGACAGCATGATCTATCCCTGCCATACGAAACTTCCAGATGACATCTATTTGGTGATGCACTCCTGATTTTCCTGGTAGCTTCACATCATGTTGAACATCAATATTGTGGCCATCCCGGCGTAGGATGGCCTGGTAGATAGCCTGCGTTAGCAATTCGTATTCCAAGGCTTCAGCAAACAGGTCTGCGTTCATATTGTTTACAACCATTGTACATGTTATCCACACTCACTTACCAGGCACCGCTATGGCCGCAAAGTGGAGATCGTTGCGGGCATTGCCCTGCTAGGATTGCACCGATGGCCACCCGCATTGACCCAATAGACTGCACTAACATATCCGCCGAGAAGTGTGTCAAGGAAAGCGCCAGCATCCTAGTGACCGGCGCTCTGCGTTTGCACTACCGTGTTACGTTTGCGGCATCGGTGACCAATATCTCTCCTGTGGAATCCGCCGAAATTGGACAGGTTTTCCTTTCAACAGTTTCTCACTGGCACGCAATAACCGCAGCGCCTTATTCGCCCGAGCCTGCAACGCCGCATTGGGATACGCTTTGAAGAATCGGTCCAGACACGTCCGACATTCCTCCTCAAACCGGTGGGACATCTCATCCATTTGGGTGCTCCTGCTGAAAACTGGTTTGGATTATACGACATGGTTGTGCAATCTGGTGGGGTATTTCCGTGCAATTTCTGTGCAACTGGTTTTCTCAGCACACTCCATATCGGGTTTGCCCATCTCCACGATCTGCGATATCCGTCTTCCTGACGCTGCAGCAATCCGTTCGATGAATACCACCAGATTGATCGCCGACGCGATGGAGCGATGGGGAATTATCTGGGAGACTTCCCCGATCAGGTCTTCCAGCCGGTGCAGGGCGTCCGCAGCCGAGTTGGCATGGATCGTGGCCACGCCACCAGGATGGCCGGTGTTCCAAGCTTTGAGCATGGCCAGGGCTTCGCCACCGCGGACTTCGCCGATGACGATGCGGTCCGGCCGCAGGCGCAGCGTCATGCGCAATAAATCATTCATGGTCACCTTGGGCTCGGTGTTCTTGGTCAGCAGTTCCACGCGATCTGGGGCGGAGCATTGCAGCTCCCGGGTGTCTTCGATAAGCACCACGCGCTGCTGTTGGAATTCCGGTTCGTGCAGGATGGCATTGACCAGTGTGGTCTTACCCGACTTTCAATTACCCACATTTTCGGTGGGTGACGAGCGGAATTTTCCGGTGAGGTGTCATGCCGCCGGTGCCGTTGGCCGATCAGGTGCGGCCTTGCCGATAAGCGTACGAAGTGGATGCCATGGACGGCATCCTGAATCTCTCGAACGGAGTCAACGGCATGGGATCATGGATTGATCAGGAATTAGCGGGGTGCGGCTTCGCGGACGCCCGACTGGGCAAACGGTTTGGAATGCTCATGGCGCAGTTGTCGAGGGGGCTGGGGCGGACGTTGCCGTTGGCGTGCGGGGATTGGTCAGCCACCAAGGCAGCCTATCGGTTCTTGGACAACGATCGGGTCAGCGAGGCTGATATTCTGGCCGGGCACTTTCAGGCCACACAGGAACGATTCGCCGCAACGGATGGGCCGATGCTGGTATTACACGACACGACCGAGTTCTCATTCACCCGCAGCGACCCGGCGGCCATCGGTCAGACGAAAAAGGTTCCCAGCGGACACAAGGACCAGGCCGGTCGCCAGCGTATGCACACGGTCTGCGGCATGCTCATGCATTCGAGTCTGGTCGTGACCACCGAAGGCCTGCCCCTGGGGCTCTCGGCAATTAAGCTCTGGACGCGGAAGAAATTCAAGGGAACCAACGCGCTCAAAGGCAGAGGCATCAATGGCGGCAAGCACACCATCAACACCACGCGTATCCCCATCGAGGAAAAAGAAAGTATCCGTTGGTTGGAGAACGTGCGGCAATCGACAGCAAACCTCGGCAACGCCAGCCGCTGTGTGCATATCGGCGACCGTGAGGCTGACATCTATGAGCTGTTCTGCCAGTGCGACTCCCTTGGCGCGCACTTTGTGTTCCGCACTTGTGTAGATCGACGGGCTGGGGAGGGCAAAGAGACCATGATTGAAGTCATGGAAGAACAGCCGGTCAGGGCTGTGCATCGTATCGAGGTGCAGGACAACAAGGGCCGGTCGTCGATCGCCGTACTGGATATCAAGTATCATCGCCTGCAGGTCTGCCCGCCGATTGGCAAGCAGAAGCGATACGACAATCTGACGCTCACGGCGATCCATGCCACCGAACGCGGCACTCCCAAGGACCGCGAAGCGATCGAATGGAAGTTACTCACCGACCTTCCGATTACCTGCAAGGCTGACGCAATTGAGAAGCTGGAGTGGTACGCCCTGCGCTGGAGGATCGAGACCTTTCACAAAGTTCTCAAGTCCGGTTGCCGGGCCGAGGACTCGAAGCTTCGCAGCGCCGAACGGCTGGCCAACCTGATCGCTATCCTATGCATCCTCTCCTGGCGGGTGTTGTGGCTTTGCATGATCAACCGTGTGTCGCCGGACCTGCCGGCCCGGCTTGTCTTTACCGACACCGAGATCAAGATACTCGAACATGTGGTTCGGATGAAGGACGGATCGCCAAGGAGAACCGTTGGCTCCTTTCTGATTCGGCTGGCCAAGCTCGGCGGCTATCTGGACCGGACGGGTGACCTTCCGCCCGGCAACATGGTCCTGTGGCGCGGCATGGCAAGGCTGACCGACATTCACCTCGGCTTCAGCCTGGCAGGAAATGTGGGTAGTTGAAAGCTTACCCGAACCGGTACCGCCGGCAACGAGAATATTCTTACGTTGGGCAATGGCGCTGCGAATGGTTTGCGCCCCTTGGGCCGACAGAACGCCGCTGGCGACATAATCGTCGAGCGTAAAGATGACCGTAGGCCTTTTCCGAATGGAAAATGTCGGTTTGTCCACCAACGGCGGGAGCAGTCCTTGGAACCGTTCACCGGATTGCGGTAAAACACCGGCAAGGGCTGGATAGTCGAGATTGACCGTTTCATTCATGTGTGAGGCCAGCAGCCGGATGACCGTTTCGGCGGCGCTGGCGGCAATCTGACCCAACTGCTGGCGGCCCTTGGCGATGACATCCACCCATAAACTGCCATCTGGATTGGCCATGACTTCCACCACGTCGGGACGCGCAAGTGCTTCGGCAATCACCGGTCCCAAGGCGTGATTTAAACTTTCGCTGTGACGTTGCTGTGTGATTGTGACCATATCCATTCTCCTGTTTGGCTGGGTGTGTTTGTGGATTGTTGCGGGTGATTGCGATCACTGGTCGCCGTATCCGGGAACAATGCTGGTATCTCAACGTTGGCGCCGTGCTGGCGGGCGGCGGTCTGAGGGAAGCCATTCGTCGGGCGACTTGAATCCTCCGTGTTGCCCTTTGGCGGAATCGCCGAACCATTGATAGCCGCCTTACCAGTGGTTGGCGGACTCGGCGGTGGTGGTGTGGCGGATTGAGTAGCGTTACTCGCCGATGCCTCTGAGGATGGGCCGTCTGCTTTGGCCTGGAGCGCCGATAATGCCGCTAATTCGCCAAGGATCGATTTATTCTGGCGTACATTGCGGGCCAGGGTATCCAGGTAGTGACGGTATCTCGCCTTGCCGCTTAATTGCGCCGCTGAACGCTGCGACTCCAGGATTTCCGGGGTATGGTTGAAATATGCCCGGATGCCCAGGCCGACCATTTCCTTGAGGATCAGCAGATCCAGGTGCTGGTGCTTCTCCAGTTTCTGGAGCTTGAAAAACACCCGCTCCACGGCCTTGAGAATCTCCGCCTCGCGATCGCAGCGGTACGTGGCTAACAGCATTTGGGTGGCGGCATCGGCTACGACAAACGTAAAGGCCTTGCCTGATGCGGCGGCCAATGATTTGGCGGCATCATAAGCCGGGCGACCCAGACTGATCGAGAATTTGATTTTTTCATTATTCATAACTGGTAAGCATCCTCCGCTTTGGAGTCATCCGTATCATTGGCAACACTGTGAGTGTCGGTTGGGCCATGTGGCTGGACGATTACTTGCCCTGGTTTGGCCGGCTGCGCCGATTGACTTTTGCCGGTGGCGGCTGGTTTTGTCTCCCGGCTTTGCGCTATTTGAGGTGCAGGGCGGCACGAGTCGGCGCGTGGGGTTTGAGTTCGCGTGCCGGAAACGCCCAGCCAGGCAAAAACCGGCTTTCCAGGTAAGTCCAGCTTCTGGCCCTGGTTTGGCGGAGAAAACAACCGGCTCGTAAATCGCGGATCAGCGTAATAGCGCAACTTGGAACATTTGATGGGCTTACAGCCGGTGACAAAGATCAGTTCCTGGTCGGTTGAAAATTCCCGGACATCGCCGGGTTGCAGCAGGGGCCGCACCTGCTCACTGTAGCTACGGTGGCCGACGGAGAATAATTTCGCCGGCTGGCTGTAGCCCTCGCGATATTCCACCACGGTGCCCGTCATCTGGCTGATTTTCTGCTGGGTCACCGGATCGCTGGAGGCAAACGCGGTCAGAACATGGCAATTGTCCAGTATGGTGTTGTGCGGGCCGTACTGTTCGATGATGTCGTTGAAAGACTGGACAATCAGGTGCGCCTTGATGCCGTAACCGGCCATCTGGCGCAGATTCAGGGAAAAGAAATCCAATCTGCCCAGCGTGGGGAATTCATCCAACAACAGAAGCAACCGGTGTTTCTTGGGGCAGCCATCGGTGTCGGCGCCAATGTGCTCCATCAGGCTCCGGCAGACCTGGTTGATCAGAAGCCGGATCAGAGGACGCAACCGTGGCGCATCCGATGGCGGCGGCTGGATGTACAAGGTCATCGGGTGCCGATTGCAGACCAGATCGCTCAATTTGAAATCGCTGGTGCTGGTGTTGCGGCAGACGATTGGATCGGCATAGAGCGTCAGGTAGCTGGCAGTCGTGCCGCGTACACTGGCCTGGAATTTTTCAGGCTGTGTAAGCAATTCCCGGGCAACGAGGCGAATTTCCGGGTGCGGTTCATGCAATCCCGTGCGGGGATTTCGGCGATGGTTGGCCGTGGCCATGGCCTTGCACGTGGTTTGAAAGTCCAGTAACCGCTGGCGAACCACGCCAAGGTTCTTCTGCGCGGGTGGTTCCGTGTACAGCACGTGGAGTATCAGGGCGACCAGCAGTTGAGACGCCTGCTGATCCCAGATATCCAGTGTCTGCTTGGTGCCGGTGGGATTGACCAGCATCTCCACCACGTTCTGGGTATCACGAATTTCGGCATCGCCGGGCCGAATTTCCAGAAGCGGATTGATGCGCACTGAATCCAGACGTGTCGGATTGAAATAGACCGTATGGGAGAACTTGTTCCGGAAGCCCGCGGTAATATCCCACAATTCGTTTTTGACATCGTAGGCCAGTACGCTACCGGACCAAGTCAGCAATGTCGGTATGACATGGCCGACACCCTTGCCGGACCGGCTGGCACCGGAGACAAGCTGATGTTCCGGGCCGTCATAGGTAAGCACTTCTTTTCCCAGTAAGCCTACCACCGTGCCCTGGCCAGAGAGCAGGCCGGCTTTGCGAATATCGGATCGTCTGGCCCAGCGATCCAGTCCAATCGCTTTGACCGATGGCGGCCCTTGGCGGCGTGCGATGGCCAGTAAGGCTGTCGCCGGTAACATGAATCCCAAGGCAATCAGGCCGGCCTGATTGAAGGGATCGGGATCATCGCCGCCGTACTGCCGATACCAGCGCAGAATGTCCCAGGGCGGATACAGCGCCAGGTTGCCGATACGGATTGCCCAGCCCAGTTCCGGCCCATCACCCATCTGATAGGCGGCCCACTCGATGCCGACAAAAAGGCCGAGCACCAGCGCTGCGGCGTAAAGAATCAAAATCCATTTGCGACTCATAGTTCAAGCTCCTGATCGAGTTCTTTATTCAGTTCAAGTTGCCGGGCCTGATTGAATAGATTGGGTGCGGCCAACCCTTGGCTGGCGGTTTGCAAGGCCAATTTGCCGGACCGATCCAACCGGATGGTGATGCCGCTTCCCTCGCGGATCACACTGAACTGGCGCGTCCAGCGGGTGACATAAAGGCGTTGGGGAATGGCGATCAATGCCACCGGACCGACATGAGATTCCCGCAAGCCGAGGTATTGGCCGGTGACGATTGTTTCACGGGGAAGCCGGACGGCTGGCCGCTTGAATTCGCTGGCGAAACTGGCCTGCAACTGGCGGAATTCGGCGGACCGAAGGTGGGCCACGGCCCCGGCTTTGAAGGTAATAGCGCCACGATCAGGGCGGGTGAATTCGGCCAAGCCTTGGCTGACCAGCCACTGCCGGCGGCGTTCGAGCGCGGTGGCAAATTCACCACGCCAATCTGCTGCTGCCGTCTGGCTGGTCTCCCTGGACTGGAGTAGTTGCCGGTCCAGCCAGGTCAAGGCGCGGGCTTCCGCCTGCTGCTTAAGACTGTGTGCAGACAGGATGCGCAGATCGGTCTGGCCGCGTTTGGCAGAGGCAAAACGTTCAAAGACAGGAGCGTCAATGTGGAATTTACCCTCGGCCAGTTGGGGCACACCAGAGCGATTATGTCCGGCGACGAAAGCCAGTTTGGCCGCGGCGGAACGCACCCTGGCGGCGGCTTGATCCGGTGTCAGTTCAGGGTGCTGTTGGGATAAATACGTGGCATGATCCGCGGCTGTATAAACGCCACTGCAGCCTTGAGCGACGGCTGCTATCTCCCCCAATACCGTTCTTTGCCGCTGGGTCTGGGCGCCCAACTCGACCACGGCGCCGCTCTGCGCCCGGCGAAAGTTCTCATCCGCCGGGACCTGGCCGTAATAGAGTTTGCCGGCACTATCGCGCACCACGACAAACTTCCGGTCGCTGATTTCATCAACACCGCCCTTGGTCACCAGTTCTCCCAGGATCGGCTGGGCAGATACCTCCCTGGCGTTCATCCGCTCCACGAAGCCGGCCTGTGTGCCCAGGCTGGCATACAGCGTTTTGATCAGGTCGTTGCGCTGCCCCAAGTCCCGCAGTTTGGAGCCGAATTCCGGGTCCAGAATCCACCATGTGCCTCTGCCCTTCTTGGCCAAATCCATGGTCTGGAGGAACTGCAGTCGACCCAACACACGCTTGCGATCATCGACGGCAAAGCCGATGGGTTTGTCGGGGTGTAAATCGATCCGGCCGGCCTGGCCAGCTTCTCCGGCTTCCAAACTCCGCTCAATCATCCGGTCCAGGGCGGTGAACCGTTCAGCCTTGATCTGGTTGTCATGCTCGCGCCGGATGTCGTCGGCGCTGCGCGGCCCAAGCATCTCCGTGGCCACCTTTTCGGCTTGAAAGCGGAGGCCGTATGAGATGTATTTCCGCGGCATGACCAGGTCGGTCTGGTCCTGCTTGAGTCCCCTGACCAGGACGTGGGTATGAGGGTTGTCGGTGTTGTAGTGATCGACCGCCAGCCACTGCAACGGTGTTCCCAAATCCTTCTCAATGCCAGCCATGACACGGCGTATGTACTGCTTCAACCCGGGCAGGTCGTCGGCATTCTCGGCGGAAACGATCAGGCGAAAATGGTGCCGGTCCTGCTCCCAACCCTTGACGATCTGGCGGGCATTTAAGCCTTCCTGGGCAGCGTCATAGAATACCCCATGCTTACCGTCCAGACTGGCGCTTTCCCGGCCAATATACGAGACATGCCGGAGCGCACTGCCGTGGACTTTGCCGGGTCGATGCCGGCTGACATGAACCTTGACCACCACCCGTTGCATGTGATCCAAACGGGAGCCTTGGCCGGACCTGCGGGCAGTCTGGCGGGCCTTCAAGGTAGCACTACTGGTCCCCCTAAATCCAGCAAGTCGGCGGGCCAATTGGCTGTTGACGCTTGGCTCATCATCGTGGCCGCCTCGCATGCGGCCATGGCGATCATAATCGTACGGATCGGGATGGAGACCAGCAGATCTCATTGAGCGGCTCTGGCCGCTCCTGGTTGCTCGTCCGGACGGTCGATTGGATGGAGACATGGGTGCACCTCACATGACAATTACGGTCATCATGGCCGGAACCCAGCAGAACCTGGGGCCATCGCTGGGTTCTTCATAAACGGCCATAGAACAATGACATACAAACTTCTGGGTTCTGTTCCTTTAGCTTGCCTTCCAATACTTCCGGGGTTTTCATGGCCTTTAACCTTCAAACTTAATTACGTTTGTCATCAATAAAGTCATCGCAGTCAATTATACCTAACGAAAGCCAAACGTCAAGTCGGAGGCATCAGGGAACGGAATTCTGGCCATCGACAGGTCGATCATGTCCTGCCATCCGGGTTGATTGGCAGGGGCAAGAGCGTTTCAGAATGGGAGCGGATGTGACATGGGCGGAGTGTTCCATCCGGCATATCCATGACGATTGTGGCGCACCGGAAGCCCGGCTTACCCTGTCGGTGAAAATCGAAGAAAGGGTACCGATGCGGCACGGCTTGGGGGCATGGCGGAGCAACGGTTGGATGACCTTGGCGGCGCGATCCAGCATGGTATCGAGCAGGAGTTGGCTGTATCCGGCAGCTAATATTCCGACCGTGAACAGGGCGCGGGACCGGAAAATAGGATGCCGTGAGGGTGGCCGGGGTGCAGAGTTTCAGCGCCGGGTGTGGGCATCCTGCAGCGCCTTGGCCAAGGCTTGGTGCAGTCATTTCGGCAGACCCTATTGCAAGCCAATGGATAGGGTCGGTATTCCTCTGAAGATGGTAACAATGGTCCGGCTGATTCCGCTTGGGGTGGGATCAGTCGGGCGAATTTTTTTTAGGGACTATGCGCTGTGCGTCTTCTTTCTGCCTCGGATTCAAGGTGGTGATTTCGGGTGGGAGTTGGGTTGGGATTCGGCCTCCTGAATCGGCCATGCAACCGTCTGGCCAGCCAAGGTTTGCAGGCTAAAGCCTCTGGCATTCGACTGGCTGGTCCGGGCGATCACCGCCATAAATCCGTCGCCAAAGATGGATTCCCATTGTTGCATATCTTTCCGGCATTCCCGGTTCAAGGGTCCGGCCCAAAGTAGCCAGTGGGGGCCGGTATTGCCCATGTAAACCACAAAGTGAAACGACCGTAACCGCGCGCCGGCAAACAAGGCTCGCTTGGCTTCATCGACCCGGATATAGGGAAGTTGTTCCTGCTTGAACCAGCCTTCAACCTGCTGGCGGAAAGGAATTCTCGTTACCTTTTCGCCCGTGGATTCTGATGGGATCGGCGTGGCGGATGGGGCTTCTGCCATGACCCTATCCGGCTGGTCGGGCGGTACTCCATCGGGCCCGTTGGCCGGTATGGTTGGGGCCTCGTTGTGGGACGATACCGGCATTGCGCTGCCATCCCCGGCCAGACCATGGCCGGGGATTTTCATCACGCCTGTCGCCACACTGGGGCCGGCATCCGGTGGCCGCTTTGCGTCGCCGCCGCGGGAAATTGCCCCCACCTGATCGGGTGAATTCGCCTGTGGATCATCGACCTGCCCGCCCAGTGGAACCGGCCGGGTATCCGATTGGTTGACCGGCAGATTCGCCGGTTCAGCGGCCAGTTGATCCGTCGGTAGTATCACTTCGGCCCGTGAATCGTTCCGGGCAGGGGTTTCCCACAAGGGAAAATCGCCCGGTATCCGGCAACGCCGGATCGGGTGTAATCGGTCATAGTTTCGCATCACTTGTTTCCTGCATACTGGTAATTCAAAGCGTAAACAGGCGGGGGCTTCTCTCTATGGAAAACCCCCGCCATATTTACAAGCCATTTATCCTGCCGCCAGCATTAGCGCCCGTTGATAGGCTTCCTGCTTGGCTTGATGCGAGCTGCCGAACCAGATTGATTCAAGCTGGTGGTCAGCCCGTTCAAGGGTGCTTGCGCCCTTAAATTGCCTCTGGTGGTCAAAGTATTGGCTTACCGCGTTGTACGCCGCCCAAGCCGTGCCAGCTACGCCCGGCAGGGTGTTGGTGGGATTATTAAAATTGTCACGGAATTGGCCAACAATCTTTCGTCGGCGCTCTTCCGCCCGTTTGCCGGTGGTGAGCGGTGTACAGGCATTGAAGTAACGTTCCAGTTCCATGCCCGCCAATTCCTTATCCAGCATGGTATGCAGTTCGGCGTCGAATTGGTCAAACCGGGCATGGATGATACCGAATTTCTCACGGGCTTCGGCTACCCGTTCGGATAAGCTGGGCCGGTGGCGAATACTCAAGCCTTCGCCAAGGCCGTTCTGTAGCGCCAAGGTTAAAGTATTCTGGCAAACCACGCGTATGGTGGTGGGAAAGATACGCAAGGCCTTGGAGCCATCATGGGAGTTGGTCAGCAGAATGTAAGGCTGAACAACATCATCACCGGTGGCGCGATATTCGCTTGGTATCCGGGCCAGCATCCAGACTACCCGGCCATCCTTTAGCGCCCCGGCGCTCTCAAACATGGCCAATCGGTCAGCTACCAAGGCATCGACAAAACTAAAGCAGTCGACATTTTGGAAGATACGGTAATTTTCGGATACCACGCCCAAAACTTTGCCCGTATCCTTGCGGACGTTGGCATACTTGCCGGGCACCCAAGCCTCCTTGCCCAGTTCCCGGTCAAAGGCCTTGAGTTCCCATTGTTCAACCTCCCAGTTCAGGCGGGCCAGTTCAATGGCCTGAGCGCTGGTAACGGCATTGGCTACCACCGTGCCCAGTTTGTGCCATGCCGGTTCGCCGGTGACAAATACCGCCGGTTGGCCCGTCGTCATATCCAGTTCGTGCATAAAACACCAATTTACAAGTCCCGATTGGGACCAGCCTTTCATAAAAACAAAAAAGAAAATCCAGTTGAAACAAACCACAAAAAACTTAAGAGCATTAGATTCATAAAGGGGGGAGAGAGTACCCGCCGCCAAGTCTTTACCTTATCGTTGGCGGCGGGTTACCTCCGTCTCCGCTACACGGGAAGCACCTCCTGCGGAATCAAGTCCGCCGTTGGTGCGTTGCCGGCGGTAGTGCGTTTCCGCCTGCCGGCGGGCTTGGCCGCCCGGTTCTGGCCGGGTAGCGCTGGGTCACCTCGTGCAATAAACTGGAACCGTTCCACCACCGTTCGCACCTTGCTGCGGGCCTTGCCTTGGTCATCCTGCCAGCGGTCAAGCTTTAAGTGTCCTTCCACCAGAACCGGATGCCCCTTCTTGAGATACTGGCCCATAGTCTGGCCCGGCTTCCCATAAGCCGCGCAGTCCATAAACAGCACCTCGTCCCGTGTCTGACCGTCGGCGTCCTTCCAGCGCCGATTGACCGCTAATCCGAATTCGCAGACCGTTGCCCCACTGGGCAACGTGCCTGTGCTCGGATCCCGGGTCAGATTGCCCAAGAGAACCACCTTGCTGAAGGAACCCATACAACACCTCCATAAAATAGGAGCCAAAACGTAGACCGCCCAAAGGCGCGTCGGCCCATCGCCGCCGCATTTTTTTTCACCTCCGGCCTACGCCAGACAGCGAGGCCGCGAGGTGAAAAAAGAATCAAAAGCCCTCTGTTTGAGCCGGGGATGTCCGAGTGAACGGAAAAAAGACATGCCACGCGCATCGTCTGGAACGCAGCAACGCGCAGTGAAGCCGGAGCATGGCAAGCGCAGCGGTGGCTTTTTATAGTGGACTTCGGACCGGGACCACGGCGATTTCCTGATTGAACTTGCGGATGCCATCGGCGCATAGCGATAACGCTTGAAATGCACAATAACATATGGTATGTTATTGTGCGGTATAACCGATACGGAGTGCGAAGTGCAAACTGATCTCTACCAACTCGAGCGCTACCTTCACGCTGCCTTGGGCATCACTGTGACCGCCGCACCTTGGAGTGAGAAGGATCGCCTGCCACACTTCATCAAGGAGCTTTACGATTTCGTGGAGATGAGACTGCTGGGAAGGCCGTTCCTTCTCGCGATTGACACGGGCTCGGCGGAGCAATCTCCCGCGACCCTTCGAAAGCATATTGATTTGCTTCGAAGCAAACAGAATGCGGACGTGATTTACGTGCGGGGCGGCGTAACGACGTACAACCGGAAGCGGTTGATCGAGCACAAGGTGCCGTTCATCGTTCCGGGCAACCAGATGTACTTGCCCATGCTGGCGATTGATCTTCGCGAGCATTTCCGCAGGCTCCGTTCGGAAACGCCGACGTTCAGTCCCGCAACCCAGGCCGTGGTTATCCACGCACTCCTCCGAGGATGCGAGCAAGTGCTCATTCCGCTGGAGACGGCGCAACGGCTGAAATACTCGGCGATGACGATGACTCGCGCCTTTGACGAATTGGAGGCGGCTAAACTGGGCGACGTGACCGTGCATGGTCGGGAGCGTCGCCTTCGTTTCAAGGGAAACCGGCAGGAAATATGGACCAAGGCGCAGCCGTTCTTGCGCAGTCCGGTGAACAAACGGCTGTTTATCCAGTACGCCAAGAGCGGGGTCGGCAGAATCCGCGCGGGACTCACGGCTCTGGCCGAATACTCCATGCTGGCACCGCCGGCATACACGGCGTATGCCTTGACCCGGGAGGAATGGAACCTGCTACGGCAACGGCGTAAGGCCATTGTGGTGCCAAATCAGGAACCAAATGCCTGCGAAATTGAGGTCTGGAGTTATCCTCCGGCGCTCTTCGCTGAGCATGATGTAGTCGATCCGTTGTCTTTGTATCTGTCATTGAACGACAACCCCGACGAACGCATTGAGTCTGCGATGGAAGAAATGATGGGAAAACTCGGATGGTAAAAGGCTTGGACATTTTCCGCAGACATTTCTGGGACTATGCGGATTGCTACGTACTCATCGGCGGTGCCGCATGTGACATCGCTATGACCGGAGTAGGACTTTCATTCCGGGCCACCAAGGATATCGACATCGTTCTGTGCGCCGAGGCGCTGGACGCCGCGTTCGTCCGAGCCTTCTGGGGATTCGTGCGCGCCGGTGGCTACCGTATCCAAGAACAATCAACTGGCCAACGGCAGTTTTACCGTTTCCAGAAGCCGGCGGATGCGAACTACCCCTTCATGCTGGAGCTATTTTCGAGGCGGCCGGATGTGCTACAGCTTGCGGCAGGAAGTCATTTGACCCCGTTGCCGATGGAAGAGGATGTGTCCAGTCTTTCGGCGATCCTCATGGATATCGACTATTACGGGTTCATTCAAGCGGGCAGGCAGGTGGTCGAAGGACTTCCCGTGGTCGGCCCGGCGCAGCTCATTACCTTGAAAGCGCGGGCGTGGCTCGACCTGACCCGGCGCGAGCAGAGTGGGGAGAAGATCGACAGCAAAGTGATCAAGAAGCACAAGAACGATGTTTTCCGGCTGTTCCAGATTCTCGACCCCACGACAGATCCCGCCGCTCCGGCTGCTATAAAGAAAGACCTCAACGATTTTATTGCCCAAATGCGCGGCGAGGATATTGACCTCAAAGCGCTTGGGTTCCGTAAGGGCACGCGTGAAGATGTTTTGACGGAATTAGCCCGGGTGTATTACCTTGGTTGAGGTGGGCATGTGCGATGCGCACCGTAAACAAGAGGGGCGAATATCATGGCGACAATACCGTGCCACGGATGCTTGATTGGATACGTATAAGGGTCCCGTGGGGCTACGATAAAGGTATCGCAATGAGTGATGGATACGAAGCATTTCGTAAAGCAGTCGAGCAGTACTTCCCCGGCGGGTTCACACTGCGCGATGAGGCCAATGCCATTGTCGCTTGCGCTTTCCGCAATGGCCCCATTGAGGACTTACATGCGGGCGAGCCATCGTCGGAACTGCTGGAGAATCCCGACTTAAGCCGCATCACCGACGACGAGATGAAGAGGATCATGGTCAATGCGTGCCAGTGCGTGGAGAAACTGCTTCGGGAGAAACAGGAGAATCCCGACGCGTACTATCAGAAGATTCTGGAGTATAACCTTAAATACTGCCGGAACTGGGATCGCTGACCGAGTTATCCAAGTTGCACGAGGACATTTCCTTGAGATTTTCTTGCCGTGGCCTTGAAACACCGATATGATAAGTTTGCATAAACGGACTACTTGTGCCGGTTTACGCAAAGTGTTCTTTTGATCTGGAAATGGCAATGGCATCGCTTGAATCATGGATAGACGGGTTGCAATCGCGCGGGCGGTACTCGTTTCTGCGCAGCGAGGCGATCCGCGACAGTGGCCTGTCAGCCGCCGCCGTCGGCAAAGCGCTCCAGCGGGCGGCCAAACGGGGTCGACTTGTTCAGCCAAAAGAGTATTTTTACGTCATCGTCCCGCTGGAATACCGCGCCGCCGGCTCACCGCCGGTTTCCTGGTTCATCCACGACCTGATGACGGCCATGAAGCTGCCTTACTACGTGGGCCTGTTGAGCGCGGCCGCGCTCCACGGCGCCTCACACCAGCAGCCGCAGGTTTTTCAGGTGCTGACGGATCGCCCAGTGCGGCCCATGAAAGCGGGCCGCGCTCGAATCGCATTCTACGCGAGCAAATATGTGGCTCTGGCGGCGGTCATGCAGATGAAAACGTCAACGGGAATGATGCGGGTGTCCACGCCTGAAACGACGGTTGTTGATCTGCTGCGGTTCGTCAGGGCCACGGGCGAAATGGATCATGTTGCGTCGGTGATCAGCCAGATGGCCGCTTCGATAAACCCGAAGCGATTGGTCGCCGCGCTAGAGGTCGTTGGCGACGTTCCCAATGCCCAGCGTTTGGGATACATTCTGGATCTGTTACGGCGTCGCCCTCTTGCGGACTCGGTGCACCAGTGGGTTGCGCGGCGCGCTCAACGGCTCCAGCCGCTTCGGCCGGGCCAGCCGTTCAAAAACGCCCGTGAGAATCACCGGTGGCGATTGCTCATCAACTCTTCGGTGGAGATTGAAGCATGATCCCGCAAGCCCACATTACTGCGTGGCGGGCCACAGCGCCATGGTCGGACGATGCACAGGTCGAGCAAGACCTGGTGCTGTCGCGTGCGGTCGTAGAGTTGTTCGGCGATGGCGATCTGTCGAACCTGGTTGCCTTGCGCGGCGGAACGGCGCTCAACAAGCTGTTCGTCTCACCTGGTGTTCGATACTCCGAAGACATTGATTTGGTGCAGACGAAGTCGGGGGCGGCTGGTCCCTTGATTGATGCAATTCGGTCCAAACTTGACCCGTGGCTTGGAAAGCCGATTCGGGCGCGGGCCGAGGGCGGTTTTTCACTGGTCTATCGATTTGAGTCCGAAATTCCACCGGTGCGCCCGTTACGACTAAAAATCGAAGTCAACAGCCGCGAGCATTATACCAGCGGCGCAAGGGCCGCGATCTTTTCGATCTGTGGCTTTGCCTGGATCGGACGTTGATTGAACCACAGCAGGTAATCACCTGTTTCATGCAATATATGAAGCAGGCGGGACGCACCGTGTCCCGTGCACAATTTGAGCAAAACCTGCATGAAAAATCACTTGACAGAATTTTCCTCGCTGACATCAAGCCATTGTTGGCAGCCGGTGTCGAATATGATGCCGCGACGGCTTTGCAGGTCGTGGGGAAATCTCTGATAGAGGCTTTGCCCGGCGCGGCATGGGCAGGGGCCACATTGTAGGTGAATGTTGGCATGGTATGACATATGCATACGTAAAGCACGCATGCTGAGTAAATGGATCAAATGAATATCGTATCCATTCATCCTGAACCGATCTGTCGGATTGCGTACGAAAACGTTTCAACGCAGCGGGGGGGATCGTGATTGAACAGTTGGAGGTACTGAAATCCACTGTCACGGCATTGCCGAATGAGCGTGACGCCATTCTGTTTACCGGTGACTTGCAAGGACGTGCAACTCGCCCCAGCGACCGCTTACCAGGGCGTCTGCTTGGCGAATTGCTGGCAGAGGAACTAAAGGTGCTTGCGAGCCACGGTGCCATACCGGCGTTGGACCGGATCGGCGTAGTTCTCGTTGGTGACCTCTACGCGCGGCCGGAAATGGATAAACGCGGTGGTACGGGCGATGTGCGCAGCGTGTGGAAAGCATTTGCAAATTGCTGCAGGTGGGTAGTCGGTGTGGCTGGCAACCACGATATGTTCGGGCCTAACTTTTTGGAGGCTCATGTGAAGGCGCTCAGCCAACAGCCGCATATTCACTTGCTTGATGGCCAAGCCGTCAATGTTGATAGCCTAAAGGTAGCCGGTCTGTCCGGCATCGTGGGCAACCCCCGGCGTCCATTCAGGCGAACAGAAGCGGACTTCACGTCCGTGGTCAAGCGGTTGTCCGACGATGAACCCGATCTACTTTTGATGCACGATGGCCCGGATGTGCCAGGATACAACTTCAAAGGTTGGACGTCTGTGCGTCAAGCGCTTGAAGTGAGTAAGCCGACAGTGGTAGTGCGGGGTCACGCCTATTGGCGCAACCCCCTCTTTGCTTTGAGAAATAATACGCAGGTGCTGAACGTCGATAGTCGTGCGATCCTTGCAGTCCGCGCTACCGATGGTTGATGGACATATTCGAAGCGGGAGATTGCAAAAAGATCACGACTCGTTACCAGTTCGCATCGCCGTGCACACCATCGCAACAATGCCCGCCTTGATTGCTGCTGGAAGTTGCCTCCAAAATTCGGCCACGATTGCGAAATCTTGGTCGGGCACGGGGCATGGTTGCGCCGGTGGTTGCGCATTTATGGAACCGCTTGTTTTCCGGGCTTTTTCGCGATATTCTGTCGCCCTTCCAAGCTGGCTGTTGTGGGTTCGAGTCCCATCGCCCGCTTTTCAGGGTTCGCATTCCTCGCGCAGACGGCCGGCCAAGGCGGGGATCATTCTTTTCGACTCCCGTTAGAATACCGCTCGGCGGCAGCACCGGTCAGTTGGTTCATCCACCTTTCACGCGTGAACGTAGAAGTACTTGGACAGGCCCTGCGCCGCCGCTGCATGGCTATAATAGCCGGTATCAGAAGGTTCGGAGTAAGCTATGATTATTGAATTAATGCAAAAACTGGGATTCGGGGTCACCCAATCGGCAAGTTTGGCGGTGGTCGTCACCGGCGGTGCGGCTTTACTGATTAGTGGGTGCGCCACTTCTTCGCCGCCATCCGGTGCCTCCGGCAAGGCTTCCTATCCGGCTCCATCGTGGGTGGCCGGGCCATCGGCACCGTTGCCGGAAGGATTCCCCGCGCCCGGCCCGATCGGCGAGGTAATTATAAAGACATACCCAGCTTGCCGCATTGCCATGACGAAGCGCAGCGCGGGCACCAGCGGCAGCGGAGCGCTGTTTATGCCGCTATTCCGTCATATTGAATCGAACCATATCGCGATGAGCTCACCTGTGGTGATGACTTATAACAAAGACACAAGCGGTAACGAAGCCATGGCATCGATGGCCTTTATTTATGGCAAACCCACTATTGGCCAAGATGGTGTCGAGGGAAAGGTGACCGTGGAGAATCAGCCCCCGATGCTGGTGGCCAGTATTGGCGTGCGAGGACAATATACCGCCCGGCGTTTTGAGCGGGCCGAGAAAAAAGTAGTCCAGTGGCTGGCAGCGCACGCAAGTCAATATAAGGCGGACGGCAACGCCAGATATCTGGCCTATAACAGCCCGTTTGTCCTGCCTTGGCTTAAGTATGGTGAGGTTCAGATTCCCGTAAAGGAAGTATTAAACGCCCCAACAGCCGAAAGTAAAAATGGAAAATAGGGACGGCCTTCATGCTGGAACCCACTGACGCTTTGGCTGGTAGCGATAAAACTTATGCTCGTTCGCGCCATCCAGTGCGATCAGGCCAATCCATTGATTATCCAATAAGGTCTCCACCAGCGGGTGTTGGCCAATAACCTGCAAGATTTTGTCGCAGGGCGCTGCGATAATTGCCAGAAGTCGCAGCGGATCGTGTCGCCATTTAACACCATCATGGAGCGATTCGATCGGTAATCCGACTTGCAAATCGCCGGCATTCCCTGAACAAACGCCGTGGAGTCCAACCACGTTGTGAATGGTTTTGGACCCCGCACCCCATTTGCCTGTGCATACGGTGGAGGCGTAGTATTGCATGTTGATCCAGTGGGCAACCACCAGCGGCGCGGTCATAATAAGCGTCAATATTGATGAATCTTCATCTTGCTGCCACTGGTAATCGTGAAGAAACACGCGCCCTTCAAGGTTAAGTCCGCGTGTTACTTGACGGGGAGCCGCTATAAATGCCGCGTTACCGGCGAGGCCCCATTCCGGGCGCAATTGCGCCCAATCATTCGCCCGTTGCACTGCGGCCCGCTTGGCTGCCGCCTTATTTGTCGTCTGGCCATCGAGCATCGCTTTCTCTGCCCGAACTATTTCCCCGGCGGCCTGTAATTGTTCCTGTAAGCCAGCCAAATCCGCCTGATGACTGGCAGGGATCTGATCGGTGTCATAAATGGTTATTTCATCCGTGGTTGTGTTGTGTTGGCCCGCCACAAACCAGGTATCCGCAGGAATACACAGTCCGTCGGCGGCCAAGCCTGCCCGCACGGAATCTTTATTAAGCACGGCTGCGGCAACCCGTGCATTGGGGCCGCCGGCGTGTCCGCCGCATGCGCCACAATCTAAACTGGCGTGGTACGGATTGTTGGCGGTCTGCGCCCCATGTCCGCAGAATAAAACAAGGCGCGCCAGTTTTTCACCCAGACCCATTTTATTTAGAGCCTGTCGCGCCAGCGTAATCTGATCTTGCAGCGAAAAATGCGGATGCGAATCGCTGATATCGGGTTGGAATGGAGCCTCCTTTTGCTCCGGCGGTTGGATGATGCCGTCGCGTATCAATCTCCCGCCATAACCCAACCCCAGCAACTCGACAAAATTCAGCGATGAAACCCCGTAGGCGGTGAGTTGCGACCATCCGGCGGAAAATTCCCGGCTGCTGCGCAAGTCTGACGAGCGTTGCTGAGAGCCCCCTTTGTCCCCGCCCACCAACTCGCCGACTTGATATCGCGACGTTAACAGTACGGGAAATTGAGCGGTGCTGTGCTCATCACCCAAACGCGAATAGCGTATGGGAAATCCGAAAAATCCGGCAAACCCGATGGTCTGAATGGTCGTTGCCATCTGCTCCAGCGCCCGGCGCATGCGTTCGGAACGCACGTCAATACAAAATACACACTGGGCCGATGGTCGTGGTTCAGGGGAGTTCTTCAAGAAGCTATGGGGCAGACGCTGCCGAAGCGCCGTGGTTAAATGCCGCTCAAAAGATACCTCATGGGCTTCAAGCCAAAGCTCGGAATGTTCGGTGTGCCGCGGATGATGACTCTCCGGTGATAAATTCCACGCCGGCATGACGGTCTGTTTCCGCAGGTGATTACATGCGGCGGCCTCATAAATGGTTCGAATGGTAAGCAGGTCAAAAAGAGGATTGTCCTCTGACGGCATTGAATTATGCCAGCTCTGAAGCCTCAAATGACTGGCCCAACCGATGTGGTCCAGCAATACGCGATGAAAATAGTCCGCAAGCAGGTGCTGGGGAATGGCAATTATTTCAAGGCAACGCGCTAGCGCCTCGGATGGATGCTGGGGCAGGTTTTTTATCAGTGCGCGGCAGTCCTTTAGCCCGGCAATTTCCGGCATGCGGTCCAGTTCAGCCAGATCCCGCCACGCGGCGAAAAATCTTTTAGAATGATCCAACATGTTCCAGGCGGCTTGACCACGATCAAAATAGATGCTGCACCACGACGCAATGTGTTCCAGCAACGCCTGCCGCAGACTCTCCGGCAGCCGATCAAATATGGTGGATGGATAAGCGGTGCCCCTGCGCTGAATATCAGGCTGTTCTCCATGACGCGATGCGGCGGCATGATCCCGTGTCTCAAGAGCCTTGATGGCGGATTGAGCGTCGGAAAATCCTGTGGGGCATCCTCGGGTCGTGCGGCGCTCAATCGCGTGACGCACATCGGCGACGCTGATCTCGCCGGCGCGCAGCTTTTGAGCATAATAGCTTTCTGACATATACATGCGTTCCCCAGTGGCGATCTCCATCGCCTGCATCGCATCAGAAAACCGCTGTGAAATAAAACCCCACATCGGATTTACCGCGACAAAACCGTCCAGTGGCCAGACTGGGGCGATTTTTTCAAACACGTTTCCGGCGATTTCATTAACAGATTTTGCGTTCATGTTATGGCTCACTTATTGACCGTCCTTTCTTCAAATTCAAATCGTTTCAGCTTGACCGCTTTGATTTTGCGCCAGCAGTGGTACCGATGTGCAAAAGCCATCCTTCATTGACCAAATCCACGATGTAAGCCGGTTTGCCGCAGTGCCAATATAGAAGCCGCTTACCGCGTGTACGTACAAGGCCCGCATATACGCCGGCCTCTGGCCGCTGATGACCTGCCATTGAAATACCCCCATCGCCAAGAGCAATCCGCAGATGAGCGGCAAAATAGCCCATGACTCGGGCGGTGTGTTTCCTGTGCCATAGCCTCCGACGACAAATTGATTGGTGCCAAGTGCCCTGTTCCAGCCATAATTACGGGTTGACGGAGGGCCAAGGGGTTGTGGGCGCGAAGCGAGGAGGATTGCGTATGGATGCATACGTTGACGACGAGCGACAAAGCCCGCGGCCCCTTGGCCCCCGCCCGAAGGGTTG
>JAKAEZ010000006.1 GCA_021819825.1 Planctomycetota bacterium
AAACAGCGACAACTCGCTGAAAACAAAAGTATTCTGATTCGGCAGGCCTGACCATCGGTTCCTCATGCCCGCAGATTATCCCCTATCAGAAAACTCCCCGGTAGATGTGGTTCGTAGGACGGACACGCAATACCATATGCGAGAATGTGCGAAAGGGAAAATGAGTAATTGGCCAGAAATTGACTGATTATTACGTGACAGATTCTGCCAGGAATTTGCGACTCTAACACCGCCATTACGATGGTTAATGGCTGCTTCTAATCTCCGTATCTCGAATCGATGCTAAATAAAAAAGGCTGGCGATCCAGTGCGGATCGCCAGCCTTTCGTTGTTTGGACTGTTTTCCAAATTAAAAGCAACCAATGCCGAAAAGAAGGCGAACTTATTTGAGTTCGACTGTTGCGCCTTCTGCTTCAAGCTCTTTCTTGAGCTTCTCGGCTTCAGCCTTATCAACACCGGCCTTGACCACCTTGGGGGCGGCTGTGACCAAATCCTTGGCTTCTTTGAGGCCCAGGTTAGTAGCAGCGCGGACGATTTTGATAATCTGAATGGTTTTCTCACCGGGGGCTTTGAGCACCACATCAAAGGTGCTCTGCTCTTCCACGGGAGCCGCCGCACCACCACCCGCTGCAGGGGCGGCCATCATTACGCCACCGCCGGCAGCGGCTTCGATGCCGTGCTTTTCCTTGAGATAATCGCTGAGCTGTTTAGCCTGCAGCAGCGAGAGGGCAACAATCTTATCGCCCAGTTCCATGATGTCAGCAGCAAATTCTGCCATAGTAAAACTCCACAACTTCGCTTGTCTCCACCAGCCAGGGCGACGCGCCCCGTTTTAACTGCTCCAGGCAGGCTGAATGAATGACAAAAGACATAAAAAACAAATTAAATCGAGCTTATTGCACCGGTTCGCTTACGCGGCGACCGGGGCTTCCTTTTCCTTCTTTTCAATAACCGCTTTTACCAGACCCGCCACATTGCGGCCCGGCCCAACAATCTGACCGGCCAGTTTGCGGCCCGGAGAAATGGCCAGTGTCGAAATCTGGGAAAGCAATTCTTTGCGCCCGGGCAGTTTGGCCAAGGCTTCAGTGGCTGGTTTATCCAGCAAGTGGCCCTCAACGACCGATCCCTTAATTTTGAGCTTGGCGATTTCCTTGCCTTGCTCGAGCAATTCCTTTACGGAATCAACCACGGATTCGCCGCCATAAACCAAGGCGTTGGTGCCCAAAAGAATATCGCCCCCGGCCTTCAGGCCGACCTTTTCCATGGCCCGACGCCCCTGGGCGTTGGCAATGACGGTCATCCGCACATTTTTCTTCTTCAGGCCGTTGCGCAGTTTGTTCGTGTCGTTGGCGCTGATGCCGGAATAGTCCACAATTACCACGCTGTCCGCACCGGTCAGGCGCTTCTCAAGTTCCGCGGCAATCAGGTTTTTAATACGCTTACTCATAATGTAAACCTCTTAAGTGTTGTTTAGAAAATCTCAGGCGGTCTCAATGACATCCAGATGACTGGTGTCAATTTGCACGCCCGGGCTCATGGTGCTGTGGATCGTTACCTTTTTCACGTACTGGCCTTTGGACGTGGGGGGCTTTAACCGGCGAATGGTATTGATAAACGCGTGAATATTGGCTGCCAGATCGCCCTCGGCAAAACTCAATTTGCCGACAACGGCGTGAATATTGCCGCCTTTATCATTGCGGAATTCCACCTTGCCGGCGGCGTATTCCTTAACGGCACTGGTAACATCGGTTGCGACGGTGCCGGCTTTGGGACTGGGCATTTTGCCCTGGGGGCCAAGAACCTTACCCAACCGGGTAATTTTCGGCATCATTTCTGGTGTCGCCACGGCAACGTCAAAGTCCAGCCAGCCATCGTTGACCTTTTTAATCAGATCATCAGCCCCGGCTTCCACCGCTCCCGCGGCCTTAGCGGTTTCAATATCGTTGCCCTGAACGAATGCGATTACGCGGCGTGTCTTGCCAATACCTTTGGGCAAGCTTACCGAACCACGGACGTTTTGGTCGGCCTGGGTGGCATCAATGCCCAAATGAAGGACAATATTTACGCTTTCGTCAAATTTTGCCGCCTTGAATTTTTTGAGCACAGGAATGGCCTGCTCAACAGTCACCGGGGCTTTTGGCAAATGTTCCACTGATTGACGATAGCGTTTTCCGCGCTGGTTTAGTGCTTTAATCGCCATAACGGCATAGACTCCTCAAGATAAGCAGCAGCGGCACAAAGTGATCATGCCATTGCGCTTAGGCCATGAAAAATTCAGCTCGGAAATAATTACTTTAACTGACAGAGAGGACAAGGTATGCCAATGGACTGGATTGGCTGTTTTCCGGCATGATAGCCAAGAAAACGGAAAAATCAGGAATTTTCGTAGCCTGATAATTTTTTTTGTCCGCTCCGGAGTTTATTCCGAGCTTCCACTATTCCGGCCCGTGGTCCGGCCTCCCGTAGGGGAGCAAACAAGATACCTAGACCAGAAAAAAATGTCAAGTAGACCTATTACGCTTGCGTTAAGGCTAAAGGGTGTATAGAATACAGGACTATGAATAGCCGGGCTACCATTGTTGTTTGTGTTTGTTCTTCTTTCCCCCCCTTCATAGTAGATTCATACTTTTTGGTTGCAGTGGACTGAAAGAAACTGTTCTTCGGTTCCTTGAATGTCGGAGGTTAAACCATGCGTGTACGTGTAACGCAAGTGCGTGATTATTCAAAACGTGGCGATGCCTTGCCCATCCCGAACCTTATAGAGGTTCAAACCGCCGCCTATCGGCGCTTCCTGCAAGCGGACACAGAACCCGAAAAGCGAAAAAATGACGGCATAGAAGCCTTGTTGCGGGAAGTATTTCCCATTGAGTCGTATGACGGCTCGATGAAATTGGAATACATCAGCTATGAACTGGGCAAAGCGCGGTATTCCCGTGACGAATGCCGGGCGCTGCGTTTAACCTATGGCATGCCTCTGCGCATTAAGGTGCGCTTAAGCCGCAAGGACAAACCGGATATCGTCGAGGAATCGATTTATCTTGGTGATGTACCAATTATGACGGGCGGCGGGGAATTTATTATTAACGGAGCGGAGCGCGTGATTGTTTCGCAGCTTCACCGCTCACCGGGTGTGGATTTTCTGATCCAATCGCAGGAAGGTGACCGCCCCTTACATTCCTGCCGGGTAATTCCCGAACGCGGAAGTTGGATTGAAATCAACGTCACCAAAAAGGACGTTCTGGTGGTGCGTATTGACCAGTCGGGCAAGATTCCGGCTACCAGCTTTTTGCGGGCTATGGACGAGAAATATGGCACCGACGAAGCTTTAATCCGGGCCTTTTACGAAACCCGCACGGTTGCCGTCGGGCAGTTGAAGGCGGATTATTATGCGGTGGGTTCCATCGTGGACACCGAAACCGGCGAAGAGCTTGTGAAGTCCGGTGCGCAACTCGGTGATCGGGTGGCTAAAATTCAGGCCAGCAGTCTGAAAAAAATCGAAGTTATTGAGAAACTTGCGGATCCACTGATCCTTAATACCCTTCAGGAAGATGATTCCCATAGCCATAAAGAGGCTTTGCGTAAAATTTATAGTCGTCTGCGGCCGGGCAATCCACCCAATGATGACAAGGCCAAAACGCTGTTTGCGGAAAAATTCTTTGATGTGGCCCGTTATCGCCTGGGGCGGGTGGGGCGGTTCCGCATTAACCGCAAATTTGAGCAGAACGTTCCTGAAGATGTCATGACCCTGCGGCCGGAGGATATTCTCGGCAGCATTAAATACATTTTGGAACTGCGCGGCGGGCGCGGTTATGTTGATGATATTGACCATCTGGGCAATCGTCGCCTGCGTACCATTGATGAATTGGCGCAGGAAGAATTGCGCAAGGGCTTCCTGAAACTGCGCCGCACGGTGCAAGAGCGCTTAAGCATGAAGGCCCCGGAAGAAGTTGCCAAGATTGTGGAACTGGTGAACTCCAAGAGCATCAGCAGTTCCATTGAATACTTCTTTGGTCGCAGCGAGCTGTCGCAGGTGGTCGATCAGACCAATCCGCTTTCGCAGCTTACGCATGAACGTCGCCTGTCGGCCCTTGGGCCTGGCGGTTTAAATCGCAAGCGCGCGGGCTTTGAAGTTCGCGACGTGCACATTTCGCACTATGGACGTATCTGCCCGATTGAAACGCCGGAAGGCACTAACATCGGTCTGATTGCGTCATTGTCGATTTATGCCGGCGTTGATGACTATGGCTTCCTGATCACGCCGTATCGTGTGGTCGAAGGCGGCAAGGTCAACGGGGTGCATAAGTATCTCCGCGCGGACGAAGAAATGAAAGCTGTTCTGGCTCCGCCTGAAGTGGCATCGCCGGAATCCGGAAAAGTACGGCAGGATCTTCTCCTGGCCCGCGTGAACGGGGATTTGCAGCAGGTTCGCGGATCGGAAATTAACTATGTTGATATTTCTCCCAAGCAAACGGTGGCCATCTCGGCGGCGTTAATTCCGTTCTTGGAGCATGATGATGCGAATCGCGCCCTGATGGGATCGAACATGCAACGTCAGGCGGTGCCCCTGCTGATTACGGATCCTCCCGTGGTCGGAACCGGGCTGGAAAAGATTATTCCTTATAACAGCGGCATGGTGATCAAGGCGGACCGGGCCGGTGTTATCACCTTTGTTGATGCTTGTCGAATTGTCATTGACAATTCTGATGAATATGTCCTTCGGAAAAATGCGGGGTTAAATGACAAAACCTGCATGACTCAGAAACCGCTGGTGGCGGTGGGACAAAAAGTTAAGAAGGGCCAGATTATTGCCGATGGCCCGGCCTGCCGCAATGGCGAATTGGCGCTGGGACGTAATGTCCTTGTGGCCTTTATGACTCTGGACGGCTACAACTATGAAGATGCCATCGTCGTTTCTGAACGGTTGATCAAGGGCGATGTATTTACGTCCATCCATATTGAGGAATTCGATGTGGAAGTGCGCGAAACCAAGCTCGGACGTGAAGAATTCACGCGGGATATTCCCAACGTCAGCGAAAAGGCTTTAAAAAACCTGGACGAAAACGGAATTGTCAGCATCGGCACGCATGTCAGCCCCGGTGATATTCTCGTAGGCAAGGTTTCACCCAAGAGCAAGACTGAACTATCGCCGGAAGAAAAACTTCTGCACGCCATTTTCGGTCGCGCGGGTGAAGACGTGAAGAATGATTCTCTGGAAGTTCCCGCCGGAACGGAAGGCGTGGTGATTGGCGCGCAGCGGTTTAGCCGGCGCATGCACATGAACGACGACCAGAAGAAAATCCTCCAGAAGGAAATGAAAGAGTACGGCAAGCAGATGGATGTGCGCATCGCCGAACTATTTCGGAAAATGGCCGATGAAATCAATGAGGCCACCGGCCAGACCATGGTGGATCCGTCAACCCGGCAAAAAGTCGGTAAGTCGGATCAGGACGAGGTCATTCTTGAGCAGGTTGAAAGCTTTTCGGTAAGCTGGATCAAAGGCGCGGAAGATGCCCGTAAGCGCGGTGAGCAGATTTATCACCGTTACAAAGCGACGCTGCAATCCATGCGTGAAGAAAAGACCAGAAAAATGGAGCACATGAAGCGCGGCGATGAGCTGCCATCGGGTGTTCTCGAAATGGTTAAAGTGTATCTGGCCACGAAGCGGCAACTGTCGGTGGGTGATAAGATGGCCGGCCGCCACGGAAACAAGGGCGTCATTGCCCGTATTGTTCCCGAAGCGGATATGCCGTTCCTGGAAGATGGAACGCCTGTGGATATTGTGTTAAATCCGCTGGGCGTGCCCTCGCGTATGAACATTGGTCAGATTCTCGAAACGCACCTGGGTTGGGCTGCGGCGGTGCTGGGCTTCCAGGCGGTTACACCGGTATTTGACGGTGCCACCGAATCGGAAATTCTTAAAGCGGTCGAAGAGGCCAATGCGCATGTGCGCAGTCGACGTGTGGAATTGGCTGAGAAGAAACTTCCACCGCCTCCAGGGGAAATTTCAGTTGAAATGCCGGCCCTTTTGAAAATCAACCTGTACGACGGCCGTACCGGTGAACCGTTTGAGCAAAAGGTGACCGTGGGTTACATGTACATGCTTAAACTTCACCATCTGGTTGATGAGAAAATCCATGCCCGGTCCACCGGTCCATACAGTCTTATCACTCAGCAACCGCTTGGCGGGAAAGCCCGCACCGGCGGTCAGCGTTTCGGTGAGATGGAAGTGTGGGCCTTGGAAGCCTACGGTGCCGCCTATGTGCTGCAGGAGCTTTTGACCGTTAAATCTGATGACGTGGAAGGCCGCACCAAGATTTATGAAAGCATGGTCAAAGGCACCAACACGCTCGACGCCGGTACACCGGTTTCGTTTGACGTGCTGTGCAATGAAATCCGTGGCTTAGGATTGAATATTACCTTGGAAAAGAAGAAAGGAATATAAAGTCGATGGGCGTGATTTGACTCGACGGCGATGTTGCCGGTGATCTGCTGCGATCGTTGATTGGAGTGTCTTTTGACGCAAACTTGGGATGACATTAGCAGGGACGCGCTTCGAGCGTCCAGCAGGGCGTTGCATGAACATCCTCGCAGCAGCATCAGCCGGGCGTATTACGCGGCATTTTCGGCGGGGGTTTGGCTGGTTTGGTGTAAGCAAGGATCTCCGAAATCAGGATGTCGTGAAACCCCGTCGCACCGTGCCATGCCACAGCTCATCGAGAAATTGCTGCATTCGATAGGCAGGCGGATTGCCAGGGATTGCCGACAAGCGATGGTGGTGCTCTATACTTACCGATTGGATGCGGACTATCGTTCCCTCCGGGGTAATTATAGTGAAAAAGACGCTCGGGCCGCGAGAATTCTTGCCAGTAGCGTGATGAGAACTTGCGGAGTGATAGGATGATATGGAGCAAAAAAAAAGTTAAGGCCCTTGTGGAACGCTATTTGCAAAAGCATCAACCACGAAGATATCGCTTGGCAGCAACCGAAGCAGTGCGGGACGGTTCTTATTGGTACGTCATGGTCGAGCCTGACAAACTGAATGTTCGCTCTTATGACTACAGCGTGCGGTTGGCCGACACTGAAGAGGATATTCGTGATCATGAAAAAAACGCGCCGAATTTACTTTTGGTGCCGGTATTACCTGTGGATCCCTATGACCGGTAGGTGATTAAGTATATAAAATTTCTCCCTTTTTAAGGAGTGTAAACCATGGCTGAAACAGCAGTTTATGATCGGATTAATGACTACGGTGCAGTGAAAATCGCCTTGGCCAGCCCGAACGACATTCGTTCCTGGAGCTTTGGCGAAGTCAAAAAGCCAGAAACAATTAACTACCGCACCTATCGTCCGGAACGGGACGGTTTGTTCTGCGAACGCATTTTTGGCCCGGAACGGGACTGGGAATGTGCCTGCGGAAAATATAAGGGCACAAAGTACAAGGGTGTTATCTGTGATCGTTGCGGGGTGAAAGTAACCCACAGTCGCGTGCGGCGCAAGCGCATGGGGCATATTAGCCTCGCGGCCCCCATTGTTCATATCTGGTTTTTCAAGGCCATGCCCAGCCGCTTGGGCAACTTGCTGGATATGAAGACCAGTGATCTGGAAAAAGTGGTCTATTACCAAGATTATTGCGTGACCGACCCCGGCACAACCCCCTTAAAGAAGAAACAGTTGCTCACGGAAGAAGAGCACCGCGATGCGCGCGAGAAATATGGTGATTCCTTTAAGGCTGAGATGGGAGCCGACGCAGTACGTTCCCTGCTCAATGCGATGAATCTGGCGGAAGTTTCCAGCCAGATTCGTGAAGGTATTGAGACCACCAACAGCAAGCAGAAAATTAAGGACTTCACGAAACGTCTGAAAATCGTGGAAGCGATTCGCCAGTCGCAAAATAAGCCCGAATGGATGATCTTTGAAGTCATTCCGGTTATTCCGCCGGACCTTCGGCCTCTGGTGCTGCTGGAATCAGGCAACTTTGCCACCAGTGATCTTAATGATCTTTATCGCCGAATTATCAACCGCAACAACCGCCTGCGCAAGCTTGTGGATCTTAATGCGCCGGAAGTGATCATCCGCAATGAAAAGCGAATGCTGCAACAGGCCGTCGATGCTTTGTTTGACAACGGACGCTGTCGCCGGCCAGTGCTGGGGGCCTCCAATCGGCCGCTGAAATCTCTGACCGATATGATCAAAGGCAAGCAGGGGCGATTCCGTGAGAATCTTCTGGGCAAGCGCGTGGATTATTCCGCCCGTTCGGTCATTGTTGTAGGGCCGGAATTAAAACTCCATCAATGCGGTATGCCTAAGAAAATCGCTTTGGAGCTTTTTCAGCCGTTTATTATCCGTAAGCTCAAAGAGCATGGGTACGCGGACACCATCAAATCCGCCAAAAAAATGATTGAGCGTCGGGATCGGGAAATCTGGGACATCCTGGAAGAAGTCATCAAGGGACACCCCGTGCTGCTGAATCGTGCCCCCACGCTGCACCGCATTGGTATTCAGGCCTTTGAGCCGGTGCTCATTGAAGGTAACGCTATCAAGATTCACCCGTTGGTCTGTAAGGGGTTCAACGCCGATTTTGACGGCGATCAGATGGCCGTGCATTTACCGCTATCGGTGGAAGCACAGGCTGAAGCACAAATGTTGATGCTTTCCACGCATAATATTTTCTCATCCGCCAATGGATCGCCCATTATTGGTCCTTCCCAGGACATCGTGATGGGGATTTACTACATTACCACCATGCGGCAGGGTGAACCAGGCTGGCGTGAGCCTGGCAAGGAACTGGCGTTCCATAATTATCATGAGGCTCTGCTGGCTTATGACCGCAAGCAGATCGGTATTCATACGCCAATTCGTATCCGCATCACGCGCGGTAAAGTGGTCAATGGGCAGGGCAAAGCTCCGGAATCCGCTCCGGCTAACCGGGTTATCGTATCGACCGTCGGTCGCTGCATGTTTAACGACATCCTGGCACCGGCCATGCCGTTTTATAATTACACGCTTTCCAGCAAGGGCGGCAGCCGCGTCATTGCGGACTGCTATCAGTTGCTGGGTCGCCCGGCCACGATTGACCTGCTGGACAACATGAAGGAACTGGGCTTTAAGATGTCCACCCTTGCGGGATTAAGCTTCGGTATAACTGATCTGCGAATTCCCGCCCGCAAGTCCCAGATTATTGACGAATCCCAGAAGAAGGCGGATCGCGTTGAGAAAAATCTCAACCTCGGTGCCATTACTGAACGTGAACGTTATAACCAGCTTCTGGACATCTGGGCGCACGCTCGGGAAGAAGTCACCAAAGACATGATGCTGGAACTCGAACATGACACACGTGATGAGAAAAACCTTACGCCCATGGCTCCCAAAGACCCCAAGGGTAAGCCTTATCTGAATCCGGTGTTCCTCATGGCGGATTCGGGTGCCCGCGGTAACGTCGATAACTTCCGGCAGCTTGCCGGTATGCGTGGTTTGATGAGCCGGCCATCCGGTGAAATCATGGAAACGCCTATCAAGACCAATTTCCGTGAAGGTTTGTCCGTGTTGGAATATTTCACATCGACGCACGGTGCTCGCAAGGGATTGGCCGACACGGCATTAAAGACGGCCGATTCCGGTTACCTGACGCGTAAATTGGCCGACGTGGCACAAAATGTGATTGTTTCGCAACATGATTGCGGCACGCAAAACGGCATTCGCAAGAGTGCCATTTACAAGGGTGAACAGGTTGATGTGCCTTTGCGGGACGTTATCATCGGTCGGTGTGCGGCTGATACCTTGATTAATCCGGTAACGGATGAAGTGATTGTCCGCGAGGCGCAAATCATCACCGATGTCATTGCCCGCAAGATTGAAGATCTGAACATCGAAACCGTTCGGGTACGCAGCCCATTAACCTGCGAAAGCCCCAACGGCATTTGCGCCAAATGTTATGGTGTTGATCATTCCACCAACACGCTGGTGGAAGAGGGCTTGGCGGCTGGAATTATCGCCGCACAGTCCATCGGTGAACCCGGCACGCAGCTTACCATGCGTACCTTCCATACCGGCGGTTCGGCCACACGTATTCTGGAAAAGAATGACGTGCGGGCCGGCGTTGCGGGTATTGTTGAATATCGTGACCTCAATGCTGTTGAAGTTGTGGATGCCGAAGGCAATAAACATATTGTCGTACTCAAACGTAACGGCGAAATTGCCATTAAGGATTCCAAAGGTCGCGAACTGGAGAAATCCCGCGTTCCCTATGGCGCTTCGATTCTGGTGAAAGAAGGCGATAGTGTCCGAGGCGGTCAGCAACTTTGCAGTTGGGATCAACACCGTACCCCGATTCTCGCTGAAAAGGGTGGCCGCGTGAAGTTTGAAGATATCCAGGACGGTGAAACCGCACGTGCCGAAAGTGAAGGCAAGGGCGGCAGCAAGCGTCTGGTGATTGTCGAGCACCGTGGCGAACGCCATCCACGTATCGTCATTGAAGATCCCTCGGATGGCAAGATTCTGGACTTCCATTATCTGCCCGCCAAAGCCCGTATTGACGTTGACGAAGGTCAGATTGTTCAGCCGGGCACATTGCTGGCCCGTCAGCCGCGGGAAATCAAGGGTACATCGGATATCACATCCGGTCTGCCCCGCGTAACGGAAATTTTTGAAGCGCGGAAACCTAAGGATACCGCGATCATGGCGGAAATTTCGGGCACTATCGAACTGCGTTCCGATAAGCGCCGCGGTAAGATGACCATCATCATCCGCGGCCCCGGCGGCGTGGAAAAGGAACACCATGTCCCGCAGGATCGGCAGTTGCGTGTGCATACGGGCGATCAGGTGGAGGCCGGCGATTCATTGATCGATGGACCGCTGGTACCGCATGACATTCTTCGCATCAAGGGCGAAGACGCTCTTCAGCAGTATCTGCTGGGTGAAGTTCAAAATGTCTATCGCACGCAGAACCAGCGTATCAGTGATAAGCACATTGAAATCATTGTTTCCCAGATGCTTCGCAAAGTGAAAGTTGAAAATCCCGGCGATACCAAGTTCCTGCCGTCGGAAGTTGTTGATAAGTTCAAGTTCCGCAAGCAGAATGAAATGCTTGCCAGGATGCTGCGAATTGAGGATCCGGGCACCAGCGAATATACGGTCGGCCAGTTGGTCAATCGTGATGAGCTTAAGGAAACCGTGGCCGCAATTGAAGCCAAGGGCGGTACCGCTCCCAAAACCCGTCGTCCTAAGCCGGCGACTGCTAAAACCCTGCTGCTGGGTATCACGAAAGCCAGCTTGCAAAGCGAGTCATTTGTATCTGCCGCCAGCTTCCAGGAAACCACCAAGGTACTCACCGAAGCGGCCATTGCCGGTCGCGAAGATACCTTGCAGGGCCTGAAGGAAAACGTGATTCTGGGCCACTTGATTCCCGCCGGTACCGCGTTCCGGCCTTATCAGGATATGCAGGTTCTCCATCTTGGTGAGCCGATTCAGGAATTGGAACTGGAAATACCGGTTCCCATGCCGCTTCCGGAACCTGTTTCCCCGGCCCCAGTCAAGGCCACCCAGGTGGCGGAACCCGCCGGTGCCTGATCCGGCGTTTATATTGATTTGACGTTCCTGAGAGCCGATGGTGTTTACCGTCGGCTCTTTTTTTTCTCCCGGCGCGGACTGGCGGCCACAGGTGTTAAAGAGTATCCTGAATCCCATGAATCAAGGCGAATACCGAGTCGAATTGGATGTCTATAACGGCCCGTTGGAGCTGCTGCTTTTTCTCATAAAAAAAGAGGAAGTGGACATTCATGACATTCCCATCGCCCGCATCACCTCCCAATATCTGGCACATGTCGAACTGATCCGCCGAATTGACATTAATCTTGCCGGCGAATTTCTCGTCCTCGCCGCCACGCTTATGGAAATCAAAAGTCGCATGCTTAATCCGCAGCCGGTGCTGGAAGGGCAGTCCGCGGTAAGCACCGGTGAATTATCCGATCCGCGGCGCGAACTCGTTGAGCAATTGCTGCAATACAAACATTTCAAAGATGCCGCCAATGCTCTGGCCCGTCGTGCCGATGTGGAGCAGCAGCGTTTTGGCCGCAGTGGCCGCCGCGAGGCCGGGCGCACGCCCCTGGATATTGACGATATCAATTTATTCACACTCATTGATGCGTTTAACGCCATCATGGCCAGTGTGGGCCATTCGGCTTTTGGCCACGATGTTGTTTACGACGATACCCCCATCAGCCTGCACCAGGCGGATATTCTTGATCGGCTCATGCGTGACGGGCCGCAGACATTGCAGGCCATGTTCACCGGCCGCAAAAGTCGCTCTGAAATGATCGGGCTGTTTCTGGCGATGCTGGAACTCATTCGCATGAAAAAAATAATCATCGAACAAATAGATGCGGACCACCCGATTGCCCTGCGGATAAATCCGGATGCTCCGCCCACGCAGGCCGCGACGGCCGAAACTGCCGATGGTTCGGCTCCCGTGGTTGAAGAGCCGTTCACGTCCGACCTGGAATCCTGAAAAACAAAAAATGCGTTTGACAGCTTCTTTGCAGACCGCTTCTTTGCAAGGTTGTAGTTTCCCATTTGGTTAATTCACTTTATGGTTTAATAAGGTTACGGATGGATCAACTTAGTACAACATTTGCACCCTTATTCCCGACTGCGGGCCTTAGTTCCATGGCGATGTAAGGCGTCGCGTCGTTCGTCACAATTGTTTTGTTGCATTCTGGGTATCTTATGAAAGGGGCATCTGTGACATCTGGCTCGACCACCGTCTGATTACGCGCAAATTCCACTCGATCCTGGCACGGCTTTGCAAGTGGGCTATAATATCAACTGGTCGCGGTGAATTGATCGACTTGCGATTGCGGTACGCACGATGTGCGGGAATAATGAGGTAGGGTGCAAAGATCCGTTATAGCCTTATTGTCAATAAACTCGCTGCTAACCTTAAATGTTTTATGGAGAGTTTAATGTCATACGCCGAATCTCTTCTGCCGGAATTTGACCAGGAAATGGCCAGCACGCGCAAAGTGCTGGAACGCCTTCCTGATAATAAGCTGGATTGGAAGCCTCATAGCAAATCACACACGATTGGTTGGAATGCCAATCATGTGGTCGATATGGTCAGTTGGGTTGTCATGACAATCACAACGCCATCACTGGATATTGCGCCAATCGGCGGGCAACCCTATCAGGTCCCGGCCCTTGCCAGCCGGCGGGAAATTCTGGAACGGTTTGATCATAATGTCGCCGCCGCCCGGAAGGCATTGGCGAGCGTAGACGATCAGCGAATCAATGAAATGTGGACGCTGCTTAAAGCGGGTGCTCCCATGATGACCATGCCCCGCAAGGTGGTGATTCGCAGTTTTGTCCTCAACCACATTATTCATCACCGCGCGCATCTGTGCGTCTATCTGCGACTGAATGACATTCCTATTCCGGGTATGTACGGCCCCTCGGGCGACGAATAATCTTATTGGGACGCAACGGCATTTTTTGTTGGCAGCCGGCCGGCAATATAACAAGAAACCCCAGCAACAGGGCGTTAAAACGCCCGAGTGCTCTGTCACGCCTGAAGATTTCGTGTCGCGCTTTCACAGACAAGTGCTTCCTGAAAAATCTACCCCACTGGTTCCCTCTCACATCCAGAATTATCTTTGTTTATCAAAGACTATTCTCCGCCTGTTGGGGCCGCCATGCTCACCGCAAGATGCGGCTCTGAACAAATTATACCGTGCCCGTCCCATGAAAAGAAGGAGCAAAAAAATGGGTGCACGCACAAAGAATCTAAGCGCCGTTTGCGGTAAATATATTTGCTTCCGGCATCCTTGTGGAAAAAATGGCGCACGTTATTGTTTGTGTATGTCAGGCGGGCAATTTGGTTGTCGACTTTATTCGGTCAGATAAGAGATACATGCCAATATTTCATCGAATAGTCAATGTGCTTGGTCCGGTTCCGGGCATGTATGGCCCGTCCGGCGACGAAGAGCTCCGAAATCGGGGGCGTGACTACACTCTCAAAAATGCACCGACACCCAAAAACTAGGCGAGCCCCGTTTCACTTTCTGGCCCGGGTAGTCGGGATATGGAAGGTGATTGCTTGACCGCCGGTTGCATGGCTCGTCAAGGGCCCCGATTCCCTGCGCGTCAATACTGGGTGGCATTGTATATATGGCCGCACCGCCGCGATAGGCGTTGAAAGCGCGACGCTCTAAATTGTCTTTCAAAGTCACCATGCCAGTTCCCGAAACTTGAGTCGGCCAAAAGGAATTTCACTATTCTACCGCCGCGGCGCGGCCGCAGGCAATCGCCAAAGTTCCGCACCCTGCGGGCCGCCGGTGATCGCGGCCCGGCCATCCGGTGACACCGCTATCGACATGCAGCCACCGATAATCTCCGGGGATCGCCAAATCATTCGCCCCGTCTTCAGATCCATCTCGCAGAAGAATCCAACGCCGCCATCAACCTTACTGCTCAACGCGGCAACCACATCATGTTGATGCCCGCCAGCCACCAACTGCGTGATATACCACAGGTTGGCGTAGGCAAAGCGGATGGGGATTCGCCGCAGTATGTAGCCAGTGCGACCACTGCATATGGCAATATTGGGCTGCATACCAATGGTACCCATCGCCGCTATGAAGTGTTGGCGGCTTGGCGACGCCAGCAATGCCCCGGTGAACACGACATTTTTGGGCTTGGGCACGAGATGGATGTGCCCTTTTCCTTTAATATCCGCAAGCAGCAGTTTGCCGCCACCGGTTATGGCAAGCCGGTGATTCGGAAGGTAGGCGATGCCACTGGGCAAATAGCCCGGCCACGTCTCCTGCCGCGAGAGAGTCAGCGCCGCCTTGCCACTTCGCATATCCCACACTATGCATACCGGCCCGGCAGCAGGGATCGGATTATATCCAACAGCCAACTGACTGCCGGAAGGCGAGAACGCCACCGCACACGGCAAAAGGTTGCGACTCGTGTCAAGGAGCCGCAGCCAGCTCGGGGAGGTGGCGTTCCAAAGCGCGACGCAGTTATTGCCATGTAACTGTGCCACGGCCGCCGCAAATCGACCGTCCCGGGAAATACACCCACGTTCGAGAAACCGAATTCCCCGCCAACGTTCGAGAATCGGGAGGTTACGAGGGGTAATAATTACACCGGCACCACGAAACCCGTGTGCCTTTCCCTTGCTGACGGTTGCCTGCGTGGCCCTGAGGTCAAGCGCGGAATACGCCTGAAGGAATCGCATCGCCAGCTCTCCCACCTGCGCGTCGTCGAAGCGAAAAAGCGGTGTTCCATTTGGGCCGCCGATGCAAACCGGGCCTGATGGCAGGACGGCGAGCGCCTCAGAAGTGGAAGGAAACCCAACCGCGCATGCACCGAACCAACGTTGCGAGGAACGAGAATGCGACGACACAGCCCGCGTGGATACACCTCCTGCGGCGTAGGTTCCGGTGTCCGCGCTCCACCAAGAGTAAAGCAACCTCGGATCGCGTGCGGCCGGCGCGTGCGCACAGATCCCGGCGTGCTGGCAGCCGCTAACGGCCGCAAAGCCGACAGCAAAACACAATCCCGTCGCGAATGTTCCGGTCGCCATAATGATACCTCATTTCGCGCTTCCACAGCACAGCGAGAACCCGTAATGAAATCGGTCTTGAAGGTTATTTATGATGCGCAAAATAGTCCCGGGACCCGTGATGCCGCACGGTCCGGCGCAGGAAAGCGCACACGAGGTTAGCCGGTTCATGGAATCGTAGGAATCATACGGGCTGCTGCGTTCTTCGGCGTGCAGCGGGCGTTCAAAGAGTTTGTTGGAACTCATATCATAAGCACTGGTCAAGCCCACAGTGACATCGGTGCCATTGATGAAGCGTTCGCCGATCATGCGGCCCGCACCGTCATAACCGAGTTGGTCCGTGGCGAGACTGCCCCAACCCGGCGTGGGCAGGCCGGATTGAATCGCCGATCTGGTCTGGGCATTGTTCATATTGGAACACACCAAGCCATTGCCCAGTGTTACCGTAGCAATTCGGTTGGATCCAAAGTATTGCCAACTGGCGATTACCGCACTCGTAGCTGCTTCAATAATCTGCTGGCGGCGATACAGGGCGTCAAAGCTATTATTGATCTGCCGGGCATTGGGGAGGGTAAACTGGCTGACCGGCAATGAGGTAAAGCCGTCATTGGTGACATACCGTGTGTTGCCGCCATAAACTTGCTCTTCTTCCACAGTTCTTCCGATGGAATCGTAGACCAAAGTTACATCGGCATTGTTTGTGCCAACGGTATCACGGGCAAATGTGGTCTGGGCCAGGCCGTTATGTTGGAAGCTTTGCGCGGTCGTGCCGCCGATGCCTGATGCGGGTGCGATGGTTGTATTTGTCTTTCTACTCATAGGATCCCAAGTGTTGGAGAACACCGAACCATTTTCATCGGTGTATGTTACCACATCATTGGCTAAATCAGCCATCCCGATATCCGCTCTTCGCGTTTAGCGATCGGGGAAAACGACTCCTTCCTTTGAACCTTCTGCCCACGGCCATCTCACTTCTTTGCCGCCGAGGCTATCGCCACGTTTACCGCTTGTATCACACCGTGCCTGTTGACCTCGGTAATCCGAATCTTGCCCAAAGATCCTCCTGACTGGGCCAGCCAGATACCTGCGCGGTTGCGTCCCGCCCCGATGAGATCACCTACCCCCAAACTTCCCAAGCGGTGGTAAGTCCAGCGCGGTTCCCCTGCCAGCCCAAAGCTTCCATCAGATTTAACTACCAGAATCTCGCCCGGCTCTCCAACCACCAGCTTTACTTTCCCCCCTTTTTTACCAAGATGAACCCTTGCCCCGCCGACAAACGCCCGGTGTCCACCGACTGTAACCAGCACGGGCTTTTCCCCTGCACATGATTGAAGCGGACCGGCACACCGTTCGTGCGACAAGCTCCGCAGGACGAGTTTTCCGTGAACTTTTTTAATCGAGAAGGTGTCGAGAAAGAAACGCCTTTGCGCCGGCGGCGTGGCGGCGGAAGAGAATGGAGTCGTGCCCGCAATGAGCCTATTGCCACTAAGGCCAATGCCGAGTGGAAAGCCACCCAAACGCATGATCGCGTTTTCACCATTTGCCAGATCGACGACCTCGACCTCAAAACTCGCCAACGGTTGGAAGTAGGGTGCATTATCACCTACCAAGGCGACCGCGGCCAATTCCCCGCGATTTCTCTCGACCGCAACCACATAGTTAGCCAGCGTGAACCCTTTCGGTGCTGGGAAGGAAAAACGCACTCCGTCCGGCCTAAGGGAAAATGCCCGGAAGGCGCGAGGCGTGACCGAAATCAACATCGACCGCAGTGGCAGGTACCACAACATGCCCCATCCAGAGACCCTGTCCCGACTCCAGGCCCTACCATTGCGCCAGAAAACCATCCGCGACTCGCCTGGCCCTGCCAATTGGCCCTTTCCCAAGGCTTTCTGCGGGGTGGAGTAGGAACTCCAACAAACCGACAGGGGGGCGGCCTCGACAGAGGACACGATCTCATCGCGGCCGGAGCGGTGCCGCTGCGCTCCGGCCGCCACAAGGCCGCAAGGAGACACAACCATCGCAGCGATCTCAATCAGATACCCCAACCGGCGAACCCCTCTGAGGCGTACCAATCGCGTTATCGGGCAATCTTTCCCGATGCGACGGTTTAATCCGCTGGTCAAGACAACGGTATTGCAGTCCATTGATGCCTCCAAATTGCCGATGGCTGCCGCCAAGGGCCACGCTGACAGGGTTCCACCGGATGGTACATGTGCCTCACACGAACCGCGCCAAGCCAGTGCCGCCGCCCGTCACGGATTTTTACACGCGGCGTTGCAGGTGCTAACACATGTTGCAGCCCAGGCAGCCCAAGCCGCCTCGCAAAGTTTTTTGGCTTTCTCAAGCTCGAAAAATCCGCATGCTGCGTCGCCGATTGCTTCTGCTTCGGAGCACCCGGCTCGGCAGGCTGCTCGCGAGCATGCGGGCAAAGGCTTTGCCGACGAAAACCATTGCTGCCACATGTAGTTTGCTGGACACGGCGGCGGGTTGCCGCATTGGAGCAGCCACAGGCCCCAAGGAGAGTACATGGTTTTGTCTTCCATCACCACAAGCGGATGCTTTCCCAAGCTTGCGCATGTCACCCCGCCGCCACCAATTACATCTTGCTCAACCCGATCGCCGGGATACCCAATCTCAGTACAAAGATAATGACAATTACGAACGCTTCCATTAAAAGGGTCAAAGTTGCTCGACGCGAGCCGACAAAGGAAACGCACGCCACAAATCTCCCCGGTGGGATCAGTATCCACCACCGCTCGGCCACCGACGTACTTATACAAATTCACGCCACCGGAATAGCCGACGGGATCGCGTTGCAGCCAGCGGCCAACCGAAACACCCTCGGCGTCCGTCAGGAACATGCGGTTACGGACGTAGTACAGCCGCGTTTCCGGATCGTTCAGGCCCGTCCCGATATCCGTTGCAACACGATTGTTACCGGGATAGCCGCAGAAGATCATGTCGTTGGCACCGTACGTGAAGCCTGATCCTGTATCGTCGTCGGTGAACCACACGCCGTCCGGGCCGGGGCCGGTGTAGATGATCGTCTGGCCGTAAGCATCCGTATCATAAGCCTCCACGATATTTCCGCTGGAATTGGTCAACGCCACGGCACGATACAGCAAATCTTGGAGCAGGTAATATGTCCCGGCCGGTACGTTCTGCGCGCCGAGTGTGGTTAGTGTCGTAAGCTGAATCTGTTCATCAATGTACGTGCCCCAGATATACTGCCGAATTGGCGTGTCAGTGGAACCTGTTCCACCAAACGGATTGCGTTCCTCCATCACTTGGCTGCCAAGATAAACGTAATCCGTCGTGCCATTGGGGATTCCGCCATAAAGTCCCCCGTTGGAGGTCGTCGTGCGAATTCGTCGGTTAAACGCATCGAAGACGTAGCTACCGACGACCGCGCCAACGTCGACCCCGCTGACCTCGATTAGCCGACTAAGCGCATCGAACTGATTTTTTCGGACATAGTCATAGAACAGATTGCCATTGGAGGCCCCGGGCTGGCCGTCGTAGTAGAATGTGAGTTCACCGAAGCTCGTAACCTGGTTGAGGCGGTTGTGGTTGCGCTGCTGGACAGTCTGGCTTTCCCCGACGGGAGTATAGGCTAATGAGCGCCAATTCCCCATGCCGTCGAGGTTCCATGCCTCTTGTCCGTCGACGCCCGGCAACGTGGTTGGTGTGGCCACACTTCCTCCCCCGGCATTCTGATAACCGCCCGTGCTGCTTAGCGTTCCGCGTTGATATTGCAATAAGCGATTGATGCTGTCATAGCCGGGCTGCGGCGACGCGATATTGCCATTGTTATCCACCGGTTGATACAGGAAGCTCCGATCCTCCGCGTGCAAGGCACGCTCGTAGAGCTTGTTGTCCGCCGGATCGAGGGCAGTGGTGTTGCCCACTACCGGTGTAGTGTTGTTGTAGGCAAAGGTTGTGGAATTGATTCCGCTGGATAAATACCGCTTCCCGATCATCCGGCCACTTCCGTCGTAACCCAATCTGTCACTCGATGGCGTTCCCCAGGCGGGGTTGGCTTCGCCGTTGGTTGTAGGTTGCCGGTTCCCATTTGCGGGATTGGTTGGTGTCGGGCTTTGCACGGCGGAATTTGCGTCATCTATTGCCATAATTCATAATCCATAATTACATGTCATCCACCCGTTTGCGAAAACTCCGAATCACCCTTATCATAAAATTTAGCACCTTTGCAAGCGATTGGGCCACTATATCAACATCATTGCGGGCTATCTGATTTTCAGTTACCGCGAGAGTGAGCTGCCATACAATCCGGTTGGGCCACCACACTACAGCAATCATCTATCTACCGTCCCTTTGCATAAAACGAGTGAAGGCTTGATGGTGTTCGAGCATAACTTGCCGTCGTTCAGAAGTCCGACAAAAAGATGGCCTGATTTGGCAGCAGAACATATCCGATTCAATGCCTGTTGTGATGATTTTAATGAAACTACACAACTAAAAACAACGGTCTGATTCTGTAGAATTTTATTGGCTTTTATTTGATATTCAGGAATTGGAATATCAAAATGAAACGATTTCGCCAGAGTCGAGTAAATCCGCACTTCATTTGGTGTTGGTCGATCTTCCACCCAGAAGACAAGAATTCCACCAGAGATCAATGCTCCATGTTGAATCGGATGATCATGAAGTTCTACGTAACATAATTGAGCTTTTCTCAAACTGCGGAGTGTTGCACTTTTTAATGTAGCGAGAATCGAAGGGCGGATTACCAGTTGTGATCTGTCCCACCCTGTTGTGGTTTCAGATTTATAATGTGCGATCGCGTATTGAAGGCGTTTTCTTGCACTGGGGTGCCGTGAGCATCCGGAAATCAATAATAGTAAGGCCATTGTACCGATCAGAAAACTTCGCCCGATTCCTTTATCGCCTATATGTGTTTTGATATTATTTTTATTGTCCACAGATGCCTCCGCCATTAGGCAGCGATTCGCCAACGCCACGGATTGCGTGGACTCCACCCGCACCGCCGACTATTTGGCCGCCGACCTCCCCGGCACCACCGGCAAGAATTCCTTCAACCCATTGCGAGGCTTCAAGTTCTGCCTGATTGCCTAAAGATACTTCACCTTGTTCCGCGAGAATGGCATTGATAACGTCTTGACATAAAAGATCTTTATTACACGCGGGAATGCCTCCCGGTCTGCACTGTTGTTGTGTAACATTTAGACCATTAAGTGGGTAGTAAATATTGCGCACAATTGTCGCGGGACAGCCGAATATGCAGTTGTACCAACTTGGTATGGAGTACCGCTGGAAGTAGATGACACATCCTCCTTCTTGTGGGTTCCAGACCGGGCCGCTCGGTCCTTGGCTTGAGTACCACCAAAGCCCGGATGGATCTCGCCCAACCGCAGGCTGATTGCTGACATAAAGATATAGGTTCATACTGGTGTCAATTTGCCCTATTCCATAACGTCGGGGCGCAATGTTGTGATACCCGATCGGATCCCGCTGGAGCCACCGGCCAAGCACCGGCGAATATGTTCGATTGCGGACGTAGTAGAGTTCCGATTCCGGATCGTACCGATAGCCGCAATAAATAATTTCATTGGCGCCGGTGCTTCGCTCGATAACCAATGAGTAATGATCAATGAACAAATCATTGGATGTTCTGCGTTTCTGATCAGTGATCCGTGATCGTTGATCAATGATCTTCGACACGGAGGAATCAGAGGAACGCGGGGAGCGACGACTCGCCGGGATGGAGCAATCCGCCGATTTCTCAGATTGTTGCTTCCGGACTCCGGCGTCCCGTTCCTCAGTAAAATTGTAGTTCAACGCAACCATATCATCGTCCGAAAGCGGGGGGGGGGCTAAATTGGTCTGCGAATTTTACCACTGGTGGCAAGTTTTACAAACTGTCGCCTCCTCCGATTGCAGGATTGGTGCCCGCTGGGTGCCGCGATTCCGCTTCAACTGTGCCGCCCGGTCGAAGCAGCAGGCATTGCACCAGCCCCATTATCAGTACGACCCCAGCATTAACGCCCGTGGAGGCCACAATTGCTGTCATCACAAAGCGCGCGTGGATCGCTCCAAGCTGGCTCAATGGAAGCGCGAAAACGCCCAGCGGAACCGACAAGATAGCTGCAGCGTAGAATGTTGGAAAACCCCAGCGCGGCAAGGTTATAAAGAGCGCTCCGGAAAAGGCCGCGAAAACGCACCGGGCAAACTCCGCTTCCCTCATGAGGGCATCCGACCCCGGTGGAAGGTTTGTCGGCACGGTGCGGGGTACGCCCCCGTGCCAGAGTCCAATGATGGCCGCCGCCAACATCCAAATACCGAGCAGCCGTAAGGCGATGATTGCTCGCCTTTGCACCTTCTGCGAGCCGCAATCCAGCCATTTCAGCGGCCACCGTCTGCCCATCTCTCGCTCCAGCGCCGTCGGCTGGCCTGGAAGAAGGTTCTGGATGACGGCGAACACCACGACCGCGACCGCGTCGACGGCAAGAGTGTGCGCGATAACACCGCTGGGGTGCCGAGACGTTTCCGCCAACAGGAGCGGCTGAAGGGGAAGAAAGGGCTGCGGAGAAACTACTGAAATCAGCGTGACGATATAAAAGCCAGGGAAACCCCAGCGGGGCGTAAAGAGGAAGAGCAGCCCAGAAGCCGCGGCCAACAACACCTCGGCAGCCGTGGCGAGATCGAGCCCCAACTGGAGGGCGCTGGCACCTCTAAGCTGTGTAGACAGTAAAAATACGGTCAACGCAGGGACGCACCTTAGCGCCCGGAAAGCACACCATGCCCCAAAGGCCCTGACAGCCAAGGCGAGCCACCAACGCCAAGCCGGTCTGGAAATTGGCCATACCCCGGCCAGTTCGAGATATTTCGTGGGCATATTCATAAAATTGCGTCGCCAGTTCCCGGTAATGTTATGACGGTCGACAAGCCTGAGCCGAGGCCCCAGCCAACCGGATTCGGCACGACAGGGACGCCCTCACTTAGGACAGCCCAACTGGCGGTGACGGTCACGCTGGTAAACCAATAGGTCCCGGAGTGTCGCATTTCGGCGATAACCGGCTGTGCCGAAATCGTTCCTCCGGGAGGAGTGAACGCGTTCCATGAGCCACCACCCGCAGCGCTTGCGGAGAGGAAAGATCCTTCGGGAGGCTTCCCGAAGAATGTCAGGTCGTCGCTGGGGGCCAGAAAGAAGGCCTTCACCGATGGGCTGCTCGTCAAAAGCAGTTCGTGGTAACTTATATTGCCCGACCCATTGGGCATGCTCCAAGGGGTGTTGATAATGCCGCCGCCATCCTCCGGCCCACCCTCGGCGCTCGGCACTACGCCCGTCAATCCGAAATAGAACGAGTGGAGCCGCTTCATCACCAGTGCGTTGACCGTCTCACCGCCCTGGTTAGTCCGAACCTCGAAGGTCGTAAGGCGGTTCCACCCGGCAATCGCAACGACCCTGTTTCCATTGAAGTTCAGGGAATGGCCACCGGGCCCCCAACCGGCCAAGGGAATCGTCGCCGTCGCTATTTTTATCCCACCGGCATAAATCGCTGCTTTACAAATCTTGCCCGATGTGCTACGGATACCCAACTTGAGCGTACCACCGCTTGAGGCGACGCCCAGGGAAGAAATGGACACATGAAGCCCCGAACCATCTGTGGTCCCCACCGCTCGGCCACCGACATACTCATACAAATTCACGCCACCGGAATAGCCAATGGGATCGCGTTGCAACACCCGAGTCGCCACTCCTGTGGCCTGTCGGGATTTCGGCTCCTGCCTCAACACCGTGCCGGGGATCGAGTTGTAGGATCGCACGGATACGCCGCTGTGGCGGCCTTTGCCGTTCAGTTTGGTTGCCGAAGTTATTTCGCTCAACGCGACCAAGAAACAATTCCTTTCCTTTATCCGAATAGCAAGATGTAATTATACTGCATGACAAAACATCAGCAAACTCGCCGGTAGACCGCAACATTGCGTAACTGATCAAGACGCCGATTCCACCATCGTTAAATTAACTACTCGCGTCCCCGTTGCACTTCCCAGCGCCATGCGGACGGTCTGATCAGCGGCTGCGTTGGCGACCAGTTGTTTGCGATGTTTTTGCACTTTACCATCCATGGTGAAATCAAGCATACCACCAATTACCCCAGCGCGCCAGTGCCGTTATTGCGAATATTCGCCGCGGAGATGTAAACAGTTAACCGGGATAGCTTCCCGGTCCGAATGTCCTTTATCCTGACACATCGGGACTGGAACCCTTCGCTTTTGCACGACGCACTTGGGCCATTACCGGTGCCACTTTTTTCCGCGCGGACTTGGTAACAGCGATCTCGAAAGGCCGGAAAGGTTTACGGCCATGGCCGCAAGTTGTGCTGGTGAGCGCTGACCCGTTTCCCAGCTTTGATGGCCGACGCACCACAGCCGCCCGCTTTTCGTGAAACAAAGATAGTACTCAACCCCTCGGTTACCAGTGGCGGGGAGCTTTCGATAACCAGCAACAACATAAACGTCCTTGCCGCCGGCTCGCGTGGCTACAGCGGTGAATCGCGTGTGTCTGTAAAACTGGCCGTAAAATTGATATTGTCCTATCAGCATCGCCGTGCGTCGCACTTCTTTTCTCGCGCCCAGAAGCGGCGGCGGGGTCAGGCCCACGATCTGCAGCAGGAAGCTTTCCTCCGGCGTGAGCTTGCCCAGAAGTCTAGCGGCGTTGGCGAGATCCTGCTTCGCCTCTAATGGAGGAAAGCCCGCGGAAATTAAGGATCGTGAGACGGTCTCCTGGGCACCGAACCGGACCGCCGGGAATCCCCAAAAGGATTCACAGATCACGATGCGGTCCGGCGGCCACATCGTCGCCACGCTCGGCCATTCGGTTTCGCATCGAGTTGTCGGGGGGTCCCCGAATCTGTTATCAAGTGGATTGAAGTAGGAGACGTTGACCTGACGCGTGCGCAGGGCGTGGTTTCCTCCAGACCACTTGACCCAGAAGCGTCGGGCCGCGCCCGGAACCCAGCCCCGTACTCTGGCCATGCCGGGGGATTGGGCACCCATGTAAACCGAAAACGCCCCTGGTGGTGGCGAGGTTCCCTTTGGCATGAATACCCCGCGGGGCGGGGCTTGGTAAGGGCGACGAAAGCCCGGTGGCGCAAACGGCCAATGGAGCTTGTGCCAAGCTCCCCGAGGTCCCACAGGAATTGATTTCGTGTAAGTTTTTCCTCCCTTTTCAGCCCAGCCGAACTTCCAAGTACCCCGCGCGGCTTGGCCCGGTGGGGCGACAGGGTAGAAATACAGGCTTTGTACTCGAAAGGGTATGCGAAAATGGGTGCCGAGCAATGTCATTTGCACATTCGAGCGAATTTGTTTCAGCGCTGCGGAAACCTCGCTTTCCGAGATGGACTGCACTCCGTGGGCCATGACACAATAAGGCGGAGCGCTACGGGCCAAGTGGTCAATTTTCTGGAAGCATCGCCATAAATGCAACGCACCTGCATGAGCCTTGACCGCACAGCTCGGCCACGCCAGCGCAAAGCACGCCAGCACCAACCGCAAAAGCGGGCGCGCAAGGCGTTTCGTGGAAAAAACCGAACGGGATCTGTTATTGCCCTTGGGCATTCAGTCACCTCCCAAGGTTGTTGTCAGTTCGTGTAACGCTTCCCAAATCGATTCAATGGCTCGTTTCTTGCTCTGCCGGGTGGTGCCGGAAAAATCGACATTATTCGGGTCGTCTTCCGACCGGTTGGCGGCCACAACATCAATATTTAAATTGCTCGTAGTCGCGCTCACCGGCTTAAGGCCCTGGTAGTTCGTCCCGCAGCAATACGAGTATGTGAAGGTACGATCATAGGTTGCATACATATCCCAAATGTAAAGCACTCCATTGAGGGTGATGTTGTCGGTCCAAAGGCTGACCAACTTTGTTTCGGGAACCAAGCTGGCAACTCCCTTGACCACGGCGCCGGCAATCTCACCAAGAAGCCCGTGGCCAATAGTCGCCCTTGATCCACTGCTGGTAATAGTGCCGAGAAAGGCCTTGTAGGAAAAAACCACTGACGCGCAGCAGCCTTGGACGCCCCTGGGACACGCGGGAATCTTTCCAAAGGGTGTTTTTAGGGACCATTTCGGATGGCCGATCTGTATCCCCTCGTGGGTCACGTAGAATTCGACCGTTCCCGACGGATCCACCGCCGTCACCGGCCGGCCGCCGACATACTCATACACATTAATTCCGCCGGCGTAGCCGATTGGATCGCGTTGCAGCACCCGAGTCGCCGCTCCTGTGGCGTGTCGGGATTTCGGCTCCTGCCTCAACACCGTGCCGGGAATCGAGCTGTATGTGCGAGTACGCATCTAATGCGATTCCACTTCCGGATCGTGATGATTAAGCGGGGTTGCCAAGCAGCGACATTGTGGCGAAGCGTCATCCAATCCGCGAAATCCCGACCCGTCGGGATAGCCGCAGAAGATGGTTTCATTGGCACAGGCGCCTCGCTCAATGACCAGTGAGTAATGATCAATGAACAAATCATTGGAAGTTCGGCGTTTCTGATCAGTGATCCGTGATCGTTGATCAATGAAGTCCACTCCAGATTCCCCGCTCCGCTGGAACCGGTGACCCGTCCCCTGTAGCCCCGGCCTCGCGCCGTGATGGTGAAATTGTCCGTCCAGCGCGACCATCAGGGCAACTCCGCAATCGACAAATGCTAGCCACAGTTTACCCCGCCGGACATGTTCTCACAACGCTCCGAAATCGGGGCCGAAATCGGGGCGAAGAAGAATATTGCGGCGATTCACCTGATGCGTTTGACTGTTAGGGCCTTTGGCCTTTCGAAGTGGTTTCCAAGCCGGTTTATTGGAGGTCGTGTCCGTTCGCTTCATCGCTTTTGTCTCTTTTTTGTCGGCGTATCTGATCCCGGTAGATAAATCCCGCGATAATGACAAATGGAATAATTGGGACGATCACAGCGGTATAGGCCAAAAAGGTATCGCCATGATACAGCCAGACAAAACCCATGATCGGGCCGAAACCCAGCGGTATACACCAGAAGAGTGTTAGAAGGAAAACGGCCCAAGGGAGAAATTTTTTGGTCGAACCTGGGGCGTCGAACATCATGATTCCAGCCAGCGCGCATGGCACCCAGGGAATAGAGCACATCAGGCAGATAATGGATAATATCAGAATCATTACCCCGTTAAACGTGGGATGGCTGAGCATGGAAATAACATGTGCGATCATGGGAGGATTTTAGTTCAAGTGTGCCAACAAAAGCAATTTACGCATAAAGCCGCTGATTTGCGTTCATGATAAAAATTTTTGCGCTCTACATACTTGCGGCAAGCGTGTCGCATGATATGGTCTACATGTATCTGCCGGGCGGGCAATAGGATGTCGGGTTTATTTATTAAGAGCAGTGAAACATGCAAATATGTCAACGAATAGTCAAGGTTTGGGGGCCGATCCCTCATTGTCAGAATCGCGGTGTTGTGACCGCTTGTGGCCGCACACCAACGCGGTGGATTTTCATTGCGCCGGCGTTGCTGCTGTTGACGCTGATGTTATCACCAGTGCGGGCCGGCAGGCCGATTATTTCGCAACTTGCGGAGCACGGAAAACTGAAGGGCTTAAAGGTGGCAAAAATCATCCCCGGATTCACCGGTGACGCCTACGTCACGGGATTTAACAAACCCGGTAATCGGCTGATCATGATATTTCACATTCCCGCATCCGGGCTTTATGACGCGATCATTCGCTACAGTTCTCCCGGCCCCAAAGGCTTTGTCCTGGCCATCAACGGAAGCCAGTATTCCAGCATGTTTCCAACATCACCGAACCACTTTTCCAATTTCGACGCCGGCCTGGTGGAACTTAAGACGGGCAAGAATGTCGTCTCCATTGGCCGCGGATGGGGATACTTCAGTATCGATTCCATCACGTTTGTGCCTGCGCAATCTCCGCCGCCGCCGATGCGACCAAGTGCTCACCTAAGTGACCCGGAGGCCACGCCGCAGGCTCGATCTCTGATGAGCCATCTGGTCGAGGTATATGGCCGCCGCATGTTGACCGGCGTATACACCCGTCGGGATGCCAATTATGTGCATCGGATAACCGGCCACTCTCCGTCAATCATCGGGGGCGATCTCATTGATTACTCGCCGACGCGCCTGGAGCACGGTGCCAATCCGCATCATGAAGTGCAGAAGCTTATCAGAGATGCACGTGACGGGTATATCCTGACGGTCTCATGGCACTGGAATGCGCCGGCTGAACTTATTGATCACAATTATGTCAACGCCCAGGGAAAAATTGTCCAATCCCATTGGTGGTCGGGTTTTTACACCAAATCCACGAAGTTTAATATTACTAAAGTCCTGGCTCATCCACAAAGTAAAAACTATCATCTGATGATCAGCAATATGGACGCTATTGCCAAGCAGCTCGAGAAATTTAATCGCGCCGGTATTCCCATTCTCTGGCGGCCTTTGCATGAAGCATCGGGCGGGTGGTTCTGGTGGGGAGCGCATGGGCCGGGACCATTCAAGCAGCTTTGGCGACTGATGTATGATCGCTTTACGCATCACTTTCATCTCCATAACTTGATATGGGTGTATACCACTGCCGGCACCGCGGCGTGGTATCCCGGGAACAAATATGTTGATATCGTCGGCGTGGATCAGTATCCGACCGATGCGAATGATCCGCTAACCAACCTGTGGCAGAATTGCCGAAGGCACTATCCTAATAAATTGATCGCCATGAGCGAATTTGGCGGCGTGGTGAATGCAAAAAGGGCGTTTCACTTTGGTGTGTATTGGGATTATGAAGTCAGTTGGGTAGGGTTTGTGCGATCCAGCCATGAGAGCCCCAGTATGCTGAAAAGAATCTACAACCAGCCCGAGGTGCTCACGCACGCACAAACAAAAAACTGGCTGCAAAACTAATTTGGATGACGCTTCGGGAACAGGCCGCCAATGCTGCCGTTTAATTTTCAAATTTCAATTGTCACCCCATTTCTATGTTCAGCCAACGACGGTGTACGAACGGGAGGAGAATCAGGCTGATGGCCATGAGGAAGACAGCCCAGTCAATCATAGGCCCTACCTCCCAGTTCCAGAAACTTATGAAAAGCTCTGATTCCAGCGCTACGACGATTACAAAAAATAGTGTCGCGTGGTTACGGTGTAAAAGTATCCAGCAGCATAATAAAAAGCCAAAGGGCTGCACCAAAAAGGTCGCCGAATAAAAAGGCAGCAAGGTTTCCATCCCCGCGATGCCATGGCCGCGCACAATTGCGATGATAGCAGTCATCGCCGCCAATGCCAGCCACGCGAAGAAAATCTGGACCGCAACCGCAATAAAGAAATCTTGGACGTAGCGCCTCCGGCTTGCCGGTCGCAGCGATTCCATTTCCAAAAAAGGCCAGCGTTTCAACCATTGGCTGGTTACCAGCAGCGAGGGCAGCACCATGATGAATGGGGTGGTAAATCTAACTCCATCACTTACACCCCAGCGGGGCTCGCCCCGAACAATCGAAATAATCAGCACTATAATGAACAACGGAATTAGTGCCAGCAACAGGCCGGTCTGTAAGACGTCAGCATGCCGCCAACGGCCCAGCGCAGTCCGGATCGGTCCGACGCGGTAACAAGGGATATCGTAGCTTATCTTTTCCGGAATGTTGACCGGCGATGTGCCCGCAACCATTGGCGCACGGCTGGGAATACGGCCAAGTCGATCTTTGACAAAATGCCCCGCAGTTCGGCAAAGCTCCGCCAGGGGTATGAACCTGGCCGGTTTTACGTAGCCCCAATTCTCTTCCGTAATCCATAACATCCACGCGACTGCGCCGAAGATGAATGCGACTCCAAGACTGGCAATCGCCCATTTAATCCGAGCCTCCTCCGCTGCAAACAACAAATGGGCGGGGAGTCGTATGGATAACAAGGGAGTCCAGTAGAAGATTGCGAGTCCAAAATACGGCATGACCCGTATTTGAGTTGCTACGTAGCAGCCGGTGTAGCCAAAGACCATCAGCAGTGCGCCGGTTGTGCCAAGCACATCGAGTCTGTACGACGATAGTAACGCGAATATAAGGAATACAAATACGGAGATCACACTGAAAAGTAGAATGTGCGGCCAGATATACTTAGGTGCCAATGACCGCCTGGCGTTTACCATCTGGTCGCGCAGGTGTGTCCAAAGTGAACCCCCCAGGAAGATAATACCTACTTCAAAGAAGTAGGTATTCCATCCATGTGAGGCAACCCCAAACAGCATGAACAAAACACCGCCAAGTGGCCAAATTCCCGCCTGCCACGACGAAAATGGACGGCGCAGGTACGTCATCAAAACTTCTTTATATCGATTATCCATTTGACACCTTTCCCATCTTTCTCGCCCCCGGCGAAGGTTTACTTCACCCCATTTCCAAATTCATCCATCGGCGGTAAACGAAGGGGATTAGAATCAGCCCCAGGAGCATGGATCCTGCAGCGGTAGCCAGAAGGTCTTTATAGCCGGTTCGCGGGTCCAGCATCGGGGGCAGTCCCCAGAAAATGGCTGGAAGCAAGACTGCCCAAATAATCCCGCGGTTTGGCAGGCTCCACCAGGACGCGACGAAAATAACGAACTGAAACAACAGCGATGCCAGGGCGTATGGGGCGGCCAGTCGCAGGGCCGCAAATCCACCGCCAGCGCAAAGCATGGCCAAAGCAAACATTCCCGCCGCGATCGTCCACAGGGTTATAATTTGAACCAACATTGCAACTGCTATGCTGAAAACGAACCGGCGACGGCCTGCGGGTTTAAGTAATTCGCCTGCTAGGCAGGGGAGAATTTGGTTCCACTCGCCCGTGGCAACCAATCCCGGAAAAACAATGAGCGCTACAGAGATCGCGGCGGCACCAAGCGCTATCTGGCCGGTTGGTCCGTCACGGAGGGAGAGAAAAAAGATCACTGCGGATAGGTACACCACGGCGGTAAACCCTATTTCAAGCCAGCGCGGCCGCGCGTAGCGCCAGTGGCGCACGAACGTGCTGAACAATTTCAACGGCCCGATCTTGCTTCCTCTTGTCAAGTGGTCGCGTCGTGCATATTTGATGCTCGTATGCCTGTTTTTTTCAGTAATTCGGAGCAGCTCTGCCGCGGCGTCTAACGCATCTCCCGCCGGCATTTCCATGAGACGCGGGCGCGGTGTTGTGGATTTCCTTGCCAGCAGCCTGATCGCAATGGCAATTTCTGCGACACCAATACCCAGCAGTAACAGGGTATACAGCCATCCCTTCGGTGAAGAGGGGTTTCCCACGCGTTGCCAGAAAACCGCTCCCACCAGCGGAAGGCACGCAATCGGAAGGATAATCGCCGAAAGATAATTCATCGCGGAAACCAGGCCCACGGCCCCAAACAGGAAAATAGTGATGGTATAAACGCCGATGTGGCCGCCGCCATGGCGATATATGGCAATCGCGGGCAATCCTATAACCACGACTCCGGCCAGTGTGAGAAAAGCTCTAACGTGCCATCGGAAAAAATCCGGGGCCAATTTTTTCTGCGGCTCGATCATCTGTTGGCTGAAATGTGTCCACAACAGGCCGGCCGCCAATAGCGTTCCAATGAACTGCGAGAAAAAACCGTATTGACCTGAGTCCCCCACTTCCCCCGTTACAAACGCCCAAGCCGTAAGACCGATCCAGAACGGTACCCCAATGGATGCAACCGCCCGGCGCAGATACGTCATCAAAACCTCTTTATACCGATTATCCATGTTGCACCCCCTGCTGAATTTCCAGAAAGGCGTCTTCCAGGCTGGTATTCGTGCGTTCCTTTAATGCTTCCAGTGAGCCGAACCAGGCGATTTTGCCTTCCTTCATAATCGCCACATAATCCGCCACGCGCTCCAGATCGGATGTGATGTGCGTGGAAAATAATACGGTGCGCTGTTCCGGCTCGGGAAGTTCCACCAGCAGTTGCAGAAATTGTCGGCGGGCCTGCGGGTCCAGACTGGCCGCGGGTTCATCAAGTATCAGCAGGTCAGGTTGATAGGCTACAGCGGTAAGAATGGCCAGCCGCTGCTTTTGGCCCACCGAGAGCGTGCGCACGCGATCATTCAACGGTATCTCCCATTCCTTAATGAGCCGATCGGTTAATTCAGGGTTCCATGTGGCGTAAAAAGATGCGGTATATTGGATCAATTCCGCCACGCGCATCCATGGATATAAATCAATGACCTGCGGCACATATCCCAGCCGGGCCTTGGCCCCGGCGGAAAGGGACCATGCGGATTCACCCAGCAGTTGACATTCACCCGAAGTGGGCCGGAGCAACCCGAGGGAGCATTTAATCAATGTGGTTTTGCCTGAACCGTTTGCGCCCAGCAGGCCGAGGGTGGCTCCGACAGGAACTTCCAAATCCACGCCGCGCAGAGCTTGCTTGGAGCCGAAGGTTTTGGTCAGATTTGTAATACTGATGGCCAGGGTCATAGCGTTCTCCTTATTACTTGGGTTTCTGATTCCACGCTCATGGATTCATTGAGCATGTCATGTAACTCCTGTGGTGAAATGCCCAATAACAGGGCCTGCTGGGCGGACCGACGGAGTTGTGCCAGTAACTCCTGGATTTGGGCATTTTTATGTCCGGCGGCAACCGGATTGCACTTTACAAATGTTCCGCTGCCCTGGCGGGTTTCCAACCAACCCTCGGCCGTCAGACGTTCATAGACATGCAGAATAGTATTCTGATTAACCGCCAGTTCGCGGGCCAACTCCCGCACGCTGGGCACGCGGTCTCCGGGCTTTAAGGCCCGCGCCACGCATTGCGAACGGATCTGATCCGCAATCTGCCGGCTGATGGGCACGCCGGATGAAGGCTCAATTCGAAGCCGCATGTATGACACTCCCAAATGCAATCCGAGTAATCGCCCGGCTATCGCTCGGATTGGCTGCTAATGACTATAGAACTATAACACTAGTCGGATGAGATGTCAAACACAAAAGAAATCCCACCGAAAAGGTACCTGACACCTTTTCGCGTGCGCTTCATCGGACGGTCGAATTTCTTCACTTCGCATGACCGCCGCCTTTCGCTCATGGTGATCTCGCCTTCGATTGATTTTTCGTAGATCATTGCAGGCGTAGCGGGTGGCGCGCAGCAGCCATCCGCCTATTGGCTTGGTGCCCGCCTCCAAGCGTTTGCGTTTTCGCCAAAGGGCCATGAAGACGGCCTGTACCGCATCGTCGGCCAAGCTGGCATCTCCCAGGTGTCGCCGCGCGCAGGCATATACCCACCCAATGTGATCTTGGACCACCATGGCAAATCTGTCCGCCTCGGGCGAATCATTCACCTGCGTGCATGGCTTGTCCGTCGTGAGCATCGTTGGCGCATCCTCCGGGGTAGCGATCCGAAATGGTCGCCCCCTGTATGATAACGGACGCCGGTGGGATTTCCGGACATACCCTTAATTTTTTTCCGCTTCTTCCAGAAGGTACATTGCAGGCTTCCGCCGAGATTTCTCCGCGCTGGCTTGGATTTTCGTAACAGACCGGCGGCAAAGCGGCCCTCGGACAAGTGCGACATTCCGGTGTGAACATTCCGAATTGACATTTTATAAGCATTATGTCATATTGTGCTAGGTATGACATAATTAGGGGAACGCGAAATGAGTGCACCGGCAGCCATCACCCTTCGAGTGCAACAGGGCGGGCGAATCATTATTCCGGCATGGGCCCGCAAACAGTTGGATATGCGGATCGGCACCAGTGTGGTTTTGAATGTCCAGGCAGATCACGCCACGCTGATCAGTCCGCGAGCCGCGCGACACAGGGCGTGCCGACGGGTGCGGCGTTACCTCCGCGGCAAAGCAAGCCTCAGCGGTGAACTGATGGTCCAGCGGAAGCGGGATGCACGGCGTGAGTAAGGTGAACATCATTGATGCCTCGGCGGCTTTAGCGTACATGCAGGGCGAACAGGGCGCTGAAGTAATGGACGAAGCGCTGGATCAATGTCCGTCATGGATAACTGCGGTGAATTATTGCGAAATACTGGGCAAACTCATGGAAAAAGGTGTGCCGCAGACGGAAGCCCGGATGGCGACGGAGGATTTGGGGCTGGAAATCATTGATTTCAACCAGGATCTCGCCTGCCGGGCCGCTGCCCTGCGCCATACCACGAAAGCCATAGGCGCTTCGCTGGGTGACAGAGCATGCCTGGCTCTTGCCGAACAGACGGCGGAAACCAGCAAGGTTCCCGTCGTCTACACAGCCGAGCGAGCCTGGAGCAAGCTGCAGTGGCGGTTCAAGATTATTCTGATCCGCCATTAATCGGACTGGCTCCCGGGATCCAGCTAAAATCCTGCGGCGGCGATGATGTGAGGCGTTGGCGCTGTTAATGTTCGCTCCCGGATTCAGTTCTCATGGTTATATGGCCACCGCTGGAAATTCCGGACATATTTTATGGCGGCTTTCCCCGCGGCGCGCAATTTTGAAAAAAAGTCCGCACCAGATGGGCAGCACCGCATTGACATACTATAACAGTCCGGGCAACTCGTTATAATACTGCTTGGAACATCGGGCCAGGAAAAGAGTTGTCCTATGACTGTAACTTCTGTTGATGGCAAGTCGTCGGCGCAAATGCCAGCGCAGCGCCCGGCCGGTAAAATTACGCTTGGCACGTTGAAAACCATGCGGCAGCAGCAGCAGCCGATTGCCATGCTGACGTGTTATGATTTTCCCACCGCCAAAATTTTAGCCACCTGCGGCGTGCCGGTTCTGCTGGTGGGAGATTCTGCCGCTACGACTGTACTGGGTGAATCATCCACGATTCATGCAACCATGGATTTTATGATCCTGCTGACCCGCGCTGTGCGGCGCGGGGCACCGGATGTTTTTCTGATGGGAGATATGCCCTTTGGCAGCTATGCCACGGAGGATTCCGCAGTATGTAATGGAAAAAGATTTTTGACCGATGCCACTGTGGATTGCGTGAAATTGGAATGCGATCTGCGGCATGAAAACATCGTGCGGGCGATGTCCATGGCGGGCATTCCGGTTTGTGCTCATTTGGGCCTTTTGCCGCAACGGGCGGTGCAGCAGGGGGGATATCGCTATCAGGGGCGCACAGAGCCGGAGGCCGATCGCCTGGTGCGGGAAGCCGTGGCCATGGTGCAGGCCGGTGCGGAACTGTTGCTGCTGGAAGCGGTTCCGGATCGCGTGAGTCGGCGGATTGTGGAAGCGGTGGGTTGCCCTGTTCTGGGGTGCGGAGCTGGGCCAAGCTGCCATGGCCATGTACTGGTATTGCATGATATGCTGGGCTACACGGAAAAAGTGCCGCGGTTTGTGGAACGCTTCGGCACGGTTCCGGCGGCGGTGGCGGAGGCGGCCAGTGCGTATGTACGGGCGGTGGAAACGCGGGCCTATCCACAGGTTCGCCATGAATATGGCGTAAAGGAGTCGTAAGTCATCAGTTCGCCGGTATTTTTTCTTTCCGCAGCTGAGCACAGCGGCGATGCCTTGGGAGCCGCCTTAATAGAGGCATTGCGCGGAGAATTTCCCAAAGCGCGGTTTATTGGTATCGGCGGACCAAAAATGGCCAAAGCCGGTTGTCGGCTGTTTGCCGACCCAACCAAAAATTCAGCGATGCTGGTGGGGGCGCTGGCCCAGGCGGGCTACTGGTTGGATCTGCTGAAGCGGTTGAAAAAAGAATTGGCGCTTGATAAGCCCGACGTGATTATCCCCATTGATTCCCCCACGGTGAACTTACGAATCGCCCGCCTAGGGAAAAAATTGGGCGTTCCGGTTTGCTATTACGTAGCCCCGCAACTTTGGGCCTGGGCACCCTGGCGCATTAAAGTGGTTCGTGCCACGGTGGATACGCTGTGTTGCGTATTGCCATTTGAGCAGCATTATTTTGGCCACCAGGGTGTGCATACCGTATATGTGGGGCATCCGTTATTTGATCAGGCGGCCAACCGGTCGGAATCTGATCCGGAATTGGTAAAGCCCCCGCTGCCCGCCGCTCCGCTGCGTCTGGCATTGCTGCCGGGGTCGCGAAAAGGGGAGATTGCCGCAAATTTACCGCCGATGCTGGAAACATTTCTTACCCTGCGTGGCAAGTTTCCGAGCATTGCGGCGGTGGCGGCGGCAGCCGATGCGGAGCGAGCCTGGCAAATCCGGAATTTTCTGCCGCGATACGGCGCTAAAATTGACGTTCGCACGGGCGTTACAGATGCCGTTATTCGCTGGGCGGATTTGGTTATTACCTGCAGTGGAACGGCGACTCTGCAAATTGCGCGGCATCATAAGCCCATGATTGTGCTGTATCATGTGGCATGGTGGAAGTGGAATCTGGTGGGGCGGTTTTTAATTCAAAGTAAATTCCTATGCCTGGTAAATATTCTGGCGGATCGCGAGATTGTTCCGGAATTTATGCCTTTTTACGGTCCGGTGCAGCCCGTCATTGATGCCGCCGGCGATTTATTGTCAAATCCCGACAAGCGCAAGGCTATGTCGCAGGAATTAGCAGCTCTCACCGCTCCCATGGCCGCTTATTCAGATCAAATGCCCGCGGCGCGGCGTGTGGCACTGGAAATCGCACGCCTTATGGCAATTCGATAAAATTTGCTATACTTATTGGTTTGAACGTCGGGATGAGGTGAGGAGAAGTGGATTAATGACACAAACAACTTTATCACCTCCTGTAGTAACGCCATCGCCAGTGGTTTATTTCACTCAGCCAACTGCGCGGTTATCGGTCCATGGAAAATTTCTGTGTTGTGGCGATGAGCCATTTCTTATAAAAGGCGTAACCTACGGGCCATTTCGTCCGGAGGCGGATGGGTGTGAATATCACACCCCTGAAAAAGTGGACGCCGATTTTTCGATGATGGCCGAACACGGCATTAACTCTGTGCGAGTATATACGGTGCCTCCCCGGTGGCTATTGGATACAGCGCAACGGCACGGTCTGCACGTGTTTGTGGGATTGCCATGGGAGCAGCATATTGCGTTTCTGGATCACCCGCGAACGCGAAATTCAATCATAGATCGCGTGCGCAAGGGCGTGCAGCAGTGCGCGGGGCACCCGGCTTTACTGGCGTTCGCCATCGGCAATGAAATTCCGGCCCCTATTGTCCGCTGGTATGGATATCGCCGCATTGAGCGTTTTCTCAAACAACTCTACAGTGTGGCGAAGGAGGTCGATCCGGCGGCTCTGGTTACCTACGTCAACTATCCCACCACCGAATATTTGTATCTGCCCTTCCTGGACTTCATGGCGATGAATGTGTACCTGGAAGATAAGCAGAAGCTGCGCAAATATATCAGCCGCCTGCACAATATCGCCGGTGACAAGCCCCTGCTGCTGGCGGAAATCGGGCTGGACAGTTTATCGAAAGGAGAATTGCAGCAGGCCGGCACGTTGGGCTGGCAGATTCGCACCGTATTTAAAAGCGGCTGCGCGGGGACTTTCCTGTTCGCCTGGACCGACGAATGGTACCGCGGCGGAAGCGAAATTACCGGTTGGGAGTTCGGACTTACCACACGCGATCGCCGCCCCAAACCCGCTTTGGTTGCCGCTCACGACGCCTTTTCAAAATTGCCCTTCCGGGTTGATGCGAAATGGCCGAAAGTTTCCATTGTCATTTGCAGTTATAACGGCTCGCGCACCATTCGTTTTTGCCTGGATGGTGTTTCGCGCTTGCGCTACGCGGATTATGAAGTCATTGTCGTGGATGACGGCTCAACGGATGGCCTGGGGGAGATGGTGCGGGAATATCCCGTGAAATTAATTCAATCGCAAAATAAGGGCCTAAGCAATGCGCGCAATCTTGGCTTGCAAGCCGCTACCGGGGAAATCGTCGCGTATCTGGATGATGACGCGTGTCCCACGCCGTACTGGCTGCATTTTCTGGTGGAAACTTTCCGCACCGGGAAATATGTCGGCGTGGGCGGACCGAACATTGCACCGCCCGGCGATGCGGATATTGCTGATGCGGTAGCCCATTCCCCCGGCGGCCCGATTCATGTTTTGTTAAGCGATACGGAGGCCGAGCACATTCCCGGCTGCAACATGGCGTTTTTGACGCAGTCCTTACGGGCGGTCGGTGGTTTTGACCCGCTATTCCGAATTGCCGGTGACGATGTGGATGCCTGTTGGCGGCTGCAGGCTCGCGGCTGGCACCTGGGCTTTAGTCCGGCGGCTGTGGTGTGGCATAAACGCAGAAATTCGCTGCGCGCCTACTGGCGGCAACAGTTGAATTACGGTAAAGCCGAAGCCATGCTGGAACGTAAATGGCCTGAAAAATATAATGCCTTCGGCCATATCGCGTGGCACGGGCGGATTTATGGCCGCGGATTGTGGCAGTTTCTAAACTGGGGACACCGCAGAATATATCATGGCTCCTGGGGCGGAGCCTTGTTTCAAAGCGTGTATCACGGCTCGCCGGGGGTTATGATGTCATTGGCTATGACGCCCGAATGGTATCTGGGCGTGCTGATGTTAAGTGTGATGGTCATGGTGGGCTTTTATTGGCACCCTGTCGTACTGGGCATACTGCTTCTGGCGGCCTTGACCGCGACCGTGACCCAGGCGGTCATTGGTGCTTTCTACTGCCGCTTTGACGAGGTTCCCCGCACGCGAAAGGCCGTGTTAAAATTGCGGCTCCTGACCATGTGGTGTTATCTCATTCAACCGGTGGCGCGCTTGCGTGGTAGACTTTCTCGAGGTTTATCACCTTGGCGGATGCGTATGCCAAGCGGGCTGGATATTCCTGTGCCGCGGGAATTTGTTCTCTGGAGCGAAGCGTGGCGCGGTACCGAAGATCGCCTGACTGATCTGGAATCCTTCCTTAAACAGGAAGGAATGTGTGTGCAGCGCGGGGGCGATTTTGACCGCTGGGATCTGACATGTCGCAGCGGTACATTTGGCTCCCTGCGCATCCGGCTGGTCATGGAAGAGCATGGAAATGGCCGGCAACTGGCCCGCTTGCGCACCTGGCCGACAGTTCCCCGCGTTATTTTGATGATGTTGGTTACTTTAATTGGTCTGGGGATTTTTGATCTTAGTGCGCGCAGTTGGCCCGGGGCTATTCCCATGTTGCTGGTGGCCGGGGCGTTGGCGCTGCGGGTGTCCATGGATGCGGGCGCGGCGTTGGCGGTCATCTTCAAATACATCCGCCAGAGTCGGCCCGGTGAATGCGAAGTCAGGAATGATCGATGAACGTGCCGGCCAAAACGGTTCGACCCGCCCGGCCCGGTGCCTTGCGCACGGCGGCACGGCTTTTGGCGTTGTGCATGGGCGGGGAAGTGCGAACAACAAGTATCGGTCTGTTGCTGATGCTCTCCGGATCATTAATCGGGCTTTTGCAGCCGTGGCCGCTGAAATACATTATGAATGTGGTGGCGACAAAATCCGCACCGCCGGGATTTCTGGTCGCCACGCAAAACTTTATCGCGCATTTAATTCCTATCGGCAACAACAAGCTGGGGCTAATCGGATTGTTATGTCTGGCGTTGCTGCTTTTAAGTGTGGGCAGCGCTGCGATAACCGTCCTAAGCACCTGGCTTCTGGTTTCATCCGGCTTGCGCATGGTCTTTAAACTCCGCTGCCGCGTCTTTGAACATATGCAACGCCTGCCCTTGAGTTTCCACGATTCCACCACGGTCGGCGACTCTTTATACCGCATTACCTGGGATACGTATGCTGTGCAGGCTCTGTTTAATGCGGGGTTGGTGCCGGGGATTTCATCGGTTGTCACACTCGTGGGCATTGCGATCGTGATGGTCGGACAGGATTGGGAGATCGCGGTGGTGGCTCTGGTTATCGGCTGCGTGTTGCTGGTGCTGGTTCATGGGCTGGAAAAGCCCACAACCGAGCTATCTACGCGTGTGCATGAATATGAGAGCCGCGTCAGTACGCGCGTGGAGCAAACCCTGGGCGGTATTCGCGCGGTGCAAGCCTTTGGCCGGGAGGCCTTGGAGTCAACGCGCTTTGCCAAGCAGGCCAATGAAAGCCTGAAGGCCAATTTACGCCTTACGGTCCTGCAAACCGCCAGTCAAAGCGGCGTGGCCGTTTTGTTCGCTTGCGGTACTGCCGCCATCATATGGATGACGGCTCGCCGGGTGCTGGCCGGGCAGTTGTCACCGGGCGATATTGTTCTGATGGTCGGTTACACCGCCCTGTTGTTTAAGCCGCTGGAAACACTTTCTTATACAGTATCGTCCATACAAGGATCAGTAGCCGGAGCGCATCGGGTTTTTGAAATTTTGGATAAAAAACCCCTGATCAGTGATTCGCCCCATGCCACTGCGATCAAAACCCCGGTGCTGGGGAAAATCGAATTCGAGCATGTCACTTTTGGTTACCAACCCGACCAAAAGGTGCTCGGCGGCGTTGACCTGACCATTCCCGCCGGTACGTCTGTGGCGATGGTAGGGCCGTCCGGTGCGGGAAAAACTACGTTGGCGTCGCTGATTTTACGCTTTTATGATCCGGTTCACGGGCGGATATTGCTCGATGGCCGCGACTTACGCGACATTACGCTGGCGTCTTTGCGACGGCAGATTGCCATTGTGCCGCAGGAACCGGTGCTTTTCGATGTCAGCATTCATGAAAATATCGCCTATTCCCGGCCGGAAGCCACCCTTGAGGATGTCCATGCCGCCGCCCGCGCTGCCGGAGCCTGGGATTTCATTCAGGCATTGCCCGCGGGTTTTGATACGGTTATCGGAGAGCGCGGCGTGATGCTCTCCGGCGGCCAACGGCAACGATTGTCTCTGGCCCGCGCGTTTTTGAAAGATGCGCGAATTGTTGTGCTGGATGAACCCACCACCGGCCTGGATGCCCAAACCGAAGCAGATGTTTTATCTGCCCTGCGGCGGCTTATGGCGGGCCGCACGACCATTATCATCGCGCATCACCTGCATACCGTGCGGTATGTGGATCAGATTATCGTGCTGCAAGGCGGAGCGCTCATTCAAACCGGAACGCACGATCAACTGCTGCAACAGGATGGTCTGTACCGCCAGTTGTATAATTTGCAATATCAGCCTCAGATGCAGCCGGCGGAGGTTCCATGAGCACGCCATCGGCTGATTGTATGACCCCTTGGGACGGCGGAACATTGCCGACGGGAGTTCGCGTCGGCGCGAATACCTGTATCTTGGGTAAAGCTGCGTTTCGCAGATTTCGCGGGCAACTGCCCGATGCTCTGGTCATCGGGGATCAGGCGACTATGGACGGCGTCCAATTTTCCGTGGGGCCGGCGGCCCGGATTGCCATCGGCAGTTTCTGCTGTTTCACCGGCGCTGTGCTGATGTGTGAATTATCCATATCCATTGGCAGTTACGTACTTATTGGGTGGAATGCGGTGATCGCGGACAGTGATTTTCATCCCATTGCCCCGGCAGAAAGAATTCTGGACGCGGTAGCCTGCTCTCCGGCAGCCCATGGGCCGCGGCCGAAGGTGCTGACGGCGGCGGTAGTTATTGAGGACGATGTGTGGATCGGACCGAATGCCACCATTTTTAAGGGTGTGCATATCGGCCGGGGGGCGTGGATCGGGCCGGGCAGCGTGGTAACGCGGAATGTTGCTCCGGGCACACGGGTGGCCGGCAACCCGGCTCGCCCGGTGGAGGCATCCTAATGAGCCGCACGATACCAGGCGACTGGCATAACGGATACATTCCGGACAATGCCGTAGTGGGCGACGGTGCCTATGTGGAAACGTCCTGGAGTTTTCAACGATGCCGCAGCACGCGCGATCAGGCGATCATATTGGGAGAAAATAGCTCGGTATACATGGGCTGCATGTTTGACATGGGAATGGAAGCGCAGCTGACTGTCGGGGCGTACAGCCTGATAAATGGCCTGTGGCTGATTTGTGATCAGCGCGTGACTATCGGCACGCACTGTCTGGTGTCATGGAATGTGGTCATCATGGACAATTTCCGTGCCCCGGAGGATATTCCCTCGCGCCGGCGCATGTTGGAGGAATTTGCCGCCGGGCGCGACCGCCGACTGACGCCCGCCATAAAACCGCGGCCGGTCGTCATCGGCCATAACGTATGGATTGGTTTTGATTGTTGCATATTGCCGGGCGTTCGCATCGGAGACGGCAGCATTATCGGCGCGCGATCGGTGGTGGACGGCGAGATACCTCCGTATTGTATTGCCGCCGGCAACCCGGCACGAATCATTCGTTTCCTGTCGGAAAAGGAGGACCGCCTTGGCCGCCGAATCTAAACCTAAAATAATTGTTTTTGGCATTCTGTTCTGGTATCCGCTGGCGGGCGTAACGTATCAATTTCTGCACTTTATGCTGGGCCTGCGGAAGCTGGGGTATGATCCCTATTACGTGGAAGATTCCGCGCGGTGGGTCTACAACCCTGACGTAGGTGATTGCACTGCAGACGCTTCAACAAACATTAACGCCGTGACTCCCATTCTAAGCCGGCACGGCTTGGCGGACCGCTGGGCATTTCGCGGGAATTATGAAGGCGGCCAATGTTATGGCATGACCGACTCACAAATAACAGAACTCTATCGCACCGCGGATGTGATGATCAACGTGACCGGAGCGCAGGAACTGCGGGAAGAGCATCTGCGGTGTCCCGTACGCGTTTATCTGGAAACTGATCCGGTGGAATCGCAAATTCGCATTTCACAGGGAGATCCAAAAACGCTGGCCACGCTGGATCAGTACACGCACCACTTTACCTATGGTGAAAATCTGGGCTATCCGGATTGCAAACTTCCCGCAGGGCGTTACCACTGGCGGCCTACGCGACAGCCGGTACTTCCGGATTTATGGGAGCCGCTGGCGGCGGTTCCCGGCGCACCGTTCAATACGATTGCGACGTGGAAAAACAAGGGAAAAGATATCGTATTTAACGGCGAAACTTACCACTGGTCAAAAGATCGTGAGTTCCTCAAATTTATTGATTTACCGAAGCGTTGCTCCGCGGCATTTGAACTGGCAACCGGCGCTGATGCCCCAACGCGAACTCTTCTGGAATCAAATCGCTGGCGCGTTGCCGATCCCGTGGCAGTTTCACGGGATATGCAGCGTTACCGCGACTATATCCGGCAATCTCGCGGGGAATTTACGGTGGCCAAAGATCAGAACATCCGTCTGAGAAGCGGTTGGTTCAGTGATCGTAGCGCCTGTTATCTGGCGGCGGGGCGGCCGGTGATTAATCAGGAAACCGGTTTCAGTAACCATCTACCCACCGGACGCGGACTGTTTTCTTTTCAGACCATGGATGATATCCTTATGGCCGTTGACGCAATTAATACCGATTATCCTGGTCATTGCCAGGCGGCGCGGGAAATTGCCCGGCAGTATTTTTCCGCGGAAAAAGTTTTGAAAAATGTCATGGATCAAATTGGATGCTGAATTCTACCGGCACGGTAAGGCCACAGGGAAAACAAAAGCGGTTAATTATTAATGCCGATGATTTCGGCTTAAGCACTGAAACCAACCGCGGCATTATTCAATGTCGTCAGCACGGAGTGTTAACCAGCGCCAGCCTCATGGTGCGAGCCCCCGCGGCGCGGCACGCCGCGCAATATGCCTTGGACGATCCCGAACTAAGCCTGGGGTTGCATGTTGACCTGGGGGAATGGGTTTTGCGTGGTGATCAATGGGTGCAGACGCGATCGGTAGTGCCGCTGGATACGCCATCCGCCGTGCGCGATGAAATTTATGCGCAGTTGGACACATTCAGAGAATTAACACAGCGGAATCCCACGCATCTGGACTCGCATCAGCATACGCATCAGCGGCCATTCATAAAAGCCCTCATGCTGGAAATCGCCGCGCAGATGGGAATTGTGCTGCGCGGCACAGATAACCGTGTTCGTTTCTGGGGTGCTTTTTTCGGACAGGATGAATATTTGCGGCCAAGGGTGGAAAATATCTCCGTGGCTAATTTCATCACACTGTTAAACAACCTCCAACCCGGTGTTACCGAATTGAGCTGCCACCCGGGCCTTGATGATCAATTAGATTCAGATTACCGCGCGGAACGCCTCCTGGAAGTTCAGACACTCTGTGATCCACGGGTCCGCCGAGTCATTGAAGACTTGGGAATCCAATTAACCTCATTTTTGTCCCTAGGTTCGACAGTTGCGGATGCTTAACAGCATGATGGGACGACGCACACGACGCCACGAACGCTGGAGTATTTTTTCACCGCTGAGGTAGGCGGGGTGATGAAGGACACGGAGGCGAACTGAGGCGGAGCGAGCTTACGCGACTTTAGGTGACGGGGAACAGGAAAAGCATTTAGCAGTCCTTTCCACTGATCAAAGATCACGGGTCACTGATCGAATTGGCGTAGGCGGTGGGCGGTTCAGTTTCAGCGGCAAATGGCGTATCGATCGGTTAATTTGCGACTCGTGGATTTGCGGGTTTGCGGGTTGGGGCTTGGCGGGAACGGGGGAGTATGCAAACGAGTTTCACTTGGGTCAACACGTTTGGCAATCGGCGGTTGGTGGTATAATCTGCTTTCATGGTCAGGCTTGTTGTGCGCTTGGCAGGCCGAAAGGCCGTGAGCGGGTACGCGTTTTCCAACATGAGCCGGTCAACCATGGAGTGCTCTGTGAGGCCATCACACGTTACGCCAAATATTTTGGAGGTACGAACCATGTTGCGGCCGAAACTGATAATCTCTGGTTGCATTTTCGTGGCCCTGCTGCTTGCAGGCGGCGTTGCGATGGCATCAGCTCCACGCCATGGCAACCATAACAAGTTGACGGCACAAGACATAATTATCAAAACGACACATGCCTACGCCGCACTTTCAAGCTACAGTGACAAGGGGACGGCCGTCGCAAAGATGCGAGGTATGAACGGTGGTGCGTCGTTCACGATGCGCACGACTTTCAGTATCCATTTACAACGCCCCCAGCTTTATCGCATACATTGGTCGCAACGGCTATTCGATGGCATGACCGGGGGCGGGGCCGTGTGGTCGGATGGAAAGGGAAGTTTTGTCGTGATGAATGTGGATGGCCATGAGGTGAAGAAAAAGTACTCTGATGGCCAGTTGGCGCTGGCTGCCGGTGCCGGTGTTTCCAACGGCGCTTCGTCAACCATTCCCGAAATTTTCTTCGGGCACAAAAAACTGGGCGATGTCCTCGATTCGACCAACGCCACGCTGCGCCAACAAAAAGATCAAGCCCTGCACGGCGTTGATTGCTATGTCGTTTCATGGCACACACACCCTGCCGCCGGTCACGGAAAGCAGCCGGAATTGGCGTCCTCGGGAACCACTGTGACACTTTGGATTGACAAAAAGAATTTTCTCATTCGCCAGGTCAGAATGGTAATCCAAGCAGGGCATGGCGTACCGCACGTGAGTGATGCGGAGATCAAGAAGGACTTAGCTCAACTGCACGAGCCGGCCACGCCTGCTGCGGTTGCTACCCTCCGAAGGGAATTAAAAAAAGCATCAAAAATGCGGTTGAAAGGATCGATTACGTTTACTGAGACGCACGGCAAGATTGTGTTGGACAAAAACCTTCCGTCGGCGGATTTCAGCAATCATTAACGCCGTAGTTCAGCGACCGCGACGCGCGATCCGTCTTGGGGAAGGGGGGCGTGACGGTTGCAGCATCGCAAAAGCGGCGGCTGCGGTCGCAGAGCAGTTGATCAGGAGAGAGTTGAGCAGTAGAGCATATTAACGCCGTGCTTCAACGAATAACGAGGGAGAGGGCCTGTGACCGATTCTGCAACGCGGCGGCGCTTCGATCATTGGGGGGTTATGTTTCAGGATTTCACGGATCACGAATCAATATGGCGACGGGCGACAAACAATCCAGAATCCGAAATCGGAAAGGCCTTTACGCTATTTATCAGAATTGTTCAGTAGTTTCAGTCATGATCAGTAGGGGCTGCCGCGGCTGAGGTTTCAGGTTATAGGCGAGTTTTCGGGCTGCCGGTGCAAGTTGCTCAAGAAGCTCAAGATGTTTTGGGCCTCCAGGGGGCATTCAGAAGTTAGGAGTTAGGAGAATAGGAGTTAGAAGACTTTGCGAATTTCAAGGTGCCCAAGATGCCCAAGTTCGGGGGCAAGTTGCCCAAGTTGGGCAAGTTGATGGAAGCGTTGATTTTAGCGGGTTTGCTTCAAGTTGCTCAAGAAGCTCAAGATGTTTTTGGCCCCCAGGGGGGGCAGTATTTGGCATTGAGGAGTTAGGAGGCGTTTTACAGTATTGGTCGGTATTGGTCAGTATTGATCAGTAATTTGAGAATTGAGCGGAATGGGCGCGGGCTGTTGGCTACAACGAACAACGAAACGCTGCGCTTAACGAGCAGCGAGCAACGAAACACACGGGCACTCAACGAGAGACGAGCAACGGGTTTCCGTTCAGGATTCTTTTCCGCGATCACTGTGGCGGCATGTTATTTACTTGTCAAACCCCGGCGGACCGGAATGCGGCACTTATGCCGTGGAGAGGCTATAGGGGGTGAGACAGGCGCATAATGAAATAATGAATAATCAATGAGTAATGGCCAAGACGAGGGGGGCTATCCATCCCGGCGCGCACGGGATAAACTCCGGCGGAGGGGTAGCCGCTGCGGCGGCTGGAAGAGGAGAACAGTAGATAGTTGAGCTGTAGAGCACATAAGGCTGGCCTGGAGAGTTGCCGGTGCTTGCGACCAGCAGCGGTTGGGCAGGGGGCTGGCGGCGGGTCTGGTGTGGTTTGTCGGCATGGGTGATTGGGGTTAAACTTTTGCCATGTCGTTGGATATCACATTTATCACGAATGAAAGCGGCAAAACGCTACGCGATCGACTCGCGGCGTTGCTCGGTACCGACACGCGACAGTTTGACTGCCTGGTAGGCTATTTTTTCATCAGCGGATTTTATAAGATTTATCCGAGTCTGGAAAAAGTAGAAAGGGTTCGCATCCTTGTCGGTCTGAACACCGACCACACCGTTTGGAAGCTTTCGCAAAATGCCAAAGCGCCCTCGGATGAGCCTCCCGCCTTCCATTTCCACTCCCACTCGGAGGTGCAGAAGGAAATTCCCCGCACCATGCTGCGAGAATTGGAACATGCCGCGTACACCGCCGAGGTCGAAACTGGCGTGGATAAGTTCGTACAATGGATCAAATCGGGAAAATTGGAAATCAGGGCGCATCCATCCCGGGATCTGCACGCGAAGGTCTACATCGTGACCTTTCGCGATGGGGATAGGGATATTGGCCGCGTGATTACCGGCTCAAGCAACCTGACCCAATCCGGCCTGCAGGACAATCTTGAATTCAACGTCGAGCTGAAAAACCGCTCCGATTACGATTTCGCCATCGACAAATTCAATGCACTCTGGACCGGTGCTGTGGAATTATCTGAACCCTGTAAACAGGCCATTTTGTCGCAGTCCCCGTACGCCCAGTTCACCCCTTATGAGCTTTATCTGAAGTTCCTTTACGAGTATTTCCGCAGTGAGCTGAACCGTCCGACGGAGCTTGACGACCTCTACGTCCCGGATGGGTTCAAAAAGCTCAAATATCAGGAAGAGGCCGTCCTGACGGCGAAAAGAATTCTTGAAGAATACGGCGGTGTGTTTCTTTCCGATGTCGTCGGGTTGGGAAAAACTTACATGGCCGCCATGCTTGCCCAGCAGCTTAAAGGCCCATCACTCGTGCTCGCTCCGCCTCATCTTATTGATGCCAAGAATCCCGGTTCATGGCGCAATGTGTTCCGCCAGTTCAACGTTCCGCAACACACAGATTTCGAATCCATCGGAACGCTGGATTCCCTGCTCCAGCGTGATATGTCCAAATACAGGAACGTGTTTATTGATGAATCACATCGCTTCCGCAATGAGGATAATCAAACCTACGCCAATCTCGCGCAAATCTGCCGGGGAAAGCGCGTTATTTTGGTATCCGCCACCCCGCTTAACAACACTCCGGGTGACATTCTCAGCCAGATCAAGCTGTTTCAGAACGGCACCAACAGTACCATCCCCAATGTCCGGAATCTCGTGGAATTCTTTGGCAAATTGCAACGGAACCTCCGCGGTCTTGACCGCCGCACCCACCGAGAGCAGTATCTCCGCACCGTTCAGGCCAACGCCAAAACCACGCGGGAAAGCGTTCTTAAATATCTCATGATCCGCCGCACCCGTGGCGAGGTGGCAAGGTATTATGCCACCGACCTTGCGTTGCAGGGCGTGACATTTCCCGATGTTGTGGACCCCAAAGCTCTTTTTTACAAGTTCAATAAGGAAGAAAGCCGAATCCTGGATTCCACTATGCAGATGCTGGGGCACGATTTCAAATATGCACGCTACAAGCAGCTCGCCTACTACCTGGGCGAGCGCGAAGGGGGGCAATCTCAGGCCCAGCAGAACCTTGCGAAGTTCATGAAAATACTCATGGTCAAGCGCCTGGAAAGCAGTTTCCATGCTTTTCGTCTCACGCTGGACCGTTTCATTCGCACCTACCAGCGTGTTATTGCGGAATTCCGCAAGGGGAATGTTTACATCAGCAAGAAATATACCAGCAAAATTTTTGACCTGCTGGATGATGACGAACAGGAATCCATACAACAATTACTTGATGAAGACAAGGCGGAAATGCTCGACGCGAAGGAGTTCCGTCCTGAATTTATCGTCGATCTGGAAAGCGATCTGGCCATCCTGAATTCCATCCGCAGTCTCTGGAACAACATCAAACGCGATCCCAAGTGGGAGGCCTTCCGCCAACTCCTGCTTGATGATAAGCAGCTTAAGCAATCCAAGGTGATCATATTCACTGAATCAAGGGAAACCGCAGAGTATCTGGGCCGGCAGATCGCGGCCGGGGTGGAGAAAAGGGTCCTGGTTTCCAGCAGTGATTCCGATGAGGCCGTGTATCGGCAAGTCACGGACAATTTTGATGCCCGGGCACTGCACCGTAAGGATGACTTCCGTATTCTTGTGGCCACAGAGGTGCTTTCGGAGGGTGTTAACCTGCACCGTTCCAATGTCGTCATTAACTATGATATTCCGTGGAACCCCACGCGCCTGATTCAGCGTGTGGGCCGCGTGAATCGGGTGGGCACAACTTTCGACACCATCCACACTTATAACTTTTTCCCGACGGATGAAGGCAATGATCTTATCAAACTCAAAGAGGCCGCCGAGGCCAAAATCAACGCCTTCATTGAAATGCTTGGTAATGATGCCCGCCTGCTGACGGATGGCGAAGAAATTAAATCACACGATCTCTTTGATCGGTTAAATTCGAAAGCCACGATCACCGGTGAGGATGAGCAGGAAGAAACCGAACTCAAATACCTTGCCGAGATACGGGAAATCCGGGATAAGAACCCCGATTTGTTCATCCGCATCAAGGCGTTGCCTAAAAAGGCCCGCTCCACCCGGGCGGTGCCGGCACCAATTGGCATCGCGCCAAAATTTGCGTTCCCCTCGTTGGTCACGTACTTTCGGCAGGGGCAATTGGACAAGTTCTTCATCGCCACGCCGTTGGGCATTTCTCAGGAGTTGGATTTCATGCGGACTGCGGCGCTTCTCAAGCCCGTTGACGCCAATGAGCCGCTGCTGAAAATTGCCGAGAACTTTTATGACCTGTTGGATAAAAACCGGGCCGAGTTCTTGGCCGCCACCAGCGCCGAGGCCTCCGGGGCCACCGCGAGACCCGGCGGCGGCGTCAACGCCGCCTACATTCTCAAGCGGTTGGCCGCCCGGGAAGTCCGAGATTACCATGGTTACACTGAAGAGGATGAACTCCTTATGCAACAGGTGATCCAGTGCCTCGCGGACGGGGCGATTCCCAGGGCCATCGCGAAGAAAGTTGCGGGCGCAATGAAGAAACAGGCCGATCCCCTGAAGGTACTGGCTATCCTGCGGCGCGATATTCCCCAAGCGCTGCTTTCGCCCATGCAGGCGGCGCAATCCCACGGAACGAACAGTCCGCGTGAAGTGATTCTCTCCTCCATGCTGTTGGAGGCACGATGAATCGGCATCAGGCCCGCAAACTCGGTACGGTCTTCACCTGGGAATTGGAGGCAAGGCGACTTCTTGGATTTTTCGGCAAGCAGTTGAGCATGATGGGACAACCCAAGGAGTTCGTTCGCAACAGCCGATACGTCGAAGACATGTTGGCGCTGCCTGTAAAGGGCGTGGAAGGAGAGGCATCTTGATCAAGAAGCGCGGCCATTTAGCCAAATTACAACCCAGAATCGCCGACTATGATTCGATACTGACCGACGTTACCGGTCTCCTGGAATCCGCCCGGCGCGGTGCCGCACGGGCGGTTAATGCGACGATGACCACCGTTTATTGGCGCGTCGGAGAGCGAATCGTGGAATGGGAGCAAGGCGGGCGCAACCGTGCTGATTATGGTGTTGCACTTCTCAAGCGGCTGGCTGGCGACTTGAGAACCCGCTTTGGAACCGGATTTTCGGAGCGCAATCTCGAACAGATGCGACTGTTTTACCGCCAGTGGCCAATTTCGCAGACACCGTCTGCGAAATTGGCCACAATGTCCGCCCCGCCCCCCTCTGCGCCCATTACTCAAATTGTGCAATCACCGTCTGCACAATTCGCCTCGCCACGGTTCCCGCTGGCCTGGTCTCATTATGTTCGGCTTCTTGCGGTGAAAAATGTCTTGGCAAGACAATTCTACGAAACCGAGGCCCTCCGTGGCGGATGGTCGATCCGGCAACTTGATCGGCAGATAGATTCCCTTTATTACGAACGCACGGTCTTGTCAAAAAATAAGGCCGCCATGCTTACCAAAGGCCAAAAGCCAGCCTCCGGCGACTCTGTTACGCCCGAAGAAGAAATCAAAGACCCCTTTATTCTCGAATTCCTTGACCTCAAAGATGAATATTCCGAAACCCAATTGGAGGAGGCACTGATCCGCCATTTGGAATCGTTCCTTCTGGAACTTGGCGATGACTTCGCCTTCCTTGGCCGGCAACGGCGATTACGGATTGGTGACCAATGGTTTCGTGTGGACCTGTTATTCTTCCACCGCAGGCTAAAATGTCTGATCGTAATCGATCTCAAGACGGGAAAATTTACCCACGCCGACGCCGGCCAAATGCACCTATATCTCAATTACGCCGCAGACCATTGGACCAAGCCCGGTGAGAATCCGCCTGTAGGACTGATACTCTGCGCACAAAAAGATGCGGCCGTTGTCCACTATGCACTGGAGAATCTGCCCAACAAAGTTCTCGCGGCTGAATACAAGATGAAATTACCTGATGAAGCCACCCTCGCTGGTGAAATAGATCGCACGCGCCGGGCGCTGGAAGTCAGATCGGTGGGCGGACGCGGGGGCAGGAAGAAATGAGTATACCACGAAATATTAGGCGCTACGTTGCGATCATCGCTGCGGCTCATACCGCAGGCCCGCGTGGGGCTATTCTTTCCCCCATGTTGTTGGAGGCACCATGAATCGCGACCAGGCTAGGCAGCTTGTTAAGAACACATTCAAGCAGAAATTCGATAAGGGCCGATTCACCACTTTTATCGGAAACCTGCTCAACCATATCGATGTTTCCAACGCCACCTCCTGTAATTTCCGTCGTATAAAGGATGCGTATAAGCCGCATGTTGACCTCTCCCAGCGAATTGGTACTTACACCTCCCCAGATAATCAGCTTTTGGATGTTTTGGTAGTCCGGCTCACAAGCCAAGCAAAACTAATCCGCACTCGTGCTGCAATTCGGAATTTCGTGGCTGATTACCTCGCGGGGGAAGGTAAACATGCCGCCCTTGTCGCCTTTGTTTCCCCGTCTGAAAACGCCTGGCGATTTTCCTATGTGAAAATGGAATATGCCACAGTTGAAAAGTCATCCGGCGATGTCGGCGTGGAGGCCCGCCTGACCCCCGCCCGGCGGTTTTCTTATCTGGTCGGCCCCGGTGAAAGCTGTCATACGGCCCAAACCCGGTTTCTTGATCTGCTGCAAAATACGCAGACCAATCCGCAGTTGGAGGACATTGAAGAAGCCTTCAGCGTGGAGGCCGTTACCAAGGAATTCTTTGCGGGGTACAAGGATCTCGCCCTTGAGGTTAAGGAGGAACTGGACAGGCTGGCCGCGGGCGATAACGCCATCAGGGACGAATTTGCCGCCTGTCAGATCAGCACCATCGGCTTTGCCAAAAAACTCATGGGCCAAATTGTATTTCTTTACTTTCTCCAGAAAAAGGGCTGGCTCGGCGTGGCCAAAGACGCCCCTTGGGGTACCGGCCCGCATAATTTCTTGCGCAAACTGGCCGATGGCGATTTTGGCCAACGCGCCAACTTTTTCGATGATATGCTGGAGCCGCTATTTTATGGCACTCTGGCCAAGGATCGCGGCCATGAGGCCTTTTGCGAACGCTTTGATTGCCGCATCCCATTTCTCAATGGCGGCCTTTTTGAACCGCTCAATAATTACAATTGGCGCAAAACCGAAATCCTGCTGCCCAACCGTCTGTTCACCAATGACGTTGCGGTGGAGGAAGGAATTACCGGCACCGGCATTTTAGATGTTTTTGACCGTTACAACTTCACCGTCAATGAAGCCGAGCCGCTGGAAAAGGAAGTGGCCATTGATCCGGAAATGCTGGGCAAAGTGTTTGAGAACCTGCTGGAAGTCAAAGAGCGTAAATCCAAGGGATCGTTTTATACCCCGCGTGAAATTGTCCATTACATGTGCCAGGAAAGCCTGATTAACTATCTCGACACGGCGGTCAATGGTGAATGTGACACAGGCATTCCTGCCTGTACCCCATCAAAAACACCCAGCCAGGCACAAGAAACACAGACAGGAATGTCTGTGCTACCGCAACCACAAACACAGACAGGAATGTCTGTGCCACGTTGTGACATTGAAACGTTCATCCACGAAGGGGACCGCATTGCGGATTACGACGCCGTTAAGGCCAACCATGGCATTGAGTTGCCCGCCGCCATAAAAACCCACGCCCGGCTGTTGGATGACAAACTTGCCGCGATCACCGTGTGCGATCCGGCAATCGGATCAGGCGCGTTTCCGGTGGGCATGATGCAGGAAATCGTCCGCGCCCGCTCCGCACTGACACCCTATTGCAACGATGTGCATGATCGCACCGCCTACCACTTCAAACGCCACGCGATACAAAACTGTCTGTACGGTGTGGATATTGATCCCGGTGCCGTGGAGATCGCCAAATTGCGACTCTGGCTTTCACTGGTGGTGGATGAAGAGGATGTGCGGCAGATCAAGCCGCTGCCGAACTTGGATTACAGGGTCGTGGTTGGGAACTCCTTGCTGGGCTTTCTATTCAGGTCCGTGCGCGTACAGAAAATCGAGGAACTCAAGGCCCGATTTTTTGGGGAGACTGACTACGACGCGAAAATGCGACTAAAGACGGAAATTGATGGCCAGCTTTCACAGGCCTTCGCCAACTCGAAACGGAGCCTGGGCTACGAGGTAAACTTCGATTTTCAAACGGTATTCTCTGAGGTCTTCCGCGGGGGCGGTTTCGATGTCGTCATTGGCAACCCGCCCTATGTTAGCCATGAACACATCCGGGAAATGAAGACCGCGCTGCGGGAGGCCTCCGAGGTCTATAGCCCATTTGCTGACATTTATTGTTATTTCATCGAGAAGGCCGTCAGAGTCTTGGCCAAAAAAGGAGTCCTAGCATTTATAACGTCCAACTCCTATATTAAGGCGGACTACGGAGCAAAACTTCGCGAATATCTTGGCAAACATACAAATATCCTGCAATTGCTTAGCGTTGAGCGCTCGCAGATTTTCGATACGGCAATCGTCAACGTTGCGATCCTACTCGCGACAAAGGCGCAGCCGGTCGAAGGTGCAACCGCTTACGTAATTAACTCAGCGTGGAACTCAGCGTCTTTTCGGAGATTCGTTCGGGCCGCCGGCTTCGAGGTACCAAGGTCCGTATTCAATTCATGTACCTGGGCGCTCGCGCACGCCAATGTGCAAGAACTCCGCGCGAGGGTCGAGGCGAACGGAAAGGCTCTTATTTCGCTGGGGGCTAAGATTCGCTTGGGAATAGCCACCGGGCGTAACGACGCCTTCCTCCTTACCGCCGCAGCGAGGGACGCACTTTTGGACATGGACGGGAGAAATGGTGATGTCATTGTCCCGGTCGTTCGTGGTCGCGACATCGAACGATACGGGAAAATTGAGCCGGGGACGTACTTAATTGCTGCGCGGAATGGAGTCAATATCAAAAGGGACTATCCGACGTTATATCGCCATTTCGAATCCTTCGGCGCTAGCTTTCGGTCGCGCGGAGCGCAGGGGCAGGAGTGGTGGAACCTGCGGGCCTGCAGCTTCTACGACGATTTCGATTGCGAGAGAATTGTCTGGATCGAACTGAGCAATGAGGCTCGGTTTACCAGGTGCCCGGCGGGAGTGTGGTGCCTTAACAGTGCATACTTCATGTTGCCGCCGCTGGGGTTTTCTCTCAGCTACATTCTCGGAGTGCTGAATTCCCGGTTGATAAAGTTCTATTTCAATCTGATCGCACAGACAAGCGGCATGGGCGTTACTCGTTGGATAAACGTTTACGTTGAGAAATTCCCGATTCCCACCGCGCCGTCGGAGGAGCAGGGAGCAGTGGAGCGGCTGGTTGACCGCATTTTAGCGGCTAAGGAAGAAATGGTCTCTCCGGACACCAGCTCGCTGGAACGCGAGATCGACCAGCTTGTCTACCAACTTTACAACCTGACGCCGGAAGAAATTGCGATTGTTGAGGGGGCGGGGTAGGCGGGACCCTACGGGGAGTATTATAGGAACAAGGCCGAGTATCCCGGCGGCACGATCCGGCCGAGCGGTTAACGGCGGCCACGGGCAAATGTCGGCGGGAAGCCCGGTGAAAACTATATGATGCCAGGCCACTTTCGGTTACACTGAAAGACGGAAACAGGGTGCACGGTGGCGTACTGCCTCCCGCTGGCGGTTTTCGGTCACCGTACACCGCGGTGGAAAAGATGTAACGGGTTATGTTATGCAATGCGTATTAGAGCCAACCTCCAAACCAGCAGAGGACCGCAGGATTGGTGCCTTATGGATGCGGTCTATCAGGTTTGCGGGATTGGCGAGGGTACTTCATCTGTTCGGTGGACGCCACGCCGAATTCAAAGCTAAAGATCTTAATTATCGCATCATCGAAACGGGGGCGTACCAGACTGAGCGTCGCACTCAGCCGTCAACGACCACGCTTTACCATTGTCGGAACACACTCCTGCAGATCGGGGCACTAACCAAGGCGGATGGTCATTATCGCCTGGCACAGAGGCCCGAAATTGAAACGATTCTCTCGAACACCGAACCCAGCACGGAGAAGCTCAACTGGGAGGCTTGCAACGCATTTGCAGACTTGGTACTGCAGAATACGGATTGCCAGACCGCGTTTTTCTCCCTTTTCAGCCGACAAGGGTGGCTACGCAGTGCCGCCGATTTCCGAGAGGGTGCGATTCCCGTATCTTGGCGGTCCACGCAGGCTCAGGGTAGTCGTGACCGCTTAGGAGTAATCCTCGAATCGGAGGGAAGCGGTGAACACCGCTCCCTAGCGACCAAACGCGTGACTATTGGCGGTAACCGGAGCCAAGATATCTGCAGCATACTTTACGGCGTGCGGTACTGGGCGAGGGACGAACTTCGCCTGGTCGATGAGTATTTTAGCCTTGGCCGAGGCTCGGTCATGTTCCCCATCCGGGCGGAGAACACGGAGGCCGCTACGGTAGTGGTAATGGATAGGATAATCAAGTCCGTCGCAGAAGATAGGGCTTGGACAAGATTTTCGCTGCAGGATATGATCAGCCGCTACTGTGTTGGGGAGCGGTACGCACTCGCGGCATTGCATTTGGCAATAAAAAAACTTGTCGCATCCGCACCCGGCAAGGTAGTGCTGATTCCCTCGGCGGAGTCGTTTGCCGCGAATACGCTCTCGGCCACATTTCCGGGAACACGGGCACACGAGTTGGGAAGCTATTACAGGGATGGCTCCGGTAGGTTGATCTCCCACATACGATTGCATGTTTCAATTGCAAGGATGAATTATGCCCAGTCCGCTTGAGCGCCTTCAACTAAAGTTCAATCCCTTCGAGCCGTCCGGAAGCGGCGCTCCGGCTTCAGAGAAGGAGCCGTGGCTTCCGGAAAGGTGGAAGCAGAAGCTTAAGAAATATTTCGAGCAATTGGGTGTGGGGGAGGGGATCAGGCCCCTTGCCGTGGTTGGGGAGTACGGCAGCGGGAAAAGTTATCTGTTGCATTGGTTGGATCAACATGAGTTCCCGCGTCGGCGCGTGCAGAGCTATTACTTTAATGACCCCGGCGTGCAGTTCTACGACTTGGCAAACCAATTTTTGCGGCGCCTTGGACGAAAGCACTTTTCCAAACTGGTGTGGGAGCTTGCGCAGCCACATGTCATGCACAGGCAACTTACTCTCTTTACCGGGACCTACGAAGACTTTCTGGGATCGTTTAGACAAAAGGATAGGCCCAAGCTAGAGCAGCAGATCCAGGCGGCGCTCATTGCAGCCAAGGTAACAACGGATGAAGAGATAGCCAGTCGCCTTGCCCAGATTGTTATGGATACCCCTAACAAGCCGTATTTTGAGTACCGCGATTTTGTTCCCGGCACGGCGCGATCGGTCGTCGCGGAGCATCAAGGGGCCAACTACTTCGGTGCATTGCTCCGAACGTTGCGATTGGCCGCGGGCGTGGAGAAGGTAGCGTTCTTGATAGACGAGTTCGAGGAGATTTCTCTTCACCGTAATATCACCGCCGCTGCATCCCAAGACTACCGCGTCACTCTGAAGAGGCTTATTGATCTGACAGATGCGGGCGAACTTTGGCTCGTGTTATCGCTGACGCACGATGGAGCAGAAAAGACCAAACAGCTCGACCAAGCATTATGGAGTCGAATGTTCGAGTTCACAGTCGACCCGCTCGAGGATGATGAGGCTTACGATTTGGTCAAGAACCGTTTGGCCGATGCACGTCCGGACGAGTTAAAGCCGAAGCACGATCTATTCCCCTTCGATCCAGGCTTCATGGCAGATCTTCGGCCGGTCACGAGATCCATTCCCCGATCCATCGTTAAGGTGTGTTCTGCCGCAATAAGCCAGGCCGCGAGCCGGAACAAAAAATCTATAAGTAACGTGGACGTGCTAGCCGTGGAGGAGAATCTCTTCCCGGTAAGTGGTGGAGAAAGATAATGAAGCCGGATGAGACTGGAAGGACGCCCCCGCAACCGACCGCGCCATCACCGATCCTTTTTTTGGACACAAATGGAATCCACTACGCGCGGCTTGCATTGTCGCTCGCGAGAACGCAACACCGAAAAATTCTGAAGATGGATAATGATGAGTTCAAGGCCGCGATCAAGCGGGCCAGGGTCTGGAAGGGATCGGAAAAACCCTACATGGACGGTTTTGCCATTGGTCACTATTTAGCAAAGCGCGTCGACGAGAGTGATGCCCGCGTTCAATACGCACCTGTCAGCGGGTTTGAGTTGCTATGCGGAGGCCTACGCGGCAGGGCCATCGTAAATGCTGCCAGAGGTAGGGTACCCAATCGGTGGTACAGCCGGTTGGACGAGGCCGAGTTGCTGCACTACCTCAACCCTGGCGACTTCGCTAAAAACGATTCCGACCGCATGGGCATATCCGATCTCTTTCAGGGCCAACTTGGCTTCACCGTCGGCGAGGCGGATGAGCGCGACATCGGGAGGGTCTTCGACTTGTCAAAATCCATATTAAAAGCCACGTTTCTCGAGATTGGCGACTGTTTGGTATACGCTAGTTCAATGCTCGCGCGAGCCGAGGCGGTAATTACCTGCGACTCGCACTTGGCAAACGTGATCCGCTCGGTGGAGAACCCGGGATCAAATCCAGAGCTTGCCAAGCAGTTTAACCGCGCGAGCAAGATCATCCGCGAATGCGTGGCAGCGATATTAGAGGTTCAGGCATCACAGGTGTCGCTACCAAAAGCGCTGAAGATCAAGGATATGACGCAAAAAAAATCCCAAAGAGGTGCCGGGTGATCGAGAATCGGAAAGAATGGAGCGCATGGGTTACGCCGCGCGCACTGCGATCAGAACCAATCCACCGCTGGTACACGTTCCCGCATAGTTTCACGCACCAATTGGTCGATGCCTTGGCAGAGGAGTGGGGGCTTGGGGGCCACGACCTTATTTTGGACCCTTTTGTCGGGGCTGGAACGACCGTCCTCGCGGCGAAGCTCGGTGGTATTCCCGCCGTAGGGCACGATCTTTCTCCGCTTGCCGTGTTCGTGAGCCGTGTTAAATCAACCCATTACAGCCTACCGGAAGTGCAGAAGGCATGGAACGGGCTTCTGCCGCGGCTTGTGCCGGGCAACTGGGATATGCCGCAGGGAGCGTATCCCCAGCTAGTAATCCGCGCACTTCCGTCGAAATTGCTGGGTGCATTCGAAGGGATCAGCAGCGGGATCGGCAGGATGCGTTGCCCGGAGGCGACAAAAGATCTTTTTCGGCTGGCTCTCCTCGCGACCATACCTGATTTTAGCCAGGCCGTTGCAACCGGCGGCTGGCTTTCTTGGGTTGGGAAGCGGCGTACCAAGGCGGAACTCGTTCCGGCATTCAGGCTACGGATGCAGAAAATACTGGAGGACATCCGCGAGTCGCCAGCACCTTGCAATGGAAACTGGCCTGTTTCATGCGCTGACGCCCGGAAACTTCCGGAGGCTGACTCGACGGTCAGTGCGGTGATTACGTCACCCCCGTACCCAAACCGGCATGATTACACGCGCGTTTTCGGGGTCGAGTTGATGTATGGCTTTTTGGATTGGGAGCGAACTCGAGATCTCCGCCGCCAGAGTTTTCAATCCCACCCCGAATCGCGGCCGGACCGGCCAACTTCAACTGAGTACTTCCCGCCACCGCGCCTTATAAAACTTCTCCGCGAGCTGAAGGAAGCTGGCGTTGAGGAAAAAATTACGGGGATGATCAGCGGCTATTTTCTGGACATATTCTTATGTCTCCGCGAACTCCGACGGGTCTGCAAGCCGAACGCTCCGATAGCCCTAGTCCTGGGTAATGCCCGTTACGCCGGAGTTCCGGTGATCGTTGACGAGCTGACGGCAACAATTGGGGAGCAGGCGGGCTTACGTTGCGAACGCATCAGAGCAGTCCGATTTCGAGGAAACAGCGCCCAACAAATGGGGGCCTATGGGAGATCGCCGTCCCGTGAGAGCGTCATCATTTTCCGGAACGGCAAAGATAGGGTCACAAATCGGGAAGGTAATCCGTCGTATCGCCGCTCGGGCCGGGAATGAATGCGAATTACCACGCCTGTCAGTCAATTATTGCCCGAGAAATGTGACGGGGACGTAACTGGATTATAAAATTGGCGACGGCATTCACGGTTGCTGAATTGTGCGGCGGCTATCGCCGCGGAGCAGGCGAATTTGGAGCAGGGGAGCAGGGGAGCACTTATGGCGGGCGGCGCTGCGCTTAATGAATAATGAATAATGGGACGCGGTGCGGGGCACTGCTTAATGGTTTTGGGTTGCGGATCGCGTTGGGTTAGGGGGGGGGGACGCGGGCACGATGCCCGCGGCTTAATGGGCGGCGGCGGGGTGGCGGATACCACGGGTACTTGCTTCCTGTTGCCTATTGCGCTAGGATGTGTCATATACCCCATGGGGGTATATAAGACGGAGTAGCGCTTCTATGCCTAAGAATGTGAAAAGCCGAAACTTAGAACCCAGGCCGGCCGAACAACATGGCCGTTCTCCTGGCCCGGCTGACCGGCCTCTACCGAAATTGCGGCGGTTTGGCCCCGGAGGGAACGCTTTCGCGGTGGATGCGGATAAGAAGAGGGCCAACCTCCATCGCCTCAAAAGAATTGAAGGCCAAATTCGCGGTGTGCATGAGATGGTGCAACAGGACCGGTACTGCGCGGATATTCTTATTCAGATTGCCGCCGCGCAAAAGTCTCTTTCGGGTGTCGCACGGCAATTGCTGGCTAATCATCTCAAGCATTGTGTTGCGCATGAGATTCGGGCCGGCGGGGCGCAGGCTGATGCCGCCTGCGAGGAACTTGTGAAACTCATATCTCATCTGGACCATTAAGCGGAAGAAGGAAACTATGAATACCGTGAATATAACAACTGATACATCATTGCAGGGCAGCCAGACGCTTGACCCAGTCTGTGGCATGAAGATAACGCCCGAAAAGGCGGCAGCGCACCGTGAGCATGGCGGCCAGACCTATTATTTCTGTGGTAAAAGCTGCCTGGAGAAATTCCTGCTTCACCCGGAGCAATACGTGAAAGCAAGCGTTGTCGCTCAGACGGCGATTGATCCAGTCTGCGGCATGAATGTTGCGCGGGAAACTGCGCGGGGGAAATGGGAGCATCGGGGTGTTACCTATTATTTCTGTTGCAAAGGGTGTTTAGAAAAATTCCAGAGCGATCCGGAAAAATATCTCAATAAGCAGCCATTAAAGCCAGGGGGTGGCGGCCTGGTGCAACTGGGAGTTTCCGCAAAAACGATGAGGACAACGCCCGCCGCCGCGTTGACCGCTGGTCCGGCAGCGCCGCTTGGGGCCGCAAATCACCAATACATCTGTCCGATGGATCCGGAAATTCACAGTGATAAACCGGGAGCGTGCCCCAAGTGCGGCATGGCCCTGGAACTTGATTTGTCATCGCCGCCTGCCCGCAAGGCAATGCGTTATACCTGCCCGATGGATCCGGAAATTATCCGTACTGAACCGGGCGCGTGCCCCAAGTGCGGTATGGCCTTGGAGCCAATGGAAGTTCAATCGGCTGGCGAACCGGAGAATCCGGAATTAGTGGATATGTCCCGGCGTTTCCGCATTGGCCTGGCACTGGCGGTGCCGGTGTTTATATTATCCATGCTGGCAGATTTAAAAATTGCCCATCTCAACACGTCGGCGTGGGTAAACTGGGTCAACCTTCTCTTATCTACACCGGTGGTGTTCTGGTGCGGCATGCCCTTTTTTGTGCGGGCGTGGGCTTCGATTAAAACCTGGCATCTCAACATGTTTACGCTGATCGGGTTAGGCGTGGGCGTGGCGTATGTGTACAGCTTTGTTGCCACGCTGGTGCCGCAAATTTTTCCCCCGGCATTTCAGGTTCATCCCGGCCTGGTGGCGACATACTTTGAAGCTGCCGCCGTGATTGTCGTGCTGGTGTTGCTGGGGCAAATGCTGGAGTTGCGGGCACGCGGCAAAACCGGCGCGGCCATCCGGGAATTATTGGATTTATCGCCCAAAAGTGCCCGGCGTATTGCCGCCGACGGCAATCAACAGGATGTGCCGCTGGAACAGATTGCCGTGGGGGATAAACTCCAAGTGCGCCCCGGGGAAAGACTCCCCGTTGATGGAATCGTGCTGGAAGGTTCCAGTACCGTCGATGAATCCATGATTTCCGGGGAACCCATTCCTGTGCTCAAGGCGACGGGGGACAAAGTCATTGGGGGCACGGTGAATGGCACCGGCGGCCTGGTGATGGAGGCGCAAAAAGTCGGGGCCGATACGCTGTTAGCGCAAATTGTGGCGTTGGTTTCCCAGGCACAGCGCAGCCGTGCGCCGATTCAACGTCTGGCTGATAAAGTTGCCGGAATTTTTGTGCCCGCGGTGGTAGGCTCGGCAATTCTGACGTTTATTTTATGGTCCCTATTTGGCCCCGCTCCGGCGATGGCCTATGCGCTGGTAAATGCGGTGGCGGTGGTGATGATCGCCTGCCCCTGCGCCCTGGGGTTGGCCACACCGATGTCCATCATGGTGGGTGTTGGCCGGGCGGCCCAATCGGGCGTGCTGATAAAAAACGCGGAAGTTCTTGAAGTCATGGAAAAAATTGACACCATCGCACTGGATAAAACCGGTACGTTGACACAGGGCCATCCGAAGGTGGTAACACTTCAGCCGCAGCCGGGCGTTTCCGCTGATGATTTGCTTCAATTGGCCGCTTCGTTGGAGCGTGGCAGCGAGCATCCGCTGGCGGCAGCCATTGTTTCCGCGGCCCAAACCCGGGGCATGCCGCTATTGCCGGTTGAGGAATTTCAATCCACCAGCGGACAGGGTGTCTGTGGCAAAATCAAGGGGCAGAATGTGGCCATCGGCAATGCGGCACTGATGCAGCAACTGCGGATTCCCATTGAATCCGTGTCACAACAAGAGGAAGTTCTGCGCAGCACCGGTCAAACAATTATGTATGTGGCGGCGGAGGGAAATTTTATGGGTCTCTTGGGTACGCAAGATCCGCTGCGTCCCGGTGCCGCGGAAATGGTTAAGCGTATAAAGTCTCTGGGCCTGTCTGTGGTTATGATCACCGGTGATAACGAGGCCACGGCCAAGGCCGTTGCCCGTCGCGTGGGTATTGACGCGGTCGAAGCGAATACTTTACCGCAGCAAAAAGCCGAGGCGGTGCGCCGCCTGCAAAGTCAGGGACGAAAAGTGGCTCTGGCGGGCGACGGCATTAATGACGCGCCCGCCCTGGCGCAGGCGGATGTGGGTATTGCCATGGGTACCGGTACGGATGTCGCAATCGCCAGTGCCGGTGTGACATTACTGCACGGAGATTTAGCCGGCATACTCCAGGCGCGACACATAAGCATCGCGACGATGCGGAATATCCGGCAGAATCTTTTATGGGCATTTGGTTACAACATTCTGGGAATACCGGTTGCCGCGGGTATTTTGTATCCATTTTTCGGCATTCTTCTAAGCCCCATGATCGCCGCGGCAGCGATGAGCTTCAGTAGCGTATCGGTTATTGCCAATTCTCTGCGGCTGCGAAAACTGAAACTGTAGCCTGACGCGGCAGCGTCATGGTTTGATGCGGAGTGGGGCGGCGGGCGAAAACACAGTCCAGTTCGGCACGCAGTGTACGCATCGTGACGGGGGAAGCGCATGGTGTCACAGGAACGTAATCCGCAAAAAACTCAACGCTGCCGCATTGAGCTAATCACACGGCATGGTTGGGATGGGCATCGCCGCGCCGATTACGGTTCCTGCGCTAATGATTTATTGGTCGTATCTATACGAAACAGCCAGGTTGTCACACCGCCCAAAACCGACCCCGCGGCCAGGACCAGCAGCAGTTTTGGCGTGCCAATCGCCTTGCCTAATACGGGGAGAAAAAACGTGCTCGCCACCGCTCCCAGACGGGAAAAAGCGGTGGCAAAGCCGTGGCCCGCAGCTCGCACGTCCGTGGGGAATACTTCCGCCGCCAGAACATACGTGGTGTTGCCGGGGCCAAAAGCGTTAAAAGCCTGTGAGAGCATCATTCCCAGAAACACCATGGCCAATGCCAGCGTGCTGTATTGCATCACCCATTGCGCGTGGCCATGTTTTATTACCTGGTGGGCGGGAACATTCATCGCGGTGACGCCCACGAGGACCAGCGCTACCGCACTGCCGACAAAGCCAATAATCTGCGGCCAGATGCGCCCGATGCGATCCACGGTGAGCGCCAATGGCACATATCCGAGCAAAAACGTGACCGAGAGCATCGCCGAACCAAGTATCTGCTGGTGTGCCGTCTTAAAGCCAAGATGGCCGAGAATCAGCGGTGTGTAAATGGTCAGGTAATAACCCACAAGGTCCATGATAAACCATGGAATGCACACCAGCAGCGTGGCGCGAATATAGCGCTTTTGAAATAACACACGCCATGGCGTTCTGGGTGCCACGGCCCGCTTTTGCTCCGCCGCCAAGATGACGTTGAGATCAGCCGGTGTGATCGTGGGATCAACACGCGCTAAAACCGCCGCCGCATTTTCCGCCTGCCCATGGCGCAGGTACCACCTTGGCGACTCGGGCAAATTACGCCGCAACCAGATGACAAACAACGCCGGCACTGCGCCAATCAGCAGCATAATCCGCCAGGCGATGGGGCCAAACGATAGCAGGCTGTATGCCACCAAACCGGCGGCAATAGCCCCACCTGTCCACAGGCCGAAGGTCCAGGTAATTACGCCGCCGCGTTTATTTTTAGGCATGAACTCGGCCATGTATGTAGCGCTGATAGGATAATCCGCACCGATGCCCATACCCAGTACAAAGCGGAACGCTACCAGAGCCTCAATGTTCCAGGCCGCACTGCATAGGATCGCGGCAAAAAAAAAGGTGATCAAATCAATAAGGTAAATAGCCTTGCGCCCGTAGCGGTCCGCCACGTGCCCCCCGATCAGGGCACCAAGAAATGCCCCGGCCAATGCGGATGTGCCAACCCAGCGGTATTGCGACGGCCCAAGATGCCATTGTCGCGCCAGCAGCACCAGCACCGCACCGACAATAATTGTGTCATAGCCGTCGAGAAATATGCCCAGCCCTGCCGCCCAGGCCAGTCGCCGATGCAAGGGACTCATCGGGGCATCATCCATTTTTTCCAGCAGGCTATTCACCAATTAATCTCCATGCGCCGGTCCGTCCCCGGCATCGCTTGCAATGTAATGAGTCAGAGGCTGATCCTGCGCTTTGGCCAAGCGTCGCAGGTACGCCATCACATGCCGGTACGATGCCTTGCCTTTTACCGCGATCCATTCCTGCCGCATCTGTTCGGGGCCGGGAACTTTCATCAGTTCTGTGGGCGTAAACATTGGACGGCTGATTTGGGCGGCCGCTGCGCCGTGTACTTTTAGCCAATGGGGCGAAAGCCAATGACCCGTTTTGCCGGCCTTACGCCGCAGTTGTTCGCCCTGCCACATTTTTCCGGGATTATAACCCACCGGTACGCGAATCGGTTGCACATCATACGGAGCAAAATTCGGATGGCGTGTCCAGATCCCGGAAAGCACCTGGGCGTTGGCGTCCCACTGGGACATAGGGGGTACACCCGTAATGGCTTCAATGGTGCGCATCAGATTAACTTGGGAATAGCGATGCGTGATCAGCATTCCCGGCTTCATCCATGGGCTGACGATCACCGCGAAAGAACGGTGGGCGTCAATATGATCGGCTCCGGATTGCGCATCATCTTCGGTGATAAATATGGCCATGTGCTTCCATTGCGGGGTGCGGGTTAATTCCGCCACAATTTGCCCGGTCGCCAGATCATTGTTAGCCACGTAATACTGTGGCGTGTAATACCCGGGTGATCGGCCGGCGGTATGATCATCCGGAAGCCATATATACATGAAGTGCGGCAGATTGTTTTTATGGGCGGCTATGAATTCATGCACCACGTTCGCCCGATCCGTATCGAGAATAAAGCGATTCCACGCCGGGAAATTTTTGCCCAGATGTTTGGCCATTTCCGGGCTGATTTGTCCGGCCTGGCTGCGGGATACAAATTCACCGAAATCCATAAATGAAACATGGTTGGTCAGCAGATCATTAAAAATAAACATGCCGCCGGGATAGGAAATCCACGGATTAGACCAATGCTTAAGCGAGCTTAAATTGATGTAATCGGAATAGGGATCATCTCCGCCGCTAAAGCCGGTGCCGCTCTGGTACGCCTGGCCCTCAAGATTTTGCGACCAGCCTGGATTGGGAACGATTCCCCGGTTGGAATAATACATGGGCCACGTCCGCTGCACATAATCCGAATCCTCCGCGGCGGTCGTCCATTGATGCCCCTGGGCGGTTACTTCGCCATCCATATAGAAATTTACGCACAATCCAAACCGGTCGGCCATGGCGTAAAGATTTGGCAATTCTGTGCGGTTGTAAAGGTCCAAGTGTGGATCGGCCCAGCGGCCCGCGCGGTGGTAGGCACCAAATTCTTCATCAAAGGTCTTGTTTTCCCGAAGGATAAAGACTACATAGTGGATATGGTGGTTAATAAACCGGGTGGCGATTTTATTTTGCGCTGCCAACTTCGCGCGCTGCATCCGGGAAAAGCCATTATTGGCTAAAGCGGCGTGAGTCCATGCTGCAAGATGGGTGGGCAAATCAGTGAGGGCAATACGCTGGACCGTGCCGGGCATGGAATTGCCGATCCATTGATAATGCGGATTCGGTGCTGATCCCAGGCCTTTGGCGGAAACCACATACAATGCGTGCTGATAAATACATAAGTTGGTTGGATACCATCCGGTGGGAATTAAGCCCTCCAGCTTACCTGTGGCGGCATTAAATACCGCGACATCATCGTTGCCCGCATTCCCAGCGAAGACTTTGCCGTCCGCCACCGCCAGCGCGTCGGGAAATGATCCCGGCGGGGCATCATGGTATGAGCGGTCGATAGCCATGCCGATAATGGCCAAACGCGCGGCATTAATTTCGGTAAGAATATCCGCGTTGGCGCAGGCCACCCAGACGGTTGCGGAATTGCCCACCGCCGCCAGAGCGGTGGGATGTACTCCGGGCAGTTGATTATTTGGACCGGTTGGGCCGCCGATGCGGATAAAGCCCAGCGATTGCATGGTTTGGGCATTGAGCACCATGACGCCGTTATCTCCCCAGTCGCTGACCACCAGCCGTCGGCCATGATCGCAGACAACCACTTGAAAAGGCATGGCTCCGGCATTGGCATAAACCGTGTGCCCGGTATGCAGGTTAATGCGGGCCACGCTGTTACTTAGCAATCCGATAGTGAATATATGTAGACCGCGCGTTCCCACCGCTACTGAGTCCGGATAAAAATCCCAGGTGGAATGTTTTTGCGATCCGGTCGATGGAATAATTTCGCCTGATGTGCCGACGGCCTTTTCCCCGGTTGAATCAATATGTTCCCCTTGATACGTATAGGGGTATTGTTTGCTTGAAAACATTTGAAATGCCAACGGATATTTGCGAAGCAATTTCAACGTGCCGCCGGCGGTCACCTGCAAGGCCAGCACGTTGTTGGAAACGCCGCCGGCGGCATAAACCATGCGATGCGGCCCGGCGGCCAGGCCTTGAAAAAGGCTTTGTCGCGAAACACCTGGGAGTTTTTCGCTGCGCCAGGATCGGCCCTTGAGAAATCCGATCTGGGACTGCATACCAAGACTTTCCGCATCCATGAGCGTTAACGTATGGCGAAACGCGTCTCCCGCCGCCTCCACCACCACGTGGTTCCCCACACCCACAACCCCAATGGCAAAATTCGGCGTCATGGCCATTGTGCCAACCGGGCTGATAATTCGGTCCGTGGCGGTTTTATGGATGACAGGCATAGTGCCTGCCGCAATCGCAAACATTCCGGTAACCATCAGCGGGAGCACCGCTGATGCCGTGGCGGCGCATGCGGCGGTAACTGCAGCCATCCGAGAAATATTTATATTTCCCAAAATCTCTGATTTATGTCTGATGTATAACCGCGTTTTCATTCCAACGTGCCTTTCAAAAGAGCTTTCCGTCCAAACTGCTCCCGAATCGGTTCGGAAATAATAACACAAAACCAACCGCACGGGCGGCCCGGGCGTCCGCGAACGAGAAGGTCGCTATCGACCACGCACCCGCTGCCGGCGCTGATCTTAACTACGCTGATCCGATGGGCAATGGCACATCGGGCACAATTGGAAAGCCTGGTGATTTCACAAGAGATAAAAAATACGGTATCTTCCATACGAATATCACACAGGAGATGATTCTGATGATCCTTCGCCATCAAATCCTGCTTCCACTGATATTTCTGGCTGTGGCATGGGTGCCCGCGGTGGCACCTGCGGCGGTGATCTTGGTGGGCAATAAGCATTCGATCAGTGAATACACCGCTGCGGGACAGGTTATTAACCGTGCCCTTATATCGGGGTTGCATCTTACGTTTGGCCTTGCGGTATCCGGACGGGATGTATTCGTTGCCAATGAAAACTCCGGAACGATCGGCAAATACAGCCTCTCCGGGCGTGTGATTAAGGCCGCGCTGATTTCGCACCTGGATGGCCCCGCCGGTATTGCCATCTCAGGAAACGAATTGTTTGTAGCCGACTACCGCGCGGATACTATTGGTGAGTACACCACTTCGGGACGTGTGATCAACGCCGCGCTGATTACCGGATTGTACGGCCCTACGGGCATCGCGGTATCGGGCAATGATTTATATATCGTAAATTTCAACTCCGGTGCCGTCGGCGAATACACCACTGCGGGCCGCGTGGTCCATGCCGTACTAATTTCCCGACTGGCTGGTCCGGATGCCATCGCGGTGTCGGGGAAGGATTTGTTCGTTGTGGCCGGGGGCGCTGGAACGGTGGGCAAATACACCATCTGGGGTCAGGCGGTCAACGCCGCCCTGATTTCCGGGCTGCACAACCCCTTCGGCCTGGCCTTGTGGAGAAACAGGATTTTTGTCACCAATGAACGCACCCACGGCACCATCGGCGAATATACCGCAGCCGGGCGCGTGATCAATGCGGCATTGGCTACGGGACTCAATTATCCCGGCTTCGTCATTGTGTCCAATCAGCGGCGCGGGAGATGAAAAAGGGAAATGTTGCTTTGCATAAGTCAGCTTGCGGTCAAGCTGTTATTGCATTTCCGCCGACTGCCGCCGGCGCAAAATGTGCGGGCCAAGCAACAGCATCGCGGTCAAAAGTGCGACAGTGAGGATCAGGCCGTTGCCTGGCTGGGGCGCACCAGGCCCGTGGCCCTCGTGCCCATCAAATTTCCGCTGACCCGCCTCGCGGTAAATCATGATGCAAATGCGATCTGGTTGTCGGGCATCGCGCGATTATGGTATAAATCGTCTGGCGAATGAGGTTGATAATTGTTTAGTGGAGGTGCCGGCAGGATACTATGCGTTGTATTGGAGCACTTCTCAATGCGCGAATGGTGCTTGGACTATTTGTGGCACAGAGTGTTGGCGACTGGATCGCGCATCACGCCCATGCCATCGACACGGTGCCCACGTCGATTGAGACTGATGCCCGGGAGTTTCAACGCTTCATTGCCAAGCCCTTGTCCTGCGATAGGGAGTTCTGCCAACTCACAACATCTCGATCCCTTGCGTATGTGACGGCGGCACCTTAATGAAGTCATCAACGGAATATATTTTCTGGCAGCTTGCTGATACCAGCTTTCCCACCGGTGGTTTCGCCCATTCCTCGGGCTTGGAATCCGGATGGCGGCATGGTCTGGTGCAGCGCGAAAATATCCACGACTTTTGCCACGATCTGATTCGGCAAGTTTCCATGCAGACCGGGCCGTTTGTGGATGCAGCCAGCCAAAATCCTTCGCGAATCTGGTCATTGGACAGTTTGTATCATGTCATGTGTGCCAATCATGTCGCGCGCCGGGCCAGTATTCTTCAGGGCGGCGCGATGCTGCTGGCAGCCCAGCGAGCATTTGGTCTGGAAGCACTCAAGAGTTTGCAGGAATCGCATTGCACAGGCGAATTTAATGGACATTTCGGCCCTGTATTTGGAGCGGTCTGCGGGCTGGTGCATATTGAGCCCTTGGCGGCCGTGCGATTGCTGTTGTTTGGTACCGTGCGACAGACGTTGTCGGCAGCAGTGAGACTGGGAATTATGGGTTCGCTGGAAAGTTTGCCGATGCTCCATGCGATGACGAATCTGATGGATCAGGCCGCCGAATCAGCATTGAATCGGCTGCCGGAACATGCTGCCATGGCCTGTCCGCTGGTAGATATTTGTCAGAGCAGTCACGACCGTCTCTATTCTCGATTGTTCCAAAGTTAGTTCATTGTAGGAGTCGCGTTTATGCACAGAATAAATTCCGATGTGGGTCACACCCATGACAAAGCCGATCATCCGGGGTCCTTCCCACAACGGGCAAAGCCGTTGAATCGTGATTTCCAGCAGCGGGCATATACCGTTGGGATTGGCGGCCCGGTGGGCAGCGGAAAGACGGCTTTGGTGTTGGCGCTGTGCCGACATCTGCGGGAGACCATGAGTCTGGCAGTGGTAACTAACGACATATTTACCCGGGAAGATGGCGAATTTCTCACGAAGCACGCCGCTCTGCCGGCAGAGCGTATTGCCGCCGTAGAAACAGGAGGGTGTCCTCATTCCGCGATCCGCGAGGATATCTCCGCCAATTTACTGACGTTAGAGCGTTTGCATCGGCGTTTTTCTCCCGAACTTATGTTTGTTGAGTCCGGGGGAGACAATCTTGCCGCCGACTTCAGTCGAGAGCTTGCTGACTACACGGTATATGTCATTGATGTGGCCGGCGGCGATAAAATTCCACGAAAAGGGGGGCCGGGGATTACCCAATCCGATTTGCTGGTAATAAATAAGACCGATCTTGCTTCCGCCGTCGGAGCCGACCTGGCCATCATGCAACGTGACGCTCAACTCATGCGCCAAGATGGACCGTTTATTTTTGCCCAAGTTAAACATGATCAGGGCGTGGCTGAAATCGCCCGACACATCCTGCACGCGCTGCACCACGCTCTTGGGCAGCCGCACGATCATGTAGCATGACCCTGCTTGTCGGCTACGCCGGAAAGATAGGGGCGTTCCAGCCATCCCGGGGATAGTCTGTACTTGAATGGTCATCATCAGATCGCTTGAGTACTTGCAATGCCGATGTGGCCACAGTCCGGCGGCATGCCGGCTGCAAAAGTTCAAGGTCGCATTGGCGCTTCGGCCAGGGCATTGGTTGTCCGCATAGCAAATGACCAGTCAGAACATCGCTTGCGCGCTAGGTAGGCAATCACCGGATGTGAAGACCTGCGTATATTACACTTAGTAATGAACTTCGTCGCAATGCGGCTTTTTTCCCAGTGTATGGCATGTGGTTTGCATCTGTTTACGGTAGTGACTAATCCTGGGGTAACATAACCGGGTTAGATACTTTCCGGGTGTGGGCCGTTTTGGATCGTTTGATTCACGCGGTAAGCAAAGATGCCCGGAGGTAGATTTTTTGTCGTTCCTTTTTTAGGAGCTGTCATGTCTGGGTGTCTTTCATCTTCGTTGCAATTTGTTCGGCGGTGCGGCAGGAAACTGTCGTCGGGTTTTTCCCTTACCGCACTTTTGTTAGCGGGCGTCGCCGGTGCGGGCGCGGCCCACGGAGCCGGGACGGTCAAGGTTGGCATACTGCATTCGCTTACTGGCACGATGGCTATTTCTGAAACATCTCTGCATGATGTTGAACTTATGGCGATCCATGAAATCAACGCCAAAGGCGGTGTGCTGGGCAAGCAAATTGATCCGGTGGTTGTAAATCCTGCGTCCAATTGGGATTTATTTGCGCAAGACGCCAACACCCTTATTGAAAAAGACAAAGTTAAAGTCATTTTCGGATGCTGGACATCCGTGAGTCGAAAGTCCGTGCTGCCGGTAGTTCAGGCAGACCATGGCCTGTTAATTTATCCGGTGCAGTACGAAGGTGAAGAATACAGCCCCAATATTTTCTATATGGGGGCCGTGCCCAATCAGCAGTTGATTCCTTCGGTAAAATATCTTATGAGCAAATCCGGCGGCAAGCGGAAGCGATTTTTCCTGCTGGGAAGTGATTATGTATTTCCCCGGACCGCCAACGAGATCATTGAAGGCTATTTATTAAGCCACGGCGTGCCGAAATCGCGGATTAAAGTAATGTACGTTCCGTTGGGTTACACGGATTTCCAGACGGTTGTGTCCAAAATTAAGGCTTTTGCTCAGGCTGGGCATGCCTGCGTGCTGTCAACTCTCAATGGCAGCAGCAATGTGCCGTTCTACACCGAATTCGCCAATCAGGGATTAACGGCCGAGTCCTGTCCGATCATGGCGTATTCCATTGCGGAAGATGAACTGAGATCGATGGATACCACCAAACTTGTAGGCCATTACGCATGTTGGAATTATTTTGAGTCACTGCGCAGCAAGTCCAACAAAAAATTTGTCCGGGACTTTAAAATGTGGTGTATGTCCAATCATTTACCCGGCGGCATGGCTCGGGTGACCGATGACCCAATTGAGTGCGCGTACACCGGCGTGTATCTCTGGGCGGCGGCATGTGAGAAAGCCAAATCATTTGCCCCGATGAAAGTGGCTAAAGCTATGATCGGGCTGAAGATGATGACGCCCGGCGGAATGGTGAAAGTCGCAAAGAATCACAATCTTTACAAGCCCGTGTATGTCGGTAAGATTCTCGCCGATGGACAGTTCCGGATTGTCTGGAAGAGCAAAGGTTGGGTCAAACCGGTGGCCTTCAGTCCCTACATCAAGGTGGCGATGAAGAATAAAGCCAATTAAGCCTTCATCGGCGCGGGTTGCCGCGCCGGATCTCCTTCCAACGCCGAAGGGGCGGACAGGCTTGGAACTTGTCTCGCCCCTTGGCGATCTGGCCTGATGGGCTTAGTACATCGGAGGATGTTACTGTGAAAATCGCATCGACACTCCTGATCGTATGTGTGGCGATGGTTATTGCCGTGCTGTGTAACAGGGGCCAGGCTTCGGCAATGCCCCAGGTGCCTGCCCGTGTGCCACTATCCCAGGTCTTGACCGACCTCGGTTCCGATTCCGACGCGCAAGTTTCAGCGGCGCTAAGGCAAATCGCAGCCAGCGGGAATTATCACCTGATAACCGCGTTGCAGGCCTATCAGAATGGTCTGCTGGCAATGCATGGCGGACAACTGGTGATGTTCGGTTCTCCGATAATGGATCCGGTCAGGGGAAAGCTTTATCCCTTGCTTAATGCCCTCACGAACCGGCAAGTGATAGCTCACGGTAAGCCCGTCCTCGCAGATTCCATCCCTGATAACACGCTGGCGGTGCCAGACTCGGATTCCGATCAGCTTCAGCAGACAATTAACACTCTTTCAATGTATATTCCGGGGCAATCAGCCCGGCGACAGGCAATTGTTGCCTTGGGTAACGCCGGAAGTCCGGCTTATCTTCCACCTCTGCAGCAACAATTGACGCAACACCATTCTTCGCGCATTCATCGACTATTGCAGGAAAGTATCGCCCGAATTCTCCTGCGGCACGGAACTCCGGCGCAAAAAATGCAGGCAGCCGTGTTGCTGGGGCAGATCCATTCCACGCGAGGGCTGGAACTGCTCAAACGCTCCTGGCGAACGCTCCGGAATGCTCCAACGTCCGCCATGGCCAGGGCCGTGAGAACCTCCATCGACCAGATCAAGGGATATACGAAACTGACCAACCTCCTATTTGACTCCTTTGCGGGACTGTCCCTTGCTAGTATCTATGTGCTTATCGCCTTGGGGCTGGCGATTATTTTCGGCCTGATGGGTGTCATCAACATGGCGCAGGGTGAGTTCCTGACCCTTGGTGCTTTTACCACTTTTGCTGTAGGCGAAATATTCAAAACTTACCTGCCGCCGTCGGATTATAACTGGTACTTTGTCTGTGCGATTCCGGCTGCGTTTCTGGTATCGGCACTGGCCGGGGCGATATGCGAATGGACCATCATCCGTCGCTTATATGGTCGTCCGCTGGAAACACTTCTGGCTACTTTTGGATTGAGCTTGATTCTCATCGAATTGATTCGAGTGGTCTTTGGGAATAACAATGCCATGATCGCGCCATCGTGGCTTTCCGGCGGACTCTGGATAATGCCGGGATTGGTTTTTCCAAAAAACCGCCTTTTTATCATCGTATTTTGCGCCGGATGTATTATCGCGGTCTATGCCCTGATCAGGAAAACCAAGCTGGGGCTTCTGCTGCGCGCCACGACGCAGGATCGTGAAATGGCGGCGGCTCTGGGTGTGCATACGCGCATGGTGGACATGCTGACGTTTTCCCTTGGTACCGGGTTGGCGGGACTGGCGGGATGCGCTGTGCCCCTGTTTTCAACCTTGGATCCTCGCATGGGACAATCCTACATTGTGGAGAGTTTTCTGGTGGTCGTAACGGGAGGCGTGGGCAATCTTGCCGGGGTTATTTGTGCGGGGGCCGGGCTGGGTTTCCTGGAAAAATTTATTGAGCCATGGGTGCAGCCGGTTTACGGCAAGGTGTTTGTTTTGATTATTGTTATTGCTTTTCTGCAATGGAAGCCGTCGGGGTTATTTGCAGCCAAGGGCCGGTCGATGGACCATTAGCCGACATGCATCCCGCGCTTTCCCTGCACTGAATCTCCGATAGGAAGAGACGGTAATTTGTGATCAGCCCCTCATCCGATAAAACTTCTCAGCCACCGGCAGCCGCCGATTCTGACGGCCGGATTCCCGCGCTGCCACGACTGAATCCTCGGGTCAGGCAGTTGCGGATTAGCGCGATAATCGCGGTGGTGGCGTTATTTTATATATTGATACCGGTACTAAACAGTGTGGGCGCGGTTTCAGATTTAAGCGTCAATATTCTTGGCCGGTACCTGTGCTTCGCGATCGTTGCTTTGGGCATTGATTTAATCTGGGGATACGCGGGGTTACTGTCTCTGTGCCAGGCTTTTTTCTTCTGCCTCGGCGGTTATGCCATCGGCATGTTCTTGAGCCTGCCGGAAGGGGGCGGGCAGGTTCAGAAAGCCTACAACAACATTCCGCAATTTTTCTTCTTTAATAATCAATCAACGCTGCCGACATTCTGGAAGCCTTTTGCATCGCTTCCATTTGCTCTTGCCATGGGTATTTTGATTCCTGCGGTCGTTGCCGGTATTTTCGGATTCTTCATTTTCCGCAGCCGCGTGCGCGGCGTTTATTTTGCCATTATCACACAGGCGTTGGCCTGGGCGGCGTATCTGCTGTTTTGCCGAAATGAGTTGTTACTGGGGGGGACCGACGGTTTGAATAATTTTTATCCGCCGCTGCAGCACGATCATCATTGGATACTGGGTCTGTATTTCCTCACGGCCGCGATTCTGGGATTGCTGTACCTGGCGCTTTTCAAGCTTACCAAAAGCCGTTTCGGCAGAATATTGGTGGCTATCCGCGATCGGGAAGTGCGTCTGCACTTTGCCGGCTATAAACCCTACGCGTTTAAGGTCTTCGCGTTTGTCATCGCAGCGGTGATCGCGGCTATAGGAGGGATGCTATATGTGCCGCAAAATGGGATTATTACACCCGGCACGATGGCCGTGGAATCGTCTATACTTATGGTTGTGCTGGTGGCGGTCGGCGGGCGCGGGCGATTATGGGGCGCAATTATTGGCGCACTGGTCGTGCGCTACGCCTACAGCATTCTTAGCTCGGATATGCCGGCGATGTGGTCGTTTTTTGAGGGCGGCCTGTTTATTGCCGTGACGCTGCTATTTTCCAACGGGCTGGTGGGGCTATGGGATGAACTCGAAGAGAAAATGCGGATGCGCCATGGAGGCCTACAACTGGCCCTCTCGGTAATCCCGCTGGCAAGCGTCCTGGGATTTGTCCTGTGTGAGGCGCTTGGCATCATGCCGAAGGCGCTGCAACAGACAATTGCCACACCATGGAGTGTCATGCCCGATATTCCAATCAAATTTATTCTACTGGCGGGAATTCTCATTTCGGTCGCCCTCGCACGGTGGCTGGTAAGGTTCATCGGGCGTCCGCGTGGCAGCGTCGTTGTGCCGGTATCGCACACGGCGGTGGAGGAGGTGCACGCATGATACATGCCCCGACAGACTCCTCGGCTTCTGCTGCGGGAACGTCGACCGCCTACACGGTGTTCTTAGAGGATGTGACGGTCGATTTTGACGGCTTCCGGGCGTTGGACATTTATCGCTTCGGCGTGTTTCGCAATGAATTGCGCGTAGTGATTGGTCCCAATGGGGCTGGGAAGACCACGTTGTGCGACGTTATCAGTGGTAAAACGCATCCCAGCGGAGGCCGAGTGTTTTTTAAAGGAATGGATATTACCCATCGTCGCGACACCGACATAGCAGCGCTGGGTGTGGGGCGAAAATTTCAGACGCCGACAATTTTTCCCAGTCTGACGGTCTATGAAAATATGGACTTGGCGTTACCGGGCAGGAGGAGGGTTTTTCAGAATATATTCAGACACGAATCCCCTGAAGCTAAGGAAAAAATATTCAATATTTTACGCCGTGTGCGGCTGCTGGATTTGGCGCATTGTCCGGCTGGTACTTTGAGTCACGGGCAGCGCCAGTGGCTGGAAATAAGTATGCTCATGGCTGCGGAACCAGAACTCCTGCTGGTAGATGAGCCCGCGGCCGGTCTTACCGACGCCCAGACAGACGTGACCGCAGAGTTGCTGCTGGAACTAAAGGGGCGTCACACCATTATTGTCATCGAACACGATATGGAGTTTGTGCGCCGCCTTAATTCCCGTGTGACCGTTCTGAATGAAGGAAAGGTGCTCTCGGACGGCTCCATGGAACAGGTTCAGCGGGATCCAAAAGTTATTGAAGCGTATCTGGGGCGATAATTTAAAGGCATGGCGAGGACCTGACGTTGAGTGAAATATTGCTGTCAATCCGGAATCTGGCGTTTTCATACGGTGCCGTGCAGGCCCTGCGCGGCGTGGATATGGACGTTTCCCGGGGAAGTATCACCTGCCTGATGGGACGTAACGGCGTGGGAAAAACCACCCTGGTGGGAGCAATCATGGGGTTGTTGAAATCCGACTCCGGGGTAATAACGTTTGACGGGCAGAACGTCACTAAGTGGCCGGCGTTTAAGCGGGCCAGACATGGCATTGGGCTTGTTCCCCAAGGGCGGCGGATATTTCCCAAGCTTACGGTAAACGAAAATCTGATCGTCGGAATGCAGGCGGCAGGCGGCCGGACAAAAACAATTCCGGATTCGGTGGTGGAAATGTTTCCGATTATCAAAACCATGTCCGGACGATTGGGCGGCGACCTTTCCGGCGGTCAACAGCAGCAACTGGCGATTGCCCGCGCCCTGGTGGGCAGGCCGAAGATCCTCCTCTTGGACGAACCCACCGAGGGTATCCAGCCCAATATTATTAAGCAGATCGGTCAGGTGCTGCGAAATTTGGTGAAAGAACACAACATGACGGTTCTGCTCGTGGAGCAATATGTCGATTTTGTCCGTGAATACGGGGATCACTTCTACATCATGAATCGGGGGAGAATTGTCGCCAACGGAAATACGGAGCAGTTGCATGCCGGTGTGATCCAGGAGCATTTAAGTGTTTGATCCACCCGAGAAAATGCGGATACTCATTGAAGCTTCCGTCGGCTCGATCGGGATTGGGCCGTACACAACCGGCCGGGGCGCCATCGGATTTTCCGGAGCGTTCCTATGAAATCCCCGACGATATGCCGAGATCGATTCTCCGAAGTTTCAAATGACCGTTGCGCCCCAGGCGATACACCGGTTCGACCGCAGCGTGCCGCCGTTTTCGGCCATGCCGAATTCGCACTGCAGGGAGATAGCACACGCGTGGTATCCCTTGGCAGTCGCGCGCCCTTACAACTGCTTGCACCGCGCGCCGGCAGTGACGTGGGGTGGCTGGTAATGGGAAGTCTTGGGGGCGGCCTGCTAGGCGGTGACCACATCAAGGTGGATTTGCATGTACAGCAAGGCGCAGGGGCGTATGTCACGACCCAGGCTTCTACCAAGATTTTTAAATCCGGAGGTTGCGGGGCTGTCCGCCAAAGTCTTGATGCGCTGATAGCCCCGGATGCCTCCATGCTATTGGCTCCTGATCCTGTGGTCTGCTTTGCCCAATCAGATTATCAGCAGGAACAGAAATTCTATCTGCACGCCGGCAGTTCATTGCTGGCAGTTGATTGGTTTACCAGTGGGCGGTGGCAATGCGGCGAACGCTGGAACTTTGCGCGCTATATAAGTCGTCAGAGTGTCTATGTTAACGGGGATCCTATTTTGCTTGACGCCTTGGAGTTGGATAATACGGTGTCCCATATTTCCCGAACGGTCGGATTCAATGTGGTGAACGCTTTGGCGACGGTGATATGCCTCGGGCCGAGATTTGCGGGTGCCGCCCTTGCCCTGCTGCAGCGGCTGCATAATACGCCGATACAAACAAAAGACTCCGTGATGTTTGGCATCAGTGAACTCGCTGATGGATTTCTTCTGCGGGTGGGGGGCGATTCAGCGGAAAACGTCGGCCGCTTTCTCCAGAAAGAGTTGGTCTCGGCTGCCGCCGCAATGGGCGTAGAACTCTGGCAGCGTAAATGGTAAAGGATTTGGAACATGCACCTGACACCGCGTGAACTGGACAAATTGGTCTTGCATCAGGCCGGGTACCTGGCACAGAAACGCCTGGCGCGCGGGCTGCGGCTGAATTTGCCGGAGTCCATTGCTCTCATCGCCGCCCAGTTGCTGGAATTGATCCGCGACGGTCAAAGCGTTGCCCAACTCATGGAAATAGGACGCAGCATGCTGGGCCGTCGCCAAGTTATGGAGGGTGTTGCTGAAATGATTGCCGAGGTGCAGGTTGAAGGAACTTTTCCGGATGGGACCAAGCTGGTTACTGTGCACCACCCGGTGGTCCGGGAAAATGGGGATCTTGCCCTGGCGCTTTACGGCAGTTTCTTGCCGGTGCCTGACGCTGCCTTATTTCAAACGCATCACACGCCTTGCATGCCGGGGCAGATCTGTCCGAGCGATGGAGACATAACGCTTAATGCCCAGCGCCCAACGGCGACGGTCATGGTAGTTAATACAGGTGATCGCCCCATTCAGGTGGGCAGCCACTATCACTTCATTGAAGTTAATAAAGCATTGAAGTTTTCACGCGGTGCGGCCTACGGCATGCGACTGGATATACCCGCGGGCACAGCCGTGCGGTTTGAGCCTGGCGAGGGAAAAACGGTACAGCTAGTTGCCATTGCAGGCGGTAAGGTTATTAGCGGCGGCAATAATTTGGCATCGGGTCCAGTGTCGGATCAGGGCCGCTTAGAGGCCTTGCGCCGCGTGGCACAGGAAGGATTTCAATGTACGGAGCATTAACATGAGCAACCAGATTTCACGCACGGCCTATGCGGGTATGTATGGTCCTACCACCGGCGATACCGTGCGCCTGGCCGATACCGAATTGATTCTTCGCGTTGAACGGGATCTCACACATTACGGGGATGAATGCAAATTCGGCGGAGGGAAAGTATTGCGCGAGGGAATGGGTCAGGCCGCAGGCGTTGATCCGGCCGCGGCATTGGATCTGCTGATCACCAACGCGCTGATTGTGGATTATACCGGTATCTATAAGGCGGATGTGGGAATAAAAAGCGGCCGCATCTCCGCAATTGGTAAGGCTGGCAATCCCAATGTTATGGCAGGTGTAACGCCGGGAATGATTTTCGGCGTTACAACCGAAGTCATCGCCGGCGAAGGACTGATACTTACCGCCGGTGGCATAGACGCCCACATCCATTTCATTTGCCCGCAGTTGGCACATGAGGCGATTGCCTCTGGCCTGACCACCATGATCGGCGGCGGCACAGGCCCCGCCACGGGGACATGCGCAACGACCTGCACGCCCGGAGCCTTTCATATCGAAGCAATGCTGGGCGCAACGGATGATCTGCCGTTAAACTTCGGCTTCACCGGAAAGGGGAATGCGGCGTCACCGGAGGGTCTGGGAGCGCAAATTGAAGCCGGCGCGATTGGCCTGAAACTTCATGAAGATTGGGGTACCACTCCCGCCGCCATTGATTGCTGCCTGACCGTAGCCGAAGATTATGACGTTCAGGTGACTATTCACACCGATACGCTTAACGAATCGGGCTTTGTTGAAAGTTCCATCTCCGCGTTTCGAGGGCGTACGATACACACCTATCATTCCGAGGGTGCTGGCGGCGGCCATGCGCCGGATATTCTCCGGGTTTGCGGACAAAGTAACGTCTTGCCGAGTTCCACCAACCCCACGCGCCCGTTTACCGTCAACACCCTTGACGAACATCTTGATATGTTGATGGTATGCCATCACCTCGATTCTGATCTTCCGGAGGATGTCGCTTTTGCGGAAAGCCGTATCCGCGGCGAAACGATCGCCGCTGAAGATATCCTCCATGATCTTGGAGCCATCAGCATCATCAGTTCCGACTCTCAGGCCATGGGTCGGGTGGGGGAAGTCATTACCCGCACATGGCAAACAGCGGATAAAATGCGTCGACAACGCGGTTCGCTTCCGGAGGATGTCCCAGGTGACGATAATTTCCGCATCCGTCGCTATGTGGCCAAGTACACGATTAACCCGGCAATAGCCCATGGTGTGGGGCATCTGATTGGCTCAATTGAAATCGGCAAGCTTGCCGATCTTGTGCTCTGGAGGCCCGCGCTTTTTGGGGTCAAACCGGAGTTGGTAATTAAGGGCGGCTTTGTGGCCTGGGCCCAGATGGGAGACCCCAATGCCTCCATTCCTACTCCCCAGCCGGTAATTATGCGGCCCATGTTCGGGGCCTTCGGCAACGCACCGGCCAAAACCAGTCTGGCGTTTGTAAGTGCGGCCGCCGCCGCCAGCGGCGTAACTGAACATTATGGCCTGAAAAAAAACATTGCAGCCGTAAAGGCGTGCCGCGATCTCACCAAGCGGGATATGAAACTTAACGATGTGCTGCCGGTTATTGAAGTCGATCCGGAAACCTATCGCGTGTCCGCCGATGGGGTCCACCTGACCTGCCGGCCCGCGGAAATATTGGGTCTGGCTCAACGCTATTTTTTGTTTTAATTTTTTGGGATTCAGTGCCTGTACCGAGATGTCAGAGCATCAGGCGTCGCGGTGCGCAGCTCCGTTATTGCATTTCCGCCGACTGCCGCCGGCGCAAAATGTGCGGGCCAAGCAACAGCATCGCGGTCAAAAGTGCGACAGTGAGGATCAGGCCGTTGCCTGGCTTGGGCGCATCGACCAGATTCAAGGTGCTCACGCTGTACGCGGGCATGGTATAGGTGAAAAAAGCGGGATTGGTAATCGTTACATCGCCGGCAAACATGGGGCTGGCGGCGCTGCTGGTCAACTGATACACCTGTGCCTGGTCAAAGGTTTTGGTGTGATCCAAGTTAATGGTTACCGTGATGGCATTGGCGGTTTTATTAATGGCAATCACCACCATGTGCGACGGATCATTGGAATCCAGACTGGCATAAACTGAAGTATCCGCCACATCACTGGTACTGGCGGATATGGACGTATCGCCAAATGTCGCTCCCTTGCCATTATAGTTGCGGTACATGGCAAACGCGGCCTGCGTATACGGTTCGCTGGACGCCAAGGCCCATTGGTTGGCGGAATACACGCCGTACTTTCCGAATATCCCCAGCACATCCGCTTCCGCGATTGCACCGGAAATATCCGAACCTCCGCCGTAGTTATATTCGCTGAAGGAAAGCTTCGTTCCGGAATAATTGGCGTTAATTTCGCTTTGAAGTGTCGGCAGCAGATCAATAGCTTTGCCGCCGAGGCTTTGGGTAATCCAGCTTGTTTCAACATACGTCGGGTCCCAAAGCGAGCGCGGTGCCTGCAATCGGGCTGCTACCACTGCGGGATCGGATGAGCTTTCGGTGGTAATTCGCGTGCCATCGCCCGTGGCTTCCGGGTACCAATGCAGATCCAGCACATCCAGCAGGCGAAGCTTGGCGGCGATGCCCGCCAAGTGCATTTGCGCCAGATAGCACGAGAGAAAATTGCCGTAGGGTTTTCCGGTATAGGGATCAATGGCGGCATTATCAGCGGTGGAATCAGTTGCATTTTGTAACGTCTGATATCCCTCCCAGCCGTAGCTCACCGGACCATACACCAAGCTGGTGGGCGCAATGCTTTTAATCATGGTGGAATATTGAATCGTTTTTTGCAGCAACTCCGCATACGTCACGGGCGTGGGATGTACTTCCGGATGGGTGCTGGACCACAAATCCGGTTCGTTGTCGAGGTCAAAATTAATCGGCGTGCTGCTGCCGGCGGTAAAGTCCTGTGGATAATTGGTTTTAACCCAGTTCACAAATTGGCTTTGGTATACCGGGTTGGTGGACATGCCGGTAACCGATGCCGGCGCGTTGGCATATTCGGGGACAAAATAAGGTGAAGTGGCTGGATTGGCGGTAGGGCTGGCGTCGCCGGATTTGGCGGCAGAGACATAGCCTGCCATCGGGACGGTCAGGAGTAATCCCGCGCCATTGGCGGCAGCATTGTTAATCCCGGGAATCATGGCACCGCCGGGCGTTGATCCGCCGCCCAAAAATGTATCGTTGGAATATTTATAATCACTTCCCGCATTGGAGTAATTGTTGGTCCAGTTGTAGGCGGTCCAGCGATTTCCGCCGAGGCGGTCATACGTCAGGTTGGAGCCGGAGGTAATGGGTTGATTAATGCCATAAATGTATCGGGAGATGGCGTGGACATTTTGCGAGGCGTCAATAGTAAAAGTAACCGCGTTCTGGACCTGAGCGGGGTGCACTGAAATGGTTGCCGCCAAAAGCGCGCAAATGCTCAAAGCCTGCCGGTTCATCCGAATTGTCATGGAAAATTCCTCTCCACCGCCGATATTCATGGGGCTTATGTGTGTGACCGTGGCGTGATCATACATTGGCCCAATCAGCGGCGAGATAAGCAGTCAACCCGTGAGGGAACGCTTATCTGGTAAATGGAGTGTAACATGTTGATGTGGGCGCATCAATAAAATATCTTCCATTTTTTTGCAACCAAAATCAGCCTGTGGCTGAGATTGCGGGGGCCTTCCAAGAATCAAAAGACTGCCAATTTGGCCCAATTTCCGCGCTAACACGGGATTTTTTCACTCCCACGAGGCAGCGCCCCCGGTGAGGAGCCATGGAGCCTGCTCCGGGCCGTCCGAGATTTTACCTATTTTTCGCTTGACCCAATCGCCTTTAGCGGTGATAGTTTTAGTACAGCGCCGAAGCTGTCGTGGCCCGGGGTTCGATTATTGGATGGTCGATGGCGTCACGAGGCTGCGGCATGCCGGTCAGGATGTTTGGCTACGGAGGCTTTCACCTATGGCAACAGTTCGCACACAGCGCAGCGCGCCACCTTACGCACTTATTGTTTTCATCGGTCTGTTTCTTGTGGTGACCGTGGTCGCCATTCTGCTTTACCTTAAATTAGGTAAGGCGGAACAAACGGCTTCCGCCGATCAACAGAATCTGGCACTGATCGCGTCAACCGAAGATCAGAATCTTCCGATCGTTGCGGATCTTAAAGCTAACGCCTCCGCCGGCAATACGGTGGTGCGGCAGTTGGTTTCGCAAATAAATCAGTTGGAAGTTGAGATCAGCGGCAACAGTGGGACACAGGTGTCGCAGCTCATTGGGCCGTCCGGTCCGGTGAATCGGGTGTTGACCAAGGCTGGTATGACTGGAAAATCCCTTGTCCTGGCTTTGTCACAAGTGGATTCGGCCCTGGTCAATGCGCGAAATGAAATTAAGCAGTATCGCCTGCACCTGGCCAATTATCAGCGTCGGTTTGCTTCCACACGATCATCTTTTAAGGATGATATTCATGCGATTAATGATAAGCTGACATCCGCGCAGAATCGGATCGATGCTTTAACGGCCAAGTTAAATGCCGCCAACACACAAGTTTCCACCGAGGCCGGCACGTTGCAACAGCAAATTACCGGTGAACAAACCAAGTACATTTCGGAACTGCGCGGGCAGGTTATTCAGATTCAGCAGCTCAAACAGGAACTCCAGGCGCGAATCGCCGTGGTACAGGATTTGCGAAATCAAATCGCAGCCTATCGTGCTCCGAACACTGGTGCCAACGCCATTTTGAGTCAGGCCGACGGCAAAGTTATTCGCGTGTCGCCGATGACCCAGCATGTTTATATCAACTTGGGTACCTCTGAACATATTACCGTCGGCCTATCGTTTGCGGTGTATAATCCGAATCTGGGCGTCAACACGGGCCAGAACGGTGGCGGGGTGGGTTCCATATCCGTTATCCGCGCGGGGAAATTCGCGTCGGTCTGCCGCATTACCCACCTGCAACCCAATGCGCAGATTTTTGCCGGCGATCTGATTGCCAACCCGGTATTCCATAAAGACCAGAACCGGAAGTTCCACTTTGTTATCTACGGCGATTTTGATGTCAACGGTAACGGCGTACCCACGGCCGCCGGTCGTCGGGAAATTGTGCGGCTCGTTGAATCCTGGGGCGGCGTGGTGCAGAAGCACCTTTCCACACAGACCGATTTTCTGGTGCTGGGATCACGGCCCGCCAATTCGGAGCTGAATTTCAGCGGTGTGGAAACGGCGCAGACGGCGGCCCTCAAGGCCGCCCGCGCAACGCAACAGCAACGCTATGAGCATCTGGAACAAAAGGCACAGAATCTTTCCGTGCCGATTCTCAATGCCAATCGCTTCCTTGCGATGATCGGTTATTACGCCCATCCACTGGTGCGGCAGTAATATGACCGACAGGCTTTCAGCCGCGTTTGCCGCACCAAGTCGCAATCGGCGGGCGCTATTGTGCCCCTTTGTGACCGCCGGTTATCCGAGCGTTGACCTGCTGGGACCTGTCTTGGAATCGCTGCAACGGGCCGGTGCTGGTTGTATTGAATTGGGAATTCCCTTTTCTGATCCCATTGCCGATGGGCCGACCATACAGGAAAGCTATCGCCTGGCGCTGCAAAATGGTGCTACAGTACCACGCATCATGCAGTCGGTGGAAAAAATTCGCGGCCTTGGTTTTTCGCTGCCCATCATGGCCATGGCCAGCTTCAGCATTATTTTCAAACATGGGGCTGATGCGTTTGCGTCAGCGTGTGCCAATGCGGGAATCGATGGGTTGATTTTGCCGGATGTACCCCTGGAGGAAGCACCGGCGCTGGTTGCTGTGTTAGACAAACATCATCTCAAAAGCAGTCTTTTGATCGCTCCTACAACAGCTCCGGATCGACGGGCAAAAATTGCCGCCTTATGCACCGGGTTTATTTATTATCTGTCGGTAACCGGTATAACCGGAGAACGACAATCCCTGCCGGCTGATGTGCCGTTAAATCTTAAAGTGTTGCGTGCAATGACACCGCACCCCATTTGTGTAGGATTTGGAATTTCCCGTCCGGATCAGGTGGCGGAACTGGCCTCGCTGGCCGATGGCATCATTGTGGGGTCAGCCATTATCAAGACCATTACCCGCGAACTGGCTAAGCCGGCACCGGATGTTGCCGCCGCGGTTGGGACGTTCGCAGCGGAACTTGCCGCCGGATTAACGCAATAACCAATTGTTCCACAAAGCCGTCGGCACTGCTGACAGTATCGCATTCGACTGCACCCAAGCCTGAAAATCATTTTAACGCTGTGCCGGCAAGCGCAAAAAATCAAATCCCCGGTTTATAAACACAGCGAATAATAGATCGCAATCCACCCCGCGGCGTCCATTCACTGATCAGGGTCATTTGCCGGGGTTTTAGCCGTTGGACCAATTCATCTAAGATAACATTCGTGACATCTTCGTAAAAAATGCCTTCATTGCGAAAACTCTGAAGATACATTTTGTAGCTTTTCAATTCCACGCATAATTTGTCCGGAATGTACAGCAAACGAAGGGTCCCGAAATCGGGCTGTCCGGTTTGGGGGCAAACGGACGTAAATTCCGGAGCAATGTGTTCAATTTCGTAATCTCTTGCAGGATGTGGATTATTGAATGTTTCCAGCAGGTGAATTCGTCGGGCCTGTTTTTTCATTATATATTCCTTTGCTTTTAACAATGTCTTAAAATTAGTCACCGCATAACGGTTAAGTTTTACACGGGCAACTTTTACGTTCCGCGGGTGTTTCCATACAGCAGAATATGCAAACGCATTCCAAAGCGAAAGCCCCGCTCGCGGCATATTTCCGCCAGCCAACTCCCACGCGTTTGCACCGCATCGGCGGTAACGCCTTCCGGCATGAGGATAACATCAGCGGGATTAATCGGCGCTGCTTGCGACACCCTTGATAAAATCATATCCACCTCCTGCATATCCTCCGGCTTACAGATGACAAATTTCCATTGCCGCTCAACAATGAAATCAGATCGGGCAAACTGTGCCAGCACGTCCCAATTCAAACGCCGCCGCTCGTGCGTTGGCGACCAGGCGGAATGATCCGTCGGAGTAGAATTGGATAATTTTGGGCTGATGCTGGCAAGGTTCATGGGCACATCCTGCCACAACGTACCGGCTGTCTCGATGGTAATATGCCGGCCCATATTTTTTAAGCCGGTGACAAGTTCCGGCAATTGACTTTGCATCATCGGTTCGCCGCCGGTGATGACCACGTGCCTACCGGGCTGTCGGGCCGCTTGATCCAGAATTTGCGAAACCGTCATATTCTCCCCCGTGGGTTCCCATGAGCTGTACGGGGTGTCGCACCAGCGGCAGCGCAAATTGCACCCGCTGCTACGAATAAATAATGAGGGAACTCCAGTGAGTTTTCCTTCTCCCTGTATACTGTAAAACATCTCCGCTATTTTCATGGGCAATCGCCGCGGTTCGGTTCATACGGTGCCGGGTCGGTGATGCCCAACTGTTCAAACGCGGCCAGCCGCAGTTGGCAGGCATCACAACGACCGCAGGCTGCACCGGTAAAGCCCGGATCGTAACAGGTCCAGGTGTGGCCGTAATTAACTCCCAGGGAGAGTCCAAGCTTGATAATATCCGCTTTGTGCAGGCTTATCAGCGGGGAATGAATATGAAACTTTCCTCGGCCTTCAATGCCCGCGCGCGTGGCCAGATTGGCCATGGTTTCAAATGCGGCAATATAATCCGGGCGGCAATCCGGATATCCGGAGTAATCCACCGCATTGACCCCAATGAATATATCGAAACACTCCAGCACCTCCGCCCAGGCCAAAGCACAGGACAGAAATACCGTATTGCGCGCCGGCACATAGGTCACCGGTATGTCGTGGGTCATCTCCGCGGCGGGGCGGTCTTTTGGCACGGCAATATCCGCCGTCAGTGCTGATCCGCCGAAGTGCCGCAGATTTAAGTCCAGCACCACGTGCCGCGCAACGCCTGCCTCTGTGGCCAACTGTGCAGCCGCATGAAGTTCCTGCCGATGGCGCTGCCCGTAATCAAAACTCAGAGCATAGCATAGATAGCCGCGGTCTTTTGCGACGGCCAACACCGTGGCGGAATCCAGCCCGCCGCTTAACAGCACGACCGCCTTTTTTGTTTTTATATCCGCATCCATCATACCCAGAGTTTACCGGTTAGTGCGATTTGTGCCAGTGGTACCGTTCCAGAAGCTTCCACAGGTCGGTAAGAGACTGTTTATTGACCGCAATCGCATTGTTCAGATATTGTCGCAAGCCCGGTCCCGCCTGATTCTTCCGGGCTTGCTTTTGGGCCGCCTTATCCATGGCAAGCTGCCAGGAATAATCCATGTACATCATGATCAGATAGCGTTTTTGAAAATCGGCGGAATTGCTGTGCAGCAACAGTGAGCCTTGGTCATCCGCGATAATTTTCTGGGCTTTGCCGAAAAGGCCCGGACGATAAAAGTAATGCAGCTTAACGCCATGCTTTGTTGCCCAGGCTTTGAGTTCTTTTAAAAGCTTTCCCTGACTGCTGGACATATAACTGTTAAACCGGCTTACCGATGTTGACAATCCCTTAAAATCCGCAAGAAAGGCCAGTTGGGTTTTATCTTTATGACCCTTAGCCAAGGACCGCAATATTTGCAGGACCGCCGGGTTAAGCGGCTGCCGCATCGCGGGCCGTGGCGGCGCAGAATTACTGCATCCGGGAAGGAAGAAAAATAATACGGGTGCCAACACCAGCACCGCAAAAATATTCATCAACCGCATAAGCCAACTCCTTACCAAGGTGCACCTTCCAAGTGTATACCAGAATTTCCTCCAAGGCCACGCGGCGGGCGGCGGCGTCAAGCCAAAGTAAAATGTCTGTTTTGAGGAACTTGAGCCATCGCGCAGCAAGGCGGCCTAATGCAACAAGCATCGGCGATCACCATTGTTGCGGCATTACCAAGATCCGTAACCTCCTGAGGAACTTGATTCGGTTGACGTGCGACTGAACGGTCGAAGTCATTTCACGGTTTTGAATGTGCCGCATTAACAGATAATTAATATTTCGGCGCATCAGAGGGAACAAATCAAAATATTTCTAAACTATCCTCTTAATATCTCGGAGATGTGTGCGGTCGTGTATCCGGCATCGTATCGTCGGAGGTAGTGGCCTTTTGAGAGTTGGCGGAGAGCAATGGCTTTATGAGTTCTTCCGCAGGGACCGGTCGGCCAAAGAAATAGCCTTGGAAAAGTGGACAAGCACGCTCTTTCAGTGCCTCAAACTGCTCGAGTGTTTCAATACCTTCGGCGACCACCTGCAGTTGATGGTGGTGCGCGATTGCGAGAATGGCCTCGACAAGTGCGGCATCATTGGGATTCGTGGCTATGTCACAAATAAATGAGCGATCAATTTTTAATTCATTTAACGGAAGATTTTTCAGATAACCCAGTGAGGAATAGCCTGTGCCAAAATCATCAATTGAAAAGCCGATACCCAGTTGATTGATCTCCTTCATTTTTTCCACCGCGTCTTTGGCATTACGCATCAGTACTGACTCGGTGATTTCGATGGTCAGACTTCTGGGGTCAATTTCGGAGGATTTTACAATTGCTATGATGCGTTGCACAAAATCAGTCATCTGAAATTGCCGCAGACTGACGTTGACGGAAATGCGGAATCTGATGTCGGCACGCTGAAGCCGCCGCAATATGTGACAGGCCTCACGCAGCATGAACTCTCCCATCGGCACGATCAGGCCGGTATCTTCCGCTGCGGGAATGAACTTGGCTGGAGCGATCAGACCCCCTTCCCTGGATTGCCAGCGAATTAACGCCTCCGCTCCGATTATTGATCGGGTCTGATCTACCTGCGGCTGGAGAAATATCCGGAAATCACCATTGCTTAGGGCGATTCGCAGATCCTGTACCATCGCGACTCTTTCTTTGATCCGCTCCTGCATTGCAGGCTCAAAAAAGCAGATGGTGTTGCGACCCGCCTCCTTGGCACGGTACATGGCAATATCCGCCTGCGTAATGAGTTCCGGCGCGGTCGTATTCCCCTGTGGAAAAAGCGTCACACCCATACTGGCGGTAATCGCATATTCCGCATGACCAACTTTGATCGGCTCGGATAACAGTTGGATAATCCGCTGTAAAATCAATTCCAGTTCATTGGCTGCCCTCTGGCGATCAGGCGAAAGATCCGGCAGAACAATGACGAATTCGTCGCCGCCAATGCGTCCCAGCGTATCGGTCTGGCGTAATATCGTACGCACCCGCTCGACCATCATAATCAGCAGCGAATCGCCGGCTTCGTGGCCTTGAATATCATTGACTTCTTTGAAATGATCCAGATCCAGAAATACCAGCGCTCCGTAATTGCCGCTCCGGTTTGCTGCGGCGATATCATGTTCAAGTTGCACCAATGTCAATTGACGATTCGGTGCGCCGGTCAGGGAATCATAATAGGCCAGGTGCTCGAGTTTCTCCTCCGCTGCCAGACGTGCCGTAATATCATTCTGGATTCCCAGCCAATGCGTTATGTCGCCGTGCGTATTACGAACCGGTGAAATACTTACTTCGCACCAATATGCTGTGGCATCTTTTCGATAGTTTTTCAAAATGGTATGGGCGCTGCGCCCCTCACTGATGGCACGGCGAACGTCATCGCGGCCCATACGATCTCGCGTTACACCCTGCAGTAGCCGCGGATTCTTTCCCCGAACTTCATTTAATGTATAACCTGTAAGTTTTTCAAAGGCGGGATTTACGTAAACAATAGGAGTATCGGATGGTGTCGCATCTGTAATGATGATCCCATTGGCCGATGCCTCAATGGCCTGTTGAAAAAGCGATAGGTCTGCAAGAGCTTCTTTGCGTTCCGTGTCATCGCGAATAACGTCATAGATCACGGTGCGGCCGGCGAGATTTAGTGCCACCGAGTACGCATCGACGTCCCGGATATCGCCGTTTTTAAGGCGATGTTGAAAATGAAAATGCGCTTTGCTTCCGGACGTGACATGTTTGATCCGCTCTTCAATCACAGCGCGAGGAAGTGTGTTGATATCCCAGATATGCAGATTTTGAAGTTCCGGGCGGGAATAGCCGTAAAATGTTGCGGCGGCTTGATTGCAGTCCAAAATCTTTCCGCTTTCGGGATCCAGCAGCAAAATAACTTCACTGTTTTTCTCAAAAAGCGTTCGGAATTGTGCCTCGCTTTCAGTAAGCCTCTGGTGGGGTTCCCGAAAGCCGACCATAAAAGTATAGCGAAGAACCCAGGCGAATCCCATCAGGCGATAAAAGTGTGTCAATAATATCAATTGATTTCTGCCGCTGATTGATGCGAAAATCTGAATTAATTCTCCCGCTGTGAGAAGAATAATTGCCAGCATGTAATCAGTGGCATTGGGATTGGGTTTCCGGTGCGCGCCCGACCAGGTGACCAAGATTGCTCCGCCGTATAGGCCTAACAGTGCAGTGGCCATGAGCGCCGCCGCCGCATGTTGCCATGGAAAAATAGCCGCGCTCCATGTCTGCAGAATGCTCGTGAAGTAAAGTGTCGCTAACGCAAGAGGTATCCCGGCGATCCACAGCGCGATATTGGAGCGGGGGACGCGCCACTGCAGTGCCCGTTCTGACCGGATCCCCATCATAAACAGTGCCGCCGCCAGCAGTATCTCCGCGGTGGAATCCAAATGTTCCCTTAGAAGATGATGAACATATGCCGACTCGATCGGCCTGTATCCCTTTGATGCCAGTTCAATCGCCAATAATAGGCCGCCGGTAATAAACAGCAGTGCAAAAGTCAGTCGCAGGACAAAGTGCTCAATGCGTAGGGATTCCCAGCTTACAAGTGCATTCAGCAGGACAACTGTTACGATACCGGCCTGAACGATTGCATACAACTCCGCCATTGGCTTTGTGGTTATATGTGAGAAAACAAGCCAGAACAGAAATGGCGAAATAATAAGTAGGCCGGATCGCAGCAATCTGCAAACTCGACTGTGATGACATGTATTCCGATTGTTGGTTGCCGCAAGATCGGAATGGTCCTCCGCATGTTGATGTTCGAGCTGATCGGGTGGTTCAAGCATGAAGCTTTCCTTCATAAGCGCAGAGACGCACCGATTTTCGATTGCTGTGCGCTCTATGCTGTCGATGAATCCTCGCGTGCCATCTTTTCACGGATAGACTCAAGCAGCTTGCCCATTATCGTAAATTATCGGTCTTTGAGCTGAAAAAAAATCAAGTAATTTTCTGATTATTCTACCATGGACGTTTTTGCGGTGGCTGCTCTAGCGTAAACCCCCTTATTGGCCAGCCGCCAGGTCAGCAGGGGGCGGATCACAAAGATGGCTGATAGATAAATACAGGCAATTCCCAGCGCCATGATCACACCCAGGCTGGCGATGCCGCGGTCGCGGGAAAGACCCAGAAAGCCAAAACTGCTGCACGTTACAAAAGCGCACATCAGCAATGCCCGTTCACTGACATCCCAGAACCGCCAGATACGGCGCGGATTATGTTCCGCCTCGCGGTAACGATGCATCATAAATACGCCGTATTCGTGGCCCGCACCAATGAGAATCGGCATGGCAAAAAAGTTCGCAAAGTTCCATTTCAGCCCCAGCACACCCATGATCCCAACCAGCATCGGCAATCCCAGCGCTAATACTGAAACCGTCATAGCGGTGCGCCCAAGGGAGCCCAAATCCAGATACACCAGAAAAATGACGACCAGAAATGCCAATACGGTTGTCTGCATAAAGGCCGCGCGAATGGATTTTGTGGAATGATAAAGTTGAATAGCAATGCCGGTTAAATCGACGTTGCCGGGTACCAAGCCGGGCGCTTGCGCTGTGCCCTGTACCGCCGCTACGAACTGCCGCAAGCGCGATTGATCCCATAGATCAAACCGGGGATAAATATACAAAGCATACTCACCAGTGGCCGCCCGAAAATGCCGGCTTATCTGTGGAGGCACGCGGGCCATGTCTAACTTACCGGGCGTGAGCATCGCCGCCGCGGATGCCAGAGATTGGCTGAAATTGGTCTGCCACCGTGAGAGCTGCTGCGCTGCAACATCCCGTTGCAACCCGGTTGCCGAATTCAATTTTACGGCAAACGCGCGCAGCGTTGCGACCGCTTCTGGAGCCGGTGCAGCGGCGGTTGGCGCGGTGCCATGAATGGGTTGGCTCCAAGAGTCGGCCAGTGCATCGGCGGCCTGGGCAATGGCGGGTAGGTCTACGGGGGCTACCGCTGATGGATTATGCCAGTGAATATTTCGCAAGACTGCGTTATGCCCGGCGAGATATTTTTGTTTCGCTGCGGCACTGAGAATACTGCTGGTGGATAATATCGGAGAATCGGCGTCCGCTGCCGCTTTATCGAGCGTGGCTTGAATGGGAGCCAGTTGCGACAAGGATTTCGACAGCACAACGGCGTACCAGGTGGGCATTTCTTTGACAAGTTTTACCGAGGTCAGGCCGCGGGCCTGCAAATCCAGCAGATTTGGATCAAACCGCAGTTGCAGCGCGTAGGGAATCAGCCCGATAAGAATAGCCAGCCACAGACCCAGTCCCAGAAAATTTTTCAAACCCGCACGCGGTGGGGGACGATTATCCGTGTAGCGTTGGGCGGGTTGAACTTTACCGAGTTTCGGGGGAAATAGGACCAGCAGGGCGGGCAAAACCGTATAACCCGCCAGCAGGCATAGCAATAGTCCGGCACCGGCGATTAACCCCAATTCCGCATCGCCTCTAAAGTGAGTGGTCAACGCCACGAGAAATGCGCCGGCCGCGCCGGCGCAGGATGTGGCTATCGGCGGCCCGGCGTATCGGAAAACCCGCGCCCAGATCGCTTGTTTCCTTTCATAACGCCGGGCTTCGCGGCGGTAGCGCAACATGATTTGAATAAGATAATCCATACCAATGCCGATCAGGGCAATGACAAATACTGTGGAAAGCAAATTCAATTCGCCAACGAAAATCGTGGCGAAGCCAAATGTCCAGGCAATCGCGATGGCCAGCGTTATTCCCGCCGCAAATCCCATCCAGATGGAGCGTAGCATCAATATCAGGCCGATCAGTACGACGATCATCGCCAGTGTCTCGGCTTTGTCACTATCCGAGGTGGTAATCCGCATTTCGTCTGCGGCCAGTACGGGGCGACCGGTCATCCCAAACGTGAATTCCGAATGAAAGTCCCTGGTGGATTGGACCATGGCCGCATGGATTTTCTCCAGCGGCAAGGATACCGCTGCCAGAGAATCAAACGTAAATTTAGGGAAGACTTTGATCAGCAGCAAATGTTCGGAGCCGTTGCCTGCTTGAATGTAGTAATAGCCCGCCGCGGCCGGAGTAGTCGGGCGTTGGGATAACAGGGTTGGCAAATCCGGAGTCACGACGGGCTTGGCAATCGGCTGTCTTAGGGCCTGAAGCCAGGATTCGCTGAGCATTCGAACAAAGCCGGTAGTTTGCACGCTGGGTGTTTGTGCAGCCAGAAGCCGCAAAAATCGCTGTATGCGCGTATGGCCAAAGAACGACATCGGGATGTCAGGTTTTTCTCCCCAGACTGTAGCTAATTGTGCCAATGACTGGGCACCATTGGCTGCCGCCCGCAGGTCAGGCCAAGTTGCAAATAAGAGAGCTTGATTGCCAAGCTTTTTTAACGGCACGTGGCTGTCCACGGATATAACATACTTTGGCAACTTTCGAAGTGACGCGGTGACGGCATTTGCTGCGGCAATCCATTGGCTGCTCGCGGGTGGATGGGCCGGATTTCGCGCTTTAATGACGATATAGGCCGCCTCATTTTCGGGAAATTGCTTAATAAATTGGAGATATTGGTGGAAGAACGCGACGTGCGAGGAAAAAAGCTTGTTTTGATCCGTGGAAATTCGCAGGCGGGTGCACGCCAGAAAAGCACTGATTGCCGCGAGCAACAATGCTATGCCCAGCACCGTGCGCGGGTACCGGGTGAGCCGCAACGTGTCCTTCAGAACTCTTCGATGTATTGGACCCATAAATAATACGCAACGCGGCCCACTATCCGCCAGGTGTTACAGCAACAACCGCGGGAGTAACCTCTGCTAAGCCTTCACAACGTTTTTTGCCAACCCCAATACGGTATCCCACGCGGTACCGGGGAATTTTTGTGTATCGGCCAGGACTTCCTGCATGGCTCGCAGGAACCAGTCCATATCCTGTTTGGTGGCCACCAGCGGCGGCAGAAATTTGATCACCTCGGTATGGTAACCCGCAACCTGCGTAAGTATATGGTGCTTTTTCAGCAGCGGAATAATAATCATCTGCCCAAAGACGCCGAAGTTAAGTTTATGAAGCATGTCCCATGCCAGACGGAGTTTCAAGGAATTCTCCGGACGGGCGAAATCAATGCCGAACATCAGCCCTTTGCCGCGGACTTCCGTCACAAATGGGCAGGTTTTTCCGATTTCCGCCAGGCGAGTCATGGTGTAGCGCCCCAATTCATCGGCATTTTCAACCAGTTTGTCTTCTTCAATAACCTGTATGCTCGCCAATGCCGCCGCCATGGCCAGATCATTTTGGCCGAAGGTGTTGGAATGCACGACACAGCGCTCCATGGAATTAAAAACCGCATCCATAATGCGGGGCCGCGTTATCACCGCACCTACGGGGACGAAACCGCCGGAAAGTCCTTTGGCCACGCAGATAATATCCGGTTCTACCTCGGGCCAATGCTGAAAGCAAAACCATTTTCCCGTGCGGCCCATGCCGGATTGTACTTCGTCCACCACCAATAAAGTGCCGGCCTTGCGGCACAGGCGTTGGGCTTCAGCTAAATAGCCATCTGCGACAAGTTCACAACTTTTTCCCTGAATGGGTTCAAGAATAAAGGCCGCGGCATCCTGTTTGGCCAAGGCTTTTTCCAGTGAAACCAGATCGTTAAAGGGAACCGCCTCGGTATGCGGCAGCAGATCGCCGAAGCGCTCCCGGAAAAACTCGGCACCGTTGATGGCCAGTGATCCGGTGGTCAGCCCGTGAAACGCATGTTCACAGTATATGATTTTTTGCCGGCCCGTGGCACAACGGGAAAATTTTATCGCGGTCTCCACGGTTTCCGTGCCGCTGTTGCAGAAAAATACGCGGTCCAATCCGTCTGGGGTATGCCGCACCAGAGCCTCCGCGGCTAAACCGCTTAAAATGCTGCAATCCATGCGCACCAGATTGGGGCTTTGCGCATCGAGTACTTGCCGCAGCACCTGGCGCACTTTGGGATGATTCCGCCCGAGCATAAATACGCCCCAGCCCGTCAGCAAATCCAGATATTTCGTGCCTGCACCATCCCATAAATAACACCCCTCCCCGCGGGTATAATTGCGGTCAAAGCCAATGGTCTTGAGCATTTTTACGAAAGTCGGGTTGATATGATCCGTGTGCAGGTCATATTGCGTTCCACGATGCTGTTCCACCCAAGCGATAAAATCTTCATGCATTACCAATATCCTTCATGCCGTACAGGGAGTCTATCCCGGCCATTACCCGGACAAACTCCAAGCAGCGAATTATACGCCCCGCAGTGGAAAAATGAAAAATTGCGCAGCGATATCAGGTTTCTTGCGCTGAGGCTGTAAGCGTGCCTCACGGCCAACCCGGCGATTACTCAGACAGAGCACTAGGGTTAGATTCCTATTGGCTGGCGGCCCATAGTGTTAATGCGGCCCCGGTTGCGGCGGCGATCAAAATCCCCAGGCGCATTAACCAAATGCGGCGGGCGAATTGCTTTTGCCTATTCGGCGATTCGGCCAGTGCGGCCAGCAGGTCCACCCGGTTTTGCGTGCTCGGATGCATCCATCCCGCGCGATCGCGCGGCCGATTGGCGATACCCACCAACATTGTCAGGCTTTCAGAAAAAATTCTTGCTCCGGCCTGATATGGCGTTTCCTGCGTGATCATGGCAAGTTCATCCGTGCGCGGCGGATCAACGACGGTGTCCTCGGGAGGTAGGTATTCCGCCGCAGATGCCACCGGCACCTGCACGGTGGCTCCGACGCGATCGGCAATATGCCGGGCGGCAAACCAGTCCGCCTGGTGTTCGCATAATCGGCTTACCTGCGAAAAACCGAAGAGCAGCAGCAGTCCCACAATTGAAAAATTCAGCAGCATGGCGGCGTTATCGCTTAATGACCAGTAATTTCCCGCCCAGAGAGATATTCCCGTGCCCAATAGATCGGCGGCGGTAAAGGTCAGCAGGTACCACCAGATATGCCGATGGTATCCATGCCCTACTTCATGGGCAAAGACGGCTTCCACCTGTTGCGGTTCCAGACGTTCCAGAAGCAGGTCCGTAAGCAGAAAATACCGGCACCAGGGCAGCAATCCCAGGATCGCCGCGTTGGGAATGCGGTAATAGGTGTTCCATATTCGTATATCCATGAATCCAACTTTTTTACGGCGGGATAAATCTTCCAGGCGTGTGCGCAGTGGTCCGGATGGAAGCCGGGTGGTGCGCCAATAACGCACGATGATCGCCGGCAAAACCAGAAATAGAATCATCGCGGGCAGCAATGACGCGATTTCCGACCAATTCCCCAGATTCAGATGTTCCAATAGCGCGGTAAATGGAATCGTCAGCAGATCAAACCCCAACAGCACCACCAGCAAGGACATGCCATGGCGGAATTGCATGTTGACGTATTGCATGCGGGATGGAAGGGCGTGCGTTGGTAGATCGTCATCCGGTTGGGAAAGTTCCCCGAGGTTGTGAATCCGCACTTCCAGCGGATATTCCAGATACCATATCATCAGCCATGTCACCACCGGAGCGATCAGCCAGATCACGGATGACAGCATCGGAATATGGTGCGCATTCCAATGGTACTTAACCAGGTAGCCGAACCCGAATAACCACAAATCCGCAGCCAGCAACATGATGTTAAATGCGGTCAGACGGCGGAGCGTTTTTTGAATTGCGCCGGCGGCCTCAAAAGTTGAGGTACGGCCGTTACCCAGTTGCTGATCCAGGCTCGCAAAGCGCCGCCGGCCCCGAAGCAGCAATGCGCCGTGCGCCAGAATCACCAGCAGAACGATCATGAACGGGGAAAGATGAATTGGCGGGCGCTGGGGAGCAGCATTAAATGCGGCGACCATCAAGAGAAGAATAATAACCTGCAACGGAGCAATCATTATTTCATATTACCCGAATTCGATTGCCGAAGTAAAAACCGTTTAATAACTCATGCGGACGAACAACCCCAGAATGGTCGCGTCACTGTGAGTCCCGGCGGGCTGTGAATATCGTGATCCCGCAAAAATGCTATTGATCACCGCTCCAACTTCATAATGGCCGCGGTCCGCGGGGATATGAAATATTCCGTTGAGCGGATAGGTCAGGATCGTGCCGACAAACGTGCCCAGATAGCCGTCACGATAGCTTCGCAGGTTGACATCCAGACGCTTTTCATCATGGATAAATGATACGCTCAACGGCGAATAAATAGTCAGGCCACCGGTATGCGGAACCACGAAAATCGGATTCATTCCGATTTCAAAGTATTGCCCGGCCCCGCTGGTGTAGTAAGCTCCATCATAATCAAAGCCCACAAGCACAAACGGATGAAACGCGAATTGACCAAAATAACGATCATCATTGAAACTCAGGCGGATGTATGCCTCCTGGCTGTCGGCCTGCCCGTGGCTGATGATCGTGTTAGCCAGCGGATCACCGGACGGCACAAAATACTGGTTTATGGGGGTAATATAATTGGTGTACCCGGCATCAAAGCGAAAAATATCCATGATGTCGTATTGATAACCAATGGTAATATCGGCTTCTGTAAAATTGCTGGAGGGAACATATCCGACGTTGCCGCCCGCCACAGGTCTGCCGGCAATTCCCCGGGATAGTGCATTGATGTATGGATTGCGAATATCGTAAGAATAATCTTCAAATGTCCGCAGGTAGACTGATCCCCATTTTTTTAAGCTTAAACTGATTTGTGTGACATTTTGCAGATTGGGGCGGTTGGGCGCTACGTCATGATAGCGAAACCAGTAATCATTGAAGTACCCGAACAGTGTAGTAATGCGCCACGCCTGCTTGTGCACGTGATAGGCCGCTAGAGATGGGATCATGGTGCCTGTTTCTTCCGCGTTGGCGGGATTGTCCGCACCGAAGCTGGGCGTCGGCAAGGGCATAATGCCGTTATCAACGCCTGCGGCCATAGCCGGTCCGGCGGCCAAACCAGCCGTGAGAAACAGTCCAACGATCGCGCTTTTATTAGCCATATATTATTAACCCACGCTGTTTCCCATACGCCTTACGGCGCGATAGTCTGCAACGCCTGCTGATTGGTAATGCCCGCCTGCGGGAACCCGGCCGGCCAGAGACTTACCATGGCGGCAGTAGTGGCAGTATCCGCATTATAGGCCAAGGTTATTCCGACATAAAACCGCGGAATTTCACGTACCAGGGTAAAATCGGTTGCGACATTATGATTGAGCGCAAAATCGTAGCTTTCCGAAGCGGCGATGGTGTATTTGCGCGTGAGTTTATAGGAAATCGCCGCCGTCCACTGATCCGAATCAACGGCCCGGATATACCGATTACCCAGGAAATAACTTAAATTCGGTGATTGATTCACTTCCACACCCGAGTCGAGCTGCTCAAGCTGCTGCAAATCAATATTCCAGCTTTCATCCGCCAGGAATTCGACATTTGCGCCAATCCGCCATGAAAAATTAGCATTGATGCTGTCGGCAATCTGGCTTAATTCCGGGCGGCTCCAGTCATAGTAGCCAATCAACGGATTGCCAAAATCACTGGTGGAAAATGGTGCCCCCGCATATTGCGGGTTATTTGGATCAAAAGGCCCGGATAAATTATGGTTCCAAAATACGTCCGCCGCCACGTTAAAGGTGATCCAGTCCACAATCTGACGGTGTCCTTTGCGTCCACGCTTGGTTTGCAGAGTTTGACGCAACGCGAATTCGGCACCACTGGCATCAGTAATGCCTTCCACATTGCGGTCAAAGGGTTGCAGATAACCCTGTTGCACATTGGCACCGGTGGCAAACATGCTGACCTCCGGTTCAATGATATGCCGCAACTGGTCAACATCCAGCAAATCTGACTTCACATCCGGATACACCTTCCAGAATGTGGTGGAACTGCGGAACCCGACGGTTCCCCACGCCCGGGTTGTGCCGCCGCCCAACTGATTGTCCACCACCGGGAAACTTGTATCCCAATACGTCAAGCGTCCGCTGACAAACGGATCAAATTGCACCGGTCCAACCGCCATCGGAAAGTCAATTTCCTGCCGCGAATCCAATCGTGCGACCGGTTGATCCGTCCAGCCATTGCTCAGGTAATATTGAGAGAATGTTTCATTGGGATTTAAACCCGGAAAATTCAGTTCCAACGCCCGCACGCCCGAAGTCGTGTTGCTGAATTGATCATTGATGATTCCGCCGCTGCTGTCACTGAAATACGTGAACAGGCCCAGAATTTTATCTCCCTCACGGTAATAATGCGCTTCAGGATAGCGTTGCACGGAGTATTCATTATTTTCCAGATCAGCATTGGTTATAAAGCCCGTCAGATTCCATTTCCCCAGCGCGGTAAATGCTTCCGTATCATGCTGCTGTTTGACATAAATGGAGGTTTGCTGCTCCGGTGCCGTGGAATAAATGTTTTGAAAATACTGCTCAAGATAATTCGGATCTGAAACGTAACTTCCTTCCACCGCGACCGTCCATTGATTCGAAAGTTGCTGCATGTGCCGGACGGAAATATAGCCGCGCGTGTGCTGCGTGACCGGTAAATTATCGCGATTGGCTCCAAGTTGATCTGTGCCCGTGTCATACATCAAAGCGCTATTCACCACGCCGTGCATTCCGTCAATGTTATAACGCGCGTTGACACCCGTCGACGGTCCGCGGCTGGAGTACTCATTAACATTGACATCGGCTTCTACACCGCCCGGTGGCGTAATGCCCATTAGGGCCAATAAGTTCCAATCGGTTTGCACCGTGGCACCAAAGATACTGGAATTGCCGACGCTGACGGATTTCAGCGGTGACGGATTTTGCTGCGTGGTGCCTGTAACATACGGCCAATAGAAAAATGGTACACCCAGAAAATAGGCCGTGGTATTGGTGGAGGAAAAGGCATAGTACGCGGTTTTAGGTTTGGTGCCCGGCGGAGCCGGTGCCGCAACGCTGCGCACCGTCATGGCACCGGCACCGATATAGTAATGCGGCTGATAAAATTCATCCGTCGACAGTTTCACCGATTTAGCTTCAAATTGCCCCTGCGCCAGTTGGATGATTTCATTGGCCCGCATGTACAAGGGCGAGTTTGCCTGAATATCGGCGGAACTTAATACCGCATGAAGCAGGATGGCACGATTCGTTGTGAAATCAAAATATACCTGATTGGCATGCAGTGTCTGCTGTCCGTAGGTGACTGTTACGTCGCCTTCAAGATATACACCCTGTACCTTACGCGCAAAGGGGACTGTTTGTGGATTTGCGGGTTTTTTACCGCCGCCGTCTTGATGCCCCGCCGCACTAAACATAACGGCGTTGTTGGCCCGCAGTTCAAGAGCATTATGGCCGGGCACTTGCCTGAACAGATAAAATTCACCCTTGGCCACCGTCAGGCGTTGGTCTCCAACAACTTCCTCTTGGATGATATTGCCTGTGGCCATAACAGTGGGTGTCGGCGCAGGGGGAACGGCACGTTTTGGCGCTCCAATTTTAGATACGGATGACGCGTTTACCGGTGCCACAGGAATGGGTGCCACCGGCATGCGTGATCCGCCGGCAAACCAGCCATTGCGCAAAGCCAATTCGGTCGGCGATATTTCAATAGTGGGAATCGCCATTTGCCCCTGCGGAGCCGCCGCCAATTTATCAATAAGTTTTCGTCCGCGAATCACCAGAGCATTTTTTGATTCATCGCGGGCAATCGGCGGTGGCCCGGATAATCGCACGCGTGAGGTAATGCGCGTGGTTACCAGCATTTCATTGGCGGTGCTTACCGCCGCATTCATCGCACCTTCACGGATTACCACATGCCCCGCCAGAAATATCCGCACCTTAAAATATCCGGACTGTCGCTGTCCCCGCGGATACAACCAGATGACCACATGTTCCGCCGAGAGCCGACGATACGCGACGTCCACGTGCACGTTCCCCGCGGCCAAAAGATGTATGGTTCCTCCATTATTTTGCCACGTCGTGGTATGCTGTGCCGCCACCACCAGCGGCACGCCGATGGTACCCGTGGGTTTAAGAATCGGGTAAATAGTCGGGCTGATTGGCGGCTCAAACGTTTGCGCTTGAACCATGCCAAAGCCCGTTGCCCCAAGGACCGCCGCCACAATTGCGGCACGAAACTTTCCGCGTAGCGCGAATGTGGGTGCCAACGAGTTGGGTCTTTTGTCTTTTATGTTCGTCACAGTCCCGCTCAATATACCCCTGCAAAGATCACCAGCCAATTCGCCGGGACCCCTTCAGGGCGCACCAAAACAACCGGGGCAAATCATAGAGCGCCCGGGGGTTACTGGGAAGTCAATAGAGTAAAAAACTCCGCGGGTAGGATTCGAACCTACAATCCCGATAGCCATCGGGATTAATCCCGGCTCGCCGGGACTCTACCATTGAGCAGTTGCTCGCGAATCCAGCGGGCTGATTTCATGGCTTTGATCTGCCGTTCTCGCCGTACCGCGGAACTTCGTGACGGATGGGCCTCCGACCATCGCATCACCCATGGGCCTCTGGCTCGCGTATATTTAAAGGCGGAATCCGCTGACTGGTCATTGTGTTGCTGAAATCGGCGTTGGAGGTCCTCCGTGCTTCCGACATAAAATCGTCCCGCAGGATTTTCCAAAACATAGACCCAGAATTCGTGAGAAGAGTCATCCAAACTCCGCGGGTAGGATTCGAACCTACAACCGATCGGTTAACAGCCGATTGCTCTACCATTGAGCTACCGCGGAAAAAAGGCTTCCGCTAAATTTATACTATCGGAGCCGGACTCGAGCCGACAACCGATCGGTTAATCCCGGCGCGCCGGGACTCTACCATTGAGCTACCGCGGAAAAAAGGCTTCCGCCAAATTTATACTATCGGAGCCGGACTCGAGCCGACAATCCGATCGGTTAATCCCGGCGC
>JAKAEZ010000062.1 GCA_021819825.1 Planctomycetota bacterium
GATTCTGCTTTTCGGCGGTTGACAGCGATTGGTCCGGCGTTTGCGGTGAAATGGCCACCAGGTTCGCACCCAACGCCTGAATGTCATCCAGGCACGCATTGAGCGCCCGCAATTCAAGGTTGCAATATGGGCACCAGCCACCGCAGTAAAAGCTTATCACCACCGGTCCCCGCGTCAGAAGCGTCGATAGCGAAACAAGCTTTCCGTGAACATCCGGAAGAGAAAATTCCGGTGCTGTCCGGCCCACCGTCACGGCCCGTGCCGGAAGGTTTTCAAGTTCCAGTGCTCGGGTCGCCTGCATCATGACCGAGGCGATGTCCGGCGACACTTTCGCCATGAATTGGGCTTTCATGCCGTCAAGTTCACTGGTAAGGTTGACATTTGCGATACGGGTCATTGAAACACTCCTGAAATAAAGAAGTATGACACGCCCGCAACGGCCACACACCGGCCATACGGATCATGCCAACATGCTTATTGCATCACTTCACGCCGCAGGCGCTCGACGGCCTCGGCGAGAATACGTTTATCTCCCAGGGCCTGCGCCAGCAGAATGGCACCCTGCAGGCGGGCGATAAAATCGATGGCGGCCGATTCGGGCTGCGGGCGATGCAACAATTCAAACTGCCTGGTAACCCAGGCGATCTGATCGGCCAGAATCGTCGCTAATTGTCGTAACAGCCGATCCTCAGACTTGGCCAGTTCCTGGCAAAGACTGCCGATCGGGCAGCCGTTGGTGGTATATTGCTTGAGTTGCGAAGCCGGGATATCAAGAAATCCGTTTAAGCGCTGCCGCGGGTGCGGCAGACCATTAAGTTCATCAAGCGTCCGGCCGAACCAGTCGCGATAATCCGTGATCGTGGCCACTGCGATATCGGCTTTGGTTTTAAAATAGTAATAAACATTCCCCGGAGGGACTTTTGCGGCATGGGCGATATCCGCAAGTGTGGTGGCGTAATAGCCCCGATGATGGATCAGCGACTTGGCGGCTTCGACCAGGCGAGTTCGTTTTAATCTGGCAGTCATGCGGCGGCTCCGGCAAATATTAGTTAGTTACCTGACTAACTTTCATGCCAGCATCATAGCCATACCCCCGGCAACAAGTCAACTGCCGCGTTGAGCAGGCACACAACCCGGCCGGCACTGCGGGAAATGCGCCTTACGGCCTGGCAACCCATGGCGTGAAATAAGCTGCCGCCGAGCCACCCAGCTCGTACCGAGGCCAGATGCGGACCCAAACCTGCCCGTTGTGCTCCACGCGTTATTGAAAATCAGCAGGTGACATATCAATTCCGTTGCACCGCAGCGCCACGGCATTCGGAAAAGCGCCGATTCAATGCTCAAATTTGTGGTGACGGCGGTGCCAGGCCAGGCACTCCGGATCGGGCAGAAAATGGGCACTCAGGGGCCGCAGCAATTCACGGCCCGCCATCTTTTTCAACAAGTACGCTTCATCACCGATTTCCTCAAAGCGATCGTCAGCGACAATGATACGCAGCTCAGCTGTGATCGACCAGAAACCATGGTCAAACAGCCAATGCGCCGTTTTGCCCAGCGCAATGCCGTTCGTCGGATGGTTGGATCCGCCTTTTGTAAATTGGTGGATGTGCGCCGCGTCCACGGCGGTGGTCCCGTCCGCCGCCACCATTCGATAGCGTGTCAGGGCGCAGGTGTAGTTGTACGCGGGCAGCACCCGCACGGAGAATTTGGCGTCCCGCTTGGCATCAGATTCATTGGATTCCAGGAACCGTGTGGCGTCCGCCGCAGCTACATCGTCGGGCGGCACCTCAAGTCCGGCCAGACTGTAAAGCTCGGCCCGTTCGCCCGGCTCAAAGTACCTTGCAATTAATGTACGGCGTGCCACGGTGCGGAACGAGGCATCATTGACACACCGCCGGAAGGAGTCGTTCAAACGGGCGAATACCGCGTGGCCGCGATCATGCGCGGGCCTTCCATCAAGCTCAAGCGGCGTCCACACGCCGTCCGTGCGGAGGTGGAAAAACGGGAGCTTGGCGTCGGGCCTGGTGCGCCGCCGCTCCACGACGATCCTCCAGTAGGAACTGAAGCGAAAAACCAGATCACCGTCACGGCGGAGCATGGCATCGGTAAGCTTCCCCTCCTCGGCGAGATCGCAAACGACCAGCAGCATGATCGGCTTATGCGGGGCAACGCCCCTGGCGGGATCAACCTTCAATTTGCTCAGCACACCCAACCAGCGATTAAAGTCAGGGAGTGTCAAGTCGTCGCTCATGGCGAATACCTCCTGAGCTGCGCTTGCGCGACAACCAGCGATGCGGACCATCGTGCTGCCACGAGGTGGAATTCTCAGCAAGTCTGGTGCCGCCGGCGGAGCAGCAGCATGGCTGTGCCGCAAGCTGCGGCCAGCAGAGCGAGGGGGGTGGCGTCGGGTACCTGAACGTACCCGATGGCTTGCAGGGCCGCGAATTCATTGGGGCCTAATGGAATATTGGCATTGGATGTAATAAACGCATCCTGTACTTCCGGGCTGGCCCCGGCCGGCAGTGGATTGCTGGCCCAGTCGCCATAATCTCCGCCATTGTTGGCATTATTAAACTGTGCCAAATCCGTTGTGCCGTTAAGCGAGAAATACGCGCTGGTGGCGGAGGTGGAAAAGCTGCGGCTGCCATTGGCTCCATAGCGGTAGAGATCCTCCGGCCGGGGGGCATTAAGTCCGCTGGTGGTGCCGTAGCTCGGCAGGGCGGATCCAAGGCCCAGCACTTCATCAATTTCATGCAGCACCACGGTTTCCAGAGAATAATTACCCTGCGGCCCGACGCTTCCCGGACCGGTATAGGTGCTGGACGTGTTAAGGCTTATGGTGCCATCATACTGCGGCGTGGTGTAATAATTTGAAGAAAGTTGCCCGGAAGCAACCAGGGCATCGGTATTGGCCGCCGAAAGCCACAACTGCGTATTGATGGTGGCATTGGGGATTGGGTCGGTGGTCTGATTGGGCAGCGACGCCAGAGCTGCACTTCGCACGGAACTTACCGGCTCACTTGCCAATGCGGTTCGAAAATCTGAATAAGTCACGGAGGTTAAATCATAGTTGCTTTGGCCAAGCCCGGAGCTCATTTCCGTAAAATAGATCGGAACGGTGATAGGATTGGCGAAATCCTGATGAAATACCCCGATGGCGCTGTTAATCGCCGCCTCAATTCCCGCCGCGTTCGGGTCGCCGGTGATCGATCCATCAAATGTTGGTACAATTGTCAGCCCCGTGATTGCGACGGTCGCGTGAACGGCACCCCCCGCCGCGAAACATGCCCCAAGCGCGATCATAACACCGGCAGATTTTTTCCAAGATATCACCACAGATTCCTCCCGATCACCAAAAGCCGACCGTTTTGCCAGTTCAGCGGATGCAGAGATAATAGCATCCGGCGGCAAAACAGCCAAATGATCACCCCCATTCACCGCAACGCGGAAAATTGATCTGCCTGATTTCTTCGCCCGCCGCGGGCTTCCGGCCTGTTCAAGCACCGCTTCCCGACGTTCCATACCGCTGATTGTACCGTTCTCACAGCACCCGCGGCCGGCGTTTCAGCAGCAATATTCCCATGCCCAATGCACCGGCCAACACCAGTCCGGCGGTGGCGGGCACCGGTGCTGGTGCCGGATTGCCGGAATTACTCGGCAACGTCAGCGCCAGCGTGCTAAGCAGAACGGATTCACCGGATGTCTGGGCGCTGATATTCAAGTATTGGTAGTACTGTCCATTTTGCTGCTTCAGATCAGCCAGCGTGACAGATTGCGATTGCAGTGCTCCAGATTGATAACTCAACGGGGTGGCAACCACATTGCCGAGATCACCCAGGTTATTGGACGCGGTAAATACCGCGACATCGCTGCTGGAAGAGGAAATACTGCCGATCGAGAGCGTGGCCGAGGTGTTGTTCGCATAGCCCAGCAGGGTCAGCAGATTGGATATATTCAACTGAACCATGCCGTTGCCACCGATTTCATTATCCGGCCCGTTAAGCAGCCCCAGCCCCTGCTCGCTGGGAGTACCGGTCCAATCCTTATTGTAGAGGTCCGTGCTCGAATAGCTCTGATTTCCGGAATTGTAGGAACCGATGATCGTGCCGTAGGCGGTGATGCTCAGATCGTTGCTTAACGGCGGATTAAGGCTGCCGGTGGGATTTTCCGCACCCAGATAGGTCTGCGATGTCCCCAGCGCGCCCTCGGGTGAACTGTAGAACTGCCACGTCACGGTGGTGTAAGTTGACGCCCAGGTCGGGACCGCCACCGATAGTGCCGCGGCCGCCAGAAGACCAGCGAATGCCATCTTGCCTGAAACGAAATTGGAAATGCTCATCACAAACTCCCTTAAAAAAAGAAACAAAGCACTCGTATCTGCCTCCGCACTGAGTCAACACAACCGGCGCAGAGGCATGAACACACATCATCATCGCTGCGTGAAACAACACACAGCTTCAGCGCAACATCCGTGCCGCGGAATTCAACACATCCTGCGAGGGAGAAAATCTGGGAGGGAAGAAACAGCTTGTTCCCGGCAATCAAAGGCT
>JAKAEZ010000033.1 GCA_021819825.1 Planctomycetota bacterium
AATCTTCATTGCCGGGTCCTTTCGTGAAAACTGACGTTTGAGCGACCTACGCGGTCAGCTCGTTGTTCACCGGGATTTTATCCCAGTCTCAACGTCCCCCGAAAGGCTCGGCTTCATAGTTTCTTGACTCCTCACCCCTCTACTTTCCACTCTCAACTTTCTCCTCTCTCGGCGGCCGCCGCCGCGTTGCAGAATCGTCACAGGCCCCCATCGTGAGGGCGGGGCCTTTTAGTTTTCTTAGGTGGCATAAAATTGCCTGACTAGCGATGATTGAGGTGTCCGGCCATGGAAGGCTGGATGAGGATAGTGACAATGGGTGGCGTCTTGTTCGCGCAACACGGACCCTGTGACCAGATCGTTAAAGCCCGCTTTGATAATCTGCCGGCGGTGAAGGAAGACCAGCCGAGGTTGCTGATCGACGGATGGCAAAATATTGCGGCCGCACGTCGCCGGCACTCCGTCAAGGTCAACGCATAAAGCTCTTAAATTCGTTGGAATTCCAGAAAATTACAAGACCCTGATCGTGACCAAGATTCGTTAAAAACTCCATCGTAGACTTGTTGATAAAAATCCCATATAATTCAGCAGATTTATCCGCGACTGAAGTCAGCGGTGAGGGCGGAGTAGTTTCAATATTTTCTCGTGAGGCTTGTTTATCAGTACCATGAAATATGATTCATCCGAAGAACGTTCGGAATTGCCCCCTGACACACTGTTTGTTCCTGAATCCGCGTCGCCCGGTGATTTGATCGCCGGGCCGGCGGATGCGGTCTCGCGCGACGATTCCGCAGGTGCAGCTAAACCGCGCCGGCGGCGGCGGGGCGGCAGAGGGCGCGGCGGACGGGGGCGCGGCAAGACCGTGCGCCGTAAAGCTCCAGCGCCAACCGCCGAGACATCTGTCGCAGCGGCACCGGACTCCCTGGCAGCGTTGCCCGCGGTATATCAGAGCGCAAGTACTGATAAACAATTACCCGAAGCATCAAGCACGCAAGAGGCTGTCCCGTCGGCCTCCTCGGTAGCACCACGCCCCGTAGAACCGCCATTGGAGGATACGGCGCCCGAGGATTCTCCGCCCGCCGCGTCGCCTGGGCCTGCGGTTCCGGCACCGGGTTCAGTCGGCAGTGCGGGATACGCTGTTCAGCGTCCTAATCCGGATAGACTTGTCGTTCGCGCCGCGCCCGGTCTTGCGCGTCATTCCGGCCGCCGATCCTTCAGTCAGGGAAAAGTGCGGCATCAATTCCGCCCGACCGGTACTTCGCGCAGCATAACCTCCAGTGGAATAACCGAATCGCTTATTCCGGATTTAGTCCCGCCGGCACCGGCGCATCGTCATCAGACCCGTTGGCAGGCGGATTCGGCCGGCAAATCTGGCCACGCGGAAAATGTCGGGATGGCACCGCCGTCCCCGACGCAGGAAACCAGTGCGGTTCGTTCGCCGGATTCCGATAGCGCCGCTCCGGCGGATGAGGCAGCGCCAGAGCTGGACAACTTGGATGACGAAGTGCCATTATCTAAGCCAGTTGCCCAGAAGAAAGGTCCGCCCCGGATCATGCTGGTCAACGTGGCGGATTCAGAAGAAGTTCGCATTGCCATTGTGTGCCAAGGTGTGTTGGAAGAGCTATACACGGAGCGGGCCAGCCATGATCTACATGTGGGCAATATCTACAAAGGCCGTGTAACCAATGTCGAACCGAGCATCCAGGCGGCGTTTATCGATTTTGGAATCGGCAAAAATGGCTTTCTGCACATCAGTGATTTGCATCCACAATATTTTCCGCAGCACCATAAATCAACCGCAAAAATGCACGCCGCGGGTGCCAAAAAAGCCGATGCTTCCGAACTTTCTGAAGGCTCCGAATCTACCGAACCGGATTCGGCCGCCAACTTTGAAGAAATCGGAGGTGACATGGATGAACGCTTTGATGAAGATGCGGAAATACTGGTGGATAATGATCACATTGCGCCCATGGAACGCGTGGGGCGCAAAACGCCGCGTCATTCGCGTCCGCCGATTCAGCAATGCCTGCGGCGCGGGCAGGAGATTATTGTTCAGGTAACCAAGGAAGGCATTGGTACCAAAGGTCCCACGCTGACCAGCTACATCAGTGTGCCGGGGCGATATTTAGTCATGATGCCCGGTATGAGCGCTTTGGGTGTCTCCAGAAAAATCGCGGACGATGAACAGCGCCGCGCCATGAAACGCCTGTTGCGGGAACTCAATCCGCCGGAGAACCTCGGTTTTATTATCCGTACCGCCGGTATGGACCGCACGGCCCGGGAGTTGCAGCAGGATTTGCATTTTCTCGTGCGCATCTGGAAGCGCATTACCCATCGGCTTGATACCCAGCGCACACCCGCGTTGCTTTATGAAGAAAGTGACCTGGTCATTCGCAGCATTCGGGATTTAGCGGTGCAGGAAATGGACCGTATTGTTGTGGATGATCCGGATGTCGCTGAGCGAATTCGTGATTTCCTCACCATCGCCAGTCCGGATTCCAGCCTGGTTGAATTGTACCATGATCCCATGCCGCTGTTTATCCGGTACGGCGTGGAACGCGAAATCGAAAAAATCAACAGCCGCCGGGTGGAGATGGCCAATGGCGGTTCTCTGGTTATTGATTCCACAGAGGCGCTGGTCGCGGTGGACGTTAATTCCGGGCGCTATCGTGAACAGCGTGACGCGGAGCTTACCGCCTACAATATCAACAAAGACGCTATTGGCGATTTGTGCCGCCAACTGCGTCTGCGGGATCTCGGTGGCGTGATTGTCATTGACTTTATTGATATGCGGTTAGATCGGCATAAGCGGGAAATTGAGCGCTTGCTGCGTGATGAGCTGCGCAACGATCGCGCTAAAACCAAAGTGCTTCGCATGAGTCAGTTCTGCATGATTGAAATGACCCGCCAGCGAGTTAAACCGAGTTTGAAACGCGGCATATATCAGGACTGCCCCCATTGCCGGGGCACCGCCCTGATTAAAACGCCTGAAAGTGTCACGCTGGATGTGATGCGCCGCTTGGCCGCTGCCACGCTGCATAAGGACATCGCCCGGATTGACTTAAAAGTCTATCCGACGGTTGCCGGTTACCTGCTGAATAAAAAGCGCCGCGAGTTGGTGGCCATGGAAGACCGCACCGAGAAAAAAATTGTCATAACGCCCGATGCGGCGCTACCTGATGATTCGGTGCTTATTGAGGCTTATGACATTCGTGGAAACTTAATCAACATCGCCACGTGACCGGCGCATGTTGCGTCTTATTCCGCTTCGGATTGATCCACGCGCTTAATGTTCGCCCCCAGCGCGTTCAGGCGCTCTTCAATTTTTTCGTAGCCGCGGTCAATATGATACACCCGATTAATGGTCGTTGTGCCGCGGGCCGCCAGTCCGGCCAGAACCAGAGCAGCCGAAGCCCGCAGATCACTGGCCATCACCGGTGCGCCGATCAGTTGCTGTTCGCCTTCAATAATGACTGTCGCGCCTTCGCGGTGCATCCGCGCGCCCAATCGGGTTAACTCCGCGACGTGCATAAAGCGGTCGGGAAAAATCTTCTCTGAGACAATGCTGTTGCCGTTGGCTATGGCCAATAACGCCATAAACTGGGCCTGGAGATCCGTGGGAAATCCCGGATAGGGTTGCGTGGTGATAATGGCCGCTTCCAATCTGCGTGCGGATGCCACCGTCACGCCTGCACCGCTTTTTTCCACAATAACCCCGATGCTGCGCAGCTTGTCCACAGCGGCCATTAAATGGTCAATGCGGACATTATCCAGATTCAACTCACCATTGGAAATGGCCGCCGCAACCATAAAGGTGCCGGCTTCAATGCGATCGGGAATAATCCGATGTTCGGCACCGTGCAGTGCCGGAACCCCCTGCACAACAATTCGCGGTGTGCCCTGCCCGGCTATTTTGGCACCCATACCGGTGAGATAATCCGCCAGATCCACAATTTCCGGTTCACATGCGGCACATTCAATGACAGTCGTGCCCTGGGCCAGCGTTGCGGCACTCATGACATTGGCCGTGCCCAGAACGGTCGAGCCAAAATTGCCGCCAAGGAATATTTCGGCACCATGTAATTTGTCGGCATGGGCAATAATATCGCCGCCTTCCAGTTCAATGGTGGCTCCCAAAGCCCGCAGTCCGCGCAAATGTATATCCACCGGCCGGTCGCCAATGGCGCAGCCGCCGGGCATGGAAACGCGCACGTGGCCGCGTTTGGCCAACAGCGGCCCCAGGACGCAAATACTGGCCCGCATTTTGCGCACGACATCGTAGGGTGCATGGGAGCAGGTTTCGTCAGCAACTTCAATTTCGAGTTTGCCGTCGGCTTGTCGCTCTACGCGGCAGCCCAGAAGTTTAAGTAATTCAATTTGACTGCGGATGTCCTGCAGATTGGGAATATCAGCGATAACGGATTTACCATCGGCCAGTAGAGCCGCCGCCATGACTGGCAACGCCGCATTTTTAGAGCCGGCAATCCGCAGGTTTCCGCGCAGGCGCGAGCCACCTTCAATGACAAATGAATCCATACGTGCAAATCCTCCATGATTTGTATCCAGCCGATGCAGGGGCTTCCGCAGGCATCCTGATCCATCAGGCTCATGATCTGGAATTATACCCGGTATTATTTTAACGCGATATGGCGCTATGCCGCTGTCTTTTTTCGCAATCCTCTACTGGCGTGCGGCACGCCGGCTCCCCGGGAGGAGCACGGTTTAAAGGTGTCTCTCCCGCTTGTGGCGGCCATTTTTCCCGTCTATCATAAGAATAACGAGAGGCGGTCATGAAAATGCGTTGTGGGAACGGCTTTGGGAAGTTTAGCGGTGGACGGCAGGGCCTCCACAGACGCAGCGCGTTATATGCCATGGTGCTGGGGTTGATCTTATGCCTGCCGATCATGGTGCGTGGTCAAAGCATGCTTTCACACGCTGTGGCCGCCAAACCGCTTGAGACCGTGCAGCATCGCCACGCCGCAATCATCACGATAACCGGCTCGATTGATCGCATCACCTGGGTCAGCGTGCAACGGCGTATTGCAACGGCGCTGAAACATAAAAGTTCGCTATTGATTTTTCAAATCAATTCACGTGCCGGGCAACTCCGTGAGGCTTTAAAAATTGCCGCGTTAATCCGACATGCTCATGTCGCCACAGTCGCCTGGGTTAACAGGGCGGCACTGGGGCCGGCGGCTATTATTGCGGCGGCATGTACCAAGGTCGTCATGTCGGGTAATGCCGCATGGGGCGATGGCCAAAGCTTTGCCCTGCGTGGTGCCGATGCCGCCAAAATCGCCGCTGATCCCACGGCCCAGGTGTCATCGCCGGCACTTAAGTCTATGCAGAACGACCATGCGAATCACCCGGCATTAATTCTGGCGGCTATGATGGATAGGAAAATTCAAATTGATGAGATCGTTAATAAAATGACCGGAGAAACGCGGTTTGTTCCACCAGAAGTTCGCGCTAAGTTCATGCTTGTGACCGCGGCTGTGCCCGGTCATGCCCCCGTTCATCCGTGGGTTTATGTTAAACGTGTCAAGCACGCGGGTACGCTTCTGACCCTGGGCGCAAGGGAGGCGGTGCAAATGGGGGCGGCATCGGCGGTCATCCATGAGCCGGAAAGTTTGCCTGCCATGCTGAACATTATTGCGCCGACAATTCCCGTATTGCGCATGGATTTTCTGGAAAAAGCGTCGCGTTTTTGTTCCCGGTTTCAGGTTCGGTTTTTTCTGCTGATTATTATGCTGGTCTGCGGGTACATGGAATTCAGCCATCCGGGCCTGCTGATTCCCGGGGTAATTGGGCTGGTAACTTTGGGGCTATTTCTTGGCGGTCCGATGCTCACGGGTCTGGCCAACTGGTGGGAAGTGGGAATTATTTTCCTGGGAATTGTGATCATCGCCCTGGACTTTATCCATTTTGGCGGTTTAGGGTTGCTGGCGATTCCGGGATTTATTTTGGCCATTATCGGCATGATCGCATCCTTCGTGCCCATGGGGGCCTCGGCGGTCGGGGCGGAAAAGGCCTTTCAAACCGGGCTGGGTGTGGTAACTTTGGCGATCGTTGCCGCGGGAGTGATCATTGCATTGCTGATCAAGTTCCTGGACATTACGCCGGGCTTTCGGCGATTGCAATTAAGGCCGGTATCCGCATCGCTCCGCCATGACGCATCGCCGGGGACGCTGGGAGATCTGTTATTTGTCGGTGCGGTCGGTCGAGCGGTGTCGGAGTTGCGGCCGTCGGGGAAAGCGCGGTTTGATAATCATCTGGTAACTGTGGTTTCACGCAATGAATTTATCGCGCCCGAGTTGCCAGTGGAGATCGTGGAAATACGGGAAAATCAGATTATCGTGCAAAAAATATCGGATGATGGCACGCCGGTTGATGCCGCGACTTAGGATTGAACTGTGATGAATTTCGACATTCTGATGGCCTGCGTTCTGCTGTATGTTGGAGCATTTATCTGTCTGTTGGCGGAACTGGTGGTTCCGGCGCACGGCTTTATGGCGATTCTCGCGGCCGCGTTTGCTATTTCCGGAATGATTCTTAGTTTTATTGTCGGGCCGACCTTCGGCATGGTTTGCGCCCTGTCTCTTATGGTGCTGACTCCTTTAGTGATAACCGGATTTGTCAAGTACTATCCCCACAGCCCCGTGGGCCGCCGAGTGCTTTTGCGGGGGCCTAATCCGCAGAAGGTAAATGCTGTCTCCAAAGATCAGCAGATTGAATTAACCGCTTTAATCGGCCATACCGGATCAGCGGTAACGACCTTGCGCCCAGCGGGGACCGGCCTGATCGACACCCACCGTATCGCCTGTATAAGCGAAGGCCCGATTATTGAAAAAGGCGCACCGATTCGCGCTGTTGCGGTTTCCGGAGGGCAACTGGTAGTACAGGCGATTTGACCGTTAACGCGGGGATTGGTTATTGAGAAAGTTGTTATTTCGCTCCCTATCCGGAGTCGGCTGTTTTCCCACTGGATCGATCCATGTGATGCCGCCTTAAGGATATGTTTTGCGTCTATCACATAAAACCCCTTTTCAATTTACCTTGCTTGCGCCATGATGGCGAAAATGAAAAGCGGGCAGCCACTGATTCGCATTCGTCGGGCCTATCCCCGCGTGCTGCGCGCCGCAAATAACAGTACTGATTTATTCGCCCCCCGTCTGTTTATCGCGGGGAGCACTTTGGGAATTGCGGCGCTGGTTTATCTGGGGCGGTTACTGCTTCACAGCACCTCCGGCAGTTCGCCGATATCCGTTGGGCTGCCTTGGCTGATTCCCTTTGTGGTGGTGCTGGCGGGTATCGCTTTTATACCCGCCATTTTTCCGCTCTGGTGGGAAAAGTTTTACGCGTGGTTCTGCCTGGGCGTAAGCGTCTTGGCGGCTCTGGCTTATTTATGGGTATTCCATCGCTTTGCGGAAGCGGAACTATCGGCAAGCCTGGCGACGTATTGTGATTTTATTGTGTTGCTCTCGGCGCTATTTATCATCGCATCCGGCATTGTAATACGTGTCAAAGCGCCGGCCACGGTGCGTCTGAATGTTCTTATGCTGTTGGGGGCCGCTATTTTGTCCAATGTTTTCGGAAGCATGGGGGCGTCGGTATTGTTGGCGCGGCCTTTCCTCCGGATGAATCAAGGCCACATTCGCCCCTTCCATGTCATCTTCTTTGTGCTGGTTGTCGCCAATGTGGGTGCCTCGTTAACCGCCCTGGGCGATCCGCCGCTATTGTTGGGTTACCTTTCCGGCATTCCATTCTGGTGGATAACCATTCATGCCTGGAGGATATGGTTGTTAGCCGTTGGATTGCTGCTGGCAATGTTTTGCTTTTTGGATTTTCGGCATCGTGCGTCATTGCAACATAAATCGCCGGCGGGACAGGCTTGGGACAATTCTCCGGTAATTCAAATCGACGGTGTTGAGCAGTTGCTGCTGCTGCCGGTTGCCATGGCCGGATTATTTCTTCCGCCGCCATGGCGGGACGCCACGCTGGTGATAGCGTCCGGGGTGTCGCTATTGCTGTGTCCGGCGGACCTGCGTCGCGAAAATCGCTTTAATTTTCAGCCTGTGCGGGAGATCGGCATACTGTTTCTAGCAATTTTTCTGGCCATGACGCCGGCGCTGCATTTCTTGAATCAGCAGGCCCGGGCCGGTAAATTAACGCAATGGCTGCATACAAGTGGCCAATGTTTTTTCACGACCGGCGCACTATCAGCAGTTTTGGATAACGCGCCAACCTATCTGGCGATTTTGCAATTGCGCGTGGCCGAAAGTAATCAAAATAGCCCATCGCAGAGGAACGCCCACTTGACCCATGATGTCTTCAAGCCAAGAGTCGTGCCGCAACAAAAGCATTCCACCGACGCACGGGAAACGCTCCGCCTGAAATTGGCCGATCCGGATACCGCGCTTGCGGCATTGGCCATATCGCTTGGTTCGGTATTTTTCGGTGCGTTAACCTGGATCGGTAATGGTCCGAATCTGATGATCCGAGCCATCGCACAACAGGAAGGCGTCGCGTGCCCTGGATTTGTCAGTTATAGCGTCCGTTACGCATTGCCCTGTCTGCTGCCCGTTTTGTTACTTGTCTGGCTTATGTTTTTTCGCTAATGGGGCACCGCAACCATGAAACCTTTGAGGTTGTTTTAATGGCTGACTGCAAACTTACGCTTCATAGTCGCGCTGTCGGCGGCAGCGTTGATCCGCTGCGGCTGCTGGGTGTGTTGGCGGCGCAGTGCGGGGATATCGCTGTGCTGCACAGCGGAAGCGATGGGAATGCGGTACTGGCGGTCAACGCGCTTTCCGGCGTGCGGCTGACCGCGGACGAGGGAAAAATTGCATTACACCGCACTGGTTTGGCGGCGCGTGCCCAAGTTCCTGAAGACTTTGCCATGATGCCGTCGGCAGCTTGGCAATGCTGGCAGAATATTGTTACAGAGATTTCATTTTCCCAGCCACCGCCGGATCGCGTCGGATGGCTCGGCTGGTTGAGCTACGAAGCCGGCGTCATGGCCGAATTGCCACAGTTGTATGGTCAGTCGTCAGCGGATATTGCCCTGGCGCATTGGCATATCTTTGAGAGCTATTTTGTTTTGGATGCCGCTACGCGGCAGTGGCTTTTGGTGGCGTTGCATCCGGATTCCGCAGAAGCGGAAAAAATCATGGAGCAAATGCAACGCCAATTCCGCGCTGCAAATACCTGCGATGTTCCCAAGTATGCTCCGGTTCCAGCGACTGGTGTACAGCACCCGGATGGTGCCGCATTCAAGGCGGCCGTGCGCCGCTGCAAAGAATACATTGCCGGCGGTGATATATATCAGGCTAATATATCCGCGGTGTGGACGGCGAGAGTGGCGGAACCGGGATCTCAGGTTTTCTGTCGTCTGGTGAAAAGCAACCCGGCACAATATGCCGCGTTTTTTCGATATGGGGACGATGAAATTATTTCCGCATCGCCGGAATTATTTCTGCAACGCGCCGGACAACTGCTTGAAACACGCCCCATCAAAGGCACTCGCCCACGTGTATGCGGCAACCCTGTTGCGGATCAGCAACGGCGTGACGAATTATTGCACAGCGAAAAAGACCGCTCTGAACTGGCGATGATTGTGGATTTGCTAAGAAATGACCTGGGCCGGGTGTGCACCAGCGTATGCGTGGAAAAAGCCCGGCAAATCGAGAAATTGCCCACGCTCTGGCATACGCATGGCGTGGTCACCGGTAAACTACACCCACATGTGGGTAAACGGTGGGATAAAATCATCACGGCTATGTGCCCTGGCGGCTCCATTACTGGAGTGCCTAAAATCAGAGCTATGGAGATTATCCGTGAACTGGAAAATCAGCGGCGCGGCATATATTGCGGTAACATCGGTTGGATCAGCCCGGCGGGTGACGGTATGTTAAATATTGCCATCCGCACCATCCATATTGTCAATGGGATTGCAAAATTCCGCTCGGGTGCCGGCATAACCGCGGACAGCAATGCCGATGAAGAATACGCTGAAATCCTGGCCAAAGCGTCCGCACCGCTGCGGGCATTAACCGAGGAGATAATATGAAGCAGAATCGCGTGCCGGAAATTATGGATTCGCCCGATATATCTCCCGAACATCATCACCGTGCCCTGGCTGCTCTGGAGCGAATCAACCAGTGGAGTGACAGCGCGGGAATTGTGTGGCGTGAAATTTATCCGATTTTGGAGAATAAAAAGGTATTGCGGGTACTGGATGTCGCCACGGGCGGGGGTGATGTCCCTATCGCGCTGTGGAAACTGGCCCATCAGGCGGGCGTAAAATTGGAGATCGCGGGCTGTGATAAAAGCACGACCGCCATTGCCCATGCCAAAGCCAATGCCGAAAAGCAGGGTGTTTGCATCGACTGGTTTATCTGGGATGTTTTTACCGACCCGCTTCCACAAGGCTATGATGTTATTGTGAGTTCATTGTTTATGCATCATCTGGATTCTTCACAGGCCGTTGCCTTCTTGAAAAAGTTGGCCGGTGGGGCCGGACAGCGGTTGATCGTCAATGATCTGCGCCGCTCCGCCATCGGGTGGCTTCTGGCGTCAGGTGCCGCATGTGTACTGGGTTCGCGCGTGGTGTGCGTGGACGGTCCAAGGTCAGTGCGAGCCGCTTATACCATGGCGGAAAGCGCGGCCCTGGCGGTACAAGCCGGCTTGGGCAATGTCAAAATTCAACCGCGTTTTCCATGTCGCTTTGTCTTGTCCTGGAGTCGGACATGATTTGCTTTTCCGAAGCCGGGAATGTTGGTCGCGTGTGGGATGTGCTGGTGGTGGGGGCCGGTGTGGCAGGAGCTATGGCCGCTCATGGAGCCGCGCGGCGGGGATTTAGTGTATTGTTAATTGACAAGGCGGCGTTTCCGCGTGGGAAAGCTTGCGGATGTTGTTTGAATCAGGCGGCAGTGAACTTGCTTGAAGAGGCGCAATTTAAGATCCGCGATTTAGGTGCCACGCCGATTGATCGGTTTTATCTTGCTTGTGGCGGCACAACGGCCAAAATACCCATCCCCAGCGGGCTGGCAATTTCCCGTGAGGTGTTGGATATGGCATTGATTAACCATGCGCAAAAAGCGGGAGCCATTTTTATGCCGCGCACCACGGCGCAGGCCACGGCCGGCTTTTCCACGCATCGGGAAGTATCTATCGTGCTGGATGGCAACGCTACGTCGTTGCGGGCTAAAATCGTGCTGGTTGCCGATGGCTTGGGCGGGCGGCTACTGCGCGATGATGACGGGCTGGAAATTGCAGCCAATTCGCGCGTGGGTATTGCGGGAACGCTTGACTATCCCGCCAATGACTACGCTCCCGGAATCATTTATATGGCTTGCGGCAAACGGGGATACGCCGGGCTGGTGACTGTGGAAAACCAGAGCCTTCATATCGCTGCGGCGCTGGATGTTCATGCCGCCCGTGACGCCGCAGGGGCGGGCAACGCCGTGGCAGAAATAATCTGCGATTCGGGATTGCCGGTACCGGAGGGCCTTACGACGTGCCGCTGGCACGGGGCACCGGCGCTTACGCGCCATCGGAGCACACTTTTTGAAAAGCGGCTTTTTGTTCTGGGTGACTCGGCGGGATATGTTGAACCCTTTTCCGGAGAGGGAATGGCCTGGGCCTTAGCCGGTGCCAAGCGAATCCTGCCGTTGGTTGAGCAGGCTGTGAGGGCCTGGCGCGATGAACTTGGGCCGCAATGGCAGAAGCAATTCCGTGAGCTTGTCGGATCGCGGCAACGTATCTGCCGGGCCGTCACCATGTCGCTGCGGAATCGGGCCATTACACGCTTGGCGGTTGAGGCGCTGAAAATTTCACCGGCACTGGCCGGTCCGCTTGTCCGGCAGATAAATCGGCCAATGGCTACGGCTTAATTTTGGAGTTCCAATGGGATTGCATATCACCGGTGTGGGGACGGCATTGCCGAATTACGGGATCAGTCAGGACAAAGCGTGCGCTATTGCCCAAAAGGGTCTTACGGAAAAGCAGTCCCGCCTTCTGGCCGCTGTGTACCGCAAATCCACTATTAAACGCCGCCATACCGTGCTGTTGGATCAGGAGAATGGTGCCACACCGTTTTATAATGGATCGAACGGCTCTGGCCCCGCTGGGCCGGGCACCGGACTACGTATGGAGCGTTATGCCGCCGAGGCTGTTGACTTAGGGCTGCGTGCTTCACAATCCGCGTTGAGCAACGCACGCTGTGCCCCAGCCGCTGTAACGCATCTGATAACGGTCTCCTGCACCGGATTTGTTTCTCCGGGGCTGGATAGAGAAATTATAGAAACATTGCGATTATCCCGTTCGGTCAGCCGCGTGAACATCGGTTTTATGGGCTGCCACGCGGCGCTCAATGCGTTGCAGGTGGCGCTGGCCATTGCCAACGCCCAGGCGGATGCGACGGTTTTATTATGTGCCACTGAACTGTGCAGCCTCCATTTTCAGCAAGGCTGGAATACCGACAATGTATTGCCCAACGCGTTATTTGCTGACGGTTCGGCTGCGATTGTGGGAAAGCGTGCCGCGCCGGGCAAAAGCTGGACGTGCCAAGCTACCGGCTCATATTTACTGCCTGAATCCAATGCGGATATGACTTGGCGCATTGGCGACCATGGTTTTCAGATGACGCTTTCGCGCCGCGTGCCGACGTTAATCGCGGAAAACCTCAGGCCCTGGTTGGAGCAATTCCTGGCCACGCACAATCTGACTATTGCGGATATCGGTTCCTGGGCGGTTCACCCCGGCGGGCCGGGCATTCTGGATGCCGTCCGCACCAGCCTGAGTTTACCCATTGACGCACTGGATGTTTCCCGTGCGGTGCTGGCCGACTGCGGCAATATGTCCTCGCCGACGATCCTGTTTATTGTGGAACGTCTGCGCCAAAAGTCGGCATCGCTACCATGTATGATGCTGGCCTTCGGTCCCGGCTTGGCCATCGAAGCCGCCTTATTGATTTAATAATCGCACGCGGCAGCCGCGCTGCTTAATGATGCCGCATCCACGGTGGCATTTTGCCGCGTGGCAAGCTCTTGAGGTACGCGGTTACCGCTACAGCATCCGCGTGATTCATGCGATAGGCCGGCATAGGCGGCCCGGCGTAATGCCCGCGTGGATCACGTCCGGTGGTAAGGAATTTAATCATGGCACCGGCATTCCACCGCCAGGGCAATCCCGCAATATTGGGCGCGCCGTGCGGCCAATGGCGCACCGGGAAATTGGGCTTATACGCTATTTTGGCACCCTGCAGCCATTTGGATTTGATAAAGCGGCCATTTTGATTCATAGGGGTATGGCAATCGCCGCACATGGCCACCTGATTGACCAGGTAACTTCCACGGGATATTTCCATATCCACCGGCGTACCCGCCGCCGGCGCTGCGACAGCGGAAGCCTCAAGGCCCAAGTTGGCAGTCGGCCGCATTGCCACACTAGCGGTTATGCCGGCCGCCAGCAGCGCCGCACCCGCCACGAACCATGATTTCTTGATGCGTTTACTCATAGAAGCTCCAAAAAAAAATAAAACATCTTGCCGGAAATCTCGTGCATATCGCACCAGTGTGCCAATTAATCTAACCATACCGTGATATTTGAGCAAGGCCCGTTGCCAAGCCCGTTTTCGTAAGCCCGACATTAAGGCTATGTCCCATTGCCCATTGCACAATTCTTAAGCGCCATACACACTCACAACGCCCAACGCACAACAGCAATAGAAGTTGCAGGGGCACCCGGTGCCCAATCACCCGATTATCCCGCCGCTCGGCTTTTACACCCCGGCCAGTCTCGCATCGCGGAGAATCTGCGTCTGAAATAATCCAAGATGCCAAATGCTGTATATCGATTTGTGCCGTGTTTTTTCCGCTTGCAAAGTGGGGAATTTGCAGTTAATACATGGACGTGGCATTCGGACGAACCAGGAGAGTTATTTTATGCGAAGTCTTTTGGTCCGCGTGATAGGTTTTGGTACTGGGCGGGCAAATGTATTGGCTGCTTTGCTGGGCGTCGCATTGTGTGCCGCAACGTCGGGTGCCGCCGTCGCTAATTCTGTATCTCAGGCGGCGTGGAATATTGTTTCGAAAATATCCGGTGTTCGAATTCATGCGCCCAGCCACGCGCCGGCGAATAATTTTCCGGATGGGCCGCTAATTGGTAATGGCAGCGTGGGGGTGGCGATTCAGGGGCGCAATACCGATCATATTGCCATGTATATCGGGCGGGAGGATTTCTGGAGTGTGTTGCGCGGACGCATTATGCCGGTGGGGCGATTGAGTTTATCCATCCCGGCGTTGCATAACGGGAATTATCTGACGGACGAAAATATTGGTCCGGCGGATGTTGTGGGGAATTTTACTACGAACTCCGGTCACGATTTGCAGTTTAAAGCTTGGGTGGCCAAGCCGGAAAATCTTCTGGTTATGCAACTGCATAACAGCGGGCAACGGCCTTTGGTTATTCGCCCGAAATTACTGGATGCCTGGGGCACCGCAGGCGCGGCGGGAATGGCCGCAAGCAGCGGCAGAATAAACTATCTGCGTGTATCACCTGATACGGTTGATGCGCGAATAGGTATGCCCAGCGGGCGAGATCCGGCGGGGCCGTTTCATGGTGTTATCACCAACGTAAGGGTGTTACCAAAGGCGGTTGCCGCGGGAATGGTTGGCGATGTGCGGGCAGCCGCCCAGGTGGTGCCATCGGGTACGCGGTTTGCATTTTTAACACGCCCTGTCAGCCGTAGTGATCATTCGCACGGCAAATCAACGCACGTTGATTGCGGCAATCTGGTGATGCCGCAGCGAGCCTTTACCGTATCGGCATGGATTTATCCGCGATCAGCCAAGGGGGCACAGGCGATTTTCAGCGCCATGACCAGCGATACCTGGCAGCACTGGATGCAGCCGGGACCCAATCCGCCGCAGATTTCTTATGGGTTTACGTTCTCGACCGTCAACGGAAAATTATCCGCGATGCTCAATCGTGTGCGAATTACCGCGCCTGACAGGTTGGCATTAAATCAGTGGTCCCACGTTGCGGCGATTTATAATGGTATGAGACTTTCTCTGGTGGTCAATGGCCAATCCATTGCAGCCACGAACCACTTTCCCACCGCCAGGCAAGTTGTCGGGCCGCAGTGGGATTGGAATGCGATTCACCCGGGCGATAAGCAGATTATTTTTGATGGTGCGTCGCCGGAAGGGTTGCTGGCATTTCGGCTTATTGGCGGCGGAGTACAGGGCGGCAACAATCACGTATCGCTGACGCTGCAACCCGGAGCTGATGCAACGATATTGGTATCAGTATTGGATAACCGCGATGTCGCTGATTATCGCGCCGCATCATTAAAAATGCTTCATGCATTAAATGAATCGGGCGTGGACAAATTGTGGAATCGGCATCTGGCATGGTGGAAACACTTCTGGGGTCATTCCTATATTCACATAGCCAATAAGCCCATTGAGAATTTCTGGTACGGATCGCTGTATGTTTTCGCGTGCAGCAGTGCGCCGGGACAAATTGCGCCGGGCTTGTGGGGCAATTTTGATACATCGCCGCACATGGCATGGAATGGCGATTACACGCTGGATTATAATTATGAAGCCCCTTATTGGGCGGCCTACCCGACCAATCATGTGGCGCTGGCGGATAATTATGATCAGGCTCTGCTGGATTGGATGCGGCGCGGGCATGGTTTGGCGCGGCATCGCCATTATCACGGATTATTTTTTTACGCCCATTTAAGTCCGCTGCCGGGGTGGAGCGCTGACGGCGCAAAATCAATTCGGCAGAAATCTGATGCGTTGTTCAGTTGTGTGGATTGTCTGCAGCGCTGGCGTTACACACGCAGTGCAACTTATGCACGGAAGGTCTATCCGTTTCTACGCGGCGTGGCGCAGTTCTGGGATCATTACCTGGTGCTGAAGAATGGCTTTTACATGGACTTTAATGACGCTGCCGATGAATTGCATTCACCCCATGATGTCAACCCGGCGACCAGCATCGCCTTTTTACAGATGCTGTATTCCGGGTTGCTGGATATCAACCATAGCCTGCATTTAAATGACCCGGATGCGGGGCAGTGGCGGCATATTCTTGCGCATTTAAGTCCTTTGCCCATCGTGCCGGCGTCTTCCATTTCCAGCATTGTTCATGCGGTTGGCAACGCGGCTGTGCAGGGCAAATTCGTCATTCGTGACGCCCTGATTGGTTCGCAATGGATTAATCTGGGCCAACTGCTTTCGGCGCATCCCCCGGTACGTGACAGTGGATCTTCGGCGGGAATGAATTCGCATCAGGTCATTTTTCCCGGCTGGGCGATAGGTATGGAAAGCCCCAAGAGCGAACTGGCCGCAGCGCTAAATACCGTAAGCTTCCAGAAGACTTGGTATGACTTTAATAACACGTCAAGTTTTTATCCGGCATGCGCGGCAGTAGGCTATAATCCCGCCAGAATTTTGTATCATCTTGATATGTTGATTGGTCATTTTTCGTATCCTAATTTTCTGTTTCAGATGGGCGGCGGTGGAACGGAAAATTTTGCCACCGTGCCCACGACGATCTGCGGTATGTTTCTGCAAAGCTACCAGAACAATATTCTGGTGTTTCCAAATTGGCCGAAGAATCAGAATGCGTCCTTCGGGAATCTTCTGGCGTGCGGAGACATTTTAATTTCCAGTCGGCTGCATCAGGGACGCATTACATACGTGCAAATCATCAGCCGACGCGACGGCATGTGCCATCTTGTAAACCCGTGGCCGGGCCAACCGGTCAGGATAAGCCGGGCGCGGCATCCGGAGAAGACCATCGCGGGAAAAACGCTGACGCTTGCCATGCGTGCCGGTGAACTGCTTCGACTGACCGCGGACGGGCATTGATTTTGCCAGCGGAAAATGGGGCGCGGCATAATTGTGCGCACATAATAAACACAGAAAAGTTTCCCCTCGCTGGAAAGTTTCCGCCCCTCGGCTTAACATACCGATGCGTTGAATTCACTGAAAGGAATTGATTTATGTCGGAATCCGGGGTTGCTCAAGTTGGTTTGATTGGTCTGGCGGTCATGGGGAAAAATCTGGCCCTGAATATTGCCGATCACGGTTTTGATATTGCGGTGTTCAATCGTACCACCGCGATAACGCAGGAATTTATCAGGGAAAACCCGAACACGCCGGGAAAGCTGGTAGGGTGTGATACGCTGTCGGATTTTGTTCTGGCAATAAAAAAGCCACGCGTCATTATTATTCTGGTCAAGGCCGGCGCTGCGGTTGATGCGGTTACGCAACAACTTATCGATGCGGGCGTGGATAAAAACGACATTGTCATTGATGCCGGTAACAGCCTTTGGACCGATACGATTCGCCGTGAAAAACAATATGCGGAAAAGCTCAAGTTTTTCGGTTCGGGTGTTTCTGGAGGAGAACTCGGTGCCCGATTTGGTCCATCGCTGATGCCTGGCGGCGATCCGGAATCATGGAAACATCTCAAGCCAATTTGGGAAGCCATCGCCGCCAAAGTTGATCCCAAAACCGGCAAGCCAATTCCCGGTGCCGAACCGGGCAAGCCGGTGACCGGCGGGGTGCCGTGCACTGCCTACCTCGGGCCGGATGGGGCGGGTCATTATGTTAAAATGGTGCATAATGGCATTGAATATGTCGATATGCAGTTGATCAGCGAGGCCTATTTTCTGCTGCGGCATTTGCTGGGCCTTACGCCGCCGGAATTGGCGGAAATATTCAGCCAATGGAATCTTACCGAGTTGGATTCTTATCTCATTGAAATTACCGCCGATGTTCTGCAGCAGCGCGACCCGGCCAAACCAAGAAAATATCTGGTGGACAGCATTCTGGATGCGGCCGGCCAGAAGGGCACGGGCAAATGGACTTCCACCAGTGCATTGGATATGGGCGTGCCGGCCAATTCCATTGCCGAGGCGGTTTTTGCCCGGTGCATGAGCGCATTAAAGGAAGAGCGTGTGGCGGCATCGAAAAAACTTCGCGGCCCCAAGGCCGGCAATAAGAAGCATGGTAAAAAAATGATCGAGGCCATTCGGCAGGCGCTGTTCTGCTCCAAAATTTGTGCCTATGCCCAGGGCTTCCAGCTTATGTTCCAGGCCCAGCAGGAATATCACTGGAAATTTGATTTCGGAACCATCGCCAGTATCTGGCGGGGCGGTTGCATTATCCGCGCCGGATTCCTCCAGAAAATTACTGACGCCTATACCCGCGATCCCAAATTGGTAAACCTGTTAATGGACCCTTATTTCCGCAAACAGATCCAAAACGGCCAGGAACAATGGCGCCAAGTCGTGGCCCTGGCGGCACAAAACGGAATTGCCGCTCCGGCGTTTATGTCCGCTTTGGCTTACTATGATTCCTATCGGACAGCGGTTCTGCCGGCGAGTCTTATTCAAGCTCAACGCGATTATTTTGGTGCCCACACGTATGAACGTGTTGATCAGGCCCGTGGAAAATTCTTCCATATTGACTGGCCGGATGCCAAACGCCCGCAGATCGAAGCGTGAGGCCGTCGCAGGATTTAAACTACCAGCGACGATGGCACAACGTAAGAGGCGCGTTTTCCGGTGCGTATTGCCGACACAGAGGAGCAAGCTTCGCTTCGCGTGCCTGGCGTGGGTCAAAAAATGGCGAAATGGGCGTTGAGGGGCTCGAACCCCCGACCTTACGGGTGTGATCCGTACGCTCTAACCAACTGAGCTAAACGCCCGATCACGGGAATAATATGTTACTGGAACGCCGCCCTGGGATCAATGCCCCAAGGCGTACGAAAAAACCTAATAATTATTAAAGTTATTGGGGCGTCTTGCCGATAGTGTGCTATCGTTAGAGATTATCGGCATTGGACGCCGGGAATTTTCTCCTGTATCACGTCGGCTTTTGCCGGCTTGGAGTACGGAATGTTAAGCGAAAGGAGTCGCACATGAGCAAACCAGAAATGATGGATGAGATTATCCGCTTGAACCGCTCCGCCGGGCGGGCTTTTCTTGAAAAATTTACCGAACAGGAATTGCAGGCGTACCTCGCGAGAATATCGCAGGCCCATACCATTAATTACTTGCCGCAACTCGTACAGCATCGGCACACGCCATGCTGGACTTGGGCGTAATACATTTAGCGCCTGCGAAGGTTGCTTGCTGCCACCTGCCCAAGGCTGGATTTCACTTCGCGTTTTCTAATGCGCCATGCCCCGTGTGGCTGTGAACCATAACGGAATCCGAAATTCCTTCGCCCTGCATCGAATGTTCCAGCATAATCCGCTGGTTTGCATCGCGATCATGCGCAGTAAAACAAATAGCTTTTTGTCTTGGCTGTACTGTGTTGCCTGTCGCCGCATGGACGCCACCGCGGGAGGTGCCCTAAGCTCAACGGCTTGGGATATGGTCAAAAGACCTGTGCGAGCCGAGTGGTATCAAGATTGTTCCAGTGAACACGCCATCTGATGAGGTGCCGTCTGGCCGTGGTGACTCGCGGCGCGCGTACAACTATCCAAGTGTTCTTCTGCATCCAATAATTATCGGACTCTTGGGACGCAAAATCGGGGAAATCATGGCGTCAGTTCCCAATGAAAATGAGAAAACCGGTCGTTTTGATAAGAAGTGGTACAAGAATTGATGAAAAGTGGGACTTCCAATTCCGGTGCAAGCGTGTCACACTACAAGTAGCAAAAAAAAAGTTTCCGCGATTTCAAAGGTTAGCAACGGACATTCTGGCCGGTGCCTGAAATAACGGACGTCGTTGAGTTTGCTTGTTGTTTTTGAGTTTTTCAGATTTTTTTAAGGAGTAAGAGATATGCTTTCAGTAACATCCCGATCACGTAAAGGTATCGCAATTCTTTCAGCGGGAGCGGCGGCGCTGCTCCTAACCGGTTTGGGGGTCTTTCCCGCTTCAGCGGACAACCTCGCATGGAATCCCAACCAAAGCACGGCAGGTGGAACCAATGGCAACGGCACATGGAATAGCACCGGTACAAATTGGTACGACACCACATCTTCTACCGGCCCAGTAGTGTGGACGAATAATGATGTGGCTGGATTTACGACTGCCGGTAGTGGAACCTATACGGTTTCCATGGCAAACGGCCTTACTGCGGATGGATTGACTGTCGGCAACAGCATTAGCCGCACCAGCCCGGCGGAAAATAACTATACCTTTCAAGGTGCCGGAAGCGGGTCGTATACGCTCACTGATTCGGGAGTCTTTGCAGTCAAAGGAGGAACGGTAACTATCCAAAACCTCACGATTGATAACACCGCCTACGGTGCTACTACTAATACTAATACTCCGTCGCTGATATCGGAAGCTTACACCGCAACACTGGACATCGGAAGCGGCGGTTATCTGGAGGGGCAAAACATTGCAGCCGGCCTAGGGGCGGCACCGGGTGTTATTAACGTGAACAGCGGCGGAAAGTTATCGGAGGCCAACCGAATTCAAATTAATTACGGCGCAGGGCAGGCCAGCGGCAATGAGTTTAATGTTAGCGGTGGAACCGTCAACATGTCTGGTGGAATAGCTTTTCTCACGGACTCAAGTCTTGCGAACAGTGCAGGCGTTATGAACGTCGGCGCTGGCGGAACCGGCGGGACCGTTACCGTGAGCCAAATCAGCAGCGGCAGCCTCGGCAGCACCGGTACCGGACAGACGGGAACTCTGAACGTCGACAGCGGCACAGTCACGGCGACAGCCACGCCATCGATTACCTCCGGAAGCACCACGGCCACCATTTTGGTGACCACCATTGTAAACTTGAACGGCGGCGTGCTTGCGGTGCATGACATTACGGAGTCACTTAACAAGGCCCCATCCGGCGGCACCGCCATTCCGAACACAACTATCGTGAATTTTAATGGCGGCACGCTGCAGGAGTATAACGCCAGTGTTGGCCTGATCGCCAACCCCAACTCCAGCACCTATACTCCGACTAATCTCAACGTGCTCAACGGCGGTGCGGTCATCGACAATAACGGATTTAACGTGACTATCTATAATCCGCTGCTGCAGGGAACCAATGCGAACGGTTCGCTGTCCACGGGTGGCCTGAAAGTCATCAACAGCGGTACGGGTGGCTCGCTGACACTTGTGGGGCCCAGCACCTATACTGGTGTAACTGAAATAACATCCGGTGCGACACTTGAATTGTCGAGCCATACGGACAGCAGCGCCCAAGGCGGCTTCTCCGGCCTGGCCAGCATCGCAGATACCAGCTCGCTGCAGATCGACTCCGGCGGGACGTTTATGGTCATTAACGATGGGGTGGGAACGCAGATCAGTGTCGGGGGTCTGAATCTGCAAGGTGGTACCATCGACTTAGGCTTTGACGGTGGCTCGGTGCAGAATCTGCTGGTCGGCAGTAAAGCGGCCGTCAGTGGAACCAACATCATCAATTTGTCTGATTTAAGCAACGGAAAGACGGCCGTGCCCACGGGAACCTACACGCTGA
>JAKAEZ010000063.1 GCA_021819825.1 Planctomycetota bacterium
TTTCAATTATCGCGTTGCTCATTGCTTTACTGTTGCCGGCATTGGCACAGGCCAAGGCTCGCGCTGAAGCGGTGGCCTGTGAATCCAATGAATCTGAAATGGGTATTGCCATGCAGGAATATCTGCAGACATGGAAGGGATTTTATCCGGGTAATGAGGTCGTTAATGGTCAGGGAATTGCCAATAATTTCTGCGTGTGGGTGCCGCGGCTGATGACCATGATGGGCAGTGGATCGGCTAAACTTTTCTATTGCCCGGCACGCCCCATTGATATGGAATATCAGGGCTACCTGTGGCCAACGGGAACCGTTCCGCCGCTGGGCTACGCCAAGGGAACCATTGAGTTGGGATTCGGTTATACGAAGGGGCAGCAGGTGTTGTTCTTGGGCGGCCAGTGGCCTGCGCAGACGGATTCGCTGGGGCGGGAGATTGCCTTGCCCGCGTTTTCTTATGGATATAACGACTGGGGTACGCTTGGCGCGTTTCCACTTAAAGGGCAGTTGGCTTATGGCGAAGGTCTGGGCGGAGATATTGACGCCACCGGCGGGCAATATTACCCACAGGTTCCGCAATCTGCCGTACAGAATCCGGCCCAGATGATTGCGATAACCGACCGCATTGATGATGCCTCCCACGGGGACCCAAACTATGCATTTATTTATAATTCCGACCCAACACGCACCAGTCTGGCGCTGCCGGAAACGAGTATTCCTGGCGTGGTGCAATGGGCGGAATGGCCGGGTTCTATTCACGAGGGTGATTCCAATGTTTTATTCGCCGATGGCCATGTGGCACCCTATTCCCAGAAAGACTTGACTCAGATTAACCCCATTCAGGGCGGATCTCGCATGAACATGATGTGGAATAATGATCATGCCGTTCACGCTCCAAATGGCGGGTTTTATTGATACTGGCAGCGGTGACTTCTGTTTGATGACTAAAAAGGCTACGGGTGGCGTTTAAGTAAGGTCGTATGTCGGCCTTCCCATCCAAGTAATAAGGGTTCCTGTTTTAGGGAGGTTTTCATCATGAATTCCAATATTCTTTCAACACGGCGGCTGGCGCTTTTGTCAGCTGGGGTATCGTTGCTCGGTGCGGCTACTGCTTTTGGTGCAGGCCCGGGCGGATCGATCAGCATTTCCTCCGCCCCGGCGCTTTCGCTGGGAGCCGGCGGCCTCTCCCAAGGGTTGGTGGCATCGTTATGGCACGTGGGTAATCCAGGCGCAAAAGGTTCCGGCCAATACGGCATTCCGGGAACGGGATTCGGCCCGTCGCCGAGCCTCAGTGATGTGCAGGATGTGGAGCAGTACATTAGTGGATCCTATTCTAACGCTAACACCGGCCAGATTTGGGGGGCACCCGCGCCGTCCTATTCGTTTTTGAACACGGCCGACACCTTCAGCTACACTGGCGGGAATGGAACTCCTACAAATGCGTTCCTTGGATCGGATGCGAATGGTGCCGCGAAGTATGATGTCAGCTACTGGCAGACATCAATGATTGATCAGATGGGCTACATCAAGATCGCCGCTCCCGGCACGTACACATTTAACATGAGTCAGGCCGACGACGCTGGGGCAGTTTATCTCGGCGGCACGGGAATTACGCCGACCGGGAACGCGGGAACCGGAACGCTAGTAGTCGCTAACGGTTATGCCAACACGGCCTCCAGCGCGAATCCTTCCACTACAGGTGGTTACATTCCTACCACCGACAGCACGGCAAGTGTGACTTTCAGCAACGCTGGCTATTACCCCATTGAAGTAATGAATTACCAGCAAGGTGGTGGGGCGGGACTTAACTTCTCCGTAACCGCCCCGAGCGGCGGCGCTGCGGTAGGCTACTATACAACGACTGCCGCGGCCTCGGCCGTTACGAGTCTTGCCACGCCTGCGCCGGCAACGCCACCAACCCCCACGGATGAGTGGAACTTCGCCAAGTCCGCCATCAGCGGCAGCACGGTTTCGGATATCGGCACCGCAGGGTCGGCCAGCACCGCTGGAACAATCGTTGGCACCGGCAACACCATCAGCGGTGGTGCTTTGGTGACAAGCAACAGCGGCTCTGGAAACGGCATGTCCGTGCCTGGCTCCACTTTTGCCAATTACACAGGTGACTTCACAATTTCGGTTACGTTCAACCGCTCACCGAGCGATCCGTCTAACAACTACTCGACCGTTATGTCAATGGGCACAAAAGGCAATCAAGCCTCCAACTGGATAATTGTGCATCCCGATCGCGGGAACAGCCCGCATTTGTCAACGTTTGAGACACAGACATCCGGTAGTGACTTGGCTTTATCTGCTAGTAATGGGCTTTCCAATCCTACCGGCCAGCTCACGCAGGAGGTGCTGGTTTATAGCGCCAGCACGAATACCCTGTCGCTTTACATCAATGGAGTGTTGCAAATGTTCGGTTCTCCCCTACTAGGCGGTACGAACCGAGCGATGAGTTTGGCAGTTCTGGCTGATCCGAGTGGTGCCACCGCCTCGGACGGCTTAGGAGGCTTGGATCCGTTTACCGATCCTACAACATTGGCCAGCTACTATGACCTCTCCACTTGGAACTCCGCGCTGACTGCGGGACAAGTTGCCGGCCTGTATGCGGCAACGCCGGTTCCGGAACCGGGTGTCGTGGCTCTGCTTGGCCTGGGTGCCATGGGGATGCTGCTGGTAAGCCGGCGTCGTAAGGCTCGTTGTTAATAATGGATGTTTTTCGTCGTAAAGGGCAATAACCCGTGCCCTGCGATAAAACTCTCCTGAATGCACCTCCTCCGGGAGCTTTTTACTCCTTGTGCTCCCGGAGGAGGTTTTTGCGTGATGGGAAAGATCATGCGAGAACCCGCTTTGCTTTAACCATCCGGCGCGTGCCGGCTGCAATTTGCCGGTAAAATCCTGCTGTGTGCACATCCGATGTTCCCCGCATACAACAGGCCGTTGCTTGTGCTTCAAGTTCACCAATTAAGGAAGCCGGCTTATGAAAAATTTTAATCGACGGCGAAATTCCTCTTGTAGATTCAATATCACACGCATCGCATTGCCCGCGGTGCTGGCACTTTGCGCTGCCGTGCTGGTGCCGGCGGCTGCGGTGTCGGCTTTAGTGCGCAATGTGTTGCGTATACCCGCATCTCAGCGCAACAGCTTTTATCCCTGCAATCGTGCGCCGTTGCTGCCGGAAGCGGTATTGCGGTTACCGTACGGAGCTGTGGCCGTTCACGGCTGGGTACACAACATGCTGGTCATTGAATCCCACGGCATGGAAGGCCGCATGGACGAGGTGAAGAATGGGCGCGATGTGGTTGACGGTCCAGCCGACTGGTGCAATTACAACAAAACCGCCTGGACACACCGCGGTTCCATGAGCGCCAATGGTTGGGAAGAATTGCCCTATTGGTTGCGTGGTTATGTTCCCATGGCGTATTTGCTGAAAAATAAGCGTATGATGGCCGATGCCGCTCATTGGATACACGGCATTATGTCCACACAGTTGCCGGATGGGTATTTTGGACCCTTGCGGCTGAAGACGGCGCATCATGGCCTGCCGTCGCTGTGGCCCAATCAGATCATGCTGGAAGTATTGCAGGAATATTATTCCGATACCGGCGATAGCCGGGTATTAAAACTTGAAACACGATATTTTCATTATCTTGCCAAACTTCCCCCCAAGGTATTCAGCCTGGGTTGGGGTGCGGTGCGCTGGAGTGAGGGAATTCATGATATTTATTGGCTGTATAACCGCACCGGTGATAAGGCTCTTCTTAAACTTGTAAAAACCATCAACGCCCATAGCGCCGATTGGACCGCCGGCGTGGCTTCGTACCATGGTGTAAACTTTGGTGAAGGTTTCCGTGAGCCCGCGGAGTATTATGAGCTATCGCATAATAAGCGCGATCTTCGGGACACGCGCAACGATTGGAAAATCATGTTCGGTCTGTATGGCCAGGTGGCGGGGGGCGGATACGGGGCCGATGAAAATGCCCGCTTTGGTTACTTCGGCCCAAGACAGGGCATTGAAACCTGCGCCATTGTTGAAAACATGCTCAGCGACGAAATTCTCACCCGCATTTCCGGCAATCCCTTCTGGGCTGATCGCTGTGATCGATTGGCGATGAACATGCTTCCCGCGGCCGCCACAGCCAATATGAAAGCATTGCATTATTTAACCGCCCCGAATCAGATTCAACTGGATCCCGGAAACAAGCATCCGGATATTGATGACAGCGGCACCATGTTTTCCTACAGTGCCGGACCGGTTTACCGATGTTGTGAGCACAACTTCAGCCAGGGCTGGCCTTATTACAACGAAAGTGTTTGGCTGGCCACAAGCGATGATGGCCTGCTGGCCAATTTTTACAGTAATTCA
>JAKAEZ010000064.1 GCA_021819825.1 Planctomycetota bacterium
TGTCATTCTCCAATCATTCATCCATTCGGTGCGTGCTCGTTTCCTCTGTTTTCCGCACACACCGCAGCCTGTGCTTTTTTCACCGGCAGAGTCTATTGCCATATCCCTGCCATCGCAACGCGCACCGTCAGTATTGCTGCGCCGGAATAGATGGGTCCGTCCCCCCTGGCAGGCGTAAGCCCGCCCGTAGCAGAGACCTCCGTACGTGCCAATGGCGTAAGCTCAACCATGAGGGCTCACCGCGATCTGCCAGCGGAGCGATCGCCTGGGCCAGCGGCAATGGCCGGCACCGCAGTTGCTTGATGCCCTATTTTGCCACTGCCGATTAACCCCTCTCAGGGGCGCAGGTTCGGTTGCCTGATCGGCTCAGGAACATAGTCCATCCGACTGCAACGTAAGTGGCGTTCCTGCACAGATTTACAATATTTCGTCTGGAATCACCCAATAGAATTATTCAGTAAATCTTGACAATTGCCTGCGGATGTAGTAAAAGCCTAATTGGTCAATGGAGTGGCCGAGGGAGTCACACTCAAGTTGCCGTGTGGCATCTCACTGTTATAAAGAAAAGAGCGGGTAATAAGCGAGAAGGGGTTGCGATTCCTCGGGGTTTGCGCGGCAGGCATAGCGATTGGCTCTGTATGGATCGGCAACGGCGGAATTTTGATCGGTACCGGTTGGTACCGATTGTCCGGTGGCCGGATTTGGTTCAGGCACGATTGAATTTACAGGGAGTTTGAATTGATGAAAAGGCAGAGAACATTTGGCACCGGTGCGGCAACTTTCGCCGCGTTAGCGGCTTTAGGTCTGGCGGCAGGCACCGCCTCGGCCAATTTGGTTACCAACGGCGATTTCTCCGCCAACGCCAGCAGCTATGTTACCTACCCGGGCTATTCCGCGGACTTTACGACTTCCAACCCATCTGCGCCAACAGGCTGGAGCATTACTCTGAATTATCCCATCGGTGTCAATGGTCCGGATACAAGGTTTTACGCATCCTATGGATCCCCCTTTGCGCCAAGTAGCGCCTCCGGCGTGCGAGACTTTGCGTTTCTGCAGGATGCGACGGGCACGAACGGAACCGTCTATAGCAATTCAACCATTGACCAGGTGATTTCCACCATCGCAGGACAAGTGTACACACTTAGTTATCTTGCGGCCCAGCGGAGCGGTGACCCGAGCGCCACCATGGAGACACTGGTCTTGGATGCGGCCAACAGCAATGCACAAATCATTTCGCAAACACCCTCCATCAGTACATCCGGCTTCACTACAAACATACTGACATTTACCGCGGTCTCGGCCTCTACCGAGATCGCGTTTGAGAATACCACGTCGGGTGCCAAGCCTGCTGACAATACTGTTGACGTATCCAACGTGATAGTCGATGCGGTACCGCAACCGGCGTCGATCGGGCTTGTTGGATTCGGTTCGCTGGGCGTTGGCCTGTTGCTGTTAAGGCGGAACCGGCCTCGGGTCAGCGCTGTATGAGAGGGACCAACCGCGGAATCTGGTCCGCGAAAGGCCCGTTCTTACATTTTTTTCTGGGAGAATTAGACTATGAAATTTGACAGCCACCTGGGCCTGACCGTTGCATCTTGCGCGGCGGTTGGGATTATCTGTACAGTCGCGGGCACCGCCTCGGCCAATTTGGTTACCAACGGCGATTTCTCCGCCAACGCCAGCAGCTATGGTACCTACCCGGGCTATTCGATCCCCACGCAGACTCCCGCCAATCCAGCGAACCCAACAGACTGGACAGCCACGAACCAGGTTGGCGTCAACGGTCCGGATACAGGGTTTTACGCAACCTATGGATCCCCCTTTGCGCCAAGTAGCGCCTCCGGCGTGCGAGACTTTGTGTTTTTGCAGAACGCGTCACTAAATGCTCCCGCATCTATTGAGCAGACCTTTTCCACGACAGCGGGACAACTGTATACACTCAGCTACGTTGCGGCCCAACGAAGTTTCAATTCCAATGCCACCATGGAGGCGATCATTCTTAACGCCGCTAATGGCAGCACGCCAATTACCACTCAGACACCGAGCATCAATAATAATTCCTTTACCTCCTTCACTTTAAACTTCACCGCGGAGTCGTCCACAACCGCGGTTGAATTTTTGAACACAACGCCCATAACGTACACAAACGGCGCATACAGTGACAACACGGTTGACGTTTCCAACGTGGTAGTTGATGCGGTACCGCAACCGGCGTCGCTCGGGCTTGTTGGATTCGGTTCGCTTGCATTGGGCCTGCTGCTGCTCAAACGACGGACCGGTGGATCGGTCTGCGTATAACACACCGTGAAAAGCACGTAATAAGCGGCTGCCGGGCTTCGCAATCAGCATGGCTCAATTGCGCAAACGGATTTACATTTCCCGATTTTCCCCAGCAGCACGCCTCTTTTTGAAATTCTTTAAAAAGAATTTCGCCTCCGCGTCCCCGAAAACTATCTTGGGACAACGCGGCTATTTGGCTGGCGATTGCCATGAGGCATTCTTGGCGAGGCTGCGAACGCATCCCGCAGTCGGGGCGCAATCCTTCACACGAACCGTCCTGGTACCACCCGAAGTGGAGGCGACGACGCAGCAATAATGGGGTGGCCATCTGTCAGTCCCCCGCCCAGATTGCCGCAACGAACACATCCGTCAGTTGCGCGGATGCGGTTTGCCGGGGCAGACCATGGCCATGCGCGCAACGTCACATTGAATCCGGGCAAAGCGACCGCTATTATAATCAACGAATTCCTCGCTCGAGATACTCCGGTGGGAATGCTGCAAATCCGGCGGAATTCGGCTTTTTCAGGAATTTGTGCAGTTCCACGCCCCGGCAAATTGGCTGTTGGCGTGGCAGAACGGAGTAACGGATATGAACGTCCTGATGCTTTATCCGGAATTTCCCGAAACTTTCTGGAGTCTCAAGCATGCATTGCGCTTTGTGCGAAAGCGTGCGGTCATTCCACCGCTGGGGCTTTTGACCGTTGCCGCGATGCTCCCACAACAGTGGAACAAACGTCTGGTGGATCTGAACATCCAGTCATTGTCGAACGCCGACCTGGCCTGGGCTGAGCTTGTGATGATCAGCGGCATGGTGGTACAGCGCGAATCGGCCAAGGCCCTGATTGCCCGTTGTAAATCCGCCGGCCTTACAGTCGTGGCGGGCGGGCCGTTATTTACCTCCGAATATGAATATTTCGATCTTGTTGACCACTTTGTGCTCGGCGAGGCCGAATTATCATTGCCGCCATTCCTGGCGGACTGGCAACAGGGAAAGGCGCAGCGATTTTACCGCGCCCGGGGATTCGCCGATGTTCACACCACACCGGTTCCCCTCTGGGAACTCGCGGACTTGCGTTATTACGCCTGCGCCGGCATTCAGTTTTCCCGTGGGTGTCCCTTTGATTGTGATTTCTGCAATGTCACGGCCATGTTCGGCCGCCGTCCACGCACGAAAACCGCCGCACAGGTGCGGGCCGAACTCGAAGCGCTGCATCGCAATGGCTGGCGGGGAAGCATCTTTTTCGTTGATGACAACCTCATCGGCAATAAGCGCGAACTCAAGCGCGATCTGCTGCCGGTGCTGACGCAGTGGCAGAAGGACCGTGGCCCTTATACCTTTAATACGCAGGTTTCCATTAATCTCGCCGATGATCCACAACTCATGACCGCGATGACCGAGGTGGGATTCGACACGGTGTTTATCGGCATAGAAACGCCTGACAACTCCAGCCTGGCCGAATGTTCCAAGAGCCAGAACCGCAATCGCAATCTGGTGGCCGATGTGCAACGTCTGCATAACGCCGGCCTGCAGGTGCAGGGCGGATTTATTGTCGGCTTCGACAGCGATCAGCCGGGCATTTTTCAGCGGCAGATCGACTTCATACAGAAAAGCGGCATCATGACCGCCATGGTTGGACGCCTGCAGGCCATTCCCGGAACGCGGCTCTATGATCGCATGAAAGAGGCCCATCGCCTTGTGGGATCGGCCACCGGCGACAATGTTGATGGAACCAGCAATATCATCCCGAGCATGGATGCGCAGGAGTTGCGGCAAGGGTATCAGACAATACTTAAAACGATTTATTCTCCCAGGCAGTACTACCGGAGATTGCGTATTTTTCTCAAAGAGTACCATGCGCCTCCGGTGCGAACACCGCTGACTTTGGGGCGTGTGCTCGCAGGTATCCTGGCAACATGGCGGCTGGGATTTCTCAGTAAAGAGCGATTTTACTACTGGAAAATGCTGCTCTGGACCAGCCTGCACCGGCCGCGCCATTTACCGCTGGCCATCCAACTGGTGATCTGCGGTTATCACTATCGTCGCATTTCCGAATTACTGATCCCTGGCGGCATGACCCAAT
>JAKAEZ010000034.1 GCA_021819825.1 Planctomycetota bacterium
ACACACGTACCGCCGACCGCCCGGGCTATGCCGGGGCCGGAGATTCGTGCAATTCTTGTGGGGTTTTCCAATGCCACATGACAAATAATCCCAGACCCCAGAGCACCAACGCGGAATAGGTCACCAGCCCCAGACCACGCAGGATATAAAATGGCGGCGGCAGAACCGTCATAATGTGGGACGCGGCAAAGAAAATCAGCACCCAACCCAATGCGCCGCCCAGGGGAAGCGTCCGGTCATGTTCCCAGCGGGCGGCCAGCAGTGCGGTAACCAACGGCAGCACCATACAGAAATAATGGGGATGACAAATGGGGATAATCGGCATCATGATGGTAATCAGCACGCCAAGAAACAGGTTGCGAAATATCGGGTCATCTTTTCGGCGCAGAAATTCCACCAGCAGCGTGACGGCCACCAGCACGGCGGAAATTCCCCAATGCGCCAGTTTCATCCATTTTGCCGGAGCTGGGGCGTGGCGTCCGAAATAAACGGTATGATCAATCATCGCTTCAAAGCTGGTGGAATCGGTCTTATTGACATCCAGAAGTTCCTTATCACGTGAGGTATTATGGTTTAATCCAAGGGCAGGCTCCAAAACCACTTGTGCAAAGCGCTGATACCCCGCCATCATATGTTGTGGCCCCATGATGATCCCGGGGATCACAAACAGCCCCACCGCCACCGCCGCCGCCATCCCCACAAGATACGTCCACCGCAGCCGCGAGATTCCATACAAAATTAAAAAGCCGGGGAAAACTTTTAATGCCGCCGCCAGGCCATTGGCAAACCCGGCCCAAAAGCGCTTGCGTGTGGCCAGAGCCGCCCCGGCAAAACAAAACAACATTAAAAGAACACTATTCACCTGTCCGCGCACCACCGCGCGGCCAATGGCCGGCAGGCAGACCAGAATCGGAATAATGCGAAGCGCCCACCATCTGCGGCAGAAGCGCGGCATGTTGCGCACGGCGGGATCAGTGGACGTTTTTTCCAGGGCCTCGGCCAGCGCGTGACTCCCCCACCAGATACAGCCGATGCTGATGAGAAACCAGATCGCCACGGAAACGGGATAGGGCAATAACCCCGCTCGGCTGAATTTGGCCGGGGCATCAGCCAGGGGGTACAAAAGGGTTGCCAGCAGAGGCGGATAATTGTAATGCCAGCCATTGGTATCTGTGACGTTGTAGGGATCTTTATGCACGCGCACGGCCCAGGCGGCGCGAAAATAGGTATCGACATCGGTCATTCGCCGTTTAAGAAAGGCGGACCGAACTTCCGTCACGCATCCGAAGGCAAAAACGCCGATCAGCAATGCGATCAGACCCCATCGCTCAATTTTTGCCAGCGGGTCAAATGGGCCGATCTTAGAGGTACTGGTCGTGTTCACAACGGATCCTTATCTTGATTGCGCCGGTCGCTTCTGAAAATCCGGCAAGGTTCCCCGGCGCACAGCGGGCGTTGGGCACAGTTTTAGCTTGCGGGAGCAATTCCCGCAAATCATAGGATTGCCGCAACATTGCATGGGCGTGGCAATTTTTCCGGGCAAGGGCAATATCGTTGTTTAATGGGTGGGATCGCGCCGATGATATCCGGAACTGTCGGCTGCGGCGGGTGCCCTTTCCGCGACGCGGCGGCACATTAAATGTGCCGGCTAACATCACGGATGAGGTCGCCCGGAAAAATTGCCACACCCCATTGGATTGGCCCACCGTACATTCCGGAGCAACGTCTTGCATGGCGCATAAGCAGCGGAGGCTCGTGATGCAATAACTTTAGGCATGCGTACATTGGGACACCGGCCTTCGGCACACGGCTGTTTTCAAGGGCGGATGCGGTCCGGTATGCAAGACTGTCCAATAATAAGGCAAAAAGCCCCGCTTTTTCCCCAGTTAAAATCTGATTCATTAAATTCACGGTCGCCATCGTGGGAAGAATTTCAAAAAAAATCCGCCGCCGGTCCAACTGGCACGAGAGTTGCAATATATCCAGGAGCCTGACCGAGTAATGGCCAGGATTGCGATGGGGCTGAAATGTCCCGTATGTGCGGCGGAGGATCGAGCCGACTCTTAATAATGAGTCTGCGAGATCCGACAACAAAGCAGACGGGGTATTTCAGGCCCACCCGCAGGGCGGTGTGCTTTTTGGCCTCCCTCTGCGGCGCGGCTCCTCGGAGTACCATCCGTGTCAGGTACGCCGTCGTCGCCGCTGCTTGATGGATGCCAAAAATCACGCCGTCGCAACCCGGCGATGACTCGGACAGGCTCCTTGCGTGCGGCAAGGACCGCGGGAGTGATAGAGAGTGCAAGAAACTCGGGGCCGAAAGAATGGAACGGTGCCCGAATATGACAAGTGAATATGGATTGTGTATGGCGCAGGCCCGCCGCTTCCCGGGCACAACGTGGAGGTCTGTGCTGGCGTGATCTGCACCATACACTATCACTTAAACTCGTTTCCTCCTCCGCCAGGCCGTGTGGACCTACCCTCCTCCACACGGCTTTTTTATTGCGCTGAAAACTATACGATTTCCGTTACAGTGTGTATTATTAGGTTCTCTGATGTGCGTTCAGGAGTAATCGTATGACCCAGACCCCCATGACTACCGTTGCCGCAACCAGTGGAGGCCTGCGCGACATCGTGGCGTTAAGCTCCTCCATTTGCTCCATTGAAAACGGCGTGTTGACTTATCGCGGTATTTCCATCGACGAACTGGCGGAAAATTCCACGTTTGAAGAAGTGGTATTTCTGCTTTGGAACGGACGGCTTCCAACGCGCGGCGAACTGGATGATTTACGCCAATCCATTGCCGAGCAGGCACAATTGCCTGAAGGGCTGCTGGCCATGATGAAATCCTTCCCCCGGCGCAGCACGCCGATGGAAGCTCTACGCACCGCCGCCAGCGCCATGGCCATGTTTGACGCGGAATCAGAAGATATGTCCGCGGCGGCCAACCAGCGAAAATCGCTGCGCATTCTGGGGCAAATGGCCGGCGTGGTAGCGGCCTATGATCGCATCCGCAATGACCGCGAACCTCTGGCACCCCGACGGGATTTAAATCTGGCGGCCAATTTTTTATATATGCTCACCGGGCGTTCACCCGAACCTTTGGCCACACGCGCTTTGGACAAAGCTTATATTCTTCATGCTGATCATGAATTAAATGCCAGCACGTTTGCCGCACGCGTGGCGGCAGGCACCCTGACAGACATGCACTCGGCGCTGGTGGCCGCCATTTGCGCCTTAAAAGGCCCGCTGCACGGCGGCGCCAATGAACAGGTCATGCGGATGCTTAATGAAATCGGCAATCCGGACACTGTGGATGCCTATATCCGGGCGAAGTTGGACAACCACGAAAAAATTATGGGTTTTGGACACGCGGTCTACAAAAACGGCGATCCGCGCGCGCGGCATTTAAAGGAAATGTCGCGCCAACTGGGCACGCTGACCGGGCAGCAACGCTGGTATGAAATGTCGGTGCGCATCGAAGACCTGGTGGTGCGAACAAAAAATTTGAAGCCGAATGTCGATTTTTACAGCGCGTCGGTGTATCACTACCTTCATATACCGGCCGATCTTTTTACTCCGATTTTCGCCATCAGCCGCACCAGTGGGTGGATTGCCCACATTCTGGAGCAATATTCAAACAACAAGCTGATTCGTCCCCGCGCGGAATATATCGGGCCGCGCAATCAGCACTGGAAATCGTTTGAATCCCGCTGACGCAATGCTACTTACCGTGCTATGGAAATGAACCCCCGCCGCGCTAATTGGGCTTAATGCTATGAATATTCTGGTAATTGGACCCCATCCCGATGATCAGGAAATCGCCATGGGGGCTACTATTGCGCTGCTGACGCGGCAGAACCATTGCGTGACGCTGCTGGACATGACCAACGGAGAACCCACGCCCTTCGGTACACCGGAAACGCGGGCTGCGGAATCCGCCGCCGCCGCGAAAATTTTGGGAGCCAACCGCGTTTTGTTGGGCCTGAAAAACCGTGAAGTGACCTGGAGCCTGGCGGCACGCCATGCCACGGCAGCCGTGTTTCGTCGCCTTCGACCGGACATCATCTTTCTTCCGTATCCCGATGATGCCCACCCGGACCATCGGCAAGTGACCAAAATTGCTGAAGATGCCCGGTTTGACGCCAAGCTGACAAAATCCGACATTCCCGGCGAACCCTTTTATCCGCCGCGATTGATCTACTATTTCTGCTCACACCTGCGGTTTAATTTTCCGGCCTCATTCTGTGTGGATGTTTCGGACACCATGGATGTTAAACGCCGGGCTGTAAGGTGTTATGAATCTCAGTTCAGTACGGGAAGACCGGCGGAAGCGCAATGGGAAATCCTTCCCTACATGGAGCATATCAACGGGTATTTCGGCGGGACCATTCGCCGCCGATTCGCGGAACCCTTTTTCGCAAAGGAAATGCTGGGGTTAAAAACCTTGGATGGACTGGCTTTTTAGACGGGCGTGTTGTAAGTTTTATTTTTTAGTAATAAGGATACGAGTCGCATGACGAAAGAATCGCAGGGTACGAAAGTTGAAGTCGCTGAATCCGCCAAGCGCCCGGCAGCACCCAGAATTCATAAATATTTTGAAGTGGTCACCAAGGTGGAAGGTAGCGATTTGCACATTAAGGCCGAGGTACTGCCGCGCGTGCGTAAATCCGGTCGGCTGCTTCCGACCACCGGCACACCGCTAAGCAACGCGGAAATCGAAGCGATGGTCAAGGAAATGCTCACCGAGGAGCAATGGCATGATTTCCTGCATCGCGGATCACTGGACATCGCTTACGCCATAGGCCCCACTGAGCGTTTCCGCGTCAATATTTTTCGTCAGCGCGGCATGATCAGCCTGGCGGCCCGGCGCATTAATCCGAAAATTCCGAATTTCGCGCAGCTGCACCTGCCCGAAGTTTTTGAAAAAATTGCGGAAAATGAACAGGGACTGGTCATGCTGGCGGGCATCACCGGCAGCGGCAAAAGCACCACCATCGCCGCGATGCTTCAGCAAGTAAATGATCGGCGGTCCTGCCATATTATCACCATTGAAGATCCCATTGAATACACCTATGTGGATCAGAAGGCGTTTATCAACCAGCGCGAAGTCGGTCTGGATGTTGAAAGCTTTGAAATGGCAATCCGCTACATGATGCGTGAAGACCCCGATGTTATTTTGATCGGGGAAATGCGTGACCGCCTGACCTTTCAGGCGGCGGTACAGGCCACGGAAACCGGGCACATGGTGTTTTCCACCATTCACGCCGCCAGTGCCCCCGGTGCCATCACCCGCGTGCTGGAATTGTTCCCTCCGGATATGCACATGAACATGCGCCAGGCTATCGCGAACAATATGAAGGCCATTATTTTCCAAAAACTGGTGCCCGCCATTGATCCGGCCATTGGCCGGGTCCCGGTGGTCGAGGTCATGTTAAATTCACCTTCAGTCAGAAAGTATATTCTTGAAGGCCGGGAAAATGAATTAACGCAGGTGATCCGGTCCGAGCGCGGAGCCGGGATGATTGACTTTAACGACATGCTCTGCGAACTTGTGGCCAGCGAGACCATTACGCACAAAGAGGCGTATATTGCGTCGCCCAATCCGGATGAATTGCGTATGCGCATGAAGGGTATCCGGACGAGTTAATCCCCTGCCGCAGGTACCGTTGCGCGGGGACCGGGTACAGAGTCAAGGATGATTCCGATTAATAATCTCTGGCGTAATTAGCTGGATCATGGTAAGTTTTGCATTTGGCGGCGCATAGCTTGGTGCCTGAAGCTACGCACGAAGTCAGGAATTATTGCTTTGATGTACGTAAATATTATTTATGTTGGGGTGGCGGTTGCCATTCTGGTGCTCTGGGGACGCTTTCTTGTCTGGATTGACAATGACCTGCCTAATATGCCGGAACAGCCCGTCCTGATATGGAAAGGTACATTACTGGGATCGGTTGCCATTCTCCTGCTGATCTGGCTGCTGGTTCCAAACTTCTGGTTTGCACTGGTATTGAACATATTTATTCCCGCCGCTTTGCTGGGGTATTACTGGCGGACGCGCGTACAGGTACTGGGATCATCCGGTGATCTGCTGGGTGTTATCTCCGGCCACATGGAGCAGTTTTCCGCTGGGCGGCGGGCAAAAAAGTCTGTTTCCCAGTTGGGCTTACGGTATGAGGGGAAAGGCGGCAAGCCGCTGCATCTGCCGGCGGTAGAAGATCCCGCCTACAACGGCGTCGTGTTGCTGGATCAGTTGCTGATACAGGGGTTGGAAAACCGGGCGCAGCGCATTGATCTTATGCCGTCGGCTCAGGCTTATGAAATGTCCTTCAGCACTGACGGCGTGGCATACCCCCAATCCGGAATGCAGCGCTCCAATGCCGAGCCGCTTATCCAAGCCGTCAAACAGCTTACCGGCCTGTCGCTGGAAGAGCGGCGGCGGCCGCAATCGGCGACATTTACCACTCGCGACGCGGACAACAATGCGGTCCACTGGACCGCCAATACCAGCGGCACAACCGCCGGAGAACGGCTATGGCTCCAGATAAACGCCAAAGATAACTGGAAAATGCCGCTGGACCACCTGGGCATGTCATCCGAGCAACTTACTTCATTGCGCGAAGTGCTGCAGGGCAATGAAGGGCTGATTATCGTATCATCCCCCCCGCACATGGGCCGGACGACCACGCTTTATTCTCTGTTGGCTAACCATGACGCGTATACGACCAGCATCAACACCTTTGAAATTAACCCGCGGGCTGATTTTGAATCCATCTCCTTAACCCGCTTCGACCCCGCGGCACCCAACGCGAGCCACTCAAAATCATTGCAAAGCCTTATGCTTAAAGACCCGCATATTCTCATGGTGGCACAATGCCCGGACGCGGCAACAGCTGAGTTAATCGCAAAATACTCGCGTGAAGAGCATCGTGTTTATGTTGGATTACGAGCCAACGATGCTATTACCGCCTTGGAGCTATGGCGTAAAGTTTTGCCGGACAATCAGGTGGCCGCAGCGCCGTTGCGGGCTATTATATCCCAGCGGCTGGTGCGACTGCTTTGCCCGACATGCAAAATCGCCTATCAACCCGATGAAGCGATGCTGGCCAAGCTGAATTTACCCGTCGGTCGCGATCTCTCGGCGTTTAAGGCCAACACTCAACCCTCCCGTGATCAAAAGGGAAACTTAATAAAATGTCCGGATTGTGCCAGCCTGGGTTATCGCGGGCAAACCGGAATATTTGAAATTCTGATCATCAATGACGAAATTCGCCGGGCTATCGCCACCGGGCGGCCGGTGGAAGAAATCCGCACCTTGTCGCGTAAAAATAATATGATGTTCATGGTAGAGCATGGATTTAGAAAATTTGCTCTGGGAATTACATCGATCCAGGAAGTGATTCGTGTGTGCACGCCGGATAAAAAGTCGGCGTCCAAACCGAAAGCCGCCGCCTCGGGTGCCTCCAAAGCAGATACGAATCAGGCGGGCAAGATACCGGGGCAAAGTCAGGCTGGTGCCCCCGGTGCCGGTAACTCACGGGCCGGCGGATCGTCCGCTGGAGACAGTTAAGTGACAGAGGCGTATGAATTGCATGCCGGGTTGCGATTCAAACGCCGTAGCGCATTGGAAGATCATCAATGATTCTTCAATTCATCGTACTGTTATTCATTATTCTCTTTGCGCTGTATATGGCCAATGAGGGACCATTGTCCGCATTACTCCTGCTGTGCGCCAGTTTCTTTGCCTCCGCGTTGGCCATGGGGGTTTATCAGGCTTGGGCGAATCCGATTCTGAACCATCGACCCGATTTTGCTTACGGCGTTACGTTTCTATTGGTGTTTTTCCTGGCTTTTTCACTTATTCGCACCGCGTTTGATTACCTGATTCGTGGCGATGTGGAATTGCCGCTGTGGCCCGGGCGAATCGTCGGGGGAACTTTTGGCTTTTTTACCGCCATGATTTTAGTTGGTTCGGTGATGGTGGGCGTGCAGATGCTGCCGTTGCCCAGCAGTATTCTGGGGTATTCGCGCTACAGCACCGCGGCGGATTTGGCCAGCAATTCCCCAAGCGGACTGTGGTTGGACCCGGACGGTTTTGTTACCAGCCTCTGGGGCATGGTCAGCGGCCAAAGCCTGGGCGGACAATCCTTCAGCAAATACAACCCGCAACCCCTGCGGCAATGGTATGCCGACCGCTACACAGTTCAATACGCCGGGGCTAAAGCCCTTCCACCAAGTCTGCTGCATGTTCCCTTTGCCGGGCCGCTGCCGGTGGCAATGGTTAAGCGATACGGGATTCCCGCCGCGGGAAAACAGGCTATTTTGGTCCGCACGGAAGTCAACCATGGCAGCACCGAGCCCAATGTAAGCTCGGACCAGGGCTATTTTCGATTAACCCCCGCGGAAGTGCAATTGGTCACCCGTGGCGGAAAAATGTATTTTCCCAGTGGTTATCTTAAGGATGGCCGCCAATACACGCCGGTGAAACTTAACAATGCCATGGTCGATGATTACCGAACCGTGCATGGCCATCGGCGCGTCATACAAGACTGGATATTCCTTATTCCCGCCAATGATCACCCCTTGGCGTTGCATATGAAGCAGACGGCAATTGTGGACCTCACGGGCATGTCCAGCGAAAAACTTGAACCCCTTCGGGCCTCAGCTTATCCGCAACTGCCTTACAATAATTCTTCTCTTATGGTGCAGTTAGCCGCCAAGAATCTTTCATCGGCCCCTGTCACCATGTGGATCATCCCCTCCGGCACGCGCATGGCCGCGGTGCGGTTTGCCATGCAAGCCGCATCAGGCAGACTGGGACGAATTCGCCGCGCCATTGCGGCCGGCAAGCCGCCCTGGTCGGCAGCCAATATCAATGGAACGCCCAATACAACCATGACCACCATGTACCACCAAAATGCCTTGAATCTTCGATTGCAACATGATGCGCCGTGGTCGCAGATATTACCGGTATTATTCGCGTCTCAGGTGGGTACCAATACCAATACTTCGCTCACACGCATGCGCAGTTACTTCCGAAGCACCATCGAACCGTTACTGGCTGGTCAGCGCGTGGCGGCGGCAAGGCTTAACGCGCAGGGTTCCCTGAATAAACCCATAAAGCTTGGACCGGCCCAATACGATGTGCTGATCTGGACGCATTCGGCTGCCCAAATGCGCGTCTGGCTCAAAACCGTCACGGTGCACGAGGGCGGCAAGGACAGCGTACAGCTTTCATCGGCTGATAAAATCGTCAACTATTCAATAGCACAGTAAATTTCCTCCTCCGCGCGATATGACCTTGACCTGGGTGGAATTGTGCTACAATAAAGACGGTGAAAACAGTGCCACATGTAAGTGGCTAAATTATTTTTCAGGAGTACCATCATGGCGTTTCAACTTCCCTCGTTACCGTATGACTTTAGCGCATTGGAACCTGTCATTGATACGCAAACCATGCAGATTCACCATGGCAAGCATCATGGTGGTTATGTAACCAATCTAAACAATGCCATCGCCGGTAAGCCCGCGTTAGAAACCAAAAGCGTGGAAGCGCTGATCGGCGATCTCGCTTCGGTGCCCGAAGACGTGCGTACAGCCGTGCGCAATAATGGCGGCGGCCATGCCAATCACAGCATGTTCTGGCAAATCATAGCCCCGAAGGGCAAAGGCGGCGGCGGCGAGCCGACCGGCGACTTGGCGGCCGCGATTAACTCCACCTTTGGATCCTTTGCCGATTTTAAGACTCGTTTCGGAGAAGCGGCTACCAAACGCTTTGGTTCAGGGTGGTCTTGGCTGGTTCTGAAAAATGGCAAACTGGCCATCGGCTCAACCGCCAATCAGGATAATCCACTGATGGGCGAGGCGGTTTGCGGCCTGTCGGGCAAGCCGATTATGGGCCTAGACGTATGGGAACACGCCTATTACCTCAAATATCAAAACCGCAGACCCGAGTACATCACCAATTGGTGGGAAGTGGTCAACTGGACCAAAGTGGCCGAGATTTATCAAGCCGCGAAATAACAGCGGCACCCGCCGGGCTGCCCCCAATTAGCGATTAATTGCCGTCTGTAGAACTCCCAAGTAAGGCGCGGTGCTGGTTATACTGCGATCAGCTTATAGTGAGACAAATCAGGCGATGCCATGCATTGTACCGCAGGCATCTTGCCTGCATCGGAAACACGGCAAAAGCAGGCGGGATCGCGGCGCGGGGCGACGGTACAGATACTTTCCCTGCCTTTGTGACCAAGTATCACCAATCGCCGCGCGGAGTATAGCTGCGCCTAAAAAAGGCAATAGGTGAACAGGTGACCGCAGGAGGGAGATGTGTCTGGGCGACAGGCGCTCTTTTGTTCCAGTCCCGGCGCGACGGGACTCTACCGCTCTGTTCCACTGGGCCGCAACCCAGTCGCTGTTATTGATCGGAGATCATCGGTTACTGATCATTGTAATGGGCTTCTTAACAATGCGCTGGGGCTTCACAACGGCCACAATCGGGCCAAATTGTTTTGTCCTTGCAGATTGAACATTTAATGTTCAATCTGTATGATACGACGATGACGATTCCCCGGCGCATGGCGACACCCCTGGCGAAAGCCGCGCAACACTACCCGGTTATCACGCTGACCGGCCCGCGGCAATCGGGTAAAACCACCCTCGTTAAGTCCGCGTTTCCAAAAGCGAAGTACGTTTCCCTGGAAGCACCGGATCAACGAAGCTTTGCCCTGGAGGACCCGCGCGGATTTCTTCGGCAGTTTCCGGGGCCGGTTATTCTTGACGAAGTACAGCGTGTCCCTGATCTATTTTCCTACATTCAGGGGATCGTTGATGAATCACCCGTACCAGGACATTTTATTCTCACCGGGTCACAGAATTTTTTACTGTTGAACAACATCAGCCAGACGCTGGCCGGCAGATGTGCCGTCCTGCACCTGCTGCCGCTGGCGCTTTGTGAGTTGGCCCGGCACGGCGCGATCGTTCCCGCTTCTTTGGGAGCGGTGCACAGGAATCGGAAACAGGCCAAGGGAGAACTTTTGGAAATCCTGCATACCGGGCTTTATCCGCGCGTGCATGGCCCGGGTATTAGCGCTGACGATTGGTTGGCGAACTATGTCCGAACCTACATTGAACGCGACGTGCGGGAGGTACTGAATATCGGCGATACCGAGGCGTTTTATCGCTTCCTGCGGTTATGTGCGGGGCGAACCGGACAGCCGCTTAATCTGACCTCTCTGGCAACGGACTGCGGCATTTCGCACACCACCGCCCGCCGGTGGCTTGCACTGCTTGAGGCAAGCTTCATCGTTTGTCAGCTGCGCCCCCACCACCGCAATTACAGCAAGCGTTTGATAAAAAGTCCGAAACTGTACTTTTATGATACCGGATTGCTCTGCTATCTCCTGCGGATTCGTTCACCCGCGGACCTTGCCGGCCACGCTTCGCGCGGAGCAATTTTTGAGAGCTTTGTCATCGCTGAACTCATCAAGAGTTTTTTCAACCGCGCTGTCGAAGCGGACTTGTACTTCTGGCGGGATTCCACGGGCCACGAAGTGGATATTCTGGTTGATACCGGCGAACTTCCGCTTCCCATTGAAATAAAGTCCGGAGAAACCATCGCCGCGGACTTTATGGGCGGACTGAATTTCTGGCGTAACCTTGCGGGAAGTCCAACCGCGCCCGCGGCTCTGGTTTATGGCGGGGACGGTTCTTACATGCGATCCGGAGTTGCGGTGCATTCCTGGCGTGATTTGTGATCCGGCTTTTTGGCGATAACCAGCCTTCGTTGCTGATAATCGGGTGCGGCAATTTTTCCTGGCGGAGTCAATATCGTTGTTTAATGGGTGGGATCGCGCCGATGATATCCGGAATTGTCGGCTGCGGCGGGTGCCCTTTCCGCGACGCGGCGGCACATTAAATGTGCCGGCTAACATCACGGATGAGGTCGCCCGGAAAAATTGCCACGCCCTGATAATCAAGGAAAACGCCCGCCCATGGCTGAATATCCGCGGTAGCGGTATCATACAATTCGTTCACACAATAACACCGGTGCCTGTCGGTGCAGGCTCGTAGGTTAGCAGGAGATATTTATGACATTGAGCACACGCAAACTCGGTAAGCAAGGCCTGGAGGTCTCGGCAATCGGACTGGGGTGTATGGGGATGAGCCAGTCTTATGGTGCGGCGGATGAACAAGAGTCGATTGCCACGATTCATCGCGCCATCGCTTTGGGGTGCAATTTTTTCGATACCGCCGAAGTCTATGGCCCCTATGTCAATGAAGAGCTTCTGGGCCGCGCTCTCGCTGGCGTGCGTGAAAAAGTTATCATCGCCACCAAGTTTGGGTTCGACATTCAAGAAAATAAAAACGCCCGAGCAACCAACAGCCAACCCGCGCACATTCGGCAGGCTGTGGAAGGTTCACTAAAACGGTTGCGGACGGATCACATCGACCTGCTTTATCAGCATCGGGTGGATCGCAACGTTCCCATTGAGGACGTGACCCGCACAGTTGGTGATCTGGTCAGACAGGGCAAAGTACGGTTTTTCGGCCTTTCGGAGGCCGGTGCCGCCACGATTCGCCGCGCCCACGCCGTCCATCCGGTTTCCGCGCTGCAGAGCGAATATTCGCTGTGGGAACGGAACTTGGAGGGGGACATTATTCCGGTTCTCCGTGAGCTTGGTATCGGCCTGGTGCCGTTTTCTCCCCTGGGTCGAGGCTTTTTAACTGGCGTGGTCAAGCGCGCGGAAGAATATCCGCCCGATGATTTTCGGCGCAATGATCCCCGCTATCAGGGTCAAAATTATGATGCCAATATGGCCGCGGTGCAGATCGTGCACCACATCGCCGCCGCCACACATGCCACTGGGGGCCAAATCGCCTTGGCATGGCTGTTACACAAAGGCCAGGATATTGTGCCGATTCCCGGCACCAAACGCCGTAAATATCTGGAAGAAAACCTGGCCGCCGCGGCCATCACGCTTACGCCCGCACAAATGCAGGCTCTGGACGCCGCCCTGGCGCCAGGAAAAGTAGCGGGGCCGCGTTATAACGAAAAGCTGATGGCGACGGTTGATCGCTAACTTGTCCAAGGAAAAACAGGGACGCAAACAACTACGCCAGATCAAAGCGATCCAGGTTCATCACTTTGTCCCAGGCGGCGATGAAATCGTGGATGAACTTTTCCTGGGCATCCGCGCTGGCGTAACATTCAGCCAAGGCCCGCAGTTGGGAATTTGAGCCGAAGACCAGATCGACGCGCGTTGCGGTCCACTGCGGTTGCCCGGTTTTGCGATCAAAGCCCTCAAAGAGGTCGTTGGTTTCCGAGACGGGTTTCCACTGCGTGCCCATGGTCAGCAAGTTTACGAAATAGTCGTTGGTCAATGTTTCCGGGCGTTTGGTCAGCACGCCGTGACGGGTTTGGCCGACGTTGGTATTTAATACCCTCATGCCGCCAATCAGCACCGTCATCTCGGGCGCGGTAAGCGTCAGTAATTGGGCTTTGTCAATCAGCAGGGCCTCAGCCGGCACGCTTGATGAACCTTTGACATAATTACGGAATCCATCGGCACGCGGTTCCAGAACGGCAAAGGAATCGACATCGGTCTGGGCGGCCAGGGCATCCATGCGTCCGGGGGTAAAGGGGACAACCACGTTACAGCCCGCCTTTTTCGCGGCCTGTTCAACGCCCGCGCAACCCGCCAGGACGATTAAATCCGCCTGCGAAACTTTTTTGCCGCCGGATGCCGCACGATTAAACGCCTGCCCGATATCTTCCAAAGTTTTCAAGACCTTGGCCAATTGTTCAGGCTCATTGACCGGCCAATTCTTTTGCGGAGCCAGGCGAATGCGGCCGCCATTGGCCCCGCCGCGCTTGTCTGATCCGCGGAATGTGGACGCGGAGGCCCACGCGGTGGACACCAACTGTGAAATCGACAGCCCTGATGCCAGGATTTTGCCCTTCAATGCGGCGATGTCCGCTTCGCCGATCAGTGGATGGTTCACCGCGGGAATCGGGTCCTGCCAGATCAGCTCTTCCTTGGGCACCAACGGCCCCAGATAACGCACGCGCGGCCCCATGTCGCGATGCGTGAGTTTGAACCAGGCCCGGGCGAAGGCGTCGGCGAACTGATCCGGGTGTTCATAAAAACGCCGCGATATTTTTTCATAAATTGGGTCAAATCGCAGGGATAGATCAGTGGTCAACATGGTCGGGGCATGGCGTTTGGACGGATCATGGGCATCGGGAATGTTCCCCGCCGCGGATGGGTCCTTGGCGGTCCACTGTTGGGCACCGGCCGGGCTTTTGGTGAGTTCCCATTCGAAGCCGAAGAGATTTTCAAAAAAGTTATTGCTCCATTTTGTCGGCGTGGAAGTCCAGGTAACTTCCGGGCCGCCACCGATGGTGTCTCCGCCTTTACCGGTGCGAAAGCTGCTTTTCCAGCCCAAGCCCTGCTGTTCAATTCCGGCGGCCTCCGGCTCGGGTCCCACATGAGATACCGGGCCGGCTCCATGGCTTTTGCCAAACGTGTGGCCGCCGGCAATCAGGGCGACGGTCTCTTCATCATTCATGGCCATGCGAGCGAAAGTCTCGCGGATATCTTTGGCGGCCGCGAGCGGATCCGGATTGCCATTGGGGCCTTCGGGGTTGACGTAAATCAGGCCCATCTGCACCGCGGCCAGCGGGTTATCCAACTGCCGGTCACCGCTGTACCGCTGATCGGCCAGCCAGGTATTTTCCGGCCCCCAGTTCACCGATTCATCCGGCTCCCAGGCATCGTTGCGGCCGCCGCCAAAACCGAAGGTCTTGAACCCCATGGATTCCAAAGCGACATTGCCCGCGAGAATCATCAGATCCGCCCAGGAAATCTTACGGCCGTATTTCTGTTTAATCGGCCAGAGCAACCGGCGCGCTTTGTCCAGATTGACATTGTCAGGCCAACTGTTCAGCGGCGCAAAGCGTTGCTGCCCGGTACCGGCACCGCCCCGGCCATCGCCAATGCGGTAGGTACCGGCGGCGTGCCAGGCCATGCGAATGAACAACGGCCCGTAATGACCGAAGTCCGCCGGCCACCAGTCCTGTGAATCGGTCATCAAGGCTACCAGATCTTTTTGTACCGCGGCCAGGTCCAGGCTCTTAAATTCTTTGGCGTAGTCAAAGTCCGCATCCATGGGATTAGAAAGGCGGGAATGCTGGTGCAGCAACTTAAGGTTCAACTGGTTGGGCCACCATTCACGGTTAGGCTTGGCGCTATTGGCGGTTGAATGGAACGGACATTTGGATTCACCTGACATTGGTTTGTTCTCCTGGCAGGACCGATCAGGCCCTGATTGTCATGCAGGCAGCCTCGCTTCCGGACGGCCTTGGACCGTCTCCACAGAAGCTACAACAATCCCGCAGGCCTTGTAATATAGAAACCCGTTCGTGAGATGTAAAACGTCTCGCGACAAAACCCCAAACGCCGGGCGTGGCAATTTTTCCGGGCGGGGTCAATATTGTTGTTTAATGGGTGGGATCGCGTCGATGATATCCGGAACTGTCGGCTACGGCGGGTGCGCTTTCCGCGGCGCGGCGGCACATTAAATGTGCCGGCTAACATCACGGATGAGGTCGCCCGGAAAAATTGCCACGCCCCCAAACGCCCCGACGCGCGGAAGGAAAGCATTTAAGCGCGGAGGGCAAGGGCATGTTCCAGGCGGTCGCAGAAACGATTGCAGAGTGTTTCCTGACTTAGCCGTTCGCGCAGCAGATGCTGGGCATTGCGGCCCATGCGGCTAAGCTGCGCCTGCGGAGTGCTGCGAATGCGCATAATCGCCGCCACGGCACCGTTGGTATCGCCATGGCGAATTTGCCAGCCTATTTCATGCTCCTGGAAAATATCCGCAATATGGCTGGGGCTGGGACCCAGAAAAAGTATGGGCTTTCCGGCGGCCATGGCTCCATAGATTTTGCAGGGATGAATAATCCCGACCATATTTTCTCCGAGACTTACCAAATGCACATCCGCGGCGGAGAGTGAAAATTTAAGAGATTCCAGCGGTTGATAGGGTAATGACAGCACATTGGTTAATTGATGTTCCAAAATGCAGGCCTGAATTTGCTTTTTTCCCAATCCGCCTCCGACAAAAACAAATCGCAGGTCAGTATCATTTTTTAATGCTATGGCGGCATGAAGGACGGTATCCAGTGGATTGGCGGGGCTGTGATTGCCGCTGTACATGATAACAAATTTGCCACGCAGGCCGTGCTCAATGCGGAAAGGGTTGTTCTGCGGCGGCACCGGTTCAATAACATGTTCATGCGGCCAAGGCGGATCAATGTGGATTTTTTTTGCATAGTCGCCCCGTTTGGCCAAGCGGTCAGCCATGAATCGGTCCAGAACAAATATGGCGGCTGATCGGCCAAGAATAAAACGATTCACGCGTTCCAACATTCGGGCGCGAAAACTGTGGTCTTTAATTTTCCCCATCATGATAAGCTGATCAGGATTCAGATCCATCGCCCAGTAAGCAATGGGCACACGCCGCAGCAAACCAATACATGCGGCGGCAAAGCCGATCATGGGTGGCGAAGTGCTAAAGAGAATGCCTTTTACTTTGGGGGTAAATAAACCAATAAAGAAACATTGAATAAGAAAGCTGGCGGTTCCGATAATGCGGATCAGGAGGTTCTTTTTACCGAAGGAGCTTAAACGCAGGCGTCGAACGTCCACCCCCTGCATGTTTTCTTTTAAGGGGTACTGCCGGGTGGGATCTTCGTATCCGCGACTTGAGGCGTACACACGCACGGCATGGCCGCGTTTGGCCATGGCGATAGCGGCATCGGTGATGTGTTGCCCGACGGCCGCCGGATCTGGCGCGAAGGTTTGGCTGAAAATCAGGAGAATTCCAGCGGACGGAGAATTTTTATTTATCATGATCAAGGCGTCCGCTAAGCTACGGTGGAGACTGACAACAATCCACTTCCGTTCATCGTGAAATGTACCATATTTTCTTTAATCTGCCGCTTATTTACGCGAGAACGTGCGAATTTAAGGCATTATTGTATTTTCCGCTGCCTGTTGTACGCACATGTTTTAAAGGAGTGCTGATAATATTGTCGTTAATGGGCCGCTCGCTTACATGTTGGGCATGTAAGGGAATTGTTAAGAATCGGTAAAGGCGTTGCTAAAATCAGGTTGACATGAAGGTTATCGAACATTATCCTCAAAAACCGTGTAGGAACGCCTGGAAGATGGAACTTTCCTTCGTCCCATAATTGGCGGGGACGAAAACGGTCGAAACCGTGGCGTTGGTTAGGGTATCCTTTTTTAAGGAGACACATTATGGACAAACGATCGTTGGGTATTTTGCTCGGCGCAGCCGCCATGCTCGCCACATCCGGCCTCACGTGGGCCGACACCTCTTCTGCGGGAACGGCAAATGGTTCCGGGGCGTATTCGGCCCAGACCGCTGCGCCGGCTATGAGCACGGAAAATGCTCCGCCGCTGATGTACGGGCTTGATCAGGTCAAGACCGGCGATTCCTCAGTTGGGCAGAATCTGCAAAGCGCCGGTATTGAAATCGGCGGCTACGGAGAGTTGGGATATACCAAGGATTTTGGTAATTCCAACCCGATTCCCGGCCGCTTTTTCACCAGTGAAGCCCATAACAATCTCACACTCAATGCCATTGATGTGTATATAGCCAAGACGATCAATCTGTACGGCCAGCAAATCCACCAGCAAGGTGTGATCCTGGGCGGCAAGGTTGACATGCTGTATGGCTACAATGGTGATTTTATTCATTCCAACGGCTTGAATTTCTATCACAACTACAGCGATAACATCCAGACTTATCCGCTGTATCAATTTGATCTGCAGCAGTTGTATGTAGACGCAGGCTTTGCGCTGGGCAACAACGGTGCCCTGTTGTTGCGCTTCGGTAAGTTTGACAGCCCCATGGGCTATGAACACATCAATCCCACCAAGAATGCGTTTTATTCCCATTCCATTGCCTTTAACAATTTGGTCCCTTACACCCAGACCGGTCTTCTCGCGAAGGTGGTTATGGGGCAGGATATTTCGTTCTGGGCCGGCGTTACACGCGGATGGAATCAGACCTTCCGCGATAACAACACTGGCGTTGATGGCTTGGTTGGCATTGGCTTTAAGCCCAACAGCCAACTATGCGGTAAAGTCAATGTTTCTTTTGGCCCACAGGATAACGGCACCAACAATCCGAATCGGTTGGTGGTTGAACCGATTATCACTTATGTTCCGCCGATTCTTAACAACGCGTTGTCCCTCACTTCGGATACCGTGTTTTATTATGATGGCGCGGGCAATACGGTAAATGGGCAGGATAATGGCGCTTTTGATGAAGCCCTGTATCAGACCTATCGCTACAACCGCTTCATCAGCTACAACTTCCGTGAAGAATATGCCTATTTCGGAACCGGCGTTGCGGAAGGCTTGGGCAATGACGGATCGGATGCCGCCGGCGATTTTGACCAATTTGGTGAAACATCCAACGCGCTGAATCTTGGCGAAGTGACGGTTGGCATCAGCCTGACGCCTTTCCCGGATAGCGCCATGCTTCGAACACTTGTGATCCGCCCGGAACTGCGGGAAGATTTTGCTGACCATGCCATACTAAGCGGTGGCAAGCACTATCAGACCACGTTCGGAGTTGATGCGGTTTACAGCTTCTAAAAATGTAAATCAACCACACCTGTATTCACTGAAAGGGCGGCGAAATGATTTTCGCCGCCCTTTTTCATTATTGCCTGAATAACAGGCTCATTGGTGCGCATCGCCTTGTTTCTATGCAGCGTCGCGTCTGCCTCTGCCGCAAATATTGCACAAATATCCACCGTATGCGGTTCTGCGCGGCACACGGTGACGTGCAGCGACTTGTTGGCATAGACTTTGCTAATACAACACTCGGTTCTTGCATTTTTGAAGGAGAAACAAATGCGACCATTTACTTCGTTGTTGGCCATGGCCGCTGTGTTGGCGACCGCTGGCCTGTCTCTGGCGGATTCAACCACCCCTACGGCCGCACCGGCAGCGGCTCCGGCACCAGCACCGGCTCCAGCCGCGGCACCGGCGGACACCAATCCGCTGTTGATGTATTCTCTGGATCAAATTAAGACCGGTGATACATCCGTTGGACAAAGTTTGTCCAATGCGGGCATTAATATCTATGGTTACCTGGAATTGGGCTACACAGCCGACCTTGCGGGTCCACCGCCAGCCGGCACCACCATTCCGGGTCGTGTATTTGACACGGAATATGGCAACCACCTTCAGATGGATCAGTTGGATTTGACGATTGCCAAAGCCATTAACTTCTCAGATACCAACTACATTAAGCGCGGCTGGGATGTGGGTGGCAAGTTTGAATTCGTATACGGCTATGACCCATCCTACGGCGGTGACAGCTTCCATTCCTCGGGGCTGGATTTTGGCTACAACCCGTCAAGCGTGTTTTCACCGCTTTACCAAGCCGATATTGAACAGGCTTATGTCACCTTGGCGCTGCATCTTGGTGGAGCCGGTGATGTGAAGTTCAAAGCCGGCAAATTTGTGACCCTGCTGGGTGAGGAAACCATTAATCCCACCACCAATTACCTCTATTCCCACACCTATTCCTTTGGCTACATGATTCCCTATACGCAAACCGGCGTTCTGGCGGAATACGTGCCCAACGGTCAATGGACGTTTTACGGTGGTGTTACCCGCGGCTGGAATCAGACATTTTATGATAACAACAGCAACGGCGTGGATTTCTTGGGTGAAGTTGGTTACGCGCCAAATTCACAATGGGACTTTATTGTTAATCTATCTGAGGGGCCGCAGGATGGTGCCATGGGCAACGCCGGCTTAGGTAATAACAATGATTACCGCACGGTGGTGGAACCCCTGATCACCTATACGCCGCCGATACTTAATAACGCTCTGACTCTGGTTTCAGATACGGTTATCGCCTACGACGGGGCTGGCAACAGCACCAACGGTAATCAATCCTCCGGCTGGTTCAGCGAAGCGTTGTATCAGAACTATGTTCTTAACAGCTACTTCAGCTTTACCACCCGTGAAGAATATGATTATGTCGGTTCGGGTCTGGGCAGCGCGGGAATTGGAATTAACCCCTTTGGCATTGAAAATTACACCAATATGGGCGACCTGACCTTTGGTGTAAAAATTATTCCGTTCCCCAATGGCAGCCTAAGCAAGAATTTCTATATTCGTCCGGAAATTCGCGAAGACTTGGCCGATCATCAGGTCTTCAACGGCAAGCAGTATCAGACCACTTTTGGTATCGACGCGATCTACCAGTTCTAAGATCGTACTTGCTGAAAGCCAATGAAAATTCCCGGGCGGCGGAGTTCATTACTCCGCCGCCCTTCTTTTCGCTCCGACTTACCCTCCGCACCATTTAAGGTGTCAGGTACCTTTCTTTCGACGAAAAACCGTGGCGGTATGACACGGCGGGCTTTCCATATCCAGTGTCTGGAGTGCAAGGCGATAGGGCAGCAGTTTTAGCCACCTCTAAAGCGATGTCTTGGGAGCGCTGAGGCTTTTGCTGTAAAACCCGGAACGGTCGAAGCAGCATGGGCGTCGCTTGCCCGAT